>NZ_JBYSWZ010000017.1:0-188484 GCF_058781685.1 Burkholderia sp. FW306-1C-G01B
GGTCGCGCGCACGATGCTGCGCGCGCGGCCGCTCGGCGCGCAGCGGGCAGCCGGGCCGGCCGGCACGCGCTACGCGACGCGCGAGGTGCCGTCCGCGGATGCTTATGCAGACGCGGTCGCGCAGGCGGTCGCCAGGATTCGCGCGGGCGAGCTCGACAAGGTCGTGCTGGCGCGCACGCTGGAGGCGACCGGCGACGCGACGCTCGGTGTGTGACGGTCCGGCTGCCTGCCGTTTCCGGAGCATCGTCATGAAATACATCCCGGCCTGTGCCGAACAAGGCGCGGCAGGCGCGTTCGCGTTGGCGTGTCACGAGGAACGACAGCGCGTCGGTGCGCGGCTGCCCGTGCCCGATGCGCCGCGCCACGCGGTGCCGGCGTCCATTCGCACTGACGCACGACGCTTACCTTTTTCATCGGAACACCTTATGTCGATGACTTCCGCTGACTCCCTGCCCACGCCGGCCGATGCCGGCGTGTCTTTCCTGCCGCTGCTGTTCGTGAATTTCGCGATGGTGGCCGGCACCTACGCATTCGTCACGATCGCCGGGCCGATGGCGCGGCGCATGCATCTCGAGCCGCTGCATGTCGGCGCGATCATCGGCATCGTCGGGCTCGTGTGGATGATCGCCGCGCCGCGCTGGGGGCGCGCGGCCGACACCCGCGGGCGGCTGCCGGCGATGCGTGCGGCGATCGGCGGCTTCGTCGCGAGTTCGCTGCTGCTGGCCGGCTACGTCGGCTGGGCATTGCGCGACGGAGGCAGCGCCGTGCCGCCGGTATGGGCGGGCTTTGTCGCGCTGCTCGTCACGCGCGCGGCGATGGGCGGCTGCTATGCGGGGTTGCCAGTCGCGGCCATGGCGTGGATCGCGGACCGGACACCGGCCACGGGGCGCGCGGCCGCGATCGCACGATTCGGCGCGGCGGGCGCGATCGGGATGGTGCTCGCGCCGCCGCTCGCGGGCTGGCTGGCCGGGATCGACATGACGCTCGCGCTCGCCGTTTTCGCGCTGCTGCCGCTCGCCGGACTGGCGGGGCTGCGACGGCTGCGCGACGACGGCGCGCATGCGGTGCGGCAGGCGCCGCCCCGGCTGAAGCCGACCGATCCGCGCCTGCGCCTGCCGTGGTGCAGCGCGTTCGCGCTATACAGCGCGGTGATGATCGCGAACAGCGTGCTCGGCTTTTACGCGATCGACCGGCTGCACGTGCGGACGGGCGACGCGTCGATGGTGGTCGGCTACGCGCTCGGCAGCGCCGGCATCGGGCTGATCGCGACACAGTCGCTGGTTGGCCGCCTGCGTGCGGTCGCGCCGCTCCAGTGCCTGCGCTGGGGTGCGCTGGCGGGGGGCGTGGGGTTCGTGTCGGCGCTGGCCGCGGAGGCCGCGTACCCGCTGCTGCTGTGCGCGAGCTACTTCGTGGCGGCGTGCGGGTTGGGCGCCGCGTTTCCCGCAGTCGCAGCGCTCGCGAGCACGCGAGTCGAAGCGCACGAGCAGGCCGCGTGCGCGGGCGCGATGTCGATGGCGCAAGGGCTCAGCATAGTCGTCGCGCCGCTGGCCGGTACGATGCTGTACGAACTGCATCCGGCGGCGCCGTTCGTGTCGATCGGCGTGGTGCTCGCGGTCGTGTTCGTCACGGCATGCGGCGACGGGGCACACGCGCCGGTAGCGTGACGGTTTTCACGAGTGCTGCGCGAATCGGTCGCCGGTTATTCGACTGGCGCAACGACCAGCGGACAGGTGCCGACCGGACGCAGCCGCGTGCCGGTCCATTCGTAGAAGAACCGGGCCGCCTTCGCGTTGTCGTCGCCGCAATCGTCGTTGAAGCAGCCCGCGACGATCAGCAGCCGGCTGCCGGCGCGGAAATCGACGCGTTCGTCGTCGTTGCCCATCACGCCCGCGATGGCCTTCACGCCGGGCATCGTGTACGCCTTGCCCGTGTACTTGTATCGGGCCGGATGGTCCGGACGGCAGGCGACGACGATTCTATGACGCATCGCATGTACCGGCGACACGCAATGGCGATCGTGCGCGAGTGCAGTCTGTCGCGCATCGAACCGGCCGCGCATGCTGCGCGGGCATCCCGTCAAGCATTGTCAAATCGCGGCGATATCACGATGCCTGACGTTTCAGGCCGCGCACGAAGGCTGTCATGCACCGGTTGATTGGGTATCCTTTGATTCGATTCGAGGCACTTATGCAGTCACAGCCAGGAGGCTTCACATGAATGCACGTCTATACCGCGCGATCGTTGCCGGCGCGCTGATCGGATTGCTCGGGCCGTTTTCGGTGGCTCATGCGCAGCTTGGTGATGTCCTGAAACAGGTCGGCGGTGGTGGCGACTCGGGCGGCAGCGCAGGCAGTGCGCTCGGTAACCTCGGTAACCTCGGCAACCTCGGCGGCGCACTGACTGGCGGCGGTTCGTCGCTGATGCCGGGGAGTACCGGCAACGTCGCGGGCCTGCTGCAGTTCTGTATCCAGAACAACTATCTCGGCGGCGCGTCCGGCAGCGCATCGTCGGTGAAGGACGCGCTGCTCGGCAGGCTCGGCGGCAATGCGTCGACCGACAGCGGCTATACCAGCGGCGCGAGCGGGATCCTCGACGCCGGCAACGGCAGCAAGCTCGACCTGAGCGGCGGTGGCCTGAAACAGCAGGTGACCAGGCAGATCTGCGACAAGGTGCTGACACAGGCGAAGTCGCTGCTGTAAGCGCAACAGCGCGCATTGCGCGTGCCGGTGCAGCGGGCGGTGCTGGCGCGCCGTACCCCGTCAGCCAGTCCGGCCGCTACTTCCGCATCGACGACAAGACCGTCGCGCGAAGCGGTGCCGCGGCCCGCACGCGTACGGCTCGATATGCGGCTCGATATGCGACTCAATCGGCCAGCCGCTTGTCCGCGAGCGCCTTGCAGCAGTCGTCGTACACCCATTGCACGAGTTTTGCCCGATAGTCGAGATCGTCGGTATCGACGATTTCCTCGACCGCGTCGCGCGCCCACGGCGCGTCGACGAACCCGGCGTGCCGCTTCGCGATGTCCTGCGCGAGCGCCGCGAGCTTGGCGATCGCGAGCCAGTCGGCCTGGCGGTGATGGCGGTCGAGCCAGCGGTGCGCGGCCTGGACCTGGAACGTGGCGTCCGGCCACGATTCGTTGAGGTAAAACGCGCCGAGATTGCCGCAGGTGAGCCAGCAAAGCAGCTCCAGGCGGTCTTGCGAGCCGAGGGTATGGGATGCGTCGGACATGGCAGCGCTCACGAAATGCGTCGATTCCGGGCGGCGCCGGTCGCAATGGGCCGGTGCCGATAATAAAAACATAGCACGATGCGGGCCCGGCCGCGCACCCGGGCGGATGCTGACACCGCAGCGGCATGGCGGACGCCGGGCCGGCGCTCACGCCGACGGCGCAGCGAGGGTGCGGCAGAGGCCGGAGTCCTTTCGAATGGCTGTCAATCGTCACACCAGTCGACCGCAACGCTCGCTAGAATGTCGGCTTCCCCGCGAAGCATGGGGCTGGAGTACCTGCTCCCGCCGCCATAAGCGCTAAAGCGCCAACTCTGCCCGACAGGAGACGGAACACGATGAAAATCTACGACCAGTTCTATATCGACGGCGCATGGCGCAAACCGGCCGGAACGGGCACGATCGACGTGATCGACTCGGGCACCGAGGCCGTGATCGGCCGGATTCCGGAGGGCATCGCCTCCGACGCGCAGGACGCGATCCGCGCGGCGCGCGCGGCCTTCGACGCGTGGGCGGCCACGCCGGCCGCGACGCGCGCGGGCTATCTGCGCAAGATCGTCGAGCGTCTGCAGGCGCGCAGCGAGGAACTCGCGCAGTCGATCACCGGCGAGGTCGGGATGCCGATCAAGCTGTCGCGCGCGATCCAGGTCGGCGGCCCGATCTACAACTGGAAGGCATATGCGAAGCTCGCCGAGTCGTTCGAATTCGAGGCGCGGGTCGGCAACTCGCTCGTGGTGCGCGAGCCGGTCGGCGTGGTCGCGGCGATCACGCCGTGGAACTACCCGCTCAACCAGGTCACGCTGAAGGTCGCGCCGGCGCTCGCGGCCGGCTGCACGGTCGTCCTGAAGCCGTCCGAAGTCGCGCCGCTCAACGCATTCATGCTCGCCGAAGCGATTCACGAAGCCGGCCTGCCGGCCGGCGTGTTCAACCTCGTGTGCGGCTACGGCCCGGTCGTCGGCGAAGTGCTGGCTACCGACCCGGACGTCGACATGGTGTCGTTCACGGGCTCGACGCGCGCCGGCAAGCGCGTGGCCGAGCTGGCGGCCGCGGGCGTCAAGCGCGTCGCGCTCGAACTGGGCGGCAAGTCGGCGTCGGTGATCCTCGACGATGCCGATTTCGCGACGGCGGTGAAGGGCACGGTCAACGCGTGCTACCTGAACGCGGGGCAGACCTGTTCGGCGCACACGCGGATGCTGGTGCCGGAAACGCGCTACGAAGAGGCGCGCGAGATTGCGAAGGCCGCGGCCGAAACATACGTCGCGGGCGATCCGCGGCAGGACGCAACGCGCCTCGGCGCGCTCGCGTCGGCCGTGCAGCAGCAGCGCGTGCAGGCGTACATCCAGCGCGGGATCGATGAAGGCGCGGAACTCGTGACGGGCGGCACGGGCCTGCCGGAAGGGCTCGCGAAAGGTTTCTTCGTGAAGCCGACCGTGTTCGGTCGTGTCGATCCGAAATCGACGATCGCGCAGGAAGAGATCTTCGGGCCGGTGCTGTCGATCATCACGTATCGCGACGAAGACGAAGCCGTGCAGATCGCGAACGATTCGCCGTACGGGCTCGGCGGCGCGGTATGGGCCGGCAGCGACGAACGCGCGATGGGCATCGCGCGGCGCATCCGCACGGGGCAGGTCGACATCAACGGCGGCACGTGGAACGGCGCCGCGCCGTTCGGCGGCTACAAGCAGTCGGGGCACGGCCGCGAGAACGGCGTGTACGGGCTCGAAGAGTATCTCGAGTACAAGTCGATGCAGTTGAAGCCAGCGAAGCCGGCCTGAGCGTTTCGCACCGCATGAACCGGAAACGGCACGCTCGCGTGCCGTTTTTTATTGACGGCCGTCAAGGTGCGCGGCGGTGAATCGTCGATCATCGCGGTTCCGATGTTCCGACGAGGTATCCGATGACCGTACGCACTTCCTTTCCGCCGCTGACGATACGCGGCCGCACCTTGCTGCCTGTCGTGCAGGGTGGCATGGGCGTCGGCATCTCCGCGCACCGGCTGGCGGGCAGCGTCGCCCGCGAAGGCGCGCTCGGCACGATCGCGAGCATCGACCTGCGCCACCATCATGCGGATCTGCTCGCGCGTTGTCGTGCGCAGCCCGATCGCGCGACGCTCGAGGCCGCGAACCTCGACGCATTGGCGCGCGAGATCCGTCTCGCGAAGACCTACGGCGAAGGGCGCGGGATGATCGCGGTCAACGTGATGAAGGCGGTGAGCGCGCATGCGGACTACGTGCGAGTCGCGTGCGACGAAGGCGCCGATGCGATCGTGATGGGCGCGGGCCTGCCGCTCGATCTGCCCGATCTCACGCAAGGACACGACGTCGCGCTGATCCCGATCCTGTCGGACAGCCGCGGGATCGCGCTCGTGCTGAAGAAGTGGATGAAGAAGGGGCGCCTGCCCGATGCGATCGTGATCGAGCATCCGGCGCACGCAGGCGGCCACCTCGGCGTCACGCAGATCGACGACATGCACGACGCGCGCTTCGATTTCGCGCGCGTGCTCGACGAGACCGCGCAGGTGATGGCGTCGCTGGGCCTCGCGCGCGACACGATCCCGCTGATCGTTGCGGGCGGGATCAACAGTCACGAGATGGTGCGTGCGGCGCTCGCGGCCGGTGCGAACGGCGTGCAGGTCGGGACGCCGTTCGCGGTGACGCAAGAGGGCGATGCGCATCCGGAGTTCAAGCGCGTGCTCGCCGATGCGGCGCCCGACGACATCGTCGAATTCGTCAGCGTGACGGGGCTGCCCGCGCGCGCGGTGAAGACGCCGTGGCTCGATCGTTACCTGCGCAACGAGACGCGCATCCGCAACAAGCTCGGCGCATTCAAGCAGCGCTGCCCGACCGCGCTCGAATGCCTGAGCGTATGCGGCTTGCGCGACGGCATCGAGAAGTTCGGCCATTTCTGCATCGACACGCGGTTGGCGGCCGCGCTGCGCGGCGACGTCGCGAACGGGCTGTTCTTCCGCGGCCGCGAAGCGCTGCCGTTCGGCCGCGCGATCCGCAGCGTGCGCGATTTGCTCGACCTGCTGCTGACGGGCCGTGCGACCGAGCCTGCGGCAAACCGTCCCACGTTTACGCTGGCTTGACGAATATCAAGATGACGAAAAGACCCTACGAGGAGAATGGGAACCATTCTTTGGGGGTCCGTACCATGCATCAAACGATTCGAACTTTTGTCACCGCTGCCGCCGTCGCGGCAAGCTTCGTCGCGATGCCGTCGGTGTCGCACGCGGCGTCGCCGGGCGACGGCATCAACCAGGGTGACGTACTGGTCCGGCTGCGCGCGATCAGCATCCAGCCGAACGAGCGCGCGAGCGACACGCTCGGCGCGCTCAACGTCGGCGTGAACAACGCGATCGTGCCCGAGCTCGACTTCACGTACATGATCCGCGACTACCTCGGCGTCGAGCTGATCCTCGGCACGTCGCGGCACCAGGTGACGTCGAGCCTCGGTAACCTCGGTGGCGTGGGCGTGCTGCCGCCGACGCTGCTGCTGCAGTATCACTTCAACCATGCCGGCAAGGTGCGTCCGTACGTCGGCGCCGGGTTGAACTACACGTACTTCTACAACAACGGGCTCAACGTCGGCGGGGAGGGCGTGTCGATCAACAAGAGCAGCTTCGGCCCCGCACTGCAGTTCGGCGTCGACGTGCAGTTGACGAAGAAGGTGTTCATGAACGTCGACGTGAAGAAGATCTGGATGAGCACCGATGCGACGCTCGGCGACAAGGGCATCGGCACGCTGCACATCGATCCGTTGATCGTCGGCGTGGGCGTCGGGATGAAGTTCTAGACGCGGCAGGAAAAGAACAGAGTTGGGGTTCGCGGCATGGCGGTCGGCATGCCGCTTTTTTTATGCGCGGCGGATTTACAGCTTGTCGTACTGGAAGCGCATCGCGGTGCCTTCGCGCGTGATGCGTTCCCACACCGCGCGCTTCTCGTCGTCGCTCAGGAACACCCAGTTCGACACTTCGGCGGCCGTGCGGCCGCAGCCTTTGCAGACTTCGTCGAAGAGGGTCGAGCACACGCCGATGCAGGGGCTGTCGGGCAGGTCGTGGAGATTGGAGGCCATCGGAAGGGTTCGCGCAGTTGAATCGTCAGCCGCCATTTTAATGCATCGTGGCCGATCGGCCCGGCGCCGGGGCGCGAGGCGCGAGGTACGCCGTGATTTCACCGGTGAAACGGCGGCGTGCCCGGCCGTCGGGCGCGCAATTCACGCAGCCGGCGAACGCGGTTGCGCCGCTGCCTGTTTTTCCCGGTGGACAGCCGTCGATTACCCGATAGAATTCCCCTCGGAATACCCAACCGCACGAGCGGCCTGACTGGCCGGCGGCGGTAATCTGTTCCGTTTGCGCGACACCGGCATGATTTTTTTGTGACGGAGCGCGAATGGTGGTAGTTTTCGGGGTTTTCGAGGGGCGGAGCACCAGAATGCGCCGCCGTGACGAGGCAGACGGCAGCCGGACAAACGGTCCGGCCGGAGGGAGAACGGGATGAAAGCAAAAGTAGTGGGCCGGTTCGCAGCGCTCGCGCTCTGCGTGGGTGCATCGGCGGCAGCGGCGAAGGATACGCAGCTCAATGTCTATAACTGGTCGGACTACATTGCGAAGGACACGATCCCGAACTTCGAGAAGCAGGCGGGCGTCAAGGTCCGCTACGACAACTACGACAGCGACGACACGCTGCAGGCGAAGCTGCTGACGGGCAGCTCGGGCTACGACATCGTCGTGCCGACCAGCAACTACGCGGGCAAGCAGATCGCCGCCGGCATCTTCGCGCCGCTCGACAAGTCGAAGCTGCCGAACCTCAAGTACCTCGATCCGCAACTGATGGCGCTGGTCGCGGGCGCGGACCCGGGCAACAAGTACTCGGTGCCCTGGGCGTATGGCACGACGGGTCTCGCGTACAACATGACCAAGGCGCAGCAGGCGCTCGGCAAGGTCCCGCTCGACAACTGGGACATCCTGTTCAAGCCGGAAAACATCTCGAAGCTGAAGACCTGCGGCGTGTCGGTGCTCGACGCGCCCGACCAGATGTTCGCGGCGACGCTGCACTACATCGGCAAGGATCCGATGAGCACGAACCCGGCCGACTACAAGGCCGCGATGGAAGTGCTGAAGAAGATCCGCCCGTACATCACGCAATTCAACTCGTCGGGCTACATCAACGATCTGGTCGGCGGCGACATCTGCTTCGCGTTCGGCTGGTCGGGCGACGTCGTGATCGCGAAGCATCGCGCGATCGAGGCGAAGAAGCCATACAAGATCGAGTACTACATTCCGAAGGGCGGCGCGCCGGTGTGGTTCGACGTGATGGCGATCCCGAAGGACGCGAAGAACAAGGATGCCGCGCTGCAGTGGATCAACTACATCGAGGATCCGAAGGTGCACGCGGCGATCACGAACGCGGTGTACTACCCGAGCGCCAACGCCGAGGCACGCAAGTACGTGCGGCCCGACGTCGCGAACGATCCGGCCGTCTACCCGCCGGCCGACGTCGTGAAGACGCTGTTCCTGCTCAAGCCGCTGCCGCCTGAAATCCAGCGCCTGCAGACGCGTCTGTGGACGGAGCTGAAATCGGGCCGCTGACGCGAGCCGGCGTTCCCCAGCAGTCATGAAGCCCCTGGTGCCCCCGGGGGCTTTGTTCGTCAAACGCAGGAGAGAAGCAGCACATCATGAATAGCCAGTCGGGTGCGCCGGTCGCGGGCGCACCGTTCTCCGTTTCCTCCTCCGGCGCCAATGCGCGCGCCGAGAACTTTGTCCAGATCGTCGACGTCGTGAAGAAATTCGGCGACACCGAAGCCGTGCGCAGCGTCAACCTGACCGTGCGCCAAGGCGAGCTGTTCGCGCTGCTCGGCAGCTCGGGCTGCGGCAAGTCGACGTTGCTGCGGATGCTCGCGGGCCTCGAGACGGTCACGTCGGGCAAGATCCTGATCGACGGCGAGGACCTCGCGCAGATGCCGCCGTACAAGCGGCCCGTGAACATGATGTTCCAGTCGTATGCGCTGTTCCCGCACATGTCGGTCGAGTCGAACGTCGCGTTCGGCCTGAAGCAGGAAGGCGTGCCGAAGGCCGAGCTGAAGGAGCGCGTGCATGCGGCGCTCGAACTCGTGCAGATGAGCAAGTACGCGAAGCGCAAGCCGCATCAGCTCTCCGGCGGCCAGCAGCAGCGCGTCGCGCTCGCGCGTTCGCTGGTCAAGCGCCCGAAGCTGCTGCTGCTCGACGAGCCGATGTCCGCGCTCGACAAGCAGATCCGCCAGCGCACGCAGATCGAGCTCGTCAACATCCTGAACAAGGTCGGCGTCACCTGCATCATGGTCACGCACGACCAGGAAGAAGCGATGACGATGGCGAACCGCCTCGCGGTGATGAGCGAAGGGCAGATCGTGCAGATCGGCTCGCCGAACGAGGTCTACGAATATCCGAGCAGCCGCTTCTCGGCCGAGTTCATCGGTTCGACGAACCTGTTCGACGGCGTGACCGTCGAGGACGAACCCGACCACGTGTACATCGAATCGCCGGAGCTGCCGAGCCGGCTGTACGTGAGCCACGGGATCTCGGGCCCGCTCGGGATGCCGGTCACGGTGTCGGTGCGCCCCGAGCGGATCGCGCTCACGCGCAAGCCGCCCGAAGGCGCGTTCAACTGGGCGCGCGGCAGGATCGGCAATGTCGCGTACATGGGCGGTTATTCGCTGTATCACGTGAAGCTCGACGCGGGCAAGACGGTGGTCGCGAACGTGTCGAGCCTCGCGATTTCGGAGCTCGACACGCCGTCGCTCGGCGACGAGATCTACGTGCGCTGGAGCGCGACCGCAGGCGTGGTGCTGACGTCATGAGCGCGTTCAAGTCCCTGCTCGAGTGGCCGGTGCGGCGCTTCAACCTGACGGGCGCCACGGCGGTCGTCGCCGGGCCGTTCACGTGGCTCGTGCTGTTCTTCCTCGTGCCGTTCGTGCTGGTCGTCAAGATCAGCTTCGCGGAGCTGCAGCTCGGCATCCCGCCGTACACGGAGCTCGCGTCGTACGCGGACGGCGTCGTGCACGTCGCGCTGAACCTGTCGCACTACGCGTTCCTGTTCACGGACAGCCTGTATTTCGCGACCTACGTGAACTCGGTGTGGGTGGCCGCGGTCACGACGCTGCTGTGTCTGCTGATCGGCTATCCGATGGCGTACTACATCGCGCGCTCGAACCCGGCGACCCGCAACCTGCTGATGATGGGCGTGATGCTGCCGTTCTGGACGTCGTTCCTGATCCGCGTGTACGCATGGATCGGCATCCTGAAGAACAACGGGCTGCTGAACAACTTCCTGATGTGGATCGGCCTGACCCATACGCCGATCGAGCTGTACCGCACGAACTACGCGGTGTACATCGGGATGGTGTATTCGTACCTGCCGTTTCTCGTGATGCCGCTCTACGCGCACCTCGTGAAGATGGACCTGCGCCTGCTGGAAGCCGCATACGATCTCGGCGCGAAACCGTGGAAGGCGTTCGTGCAGATCACGCTGCCGCTGTCGAAGAACGGGATCATCGCGGGTTGCCTGCTGGTGTTCATCCCGGCGGTCGGCGAGTACGTGATTCCGGAACTGCTCGGCGGCGCGAACACGCTGATGATCGGCCGCGTGATGTGGAATGAGTTCTTCAACAACGCGGACTGGCCGATGGCGTCGGCCGTGACCTGCGCGATGGTGCTGCTGCTGCTCGTGCCGATGGCGATGTTCCAGCACTTCCAGGCGAAGGAGCAGGAGGCCCGTCGATGAAGCCGAATCGTTACCTGCAGTTCGCGGTGCTGTTTGCCGGCTTCGCGTTCCTGTACATCCCGATCCTCAGCCTGATCGTCTATTCGTTCAACGAGTCGAAGCTCGTCACCGTGTGGTCGGGTTTTTCGTTCCGCTGGTACTCGGCGCTCGTCGAGGACGACGAGCTGCTGACGGCCGCGTGGCTGTCGCTGAAGATCGGCGTGCTGACCGCGTTCGCATCGGTGTTCATCGGCACGTGGGCCGGCTTCGTGCTCGCGCGGATGGGGCGCTTTCGCGGCTTCGCGCTGTTCAGCGGGATGATCAACGCGCCGCTCGTGATTCCCGAGGTGATCCAGGGGATCTCGCTGCTGCTGCTGTTCATCGAGCTCGCGAAGTGGATCGGCTGGCCGGCCGAGCGCGGCATCTTCACGATCTGGCTCGGCCACGTGATGCTGTGCATCTCGTATGTCGCGATCATCGTGCAGTCGCGCGTGCGCGAGCTGAATCCGTCGCTGGAAGAAGCCGCGCTCGATCTCGGCGCGACGCCGCTGAAGGTGTTCTTCACGATCACGCTGCCGCTGATTTCGCAGGCGCTGATCGCGGGCTGGCTGCTGTCGTTCACGCTGTCGATCGACGACCTCGTGCTGTCGGCGTTCCTGTCGGGCCCCGGCTCGACGACGCTGCCGCTCGTCGTGTTCTCGCGCGTGCGCCTCGGGCTGAACCCGGAGATGAACGCGCTCGCGACGCTGTTCATCGTCGCGGTGACGGCCGGCGTCGTGATCGCGAACTTCGTGATGCTGCGCCAGGAGCGCAAGCGGATGGCGGGGTTCGCGACCTGACGCGCAGATTGCGGCCGCAACGAAAAACGCCCGGTGCCGACGACGAGTCGGGCCGGGCGTTTTGTTTGGCGGCGCTGACCGGCAGCCGCCGGAGGCTCACACGCCGAACGCCGCCTTCGCCAGCATTCCGAGCGCGACGCACACGAGCACGGCCGCGAAGCCGGCCTGCACGTGTCGCGCGGCAAGGTGCCGCGACGCACCGCGTCCGGCGGCCATGCCGAGCGCGGTCGCGACGGTGAACCACAGCGTCACGTCGAGCGGCGCGCGCGTGCCCGACATGAGCGTCGCGAACACGCCGCCGGTGCCGACCAGCGCGATCACCATCAGCGACGTCGCGACGATGCCGTGCATCGACACGTTCGTGAACTTGCGCAGCATCGGCACGATCACGAAGCCGCCGCCGACGCCGAGCAGCCCCGTCATCAGGCCGGTTACCGCGCCGGTCGACGCGAGCGCGAAGCCGACCGGCCAGGACCACACGAGACGGCCCGTATCGGGATTCACGCGACCGACGCACAGCGGCGATGCGTCCGCGTCGACGCTCGCGTGTCGCAGCGCCTGCCGCAGCAGGCGGCCGGCGACGATCAGCATCGTCAGCGCGAACAGTGCGAGCAGCAGGCGCTGCGGCAGCACGTGCGCGAGCCGCACACCGAGCGTGGTCAGCGGCACGCCGGCCACGGCCATCAGCAGCGCGGCGCGATAGCGCACGAGCCCGCGGCGGAAGCCTTCGAGCGCGCCGAGCGCGGCACTGCCGGCTACCGCGACAAGCGCGACGGGCGTGGCCTGCTGCATCGGCCAGCTCATGCCGACGACGAGTGCGGGCACCGCGAGAATGCCGCCGCCGGCGCCGGTCAGGCCGAGCACGGCGCCGACGAAGCCGCCCAGCACGAGGGAAATCAGCATGACGTCATCGGGCTCCGCTCAACGTGCGATCGCGGGCTTCGCGAGCCATTCGCGGCCCTTGAGCATCGCCTTCCAGTAAAGCGGCGGCAGCACGCGTTCCTTGAGCAGCCACGCGAGCCGCGACGGGCGGCGGCCGTCGATCAGCCATGCGGGGAAGGTCGGCGCGACCTTGCCGCCGTACAGGAATTCGGCGAGCACGATCTTGCCGCGCTCGACGGTAAGCGGGCACGAGCCGTAGCCGTCGTACGCGGCGTCGCCGTGCGCGCGGCCGAGCGATGCGAGCAGGTTGTGCGCGACGACGGGCGCCTGCTTGCGGGCCGCCGCGGCCGTTTTCGCATTGGTCGTGTTGGTGGCGTCGCCGAGCGCGTAGATGTCCGGAAAGTGCTTGTGCCGCAGCGTCGCCGGATCGACGTCGATCCAGCCGGCCGCGTCGGCGAGCGGGCTCGAACGCACGAAGTCGGGCGCCTTCTGCGGCGGCACGACGTGGATCATGTCGAACGAACGCACGACGGTTTCCTTGCCGCCGTCCGGTAGCGCACGCACGAACGTCGCGCGGCGCGCGGGCCCGTCGATCGCGACGAGGTTGTGGCCGAACGACAGCGCGATGTCATAGCTTTTCACGTACTCCATCAGCGCGGGCACGTAGTCGGCCACGCCGAACAGCGCACCGCCCGCATTCAGGAACTCGACGTTCGCGGCCTCGAGTCGCCCCGCGCGCCGCCAGTGGTCGCACGACAGGTACATCGCCTTCTGCGGCGCGCCCGCGCACTTGATCGGCATCGGCGGCTGCGTGAAAAGTGCGTTGCCGCCGCGAAACGTACGGACGAGCTCCCACGTGTACGGCGCGAGATCGTAGCGGTAGTTCGACGTGACGCCGTTGCGGCCGAGCGTGTCGGCGAGGCCTTCGATCGCGTGCCAGTCGAGCTTGAGCCCCGGGCACACGACGAGCTTGCGGTAGCCGATGCGCCGGCAGCCGTCGAGCACGACCGTGTGCGCGTCGGGCTCGAAGCCGGCGACGGCGGCCTGGATCCGGTGCACGCCGCGCGGCAGCAAGTCGGTCATCCGGCGCGCGGTGGTCTCGGGCCGGAACACACCCGCGCCGACCATCGTCCAGCCCGGCTGGTAGTAGTGGACGTCGGCCGGATCGATCACCGCGATGTCGAGCGACGCGTCGCGCGCGAGCAAGCTCGATGCGACGGCGATACCGGCCGCGCCCGCGCCGACGATCACGATGTCGTGCCGCGCATCGACGGCCGGCGCCGCCTGCCTGCCGCCTTGCGCGACGCGCGACGCGAGCGCGCGCAGGTCGTAACCGGCCGCGTCGGCCGTCGCGACGATGTCGTTCAGCGGGCGCTGGCCCGCTTGCGACAGCGCCCACAGCGTGGCCGAGCGCATCCCGCTGCGGCAGTATGCGAGCACCGGGCCGTCGAGCGACGCGACGAGCGCGCCGAACTGCGCGGCCTGGTCGTCGGTCACCTTGCCCGTATCGACCGGCAGATAATGCACGTCGATGCCGAGCGGCGCGGCGGCCGCGCGGATCTCGGTGACGGTCGGCTGGTCGGGGCCTTCACCGTCGGGCCGGTTGCAGACGATCGCGCGGATGCCCGCCGCGTGCAGCGCGGGCAGGTCGGCCGCCGCGATCTGCGGCGAGACCGACAGCGCGTCGGTCAGCTTGCGGATGGTGGTCATGTCGGGGTTCTCGGTTGGGGGCGGCGGCGCTCAGATCGCGTCGAGCGGAATCTTCAGGTAGCGCACGCCATTGTTTTCGGGCTCCGGCAGGTGGCCGGCGCGCATGTTGACCTGCACGGACGGCAGCATCAGCACCGGCATGTCGAGCGTCGCATCGCGCGCGGTGCGCATCGTGACGAAATCGTCCTCGGTCACGCCATCCTTCACGTGCACGTTCGCGCGGCGCTGCTCGGCGACCGTCGTCACGAACTGCACGTCGCGGCCGCCCGGCTGGTAGTCGTGGCACAGATACAGGCGCGTGTCGGGCGGCAGCGCGAGCACGCGGGAGATCGAGCGGTACAGCGTGCGCGCGTCGCCGCCCGGGAAGTCGCAGCGGGCCGTGCCGTAGTCGGGCATGAACAGCGTGTCGCCGACGAACGCCGCGCGCTGCGTCGCGTCGTCGACGCAGTAGGTCATGCACGCGGGCGTGTGGCCCGGCGTGTGCAGCGCGCGGATCGTCAGCGCGCCGAGCGCGAGCGTGTCGCCGTCGTCGACGAGCCGGTCGAACTGGCGGCCGTCCTCCGCGAAGCCGGGGCCCGCGTTGAACAGCGTGCCGAAGACGTGCTGCACGCGGCGCACGTGCGAACCGATCGCGATCCGGCCGCCGACCCGTGCTTTCAGGTACGGCGCGGCCGACAGGTGGTCGGCATGCACGTGCGTCTCCAGCAGCCAGTGCACGGTCGCGCCGAGTTCGGCGACGCGCGCGATCAGCCGGTCGGCGCTGGCGGTGCGCGTGCGGCCGGATTTCGGATCGTAGTCGAGCACGCTGTCGACCAGCGCGCACGCGCGGCTCGCCGTATCGAGCAGAAGATAGCTGACGGTGTGGGTTGCCGGGTCGAAAAAGCCTTCGACCGACAGCGTGGGGGCGTTGCTCACGGGGTGTCCTCGATCGGGTTCTGCATTTGCAATCGGGATCTCTAACTCAAGAACCGTGCCAACCGGTACCGCGGCGCTGGCCGATGGGCCAGAGACTTGATTCGGCTCGGGTTTTCGGCGCGGCCGTGGCGCTGTACGGGCGTTGGCGCCAGCCGGTCGAGCAGGCGGACTGCCATATCTGGCAGTGTCGTGGCAGAATTGGCGGCCTGCCTGGCAGTCCGTCCGGCAGAACCGTCACCGAGCGTCCGCATGAATCCGCACGACACCATCCCGATCGTTCCCGCGCCGCGCCGCGATGTCACGCCCGACGTTCGCGCGCTCGTCGCCTATCTCGAGCAGGACCCGCAGCCGATGATCGTCGTCGATCCCGACTACCGCATCCTCGCGGCGAACGATGCGTACCGGCGCCAGTTCGGCGTGGCGGGCGTCGAGCACGTGGGCCGGCATTGCTTCCAGGTCTCGCATCACTACGACGTGCCGTGCGACCAGGCCGGCGAGCATTGCCCGATGAAGCAGGCGCTCGAATCGCGCGGGCTGAACCGCGTGCTGCACATCCACCACACGCCGCGCGGCCCCGAGCACGTCGACGTCGAACTGCGGCCGATCTTCGATGCGGACGGCAACGTGATCGCGTATGTCGAGCGGCTGACGACGGTGCGCAGCGCGTCCGCGCAGCCGAGCGCGGAAGGGCTGGTCGGCGGCGCCGACGCGTTCAACGCGGCGCTCGGCGCGCTGCAGCGCGTCGCGCCGTCGCTGTTGCCAGTGCTGCTGCTCGGCGAGTCGGGCACCGGCAAGGAGCTGTTCGCCCGCGCGCTGCACGAGGCGAGCGATCGCGCGATGGGGCCGTTCGTCGTCGTCGATTGCTCGGGGATCGCCGAGACGCTGTTCGAGAGCGAACTGTTCGGCTATGAGAAGGGTGCGTTCACGGGCGCGAACCAGCGCAAGCCGGGCCTCGTCGAGACCGCGCAGGGCGGCACGCTGTTTCTCGACGAAATCGGCGACGTGCCGCTGCCGATGCAGGTGAAGCTGCTGCGGCTGATCGAGTCGGGCACGTTCCGGCGCGTCGGCGGCGTCGAGGCGCTGCGCGCGGATTTCCGGCTCGTCGCGGCCACGCACAAGCCGCTGCGCGAGATGATCGACGACGGCCGGTTCCGGCAGGACCTCTACTACCGGATCAGCGCGTTTCCGATTCCGCTGCCGGCGCTGCGCGAACGGCAGGGCGACGTTGCGCTGCTCGCCGAATCGATCCTGCGGCGGATCGCAAACGCGCGCGCGAACGCGGGCGATGCGGGCGCGCGGCCGTTCGCGGCCCGGCCGTTCGTGCTGACCGAGAGCGCGCGCGCGTGCCTCGACGCGTATGCATGGCCGGGCAACATCCGCGAACTGCGCAACGTGCTCGAACGCGCATGCCTGTTCGCGGACGACGGGACGATCCGGGTCGAGCATCTGCCGGCCGAACTCGTGGCGGCATCGGCGACGCAGCAGGATGGCGCGGGCGCGGCGGGCGCGCTGACGGATGCCGAACTGGTGCGGATCGCCGGCGAATTCACCGGCACGCGCAAGGCGCTGGCCGAGCGCACGGGGATGAGCGAGCGCACGTTGTACCGGCGGTTGAAGGCGCTCGGGCTGGGCACGCGCGGCGGGTGAGCGGGTGTTCCTACGTATCGATGACGAATATGCTCGGCAATCATAAATTCATGCGATACGAAAAATAATTATCGTTTTACGATAATTATCGACGTACAATCGATGCGTGTTCGCCACCATCGAAGAGGATGTCGCATGCATTCCGATCGTATTGCCCGCATCAGCCAACGCATGGCTGCCGTCACGCTGTGGTTCATCGTCGCCATGCTGGTGCTCAACGCTGCTTGCTGGGCGTTTCCGTCGCTGAGCGCGGCCGACTCCGGGCCCGGTTTCGTATTCGGCCTCACCGACTCGGTAATGTCGAACCTGCACGTGGATGTCGCTGCTTTCCCGTGGTGGCAAAAGGCGGTCGGCATCCTGCTGTCGAGCGTGCCGCTCGTCGCGCTCGCGAACGGCCTGCGCCATCTGCGCGCGCTGTTCCGGACTTATGCGCGCCGTGACTATTTCTCCGCGCAGGCGGCAGGCCATCTCGGCAAGACGGGCCGTGCGATCGGCCTGTGGGTGCTGCTGAGCCTGTTGTGCGAACCGCTCCTGAGCGTGTGGGCGACGATGCGCGAGCCGGTCGGCCATCGCGTGGTCAGCATCGGCTTCAGCATGCCTTACGTCGTCGCGTTGTTTACCGCGGCGTGTATTGCGGTCATCGCGCATATCCTCCGGCAGGCGAGCGAACTCGACGCCGAACATCGGCAGTTCGTCTGAGGCCCGCCATGACGATCGTGGTCAAGCTCGACGTGATGCTCGCGACCCGCAAGGTCCGCTCGAAAGATCTCGCGGCGGCGGTCGGCATCACCGAGCAGAATCTGTCGTTGCTCAAGCAGGGGAAGGTCAAGGGCATCCGTTTCGCTACGCTCGAAGCCATCTGCCGCTATCTCGATTGCCAGCCCGGCGACCTGCTCGCGTTCAGCGATGACGGCGGTGGCGAGCCGGATTGACGTGCCGCCACGGCGGACTGCCGATGCGGCGCGGCGTCGCCGGTCGGGGATCGTTGCAGTCGCCGCGGTGGTCGCTTTATCGGTCCACGTGCTCGGATGGTTCGCGCTTCAGTGGATGCCGACGGCGGCCGGCCCGGCTGCAAAAAAGATCGACGAATCGGACAGGATCGCGCTGAGCGTCCGGTTGATTCCGGTTACGCCGGAGCATGCGCGCGCGACGAAGGCAGACGGGCGCACCGCGCCTGACGCACGCGTACCCGGCACGCGTGAATCGGCGCGCCGCTCCGGCGCTGCGGCGACGCCGCGCATCGCGACACGTTCGCTGTCCGAAATGCCGCGCGCGTCGGACACGCAAAGGACGGCGCGCGCAACCCGCACGCCGGATCAGCGCGAAAGCCGGTCGGAGCGTGCGTCAATGCCCGAGCTCGACTGGGGGCGCGATCTGGCGACGATCGGCGCGCGGCGCGCGACGCCGCACAGTCCAGCGGCCGCGGCCGTCGGCGCGTTGGGCGCATCGTCCGGACTCCCGGCGTCACGCCGCAATTCGGTCGACGAAAAGCTGGCAGGCGGAATGTCGGGGGCGCGTCGCGCCGATTGCCGAAGCGCATATTCGGGCGCAGGCTTGCTTGCGCTGCCGATGCTCGCGCTGGATGCGGTTCGCGATACGGGCTGCAAGTGGTGAAGCGTGCGGCTCGAACCGTGGTGCGTGTGCGCGGGTTGCGCGGCGGTCCCGTTGCGCGATCGACCGTCGGCCGGACCGGCTGCCGGCTACCGTGACGGCCCGCCCGGGCGGCGCGCGAAACCGCCACGCACCCGCCCGGGCATCACGCGATCAGCGCGCCGGCACCAACTGTGCCATCGCCTCGCGGATGAAGCCGAGCAGCGTATCGTCGACCCACGCGTCCTTCGTCAGCGCCGGCTCGTTCATCATCGCGTGACGGAATTTCGCGTGCGTGGCCGGATCGTGGCCCGCATAGCTGCAGAACAGGTCGAGCCAGCGCTGCGCGAGCGCACGACCTTCCGGCGAATCGGGCGTCGCGCCCGCGTCGATCGCGTCGCGCACGTCGGCCATCAGTTGCGGCCATTCCATCGCGCGTTCGCCGTAGTGCGCGCGCATGAAGCGGATCTCGTCCGGCGCGAGATACTTCTCGAAGATCCGCATCTTCGTTTCGGCTGTCGCGCGCAGCACATAGTCGCGCAGCGCGGTCGAAATGCCGATCTTCGACTGCATCGCCGGTTCGCGCTCGTGCATCAGGTTCAACTTCGCCAGCAGCCGAGGGTCGTTGTTCGTGTCGCGCACGAGCAGCGCCATCCAGCGGCCGGCGAGCGCACGGGCGCGCTCGTCCTCGGGCGGCACGCCCGCGTCGTGCAGCGCGCGGACCTCGCCGACGAGCGCGATCCATTCCGCGTCGCCCGCCTGGCTCTTTCGGTACATCGGCATGCGCGCGAGTTCTTCCTCGGAAAAATATTTGTCGTACACGGTCATCAACTCCAGTGTGGTGAGCCAATCGGCCAGCTCCGGCTCCGTGCCGGCGGCGAGCTGCGCGTGCAGGCTCACGAGCCGCTCGCGCAGCTGCGCGGTTTGCGCGAGCTGACGGTCGAGCAGCGCGATCTGCTTCGCGACGAGATCGACGAGCGGGGTGCCGGGCTGGTTCAGGTAGTCGCCGATTTCGGTGAGCGACAGTCCGAAGCGACGCAGCGCCTGGATCTGGTGGAGCCGGGCGATGTCGTGGCGGTCGTACAGCCGGTAGCCGTTGTCGGCACGTGCCGAAGGCGTCAGCAGACCGATCGCGTGATAGTGATGAAGCGTGCGGACGGTCAGCCCGCTGCGTTTCGCCAGTTCTCCCACTTTCAGCTGCATTCGTTCCTCCGTTCGGTACGCACACTGGAGTCTCGAACGTTACGCTACGTGAGGGTCAAGCGGAAGATCGGAAATCGGGCGCGCGACGGGTTGACCGCGCGCGCCCGATCGAAGGGCCGGCTTATTGCGGCGAAGGCGCGGTGTCGGGCGTGGCGGCGCGCGCTTCCTTGCCGGTTGCGTTGTCGCCGGCCGCCTTGCCGGATTTGCCGGATTTGCCGGACTGATCGGCCTTGTCGGCCGGCGGCGTGCCCATCGCCTGATAGAGTCGCGCGGTATCCGCGAACCGCGCGCCGGTCGCGCGGATCTCGTCGAGCCGCGCGTTGCGGTACTGCAGTTCGCTGGCGCGCGCGGCCGACGGCGGCAGCGCGCCGAGCCGCACGCGGGCGGCTGCGTCGTCGTACGCGCCGCGTGCGGACAGCGCGGCGCGCGACGATGCGTCGAGCGCCTCCGCGTCATGCTCGAGCGCCGCGAGCGAATCGGCGACGTTCTGGAACGCGCCGAGCACGGCCTGCTTGTACTGGTCGACCGCGGCTTCGTAGGCGGCCTTCGCCGCGCGGCGCTGCGCGAGCAGCGCGCCGCCGTGGAAGATCGGCTGGCTCAGCGACGCGCCGACGTTCCAGATCGCGCCGGCGCCCGACAGCATCGTCGGCCAGCTGAAGCCGCCTTTGCCCATCGCCGCCGACAGCGAAAGTTGCGGGAACATCTGCGCAGTCGCGACGCCCACTTCGGCAGCGGCCGCCTTCAGCCCCGCGTCGGCCGCCTGGATGTCCGGGCGGCTTTGCAGCAGGTCCGACGGCACCACGACGGGCACCTGTTCGGGCAGGTGCAGATCGGCGAGCGTGAGATCGGCCGGCGGCCGGTCGGGCGTGCGGCCGACCAGCACCGCGAGCGCATGGCGCGCCGAGTCGCGCTGCTGGCGCAGCGCGGGAAGGCTTGCCGCGAACGTGTCGGCGCTTTGCCGCGCGTTCAGCGCGTCGCTGCGCGACGCCGAGCCGAGCGCGTAGCGGCGTTCGGCGTCGTGCGCCTGGTCGTTCGCGAGCGCGACGAGCCGCTCGGTCGTGTCGATCTGCGCGTTCAGCACCGATACCGTGATCGACGCGGTGACGATGTTCGCGGCCAGCGCGCGCCGCGCGGATTCGAGCTGGAACGCACTGACGTCGACGCGTTTCGCGAGCGCGCGGTTCGCGAAGCGGGAGGCGCCGAACAGGTCGACCGTGTAGCTCGCCTGCAGTTGCCCGACGAATGTGTCGTACAGCAGCGTCGGTGCGCCGAGCGCCGGAATCGGCACGCCGAGCGCACGCTGACGCGTGGCCTGGCCGACCGCGTCGATCGACGGCAGCATCGAGCTGCCGATCTGCCCGCGCAACTGCTCGCGCGCGGCATCCAGCGAGTGCGACGCCGCACTGAGCGTCGGGCTGTTGCGCAGCCCTTCGTCGACGAGCGCGTTCAGCGCATCGGAACGGTACTGCTTCCACCAGTCGGGCACCGGCTGCGCGCCGACTTCGAACTGCTGCGCGACGCCTTGCGCGGACACGGTCTGCTGGACTTGCGGCACCGCGCCGTAATGCGCGGGCGACGGCATCGCGGGCGGCTCGCCGCTCGGCGCGAACCACGCGCAGCCGGCCAGGGGCCCGGCGAGGCTCGCGGCCGCGAGCGCGCGCACGGCTTGGGTTTTCAGCTTCATCGACACATCCATGGTCAGGCTCCCGACGGCGCGGCCGGCGTGCTGCCGTCATGCGGCGGGCCGTCCTGCGGGTCGCGTTCGTCGCGCTTCACGCGGAACCACGTCGCGTACAGCGCAGGCAGGTAGAACAGCGTCAGCACGGTCGCGCTCGTGATGCCGCCCATCAGCGCGGTCGCCATCGGCCCGAAGAAGTTCGAGCGCAGCAGCGGGATCAGCGCGAGCACGGCGGCCGCGGCCGTCAGCGTGATCGGGCGGAAGCGCCGCACCGTCGCGCCGATGATCGCGTCGACGCGGCCGTGGCCGACCGCGATGTCCTGCTCGATCTGGTCGACCAGGATCACCGAGTTGCGCATGATGATCCCGAACATCGCGATCACGCCGAGCATCGCGACGAAGCCGAACGGCTTGCCGAACAGCAGCAGCGTGGCGACCACGCCGATCAGCCCGAGCGGCGCGGTCAGCACGACCATCAGCACGCGCGAGAAGCTCTGCAACTGGATCATCAGCAGCGTGAACACGGCGATCGCCATCAGCGGCATCTGCACGTTGATCGAGTTCTGCGCCTTCGCGCTTTCCTCGACCGAGCCGCCGATGTTGATCTGATAGCCGACCGGCAACTGCGCGCGCAGCGCGTTCAGCTTCGCGTCGACCGCGTGCGTGACGTCGATGCCCTGTGCGCCGGCGCGCACGTCCGACTGCACGGTGATGGTCGGCTGGCGGTCGCGTTCCCACACGACGCCGTATTCGAGCGTCGGCTCGAAGCGGCCGAGCGAGCCGAGCGGCACCGGGCCGTTCGGCGTCGGCAGCGCCAGACCCGCGAGCTTGGCCGGATCGACGCGGTCGGCCTGCGGTGCGCGCAGGTCGACCGCGATCAGCTTGTCGCGCTCGCGGTACTGCGTGACGGTCGTGCCGGACAGCGTCATCGCGAGGAAGCTCGACACGTCCTGCGACGTGACGTTCAGCTCGCGCGCCTTCTTCTGGTCGATCTCGAAGCGCACCGAGCGCTCGGCCGGCTCGTCCCAGTCGAACTGCACGTTGACCGTGCGCGCATCGCCGCGCATCGTCGCCGCGACCTTCTCGGCGATCGAGCGGACCGTCGCGATGCTGTCGCCGCTCACGCGGAACTGCACGGGATAGCCGACCGGCGGGCCGTTCTCGAGCCGCGACAGCCTCCAGCGCACGGCCGGGAACCGGTCGCGCAGCGTGGTTTCGAGCCAGGTCGCGAGCTTCTCGCGATCCTCGACCGATTTCGCGGTGATCACGAACTGCGCGAAGTTCGGCAGTTGCAGCTGCTGGTCGAGCGGCAGGTAGAAGCGCGGCGCGCCGCTGCCGACGAAGTTCACCGAATGATCGATCTCGGGGCGCTTGTCGATCGCCTTTTCGAGGCGTTCGGTCTCGCGCAGCGTCGCCGCGAACGACGCGCCCTCGGGCAGCCGCAGGTCGACCAGCAGCTCGGGCCGGTCGGAGCTCGGGAAGAACTGCTGCGGCACCAGCGAGAAGCCCATCAGCGACACGACGAAGAGGGCGCCCGTGATCAGCAGCACGACGAAGCGCCGCTCGATGCACCAGTCGACCCAGCCGCGCAGCCGCCGGTAGAAGCGCGTGTCGTAGATGTCGTGCTCGTGGTCGTCGGGCAGGTGTGCTTCGTGCGCCTGCCGCTTGCGCTCGGGCAGCATGTGGTAGCCGAGCAGCGGGATCAGCACGACGGCCGCGAACCACGACGCGATCAGCGCGATCGCCGACACCTCGAAGATCGAGCGCGTGTATTCGCCGGTGCTCGATTTCGCGAGCGCGATCGGCAGGAAGCCCGACACCGTGACGAGCGTGCCCGTCAGCATCGGGAACGCGGTGCTGGTGTACGCGAACGCGGCGGCGCGCGCGCGGCTGTAGCCCTGTTCGAGCTTCACGGCCATCATCTCGACCGCGATGATCGCGTCGTCGACGAGCAGCCCGAGCGCGAGCACGAGCGTGCCGAGCGACACCTTGTGCAGCCCGATGTCGAACAGGTACATGAACAGGGCCGTGACCGCGAGCACGACCGGAATCGAGATCACGACGACCATCCCGGTGCGCAGGCCGAGCGACACGAGGCTCACGACCAGCACGATCGCGACGGCTTCGGCGACCGCCTCGAGGAAGTCGTCGACCGAATGCGCGACCGCGTGCGGCATGCTCGACACCTCGACCAGCTTGAGGCCGGCCGGCAGGCGCGCCTGCAGGTCCTTCGATTCCGCGTCGAGCGCCTTGCCGAGCCGGATCACGTCGCCGCCCGGCTGCATCGTCACGCCGATGCCGAGCACCGCCTTGCCGGCCGCGCGCATCTGCGTGACGACCGGATCGTCGTAGCCGCGCTTGACCGTCGCGAGATCGCCGAGCCGGAACGTGCGGCCGTTGATGCGGATCAGCGTATCGGCGATCGCGTCGACGTTGTCGAACTGGCCGCTCGGCCGCACGAATACGCGATCGTCGGCGGTCGTCAGCACGCCGGCCGACGAGATGTCGTTCTGCGCGTTGATCGCCTGCCCGAGCTGCTGCGGCGAGATGCCGAGGCGCGTGAGCTGCGCGTTGTTCACCTCGATGAAGATCCGCTGGTCGGGGTCGCCGAAATAGTCGACCTTGCCGACCCCCGGCACGCGCAGCAGCACGGTGCGCAACTGGTCCGCGTAGTCGTGCAGCTGCGCGGGTGAGAAGCCGTCGCCTTCGAGCGTCCAGATGTTGGTGTAGACGTCGCCGAATTCGTCGTTGAAGAACGGGCCCTGCACGCCGGACGGCAGCGTATAGCCGATGTCGCCGACTTTCTTGCGGATCTGGTACCAGGTCTCGGGCACGTCCTTCACGGGCGCCGAGTCCTTCATCGTGAAGAAGATCAGCGATTCGCCGGGGCGCGAATAGCTACGCAGGAAGTCGATGGCCGGCGTTTCCTGCAGCTTGCGGCCGATCCGGTCGGTCACCTGTTCCTGCACCTGCCGCGCGGTCGCGCCGGGCCAGAACGTGCGGATCACCATCACGCGGAACGTGAACGGCGGGTCTTCGGACTGCGCGAGCCGCGTGTACGCGAGGATGCCCGCGAGCGTCGCGAGCGCGATCAGGTAGACGACGAGCGCCTGATGGCGCAGCGCCCACGCCGACAGGTTGAACCGGCCTTCTTCGCGGGGGGCGCTCACGATGCGAAGTCCTCCGGATGCAGCGGCGCGACCGGGCGCACCTTCTCGCCCGCGCTGACCGTATGCACGCCCTGCAGCACGACGCGCTCGCCCGGCTGCAGCCCGTGCGACACGGTGACGGTGCGCTCGTTGAAGCGCGCGACGTCGACGCGGCGCAATTCGAGCGTGTCGTCCTTCGTGCGCACGACCCACACGGCCGGCTGCGCGCCGTCGTGGAACAGCGCGGTCGCGGGCAGCGTGATCGGCTGCGCGTCGCCGGCGGCCGGCGCGCCGTCGAATGCGACGTTCGCGGTCATGCCGAGGCGGATCGCCGGATCGGGCGCGGCGAGCGTGAGCTTCACGCGATACGTGCGGCTTTGCGGATCGGCGGCCGGCGCGACTTCGCGCACCTTCGCCGCGAACTGGCGGCCAGGCAACGACGGCAGCGTGACGGTCGCCGCATGGCCCGGCGCGAGCGACGCGAGCGCGGCTTCGGGCACGTCGCTGACGACGTCCACGTCGCCGGACCACGCGAGCTGGTAGACGGCCTGGCCGGCCGACACGTTCTGGCCGGTGTCGGCCTGTTCGGCGGTGATGTAGCCGGCATGATCGGCGACGAGCGTCGCGTAGCGGAGCTGGTTCTTCGCGAGCGCGAGCTGCTGCTGTGCCTGGTCGCGCTGCGCGAGCGCCGACGTGTAGCTGTTCTGGGTCTGCTCGAGCTGCGCGGTCGCGATCAGGTTTTCATGCGCCTGCGCGCGGTCGCGGTCGAGCTGCTGCTTCGCGAACGCGAGGGTGTGCGTCGCGGCATCGAGCTGCGCCTGTGCGCTCGCAGCGTTTTTCTCGACGTCGGACGGATCGAGCAGCGCGACGACCTGGCCGACCTTGACCGTATCGCCGAGCCGCACCTTGCGCTCGACGATCTTGCCGGCGATGCGGAACGACAGCGGGGTCGCGTAGCGCGTCTGGATTTCGCCGGGCAGCGTGCGCTTGGCCGCGGCGGCATCGGCATGCGCAGGCAGCGCGACGACGGGGCGCGGCGCGGGCGGCGCGGATTCTTTCGGATGACAGGCGGCGACGAAGAGCGCGACGCCGATCAGCAGCGCGGCGCGGGAACCGGAGCGATTCACGAAACCCCCAGGGGAGATGGAGCGGAACGAAGCCGGCAAGCGCGACGGGCGCTTGCCCCAAGCGACGCCGGCAGCGGCGCGCGGACAACAATTTCAGAAACTGCGGCGAATTCTAATACACACCTGTATCTGAATGCAAAGATGAATCCGAAAGGGGAGTGGTGCTAGACTGCGCGCCATGAAACCACAGCGCTTAACTCGCGAGCAGAGCAGGGACCAGACGCGCGAACGTCTGCTGAATGCCGCGCATCGTATTTTTCTGAAGAAAGGCTTTGTGGCCGCGAGCGTCGAGGACATCGCGGCCGCGGCCGGCTTTACGCGCGGTGCGTTCTACTCGAATTTCCGCAGCAAGTCGGACCTGCTGCTCGAACTGCTCGCGCGCGACCATGATTCAGTGCGGGCCGATTTCGAAGCGATCTTCGAGGAAGGCGGTCCGCGCGAGCAGATGGAGTCGATGGCGCTCGCGTACTACCGGACGCTGTTTCGCGACGACGAATATTCGCTGCTGTGGGGCGAGGCGAAGCTGCAGGCGGCGCGCGACGCGAAGTTTCGCGTGCGCTTCAACCAGTTCCTGCACGGCAAGCGGCTGCAGATGGCCGAATTCATCCAGCGCTTCGCCGAGCGCGCGGGCACGCCGCTGCTGTTGCCGGCCGAGACGCTCGCGTTCGGCCTGATGTGCCTGTGCGACGGCGTGCAGTCGTTTTACACGGCCGATCCGCAGCACGTGTCGGCCGACTCGGCCGAAGCGGTGCTCGCCGGGTTCTTCGCGCGGGTCGTGCTGGGGCGCGCGCCGGACTGACGGGGAAGCGGGTTCGCGGGCGTCGTGTTCACCCGTGGCAGGCCGGATGCGATGAAGTGGTGCGGCGCGGTGAGGCCCGAGCCGCACCATGCGCATCAGCGCTCGCCCGTCATCCGCCGATACGCGTCGAGCAGCGACGTCTTGTAGACGACGCCCGCGAGCGTCGGCTCGGCTTCGCTTTCGATCACCGGCAGCCGTTCGCCCTGGAACGCCATGAAGCGTTCGAGCGCGGTGGCAAGCGGCATGTCGGGCGTGAGGAGCGGAAACGGCGTATGCGCATAATGCGCGGCCGTCTTGTCGGACGTGTCGCGCTTGTCGAGCAGGTCGGACGTGATGTCCTTCAGCGCGACCGCGCCGCGGAAGCGCCCGGCGTCGTCGGTCACGTACAGATACTTCACCGGATATTCGAGAAACACGCGCGTCATGTCGGCGACGCTCGCGGTGAGCGGCACGACCGTCTGCGCGGGCTGGATCAGCTCGCGCATCTGCGTGGTGCGCAGCCGCAGCCGTTCCTGCGCGTCCTGGTAGTGGTGCAGCGTGATCTCGTACATCGACGTCGTGCCCGTCGCGCGTGCGACGAAGTACGCGAACACGCACGACACCAGCAACGGCAGCACGACCTGATAGCTCAGCGTCATCTCGAAGATCATCAGGATCGCCATCAGCGGCGCCTGCGTGGCGCCCGCCATGAACGCGCCCATCCCGACGATCGCATATGCGAAATACGCCGACGTATGGCCGGGCCACAGTGCTTGCATCGCGAGCCCGAACAGCGAACCGAACACCGCGCCGACGAACAGCGTCGGCGTGAAGACGCCGCCGATCGCGCCCGAGCCGGCGGTCGCGGCGGTCGCGATCACCTTGAACACAAGTACCGCGACGAGCGCCTGCCAGGTCCACGGCGAATGAAGGATGTGGTTCACGACGCTGTAGCCGTTGCCCCATACGTCCGGAATCCACACCGAGATCACGCCGACGACGAGGCCGCCGAGCGCGAGCCGCAGGGGCAGCGGCACGGGCAGCCGCTTGAACTGGTTCTTCGACGCGTCGAGCAGGTGCAGGAACTGCGGCGCGAGCACGCCGCACAGCGCGCCGAGCACGACGAACGGCAGCACCTCGGGGCCCGTGACGGCCGGAAACACCGGCATTTCGTACGGCGGCCGGTAGCCGGCGAATTCGCGCATCACGATGTTCGCGACGACCGACGCGACGACCATCGGCCCGAAGCTCTCCATCGCGATCGTGCCGAGCACGATCTCCGACACGAAGAACGCGCCGGCGATCGGCGCGTTGTACGCGGACGTGATGCCGGCCGCTGCCCCGCAGGCGACCAGCAGGCGCAGGCGCGGCGGGTCGAAGTGCACGAAGCGGCCGACGAGCGACGCGGCAAGCGCCGCGAGCTGCACCATCGGGCCTTCGCGGCCAATCGAGCCGCCGCTGCCGATCGTCAACAGCGACGACACGCTGCGCCACAGGCTCTGCCGCACGGGCACGATGCCGTTGCCGAGCGCGACGGATTCCATGTAGTCGGTCTTGCCGGACGGCTTGTCGCCGCGTGTCGCGAGCAGCAGCACGCAGCCGGCGAGGAAGCCGCCCGCGGCCGGCATCCAGAACCGCACGTACCACGGCAGGCTCTTCGCCATCTGGACGAAGCTGCCGCTGTGCCCGGAGATCAGGTGCTGCATCAGGTCGATGCCTTCGCGGAACGCCATGGTGGCGAAGGCGCCGCCGACGCCGACGATGGCCGACCAGATCAGCATCGTATGGGCGTCCGACAGGCGGAACAGCGTTTCGGCGCGAGTGCGCAGCTTCAGCAGGAACGAGAGCACGGCTGAAAGGGGGCGATGGAAAACGACGCGAAGCATAGCACCGCGCCGCGCCCGCGGGACCATCCCGTCGGGCGCGGCGCGCGAAGTGTTGCGGACGGGCGGCTCAGCCAAGCCAGTGCTGCACGGCCCAGGTGATCCCGTAGCCGCCGGCGATCAGCCACACGTACAGGATCAGGCCGGTCACCAGTGCGCGGGGGCCGGCTGCGCGGATCTGCGACACGCGCGTCTCGATGCCGAGCGCGGTCATCGCCATCGTCAGCGCGAAGGTATCGAGCACGTTCAGCGTATGCGTGACGTCGGTGGGCAGCACGTTCAGCGAATTGACGATCACGAAGCCGAGGAAGCCGAGCGCGAACCAGGGCACGGCCACCTTGCGCTTGCCTTGCGCACCGCCGGCCGTCGCGCGGGCCGAGCGGGCGAGCCACCAGCCGAGCACGAGCAGCACCGGGACCAGCAGCATCACGCGCGTCATCTTGACGATCGTCGCGATATGCGCGACCTGCGGGCTGATGTCGCTGGCTGCGCCGACCACCTGCGCGACCTCGTGGATCGTGCCGCCGAAGAACAGGCCGAGGCCGGCCGGATCGAGGTTCAGCAGCCCGGCGTGATACGCGATCGGGTACAGGAACATCGACAGCGTGCCGAACAGCACGACGCTGCCCACGGCCATCGCGCTCTGGTGCGGCTTCGACTGCAGCGTCGACTCGAACGCGAGCACGGCGGCCGCGCCGCAGATCGCGCTGCCGGCGGCGGTCAGCAGCGCCGCGTCGCGGTCGAGCTTCATCAGCTTCATGCCGGCCCAGGTGCCGATCACGAGCGTGCTGACGACGACCAGCACCGAGACCGTCAGGCCCGGCAGGCCGACCTGCGCGATTTCCTGCAGGCTCACGCGCAACCCGAAGAACGCGACCGCGATGCGCAGCAGCTTGCGCGCGGAGAAATTGACGCCGGCTGCCCAGCTGGCCGGCATGCCGTCGCGCAGCGCATTGCCGTACAGCGCGCCGGCGACGATGCCGACGATCAGCGGCGACAGGCCGAGCCCCGCGATCGCGGGGAGCCCGGACAGGCTCGTGACGGCGGCGGCGAACAGCGCGACGAACAGCACGCCGTTCAACTGGCCGCGCATCGACGGCGCGGCGTGGCTGAGATGGGGAGTCGGGGCAGTGGACATGGCGCATCGGAATTGAGCGTGTTGCGATGCTGTAATCCTAATTTTGTTATATCGATATGAAAAATTGTGATTTGTGACGTAAACTATCCGGAAAGCCGATAATTCATCCCCATGACCCCGGATCAACTGATAACGTTCGCGGCCGTCGCCGAGCACCTGAACATCAGCCACGCCGCCGTGGCGCTGCATCTGTCGCAGCCGGCCGTGTCGGGCCAGTTGCGGCTGCTGCAGGACGAATTCGGCGAGCCGCTGTACCAGCGCGACGGCCGCGGCATCCGCCTGACGCCGGTCGGCGAGCAACTGGCGCAATACGCGAAGGCGCAGCGCGACACGTTCGCGCAGGCGCGCGCGTTTCGCGACGCGGTGCGCGGCCTCGAGGCCGGCACGCTGCGGATCGGTGCGAGTACGACGCCCGCGAGCTATCTGCTGCCGTACCTGATCGCGGCGTTCCAGCCGCGTGCGCCGCGCGTGACGATCCAGACGATGAGCGGCAATACGGCCGACGTGGTCGCCGCGCTGCCGTCGCTCGACATCGCGATGATCGAAGGGCCGCCCGGCGAGGCGCTGCCGTCCGGCACGGCCGTGCATGCGTGGCACGAGGACGAGATCGTCGCGATCGTGCCGGCCGGCCATCCGCTGGCCGCGCGCGGCTACGATGCGGGCGTGACGCTCGATGCGCTCGCTGCCCATCCGCTCGTGTTGCGCGAGGAAGGCTCCGGCGTGCGGCAGCTCGTCGAGCGCGCGTTCGCGCACGGTGGCGCGCCGATGCGCGTGGCGTTCGAGATCGCGGGCGTCGAAGCGGTGAAGGAGGCCGTGCGTGCCGGGATGGGCGTCGGGTTCGTGTCCGCGATGTCGCTGCGTCACCAGGATGCGGCGCTCGTGCTGCGCTCATTGGCGCCCGCGCCGCTCACGCGTCATTTCTCCATCCTCGTGCCGCATGGCGGCGCGCCGTCGCGGGTCGCCGCGCAGTTCCTCGAAATGAGTCTCGCGCAGGATCTCGCATAGGTGGCCGAAGCCGATCCGGGGCCACACGATGCACGCCGTCGGGCGCGCGTTAGCGTGGCATCCGGTCTTAGGGATTTCCTCTATGGCGTGTGTCCGAACCGAAGCGCACCATCCGTCTCAAGCAAATGGAACCGGTTCCATTCCGGTAAAAAGGGCAAAATGGCAGACATCGTGATCGTGGCGAGCGCATTCGGGATGGACCGTGTGCGCCAGGAGGGCCACAGCGCATTCGTCGCGACCGCGGCGGCATCCGGTGCGACCGGCTTCGAGGTGAGGCGCGAGCTGTTCGCGTCGGACGACGACGCGACGCCCGGCGCGCTGGCCGCGCTCGGCGCGCAACTGGCCGGCCACGGGCTGTGGTCGGTCTATTCGACGCCGGCCTCGCTGTACACGGAAACGGGCGCGCTCGACGCCGACGCATTGCGCGACGCGCTCGCGGAAGCCGACGCGCTCGGCGCGCGTTTCGTGAAATTCCAGCTCGGCGGCTTCGCCGGCGATGCGCATGCGGCCGACATCGTCGCGCTGTCGCGCGGCGCGCGTGCCCGGGTGGTGGTCGAGAACGGCCAGCTTCCGGTCGGCGGCGCGCTCGCGCAGTTCCGCCGGCTGTTCGACGCGCTGGCCGCGGCGGGCATGCCCGATGCGCTCGGGATGACGTTCGACATCGGCAACTGGCAGTGGCCGGGCGAAGTGCCGCTCGACTGCGCGCAGATGCTCGCGCCGCATGTGGAATACATTCATTGCAAGGCGGTCGTCGGCGAGGGCGCGCGCCGTTTCGCGGCCGCGCCGGCGCCGAACGACCCGCTCGTGACCGGCGTGCTCGCGGTGCTGCCGCAGCATGCGCCGCGCGGCATCGAGTTTCCGTTCGACGCGGCCGACCTGGCGGGCGATGCATGCCGGCGCGTCGCGTGGCTTGCAACGGCGTGACGGCAGAAGAATCCTGAGGAGTTCACTCATGAAAGCAGCACTCGATGTCGTGACCTACGGCGAGGCGATGGCGATGTTCGTCGCGACCGAGCCCGGCCATCTCGCGCATGCGGCGCAATTCACGAAGCGGATCGCGGGCGCCGACCTGAACGTCGCGATCGGCCTGTCGCGGCTCGGCTTCCGGGTCGGCTGGATGAGCCGCATCGGCCGCGATTCGTTCGGCGGCTACGTGCTCGACACACTCGCACGCGAAGGCATCGACGCATCATGCGTGACCGTCGATCCGCGTTACCCGACCGGTTTCCAGCTGAAGTCGCGCAACGACGACGGCAGCGACCCGACCGTCGAATATTTCCGCAAGGGCTCGGCCGCAAGCCACCTGTCGTGCGACGATTACGTGGCCGACTATGTGCTCGGTGCGCGCCACCTGCACCTGACGGGTGTCGCGCCGGCGATCTCCGCGACGTCGTGCGAGCTCGCGTTCCGGCTCGCGCGCGAGATGCGCGCGGCCGGCAAGACGATCTCGTTCGACCCGAACCTGCGCCCGACGCTGTGGCCGTCCGCCGACGTGATGGCGAAGACGCTGAACGCGTTGGCTACGCTCGCCGACTGGGTGCTGCCGGGCCTCGCCGAAGGGCGGCAGCTCACCGGGCACGACACGCCGGCCGACATCGCGGGCTTCTATCTCGCACGGGGCGCGCGCGGCGTCGTGATCAAGCTCGGCGAGCAGGGCGCGTACTTCCGGACGGCCGACGGCCGCGAAGGCACGGTCGCGGGCGAGCGCGTCGAACGCGTCGTCGACACGGTCGGCGCCGGCGACGGCTTCGCGGTCGGTGTGGTCAGCGCGCTGCTGGAAGGCCGCAGCGTCGAACAGGCCGTCGCGCGCGGCAACCGGATCGGCGCGCTCGCGATCCAGGTGATCGGCGATTCGGAAGGCTTGCCGACGCGCGAAGCACTCGACCGGCTCGAAAATGTCAGCAATCGCGCCGATCGCTTAGAGGAAACCGTCACCGCGCAATGAGAGGCCGAACACGGCACAATCCGCGGATTCATTTTGTGCGTCAAGCACCGCTTTGCGTGAGACCGGACGGCAAAGCAGGCGACCGGAGCGGTGCTGACGCACCGGTTCCGGCCGCGAAGCGCTGAGGCGTCAGCCCGGTCAACAAAGGAGACATTCTGATGGCAACCAATCTCGCAGCCCGACGCTGGTGGACGATCATGCCGATCGTGTTCATCACGTACAGCCTCGCCTACCTCGACCGCGCGAACTACGGGTTCGCGGCGGCGGCCGGCATCAACCAGGACCTCGGCATCAGCAAGGGCCTGTCGTCGCTGATCGGCGCGCTGTTCTTCCTCGGCTACTTCTTCTTCCAGATTCCCGGCGCGATCTATGCGGAGCGCCGCAGCGTGAAGAAGCTCGTGTTCGTCAGCCTCGTGCTGTGGGGCGGCTGCGCGGCGCTCACCGGCGTGGTCAGCAACATCCCGTCGCTGATGGCGATCCGCTTCGTGCTCGGCGTCGTCGAGGCGGCCGTGATGCCGGCGATGCTGATCTACATCAGCAACTGGTTCACGAAGAACGAACGCTCGCGCGCGAACACGTTCCTGATCCTCGGCAATCCGGTCACCGTGCTGTGGATGTCGATCGTGTCGGGCTATCTCGTGCACGAATTCGGCTGGCGCCATATGTTCATCGCCGAAGGCGTGCCCGCCGTCCTCTGGGCCGTGTGCTGGTGGTTCCTCGTGCAGGACAAGCCGGCCGATTCGCCGTGGCTCACCGCGCAGGAAAAACGCGACCTCGACGCCGCGCTCGCGGCCGAGCAGGCGGCGATCAAGCCCGTGCGCAACTATGGCGAGGCGTTCCGCTCGCCGGCCGTGATCAAGCTGTGCGCGCAGTATTTCTGCTGGAGCATCGGCGTGTACGGCTTCGTGCTGTGGCTGCCGTCGATCGTCAAGAACGGCTCCGACCTCGGGATGGTCGCGACCGGCTGGCTGTCCGCGCTGCCGTATCTCGCGGCGACGATCGCGATGCTTGCCGCATCGTGGGCGTCCGACAAGGTCGGCTCGCGCCGCGGCTTCGTATGGCCGTTCCTGCTGATCGGCGCAGCCGCGTTCGCCGCGTCGTACGCGCTCGGCTCGTCGCATTTCTGGATCTCGTATGCGCTGCTGGTCGTCGCGGGCGCCGCGATGTACGCGCCGTACGGCCCGTTCTTCGCGATCGTGCCGGAGCTGCTGCCGAAGAACGTCGCCGGCGGCGCGATGGCGCTGATCAACAGCATGGGCGCGCTCGGTTCGTTTGTCGGCTCGTACTTCGTCGGCTACCTGAACGGGGCGACCGGGTCGCCCGTCGCGTCGTACGCGTTCATGAGCGCCGCGCTCGTCGCCGCGGTGATCCTCACGCTGTCCGTCAAACCCCAGGCGCGCGATGCGCATCCGCTCGCCGCGCCGCTGCAAGGAAAATGAAACTGATGAAGCCTCGTATCGTCGCCTACAAGCCGCTGCCCGATGACGTTCTCGCGTACCTGCGCGAGCATGCGGACGTCGTGCAGGCAGACGGCGCCGACGTGCTCGCCGATGCGCTCGGCAGCGCGGACGGCGCGATCGGCGCGAGCCTGAAGGTCACGCCGCAGATGCTCGACCGCGCACCGCGGCTGAAGGCCTGGTCGACGATCTCGGTCGGCTACGACAATTTCGACGTCGCGGATCTCACGCGGCGCGGGATCGTGCTCGCGCATACGCCGGACGTGCTGACCGAGTCGACCGCCGATACGGTGTTTTCGCTGATCCTGGCGTCGGCGCGGCGGGTGGTCGAGCTGGCCGAGTGGGTGAAGGCCGGCCACTGGCATCGCAGCATCGGCCCGGACCTGTACGGCACCGACGTGCAGGGCAAGACGCTCGGCATCGTCGGGCTCGGGCGGATCGGCGGCGCGGTTGCACGCCGCGCGGCACTCGGCTTCCGGATGCAGGTGCTGTACGCGAACCGGTCCGCGCATGCCGAAGCCGAGACGCAGTACGGCGCGCGGCGCGTGACGCTCGACGAACTGCTCGCGCAGTCGGATTTCGTGTGCGTGCAGGTGCCGCTGTCGCCGGAAACGCACCACCTGATCGGCGCGGCCGAATTCGCGAAGATGAAGCGCGGCGCGATCCTGATCAACGCGTCGCGCGGGCCCGTCGTCGACGAAGCCGCGCTGGTCGACGCGCTGCGCGCGGGCACGATCCGTGGCGCGGGGCTCGACGTGTTCGAGAAGGAGCCGCTGCCGGCGGATTCGCCGCTGTTGCAGATGAAGAATGTCGTCGCGCTGCCGCATATCGGTTCGGCGACGCACGAGACGCGCCACGCGATGGCGCGCTGCGCCGCGGAAAACCTGGTCGGCGCGCTGGCCGGCACGCTGCGCGCGAATCTCGTCAATCCGGACGCGCTCGCGCGGGCCTGAGCCGCGCCGGGTAACGGGAAGACAGCCGGCCGGCGGGGTGCCGGCGCCGTTAGAGTCGACGGTCTTGGTGCCGGAGGGCTGGCTGCGTTATGATCGCCCGCTTGTCGCATCGACGGCCCGGCAACGCTGCCGGCGGCGTTCGGCGACGGGCATCCGCGCCAGGTCCGGTGCGGCCGACTGCTTTTGCACGTGACTGGAGCGGGCGCCGATGCGCCGGCGCCGATCGACCGCGAAGCATGGGATCAACGTAAGCGCTGAAGGGCTGACGCTGGTCGACCGCGAAGCATGGGACCAGCGTAAGCGCTGAAGGGCTGACGCTGGTCGACCGCGAAGCATGGGACCAGCGTAAGCGCTGAAGCGCTAACGCTGGTCGACAGAGGAGTCCGCCGGGTGGCTTACGTTTCCAACAACAAAGGTCCGTCCGCTCACGAAGCGGCACGGATCGTACGTCGCGAGGCACGACAGTGACCGATTCGCATCCTTCCACGCCGCGTCCGGCGACGATCAGCGATGTCGCACGCGAGGCCGGCACGGGCAAGACCAGCGTTTCGCGCTACCTGAACGGCGAGACGCATGTGCTGTCCGTCGATCTGCGTCAGCGGATCGAGGCCGCGATCGCGCGCCTCAACTACCGGCCGAACCAGATGGCGCGCGGGCTCAAGCGCGGCCGCAACCGGCTGCTCGGCATGCTCGCGGCCGACCTGACCAATCCTTATACCGTCGAAGTGCTGCAGGGCGTCGAGGCCGCGTGCCATGCGCTCGGCTACATGCCGCTCATCTGTCACGCGGCGAACGAGGTCGAGATGGAGCGCCGCTTCCTGCAGCTGCTCACGACCTACCGTGTCGAAGGGCTGATCGTCAACGCGCTCGGCGCCGAAGAGGACGTGCTGCGCCCGCTGCGCGGCGCCGGCATCCCGGCCGTGCTCGTCGACCGGACCGTCGAGGGTTTCGAGGCCGACCTGATCGGCCTCGACAACGTCGATGCGATCGAGACGGCGCTCGCGCACCTGATCGAGCACGGCTTCGACGCGATCCATTTCGTCGTGCAGCCGTTCGAGCACGTCAGCTCGCGGCGCCTGCGCGAGGCCGCGTTCCGCACGGCGCTGGGCGCGCGCGGGCTGCCGGTGCCGTCGACGGTCGTGCTCGACCTGAACGAGCCCGACGCGGCCGCGGCGGCGCTCGCCGACCTCGATACGCGCATCGACGACGCAACGCGGCGCGGCGTGCGCGCGGCGCTGTTCGCCGCGAACGCGCCGGTCGCGCTCGCGATCGCGCGCCACCTGCGCGCGCGTTTCGGCGCCGCGTGGCAGCAGAAGGCCGCGCTGCTGTCGATCGACGATCCGGAATGGGCCGAGCTGATCGGCATCACGACGATCCGTCAGCCGACCTACGAAATCGGCTACAAGGCCGTCGAATTCGTGCACGAGCGGATCGACGGCGCAGCGGGCGACGTGCGCGTCGCGATGCTGCCGGGCGAGCTGATTGCGCGCGCGTCGACCGCAAGCTGAGTATCATGCGGGGCACGCAGCGCGTCAGGTGCGCTGCCCCGAACAAGGAAATACATGACTGTCGCTCCCGTCACGCTGGCGGTGCTGATTGCCGCCACGCTGATCATCGCGCTGCTGCCGCTCGTCCTCTTCCGTATCCTGCGCAAGCCGCTTGCGCTCAACCGCCGCGACACGATCGTCGGCGTCGCCGTCTTCACGCTGTTTGCGATGATCGTCGAACGCGCGTTCCACGGGCTCGTGCTGAGCCAGACGCCGGCGGATGGCTGGCTGACGCAGCCGCTCGCGTTCGTCGCGTACAGCGCGCTCGCGACCGCCGTATTCGAGGAAGTCGGCCGTTATCTCGGGATGCGTTTCCTGAACCGGCGCTACGGCACGTCGGCCGGCGACGGTCGCGCAATCGGCTACGGGATCGGCCACGGCGGCGCCGAAGCGTGGTTCGTCGGCGTGCTCGTGTGGGGCCAGTGGTCGTATCTCGCGTGGCTGGCAAGCCGCGGTCAGCTCGAGACGCAGCTTTCCGACCTGCCGGGCGATACCGTCGTGCGGCTGCACGTGATGCTCGCGACGCTGTCGGTGCAGTCGATCCTGCTGTTGCTGCTCGAACGCTGCGCGGCGTTCGTGCTGCAGCTTGCGCTGTCGGTGCTGGTCTGGCGCGGCGTGCGCGCCGGCCGTGCGGGCGTGTTGCCGCTCGCGATCGTGCTGCATGCGCTCGCCGCGGCGCCGGCGCTGCTGTACCAGGTGCGCGTGCTGCCGGCCGCATGGGTCGAGGCCGCGTATTTCGTGCTGGCCGCGATCCTGGTCGTCGTGATGGTGAAGACGTGCCGGCCACCGCGTACGGCTGCCTGACGGGAGAGACGGGATGGACGACTATCTGATCGAATGCCGGAGCGCCGAATTCGACGCGCTCGCGCGCGTGATCTGCGATCTCTTTCCGGAGCAGACGCGCTTCGCCGAAAGCGGCGACGAGCGCGGGCGGTTCCTGTCCGTGCACTGGCTCGCGATGCGTTTCGGCGCGACGCCGAAGCGGATGACGCTCGATATCCGCATCGTGCCGGCCGCGCTCGCGCGTTATCTCGCGCTCAAGCCGATGCAGCGCGCGCGCAGCCATGCGGTGCTGCATGCATATACGGAAGCGATGCTCGGGTCGCTCGAGGAGCGACACGCGGCCGGTGAGGCCGTCGAGCGCAACGCGGAACTCGAACTCGACGAAGACTTTGCGTGAGCATGCACGCCGGCTTCATGCCGGCGCGGCGGATTACGCGTCGCGGTAGACCTGCGCGAAGCGCTGCGCCTGCACGACGCCGTAGTCGCCGGGTGCGTACTGCATGACCCAGTCGCCGGCGACGCCGCGCAGCGTGTCGCCGTTTTCCGAGCGGGCGATCGTAAACGGCTCGTCCATCCGGCGCGCGAGCACGACGGCCGGCCGGTTACGGTAGGCGCCCGGCGCGCCGTGCGCGAGTGCCGGATCGGCGGGCAGGTATTTGGCGTCGAAGCGCGCGCGCGACACGACCCAGCGGTCGCCGGTCGAGCCCGTGATCAGCGCGTCGCCCGCGACATAGCGGTTCGGGCCTTCGAGGCTCATCAGTTCGCCGTCTGCGTCCGCGAATGAAACGGCGACGGTTTCGTCCTTGACGACGCGACGGGCCTGCGGGTCGGTACGCAGATCGATGTGCTTGAGTTCGTGCATGGCGAGGAAGTGCGGGAAAAGCCGGGAGCTTATCCCGAATTCGGCGCGCCGTGTGACGCGCGCCGATCGCCGGCAGGACGCGCGGCGCCGTTCGGCCCGTAACGGGCAGTGCGGCGCCGGCGGGGAGGGCGTCAGGGTTGCGCGGGTGCGCTTGCGGCTGGCGCGGCGGCCGCCTTGCCTTCCTTGCCCTTCGTCTTGCCCTTGCCGCGGTGCTCGCCGCCATGGTTCAGCCAGCTGCGGAACGTCGTGTCGGCCAGCGCCTTCTGCTCGGCCGGGAAGCTCGCGTAGAGCGGCGCGAATGCGTCGGAGAGCTTCTTCGCGCCGTCGGCGTTCGCCTGCGACAATTCCGCATACTGCTTCATGTCGTCGAGCGCGGAGACGTCGTGCTTGGCCATCCGGTCGCGATAGAGGCGGCCCATCGTTTCGCCGTTGTCGCGCATCGTGTCGGCGAACGTCTTCCATTGCGGTTCCTGCGCCGACGTGATCTTCAACTGGTCGTGCAGGTACTTGATGCGCTGCTCGACGCGCGCTTCGTGGCGCGCCGCGCGCTGCTCGGCGCTCGGGGCCGATGCTGCGGCCGCAGCCGTCGTGGCCGGAGCGGGCGCTTGCGGCTGCGCCGGGGTTTGCGCGAACGCGCTGGCTGCAACGGCGAGCGTAGCGAGGGTGAGCGAGATTTTCTTCATGGTTGGCTCTCCGGGGTGGTGTCTTGCGAGCGGGCGCGGCGGCAATTGCCGCAAGCACGCATCTCGCGTCGCACGGTATTAGTAGCACGTTGCATGCAGCGCGGTAGTGAATGCGACACTTGCTTACATCCGATACGAATCGAAACTGAAAGGGACATAGCGGATCGGCGCGGGGCTGGCGATGGTCCGGCACGTACCGGCGACGGGCTCGGCAAGTGAGCGGCAAGCGCGATCCGGATGCGGTCGTTGTGCACGAACAAGGCAGCGAGACCGCATGACGGCGCGCGATGCCGTTTGGGCGTACCGGCGTTCGGCGCTATCATCGCGTCACCTTCCACTTAGCCGGCGCGTCGCACGCCGGCCCGGCCTCATGCGTCCACCCCGTCTCGACCAACTCGACGATCTCGACCGGCAGCTCGTCGCGCTGCTGCAAGCCGATGCGCGCGCAAGCGTCGCGGATCTCGCGCGCCAGCTCGACGTCGCGCGCACGACGGTCGTCGCACGCATCGCGCGGCTCGAACGCACCAACGTGATCGCCGGCTACAGCGTCCGGCTCGGGCAGGACGTGCTCGACGCGAGCATTTACGCGTATGTCGGCATCATCCTCACGCCGAAGTTCGGCAAGGATGTGTTGCGCAAGCTCGACCGGATGCCCGAAGTGCAGTTGCTGTGTGCGGTGAGCGGCGAGTACGACTACGTCGCGTGGCTGCGCGCCGATTCGCCCGAACGGCTCAACGACCTGCTCGACCAGATCGGCACGCTCGAAGGCGTCGAACGCACGACGACGTCGATCATACTTTCGCGCAAGATCGATCGCGGGACGATCGGCGGCTGATGCGCACCTCGCGACATCGCATTTGATGTCGCAGTCGAGTATTCCGCACAGATGTCTGCCTGATCCGCGAGCACGTTCGTGCGCGCCGAGTGCACGAGCCTCCACATATTTGACACCGCCGTGCCCGATGTTCCGCAGGGGCGCGGACGGCCGTTTCCACGCGTCGTTCGACGCATCCATGTTGCATTCTCTTGCGCATTTCCGCGCATGACGAGCGCGCGCGTCGTTCCTCCTTCTTTCCGCCTTCGAGAACGCAGGCCGTAACGGTCCGCTTGCGGCACGAGCTATACGCGATTTTTAGATGATTTGGTCGTTTAGACGAAATGACTCGTTATTTCGTCGAAATTATCGGTCGTTTCGCATCATTCTTCGTCTTGGAACTGATTTTGCGCGTCCCTAAACTGTGTTCATGGCTCAACGCCGTCCACAACACCAACCCATCATCAGGAGATAAGCGCATGAAAATCGTCATCGTCGGCGCAGGTCTGATCGGCCACACCATTGCTCACATGCTGCGTGAAACGGGCGACTACGAAGTCGTCGCGTTCGACCGCGATGCGGATGCGCTCGCAAAGCTGTCGCGCGAAGGCATCGCGACGCAACGGGTCGATTCAGCCGACGCGAACGCGATTCGCGAAGCAGTGAAGGGCTTCGATGCGCTCGTCAACGCGCTGCCTTATTACCTCGCGGTCAACGTCGCCGCCGCCGCGAAGGCTGCCGGCGTCCATTACTTCGACCTGACCGAAGACGTGCGCGCGACCCACGCGATCCGCGAACTGGCCGACGGTTCGGACCGCGCGTTCATGCCGCAATGCGGCCTCGCGCCGGGCTTCATCGGCATCGCCGCGCATGAACTCGTGAACGGCTTCAGCGAAGTGCGCGACGTGAAGATGCGCGTCGGCGCGCTGCCCGAGTATCCGACCAACGCGCTGAAGTACAACCTGACGTGGAGCGTCGACGGCCTGATCAACGAATACTGCCAGCCGTGCGAAGCGATCCGCGACGGCCGCAAGCAGTGGGTGCAGCCGCTCGAAGGCCTCGAGCACTTCTCGCTCGACGGCACCGAATACGAAGCGTTCAACACGTCGGGCGGCCTGGGCACGCTGTGCGAGACGCTGTCGGGCAAGGTCGAGACGCTCGACTACAAGTCGGTGCGCTACCCGGGCCACCGCGAACTCGTGCAGTTCCTGCTCGAGGACCTGCGCCTGTCGACCGACCGCGACACGCTGAAGTCGATCATGCGCCGCGCGGTGCCGTCGACGAAGCAGGACGTCGTGCTCGTGTTCGTCACGGTGACGGGCGTGAAGGACGGCCAGCTCGTGCAGGACGTGTTCACGCGCAAGATCTTCGCAAAGGACGTGTGCGGGATGCACATGAGCGCGATCCAGATCACGACGGCCGGCGCGATGTGCGCGGTGCTGGATCTGTTCCGCGAGAAGAAGCTGCCGCAGAGCGGTTTCATCCCGCAGGAAAAGGTATCGCTGAAGGCGTTCCTGTCGAACCGTTTCGGCAAGCTGTACGAAGGCGGCACGATGGAGCGCGTGCACGCGGTGGCCTGACCACCCGCCAGTCTCAGGCACGAGGGCCGTACGACGCCGGTAGCGCAGCAGCGCTTCCGGCGTTGTTTTTTTGAGGGAGAGAGAAGGGCGCCGGTGCCGGTCAGGCCGGCAGCGGCGGGACGATCGTCGCGGCGGGCGCGGGCGGCACGATGCGGTACAGCAATGCGTCGACGTCCGCGTCGGACGGCGCGGTGTTGTCGAACATCACGATGCCGTCGCATTCGTGGCCGGTCGGTACGAAGCGGCGCTGCCGGTATTCGTCCCAGTGCGCGAGCTTGTACGCGTCGTTCGGGTTGCCGCGCGCGACGATCCGCGCGTGCGCGACGTCTTCCGACGTGTGGACCCAGACGACCGTCAGCGTGACGTCGGGCGCGATGCCGAGCCACGCGCGGTCGAGGATGCGCCGGTCGCGCACTTCGCGCGACAGCGGGCCGACGACGATCGCGCTGATGCCGAGCGCAAGATTTTCACGGGCCGTGTCGAGCAGGCCGTGGTATTCGGGATCGCGCAGATGCTTCAGGTAGAGCGGGCTGTCGCGGTCGTTCGGATCGTCGGTGAGCGCGCCCATCGCGGCCGAGCTGTAGCGGCCGTACAGCGTGTCCTTGTCGAGCAGGCAGAAAGCTTCGCCGGTCGCGCGCATCAGCGGCCGGATGAGCCGCTTCGCGAGCGTGGTCTTGCCGGTGCCGGCGTGACCGCAGAAGAACACCAGGTGCGTCACGAATATTTGCTCCCCGACCCCTGGCTCGACGTGTCGCTGCGCTTGTCGCCGCGCGAGAACACTTCCGCTTCCAGCCACATCGCGTTGATGATGCCGAAGCCGAGTGCCACGCCGATGCCGAGTATCCACGAGAAATACCACATGGGTCTGCCTCCTTGACGGTTGGGCCGCACGGCCGTGCGGCGTACGTGCCGAAGTGCGTTGGTGCGCGTGCTGCGGTGCACGCAGCCCGATCATGACCAATATCGGTGTGCCGCGCAAGCCGGGCCGACCGTGCAACAAAGCGGTAAACTGATGCGTAAACCGCAACATCACAGACAACATGCTGATCAACTGTGCTGCATACCAGGACGGCCGCAAGCTGGCCGACATCGATATCGACGCCATCAGCGACTACGTGTCGAAGCCCGAATGCTTCGTGTGGGTCGCGCTGAAGGATCCGACGCCCGACGAAATCGACCTGATGGGCGAGGAGTTCGGGCTGCACGAGCTCGCGCTCGAGGATGCCCGCAAGGGACATCAGCGGCCGAAGATCGAGGAGTACGGCGATTCGCTGTTCGCGGTGCTGCATATGGTCGAGCTCGACGGCGACGGCGAACTCAACGTCGGCGAGCTGAACGTGTTCGTCGGCCCGAACTATGTGCTGTCGATCCGCAACCGCACCGAGCAGGACTTCCGCGACGTGCGCAAGCGCTGCGAGCGCGAGCCGCATCTGCTGCAGGAAGGCTCGGCGTTCGTGTTCTACGCGCTGATGGACCAGGTCGTCGACCGCTATTTCCCGATCCTCGAAACGCTCGGCGCCGAGCTCGAGGAACTCGAGGACCGCATCTTCACGAAGGCCACGCCCGCGTCGTCGCGCGCGATCATCGAGGATCTCTATTCGCTGAAGCGCCGCCTCGTGATGCTGCATCAGCACACGGCGCCGCTGATCGAGCCGCTCGCGAAGCTCACGGGCGGACGCATCCCGCAGATATGCAGCGGGATGGAGCATTACTTCCGCGACGTGTACGACCATCTGCAGCGGATCGTGAAGACGATCGAAGGGCGGCGCGAGATGGTCGTGACGGCGATCCAGGTCAACCTCGGAATGATCTCGCTCGCCGAGAACGAGGTGACCAAGCGGCTCGGCTCGTTCGCCGCGCTGTTCGCGATTCCGACGATGATTGCCGGCATCTACGGGATGAACTTCGCGAACATGCCGGAGCTGCACCTGAAATACGGTTTCTACGGCTGCATTGCGGTGATGGTCGCGGCCGATCTCGCGCTATGGTGGCGCTTCAAGCGGGCAGGGTGGCTGTAGCCTCGCGCGTCTAGCGCGGCGCGTGCTTGCCGACCACGACGCGCCACGGGCGCACGCGCCAGGATTTCACGAGGCCGTTCTGCACGTACGGATCGGCGCGCGCGAACGACTCGGCCGCTTCCGGCGAATCGCCTTCGAACACGAGCACGGCCTGGTCGGCCGGGTCCGCCAACGCGCCGGCAAGCATGAGCTCACCGCGCTCGGTCGCGGCCTGTGCGAGCGCGAGATGCTGGGCGCGGAACGGTTCGCGACGGGACAGGTAATCGTCGACGAGTTCGTAGATCAGCTGGTAATGCATGCGTTGCTCCGGGAAGAGTCGGCGGCTGTGGCCGGTGTGTCGGCGCGGCCGTCGGTCGGTCTGCTGCGGCCAGTATAGGACAGCCGGGCGGCGGCAGCGCGATGCAAGCGGAAGCGTATTCCCGCCCTCTAAAATGCAACTAACGGTCTGGTTGTCCTACGCCCCGAGATTGCCGCCGCGAACGCGCCGCTGATGCATGGGCTTTTGCATCTCGTTCGACAAAGCCGAGACACGAAGGTCCGTCCAATGATGCTGCAGCGTCTGCAGGGCAGGCCCCGGCAGAAGCGACGCGATCATGACCCATCCGTCCCGGCGGCCCATGCTACGCCTTGTATCCGATCGTGCGCAGCAGATCCTTGCGCCAGCGCACGTCGTCGTCGTTCTCGATGCCGAGCGGCGGAAAGCCGTCGACGACGCCGACGATCCCGCGTCCTTGCGCGGTTTCCGCGACGATCACGTCGGTCGGGTTCGCGGTCGCGCAGTAGATCCGGCAGACCTCCGGCACAGCCTTGATCGCATTGAGCACGTTGACCGGATAGAAACCGTCGCCGAGGAACACGATGAAAGCGTGCCCGGCGCCGATTGCGCTGGCGTTGCGGCACGCGAGTTCGACGAGCTCCGCATCGGTGCCGGAACGGCGCACGAGCCGCTTGCCCGATGCCTCGCAGAACGCGAGCCCGAAACGGATGCCGGGCACGGTGCCGACCAGCGTCTCGTGGATGTCCTCGACGGACTTGATGAAATGCGACTGGCCGAGGATGAAATTCATGGCCTCGGGCTTGTCGACGGCGACGGTTTGCAATTGCAGCATGGCGGACCTCGTCTGGCGATGCGGCGCGCGCCGCAATGGGCTCTCCAAGCTTAGTACGCGGCGGCCGGCGCCGAAAGCGGCGGGCGCGTCCTATCCTTCGTTGTGTAGGGTGCCGCGAGCGCGAATGCAAAGGAGGGGGACATGGACGTGCGACAGGGCTTCGTCGACTGTGTGGGTCGCACACCGTTGATCCGGCTGGCGAAGCTCAGCGCGGAAACGGGCTGCGAGATCCTCGGCAAGGCGGAATTCATGAATCCGGGCGGCTCGGTGAAGGATCGCGCGGCGCTCTACATCATCCGCGACGCCGAGCAGCGTGGCGCGCTGAAGCCGGGCGGCACCGTCGTCGAGGGCACGGCGGGCAACACGGGCATCGGTCTTGCGCATATCTGCGCGGCGCGCGGTTATCGCTGCGTGATCGTGATTCCCGACACGCAATCGCCGGACAAGATGGCGATCCTGCGCACGCTCGGCGCCGACGTGCGCCCGGTGCCGGCGGCGCCGTACCGCGACCCGAACAACTATCAGAAGATTGCCGGGCGGCTCGCGGACGAACTCGACAACGCGGTATGGGCCAACCAGTTCGACAACGTCGTCAACCGGCAGGCACACTACGAGACGACCGGGCCGGAAATCTGGCGCGACACGGCGGGCACGGTCGATGCGTTCGTCTGCGCGACCGGCACGGGCGGCACGCTGGCAGGCGTGAGCCGCTACCTGAAGGAGCAGAATCCGGAGGTCCGGATCGTGCTGGCCGATCCCCACGGCAGTGGGCTCTACGGTTACGTGAAAACGGGCGATCTCGGCGCCGAAGGCAACTCGATCACAGAAGGCATCGGCTCGACGCGCGTCACCGCGAATCTCGCCGGTGCGCCGATCGATGACGCCGTGCGGATCGACGATGCGCAGTGCGTGAAGATGGTCTACCGGCTGCTGCGCGAAGAAGGGCTGTACGTTGGCGGATCGAGCGGCATCAACGTCGCGGCGGCGGTTTGGCTGGCCCGCCGGATGGGCCCGGGGCACACGATCGTGACCTTGCTGTGCGATCGCGGCGACATTTATCGCGCGCGGCTTTTCAACCGCGAATGGCTGCGCGAAAAGGGGTTGGAACCGGAGCTGGAGCCCGAATGAGGAAGGGGCGAGGCAGCGATTTCCATTGGCCCGAATGCGAGCTATGCTGAACAAATCCGGAGCGAACTCCGTTCGCCCGATTCGCCCAGACGAGGTGTGCCATGCCTGTATCTGCCACCCTGCAGGATTGCCTGCGCCAGAAGTCATCGCGGTACGAAGTCGTGTACCACCCCTATAGCCATACGAGCATGGAGACGGCCGCCGCCGCGCATATTCCCGGCGATCGCCTCGCGAAAACCGTGCTCCTCGAGGACGACGAGGGCTACGTCGCCGCCGTATTGCCGACGACGCACGCCGTGCGCCTGTCGGATCTCTGGGTGAAGACGGGGCGCCATCTCGTGCTCGCCCGGGAGGTCGAACTGCGCGAACTGTTCAAGGATTGCGACATGGGCGCGCTGCCGCCGGTCTGCATGGCGTACGGGATGAAGACGTTCCTCGAGGAACGCCTCGCGCAGCAGCCGGATGTTTATTTCGAGGCCGGCGACCACGAAGCGCTGATCCACATGACTCAGGACGAATTCCTGATGCTGATGGAGACGGCCGAGCGCGCGCATTTTTCGCACAAGATGCAGGGTATGCAGTCGTGATTGCGCGGCGCGTGCGGTGACGCGCGGGGCTGGTGCGCACGTGTGCGTGCCGAAGTGTGGGCGACGTGTTCGTGCGCCGGGACTTCGCGTGTCATCCTCCACAGTTAATTCGATATCCGAAGTGGTTTAGTGGACTTTCATGTTATGAAGGTCCTTCTTCTGTTTGTATCGGATTACAGATCAATTATGAGGCGGGCCATTCGTGCTCTCGATGTGTCCCGGGAGCGGTGTCGGCGACTAGAGGAGGGTGAGCGGCGGCACTGGACGACCGATGTCGGCATTGGCGACATGAAGGGATAAGCCTTGCACGTCGCTTCAGGGGTGAACCATTTTGGTGCGGCGGGGGGAAATATACGGATATATATGTCGAAATGATTCAACATTCGATTTCGAATATACCCATACAAATCAATTACCGTTTCAATAATAAAAGGTGGATTTCTGCTTACCAGAATATTACTTGAATAAATCCTCCAAACTTTGTATTCGGACATCAAATAAAGTTTGACGGCAAAATTTTTTCCTTGCTATCTTCTGCACCCAAGTGAACGGCGTCATTGACATCACCGCGTAACGAACGGCGCATCGTCATACGGAATGCCGGGTTAAGCCAGCACAGCTGACAATTGCCTGACCGTGCGGGCGCGTGGATTCCCGGTGTGACACCGGGCCGAGCCGGCCGGATCGATTCCTTGAAAAAGAATGAATTGGAATTCGAGTGTGATTCTTTCAATTCGGATTGCAAATTGAATTTGAAATGAAATATTCGGGTTGATACGGTGGCGATGCCGACCTGGCTTCGCCACCGGCAGCAACCCGAAACTGGGCGAATCGCTTGGGGGATGCATGGTGGGCATGAAAGTCGAAGAAGGTTTGACTACTTCGAACAGCGGACTGGCTACGCTGGGGCGTCCGCGAGAGTTCGGCAAGAAGCAGCAGAATCCGGTGCGCCGGTTCGGCGGCATCGGAATCGTCCTGGTACTGCATGCAGTGCTGATCTACGCATTGCTCAACGGCCTCGCGACGAAAGTCGTGCAGGTGATCCAGCATCCGATCGAAACCCGCATCATCGAGCCGGTCAAGCCGCCGCCGCCGCCGCCGATGCCCGTCGTCAAGCTCCCGCCGCCGAAATTCGCGCCGCCGCCACCGCCGTTCGTCCCGCCGCCGGAAGTGCCGGTGCAGGCGCCGCCGCAGGCGACGATCACGCACCAGTCGGCCCCGGTTCCTTCCGCGCCGGCCGTGCAGGCGCCGGTCGTGGCGCCCGCTCCGGCGCCGGCCAAGCCGGTCAGCCATGACGTAGGCGTCGTCTGCCCGAATTCCGACACGCTGCGCGCGTCGATCCAGTACCCGAAGGAAGCGCAGGAAAACAACATCACGGGCGACGTGACGATCGAATTCGTCGTGGATGCGGAAGGGAACATCACGAACGAGCGCGTGGCGCAGTCCGCCGATCCGATCCTCGATCGCGCCGCCTACAACACCGTGAAACGGTTCAAGTGCGTCGCGCAGGGCCAGCCGGTACGGGTCCAGGTGCCGTTCTCGTTCAATCTGAATTGATGCAGTGGGCGGCCCGGCACGCGCCGGGTCGGGGAAAACCGTCTCGAACTGAAGTATTAAGTTCACCGAAAGAACTGGAGTGGGGTATGACGAAGCGTTCACTGGCCGCGCTGGCGGCAAGCATATTGATGTCCGTCGCGGTAGTCGACGGGTTCGTTGCACCGCGGCTCGCTCATGCGCAGGCAAGCGGGGCGGCCGGCACGTCGGCGCAGGCCGCGACGCCGTCGGCCACGCCGGCACCGGCCGCCGCCGAGCCGGCGCCGCCGCCCGCGCCGGCCACGACGGAAGCGGTCGAGAATCCGTACGGCCTGGGCGCGCTATGGAAGAACGGCGACTTCGTCGCGCGTTTCGTGCTGATCCTGCTGGTGATCATGTCGATGGGAAGCTGGTACATCATGATCACCAAGTTCCTGGAACAGTTGCGCGCGAATCGTCGCGCAAAGCTGGCGGACGCCCAGCTCTGGTCCGCGCCGTCGCTGGCGGAGGGCGCCAGGCTGCTCGACGAGGCATCGCCGTTCCGCTTCATCGCCGAAACGGCGATCGAGGCCGGCGAGCATCACGAAGACGCACTGCTGGAAGCAGTGGATCGCAACACGTGGATCGACGTATCGGTCGAGCGCTCGATCACGAACGTGTCGAACCGGATGCAGGACGGGCTCGCTTTTCTGGCCACGGTAGGCTCGACGGCCCCGTTCGTGGGGCTGTTCGGCACGGTCTGGGGGATTTATCACGCGCTGACGGCGATCGGCATCGCGGGCCAGGCGTCGATCGACAAGGTCGCGGGCCCGGTGGGCGAGGCGCTCATCATGACCGCAATCGGCCTTGCCGTCGCGGTGCCGGCGGTGCTCGGCTACAACTTCCTGGTCCGGCGCAACAAGTCCGTGATGGAACGCGTCCGCAACTTCGGCGCGCAACTGCACACGGTGCTGCTGGCCGGCAACCGGCGCCCGGTGCGCGCGTCGGCGCCGGCGGCATCGCTCGCGAACTGATCGGCTGACGGAGACGCGCGATGGCCATGAACGTCGGGCAGGACGATAGCGACGAGGTGATCGCCAACATCAACACGACGCCGCTCGTCGACGTGATGCTGGTGTTGCTGATCATCTTTCTGATCACGATTCCGGTCGTGACGCACACGATCCAGCTTCAGCTTCCGAAAGAGACGGTGCAGCCGCTGCAGACGACGCCGAAAAGCATCGAGATCGCGGTGAACCGCGATGGCGATTTCTTCTGGGGCGAGCAACTGGTGGATGCGTCGACGCTGCTCGCGAAGCTGAAGGGCGTGTCGCAGCAGCAGCCGCAGCCGAGCGTCCACGTGCGGGGCGACCAGAACACGCGCTACGAGTTCATCGGCCGGGTCATCACGATGTGCGAGCGGGCGGGTATCGCGAAGGTGTCATTCATTACGGAGCCGCCGGCGCGCGGCGGCTAGCGTCGCACGGGAATTGCTGCGAAGCATGGGATCAGATGCGAAGCATGGGGCAGGAGTAAGTGCTGAAGCACTAACGCTGATCGACAGGAGTCGACGATGGGAATGAACGTGCCTTCGGGCGGAGGCAATGCGGAACCGGACGTGATGGTCGACATCAACACCACGCCACTGATCGACGTGATGCTGGTGTTGCTGATCATGCTGATCATCACGATCCCGATTCAGATGCATTCGGTGAAGATGGATTTGCCGGTGGGCAATCCGCCGCCGCCGGCGACACCGCCGGAAATCGTGCAGATCGACATCGACTTCGACGGCACGACGACGTGGAACGGCGCACCGGTGCCGGACCGCGCGGCGCTCGAGGCGAAGCTGACCCAGGTGGCGGCGGAACCCGTGCAGGCGGAGATCCATCTGCGGCCCAACAAGCTGGTGCCGTACAAGGACGTGGCGGCCGTGCTGGCATCCGCGCAACGCGTGGGCGCGACCAAGATCGGCCTGATCGGCAACGAGCAGTTCATGCAATGACGGAACGGACGAGCCGATGAACCAGCGACGATGGAAACGGATGATGGCGGTGACCGCGCTCGGCGCGGCATGCATGCTCGGCCGGCCGGCGCTGCCGGCGGACGCGCTGCGGCCGGACGTGGCGAAACCGCTGGCGGCAGCGCAGGAGCTGTACCGGGCGCACAAGTATCGCGAGGCGCTCGGCAAGATCGCCCAGGCCGCCGCCGTGCCCAGCCGGACGCCGTACGAAACGTACATGGTGGAAGAGATGCGCGGTGCGGCGGCGATGGCGGCCGGCGAGTCCGGCACGGCCGCGCAGGCGTATGAGACCGTGCTGAACTCGGGGCGGCTGTCGGGCGAGGACGAGCAGCGGACGACGGCGGCGCTCGCCGGCATCTACTTCCAGCAGAAGAACTACCCGCTGGCGATCCGGACCGCGCAGCGCTACCTGAAGGTCGGCGGGGCGGATCCGGAAATGCGCACGCTGCTCACGCAGTCGTATTACCTGTCGAACGATTGCGCGCCGGTCGTGAGCCAGTTGAAGGCGAGCACGGACGCGCAGGCGAATGGCGGACACGCACCGGATGAAGGGCAGTTGCAGATGCTCGCGACGTGCGCGCAGAAAGTGAAGGACGGCAGCGCATACCGTGGTGCGCTCGGGCTGCTGGTGGCCTACCACCCGAGCCCTGCGTACTGGGACGAAATGGTCACGGCCATTCGCGGCAACCCCGGGTATCTGTCGTCGCTCGACCTCGACATCTACCGGTTGCGCCGGGCGACGGGGTCGCTCGCGACGGCCGACGCGTACATGGAGATGACGCAGCTCGCGCTGGTTGCAGGGTCTCCCGCCGAAGGCAAGCAAGTGATCGACCAGGGGTTCGCGTCCGGCGTACTCGGCAAGGACGCGCAGGCGGACCGCGAGAAGCGGCTGCAGGCGCTCGCCGCCAAGCGCGCGCAACCGGGCGGGGACGCCGCCACGCCGGCGGCGCCGATCGACGCGGGCATGAACCTCGTCTTTGCGGGCCACGCGCAGCAGGGCTTACCGATGATGGAGCAGGCGATCGCGAAGGGCGGGCTCGAGCATCCCGACGCGGCGCGGCTGCGGCTCGGCGAGGCGTACTACGTGGCCGGTCAGAAGGCGCGCGCGGTCCAGGTGCTGCGTACGGTCAAGGGAGCCGACGGTTCCGGCGACCTGGCAAAACTCTGGACGGCGGTGGCGTCCCGGTAACGCAACGGAAGGGGGCGACGGCGCGCAACACGGGCGAGGTCGAAAAGCGGCGGGCCGCCGCGGCAGTACGGCAGCACGAGTGCCTGACGGTCAGGTTAACGAAGAAAAGGGGCAGCCTTGTTAGTTAGTAAACCGAATGAAATATCCGAAGGCCGCTCGACCGTGCGGCGACGGTGCCGCGCTGCGCCGCGCGCCGCCTGCACGCAGCGGCAGCGCGCAGCCGGGTATCGCGCCGGGCCGATCGCGTCATCGCATCGGTCAAGGATCGCCGACATCAAATCGATTTCGACTGCGAGGCTCCGACTTTCCATGGTTTTGCCCCCTGATGAGTCGGTGCTCGTCGCCGTGTCGCTCGGCAACAAGATCCGGGCGCTGCGCCAGCGCCTGAAACTCACGCTCGACGAAACGTCCACGATCGCCGGCATTTCGAAACCGTTCCTGTCGCAGGTCGAGCGCGGGCGGGCAACGCCGTCGATCACGTCGCTGGTCCGGATCGCGAAGGCGCTGGGCGTGACGATGCAGTATTTCATCGACACGCCGACGGAAGCGCGCTCGGTGTGCCGCAGGAACGCGCTGCAGTATTTCCAGTTCGCGAACTCGGCCAGCCAGTTCGCCAGGCTGACGAATCTGGTGGATGGCCGCAAGCTCGAAGCGATTCTCGTCCGGATGCCGGCGGGGCAGTCGCCGTCCGAGATGACGACGCATGCGGGCGAGGAGTTCGTCTATGTGATGCGCGGGCAGGTCGCGCTGACCCTCGAGGATTGCACGCTCACGCTGAACGAGGGCGATACCGCGCATTACGAATCGACGATGCCGCATGCGTGGCGCAACACGGCCGATGAAGAGGCGGTAATCGTCTGGGTCGGCACGCCGAGGTTGTTCTAGCCGGGGGCGGCCGGCGCTGCGCGCCGCGATGAAGGAGAAGTACCCGATCGACAGTGGATGGCATGCGGTACGGCGCGCGAGACATGCTCGTCGCCAGCAGGATTCGCCGTCCATCGAATCGGGAGGTAGCAGGGAAGTGCGCTCAATGTAGGTAATAAGTATGACGAAACAAAATCATAAAAGACGGTGGTGCTGACAGGCACGGGTGCCCCGAGGCCGATCCGTTGGAGTCGTGGCAGTCGGAAGAGTGGCAATCGCGGGTTCCGATACACCGGCGCCCAGGACGCGCAAGGAATTCACAAGGTTCCGGCGCACTGCAGGTGGGGTCTTACTACGAGCGAGAGGGAACAAGATGAAGCAGAGAGTTTTGGCGTTGGCCATCAAGAGGATAGTCTGGGCGGAACTGGCGCTGACGGCCGCACTGGTGCCGCCGGCGTTCGCCCAGAGCCAGCCGGCGCCGGGCGCCGTCGCGATCGCGGATGCGGTCGCGAACGGCGCGCCCGTGACCGTCGCACAGGAAGCGGGCGGCACGCCGGATGCCGCCGCTGCAACGGGTGCCGCGGCGTCCGGTGCGGCACCCGAGGCGACGCCTGCCACACCCGGCTCGAACGGGCAGGGCAAGGTCGCGCAGATCAAGCGATTCGAAGTGACGGGTTCGCTGATCCGGCAGGCCGACAAGACCGGTTTCCAGCAGGTGCAGACGATCACGCCGAAGGAAATCCAGAGCAGCGGCGCGGTGACCGTCGCCGACTTCCTGCGCAATGCGACGGCCAACTCGGCGAACAGTTGGGGCGAAGGGCAGTCGGGCAACTTCGCGGCCGGCGCGGCCGGCATCGCGCTGCGCGGCCTGTCCGAGAAATACACGCTCGTGTTGATCGACGGCCAGCGTGTGGCACCGTATGCGTTCTTCTCGAACAGCGTCGATTCGTTCTTCGACCTCAACACGCTGCCGCTCAACGACATCGAGCGCATCGAAATCGTGAAGACGGGCGCGGTGTCGCAATACGGGTCGGACGCGATCGGCGGCGTCGTCAACATCATCACGAAACACAATTTCCGCGGGCTGCAGCTCGACGGCAGCATCGGCAGCGCAATCAACGCCGGCAACGGCGACGGCACGACGAAGTTCGGCGTGCTCGGCGGCTTCGGCGACCTGAACGCCGACCGCTTCAACGTGACGGCGGCGCTCAGCTACTACAAGTCGAACGGTTTTACCCTTGCTGATCGCGATTCGACCCGCAACCAGGACTTCACGGGCAAGCCGGGCGGCTTTTCGCTGCTCGCGCCGTCCTACTGGAACATGCCCGACGGCAGTGCGCAGGCGCTGAGCGGCTGCCCGTTCGGCGGGGCGGTCCGACCGGCCGCGCCGAACTCGCTGTCGGCCGGCCTGCCGGGCACGATCTGCTCGTACAACACGGCCGAAAGCACGTCGATCCTGCCGATGACCGAACGTCTGAATGCGAAGCTGCATGGCGACTTCAAGATCAACGACACGACGACGGCCTTCGCGGATTTCCTCGAGAGCTACAACACCACCACGACCAACAACGGCCTGTGGAACAACGTGATCGGCAACCCGCAGAATCCGGCGCTGGTGTGGAATCCGCAGACGCAGTTGCTGTCGCCGTTCAACACGGTCGTACCGGTGACCAACCCGTACAACACGACGGGCGCGGCGACGCCGTTGACCTACGCGTTCCCGAACACGGTCGCGCAGAAGACCTGGGCCAACTACTGGCGCGCGTCGGCCGGTATCAAGGGTTCGTTCACGCTACCGTACGGCGACTGGGACTGGGCGACCTCGGTCAGCCATTCGCAGAGCACCGTATCGAACGTGTTCACGAACCAGCTGAACGTGAACGCGTTGAACAACATCTACCAGAACGGCACGCTGAATTTCGCGAATCCGGCGGCGACGCCGAACGCGTTCAACGGCCTGTACCAGGAAGCGAACAACCTCGGCATCTCGAAGCTCGACACGATCGACGCGACGCTGTCGACGCCGAACCTGTTCCACCTGCCGACCGGTGACGTCGGCATCGGCTTCGGCGCGCAGTTCACGCACCAGAGCGAAACGCTGACACCGGGCTCCGAATACCTGAGCGGCGCGGTGATCTCGCCCGATCTGCAGACAGTGAACGGCGCGCGCAACGTCGCGGCCGTCTATTACCAGATCAACGTGCCGATCCTGGAGAACCTGACGTTCAGCCAGGCAGGTCGCTACGACCACTACACGGACGTGGGCGGTGCGTTCTCGCCGCGCTTCGCGCTGCGCTACCAGCCGATCAAGGCGCTCACGCTGTATACGTCGTACAACCGCGGCTTCCGCGCGCCGACCTTCGTCGAGGACAGCAAGTCGCAGACGCTCGGCATCCAGGTCGACCCGGCCACCGGCCAGAACTACACGTCGATCACGGTCGGCAACCCGAATCTCGCGCCGGAGCGTACGCGCAACTTCAACATCGGCTTCCAGGTTTCGCCGAGCCGCTACACGGATATCGGCTTCGACTGGTACAAGATCCGCATCGACAACGTGATCGGCCAGGGCAAGCCGTCGCAGGTCGTGACCGATCCGACGACGGGCCAGTTGCTGTACAAGGTGATTCCGTACCAGAACCTCGGCTACCTCGACACGAACGGCTTCGAAGGCACGTTCCGCCAGGGGCTGCCGCTCAAGGGCTGGGGCATGCTCACGCTGTCGGGCGACTGGGCGTACATCAACAGCTACAAGATCGGCTTCCCGGGCGGCGCACCGATAAACGGCGCGGGCAACAACTTCACGATCACGCAGCCGTTCGGCGGCAGCTTTCCGCGCTGGCGCGGCAACACGACGCTGGACTGGAACTATCGCAAGTTCGATGCGGCGCTGACGTGGCAGTTCACGGGCCCATACGCGCAGAACCTGCTGCCGGAGCCGCCGAAGGTCGGTTCGTACAGCCAGTTCAACCTGATGCTGACGTACACGGGCTTCAAGAACTGGACGATCTACGGTGGCATCGACAACATCTTCAACCGCACGCCGCCGTACGATCCGATCTTCGCGAACGGCACGCTGAGCCAGAGCGGGTACGACACGTCGGTGTATTCGTACATCGGCCGCTTCGCGCAGATCGGCGCGACGTACAAGTTCTGACGGCGATCGCGATGTACTGACAGGCTTTAGACCGGCCGCTCCACGTCCCCCCCCTTTCTTTGGAGCGGCCTTTTTTCGCCTGGCGCCACGACGGTCTGCGAACGGGGCCGCGACGGCGCAGCTTGTCGGATCGTTTGCAGCACGAATTACCAGCGGGACGCGGGCGGCATGCCGTGTCCGGCACAGGCATCGACCGCGCGCAGGCATCGCGCCCGCACGCTTCCGGACAGACTGACCATGACACTGTTGAAATGGCGAGGGGCACATGTGCCGCGCCATGCATACCTGATGGGCAACGGCACGCGCGCCGTGCTGCTCGCATGTGCTGTGCTGCTCGCGTCGGCCGGCGCCATGCCGCGGGCCGCGTTCGCGGTGTCGGCGATTTCGCAATACGACCAGCCGAAATATCCGCCGGACTTCACGCATTTCGATTACGCGGATGCGGATGCGCCGGACACCGGCACGCTGAATTTCGAAAACTACGACGAAGCGCAAAGCTACGATTCGCTGAATCCGTTCCTCGTGCGCGGCTCGCCCGCGCCGGACATCAAGAACCTGATGTTCGACACGCTGATGCAGCGCAGCTGGGACGAACTCGCGTCCGAATACGCGCTGATCGCCGACGATGTCGAGGTCGCACCGGACCGGCTGTCCGCGACGTTCCACATCAACCCGGCCGCGCGCTTCTCGAACGGCGACGCGATCACCGCGGCAGACGTCAAGTATTCGTTCGACACGCTGACGAGCCCGCAGGCGTCGCCGATCTACAACGCGCAGTTCTCGATCATCAAGCGTGCGGTCGTGGTCGACAGTCATGCGATCCGCTTCGAATTCAAGCACGCGGAGCGCGACGCGGCGCTGATCGCGGGCGACCTGCCGGTGTTCTCGCCGAAATGGGGGCAACGCGCGGACGGCACGCGGCCGCCGTTCGACCAGCTCGCGACCGTGCCGCCCATCGCGAGCGGTCCGTACCTGATCGAGCAGCGCAAGAACGACAAGCAGATCCGCTACGTGCGCAACCCGCACTACTGGGCCGCGAACCTTCCGTCGCGGCGCGGGATGTTTCGTTTCGCCCACGTGTCGTTCAAGCTGTACCTGGACCAGTACACGTCGCTCGAGGCGTTCAAGGCCGGCGATGTCGACGCGCGGATGGAATACAGCTCGACGCAGTGGGCTCGCAAGTACGTCGGCAAGAATTTCCGCAACGGCATGCTGAAGAAGGGGGAATTCCCGGACGGCCCCGCGCAGATGCAGGGTTTCCTGATGAACATGCGCAAGCCGATGTTCCAGGACGTGCGTGTACGGCATGCGCTCGCGCTGGCGTTCGACTTCGACTGGATGAGCCGGATGATGTTCTACGGGCAGTATCGCCGCACCAGCAGCTTCTGGGAGGCGAGCCCGTTCGCGGCGTCCGGCGTGCCGAGCGCCAAGGAGCTCGCGCTGCTCGAACCCTTCCGGTCGACGCTGCCGCCGGCGGTGTTCGGGCCGATGGTCGGCCAGCCGTCGACGCTGCCGCCCGGCTCTCTGCGCGCGAACCTGAAGGAAGCGCGCGACCTGCTCGCGCAGGCCGGCTGGCGCTACCGCGACGGCGCGCTGCGCGACGCGAACGGCACGCCGATGACGATCGAGATCATCGACGACCAGCCCGGCATGGACCGCCTGATCCTGCCGTACACGCAGGCGCTCGCGACGCTCGGCATCCACGCGTATCTGCACGAGATCGACAGCGCGCTCTACCAGAAGCGGCTCGACAATTTCGAGTACGACATGACGACGTACATCTACTTGCCCGTGACGATCCCGGGCGCGGAGCTGACGCGCCGTTTCGGCAGCGCGGCCGCGTCGCAGCCGGGCTCGGAGAACTATCCGGGCGTGAAGTCGAAGGCCGTCGATGCGCTGATTCGGGCGGCGCTCGCGGCCGACACGCTCGACGATCTCGAAACGGCCACGCACGCGCTCGACCGCGTGCTGATCAACCTGTACGCGCTGATCCCGCAGTACTACCTGCCGAACGCGCGGATCGCGTACAAGGCGACGCTCGGCCACCCGGCGATCGTGCCGGACTCCTATCAGTACGAGGACTGGATCATCGACTACTGGTACGTGAAGAAGCCGGCGGCACGACCCGCTCCGGCGGCCTGACGGGGAGCGACGATGCTGACATACATATTCAGGCGGCTGCTGCTGATGATCCCGACGCTGATCGGGGTGGTGACGATCACGTTCGCGGTCACGCAGTTCGTGCCGGGCGGCCCGGTGGAGCAGGTGCTCGCGCAGCTGCGCCACGGCAGCGCGCACGGGGGCGAGGCGGGCGGAGGCGGGGGCGGCTACCACGGCAGCCAGGGCGTCGATCCGCAGCAGATCGAGCAGATCCGCAAGCAGTTCGGCTTCGACAAGCCGCCGCTCGAGCGCTATCTGCTGATGTTGAAAAGCTATGCGACCTTCGACCTCGGCCAGTCCTACTTCGCGCACCGCAGCGTGTGGGCGGTGATCCGGTCGAAGCTGCCGGTGTCGATCACGCTCGGGCTGTGGACGGTGATCCTCACCTATCTCGTGTCGGTACCGCTCGGCATCGCGAAGGCGGTGCGCAACGGCTCGCGGTTCGACACCGTGACGAGCGTGCTGGTGCTGACCGGCTATGCGGTGCCGGGTTTCGTGCTCGGCGTGCTGCTGCTGATGCTGTTCGGCGGCGGCACGTTCTGGCAGGTGTTTCCGATGCGCGGGCTCACGTCGGACAACTTCGACGACCTGACGCTGATCGGCAGGACGCTCGACTATCTGTGGCACATCGCGATGCCGGTGACCGCGGCGGTGATCGGCAATTTCGCGATCGTCACGATCCTGACGAAGAACACGTTCCTCGAGGAAATCGGCCGGCAGTACGTGCTGACCGCGCGCGCGAAGGGAGCGCCGGAGCGCGACGTGCTGTGGAAGCACGTGCTGCGCAATGCGGCAATTCCGCTGCTCACCGGGCTGCCGGCGGCATTCGTCGGCGCGTTCCTGAACGGCAACCTGCTGATCGAGACGCTGTTCTCGCTCGACGGGATGGGGCAACTGTCGTACGACTCGGTGATCCGCCGCGACTATCCGGTCGTGCTCGGCTCGCTGTTCCTGTTCACCCTGATCGGTCTGCTGACCAAGCTCATCGCGGATATCTGCTATGTCGTCGTCGACCCCCGTATCCAGTTCAGCCGCCTGGACCACTGATCCCGCGTGCGCGCCGTCGCCGTCGCCGTGGCGGCGCACGTGGCAGCGCTTTCGCGCGCAGCCGCTCGGCTATGCAAGCCTCGTGATCTTCATGGCGCTGTTCGTGCTCAGCCTGTGTGCCGACGGCCTGTCGAACGACCGGCCGCTGCTCGTGCGCTACGACGGGCACTATTACTTTCCGATCGTGAAGGACTATCCGGAGACCGCGTTCGGCGGCGACTTTCCCGCGAAGACGAACTATCTCGATCCCTACATGCGCGCGAAGCTCGAGTCGCACGGCAATTTCGCGGTCTATCCGCCGAACCGCTATCGCTACGACACGATCGACTACTTCGCATCGCAGCCGTATCCGGCGCCGCCGTCGGCGAGCAACTGGCTCGGCACCGACCAGTTCGGGCGCGACGTGCTCGCGCGGCTGCTGTACGGGTTCCGGCTGTCGGTGCTGATGGCGTTCGCGCTGACCGTGTCGGGGGTGCTGGTCGGCGTGCTGACGGGCGCGCTGCAGGGCTTCTACGGCGGCCGCACCGACCTGGTCGGGCAGCGCCTGATCGAGATCTGGAGCGCGTTGCCGGACCTGTACCTGCTGATCATCTTCGCGTCGATCTTCACGCCGTCGCTGTGGCTGCTGTTCGTCCTGCTGTCGATGTTCGGCTGGCTCGTGCTGTCCGATTACGTGCGCGCGGAGTTCCTGCGCAACCGCGCGCTCGACTACGTGAAGGCCGCGCGCACGATGGGGCTATCGAACTGGCAGATCATGTGGCGGCACGTGCTGCCGAACAGCCTGACGCCGGTGATCACGTTCCTGCCGTTCCGGATGAGCGCGGCGATCCTGTCGCTGACGAGCCTCGACTTCCTCGGCCTCGGCGTGCAGCCGCCGACGCCGAGCCTCGGCGAGCTGCTGCAGGAAGGCAAGAACTACCTCGACGCGTGGTGGATCTCGATCTCCGCGTTCGCGGCGCTGGTCGTCACGCTGCTGCTGCTCACGTTCATGGGCGACGCACTGCGCAACGCGCTCGATACGCGCTCGCGCGGCTCGGCGTTCGGCGGGGGGCGATGATGGCGAACGCGTTGCTGCAGATCGACGGGTTTTCGGCACGCTTCGGCGCGAAGGCGGCCGTACAGGACCTGAGCCTGTCGATCGGGCGCGGCGAGCGCGTGGCGCTCGTCGGCGAATCCGGGTCGGGCAAGAGCGTGACGGCGCTGTCGATACTGCGCCTCGCGCAGCACGCAACGCTGTCGGGACGGATGCTGTTCGACGGCGAGGACCTGCTCGCGAAGTCCGAACAGCAGATGCGCGGGATTCGCGGCGCCGACATCGCGATGGTGTTCCAGGAACCGATGACCGCGCTGAATCCGCTGTATACGATCGGCAAGCAGATCGCCGAGAGCCTGCGGCTGCACGAGGGGCTGCGGCCGGGCGACGCGCGCGAGCGGGGGATCGCGCTGCTGCGGCGCACCGGTATCCCGGAGCCGGAGCGGCGTATCGACAGCTTTCCGCATCAGTTGTCGGGCGGGCAGCGGCAGCGCGCGATGATCGCGATGGCGCTGGCGTGCCGGCCGCGGCTGTTGCTGGCGGACGAGCCGACGACGGCGCTCGACGTGACGGTGCGCCAGCAGATCGTCGATCTGCTGATCGAATTGCAGGAGCAGGAGGCGGCCGCGCGCGGGATGGCCGTGCTGCTGATCACGCATGACCTGAATCTCGTGCGGCGCTTTGCACAGCGCGTGGCCGTGATGGAGCAGGGCGTGCTCGTGGAGACGAACACGACCGACGCGCTGTTCGCCGCGCCGCAGCACGTCTATACGCGCCGGCTGCTCGACAGCGCGCCGCAGCGGAACGTCGAGCCGGTCGCGGCTGGCGCACCGACGATCCTCGACGTGCAGGACCTCGCCGTCGACTACCGCATCGCGGCGAAGGGCTGGCGCGCGGTGCTCGGCAAGACGACGTTCCGGGCGGTGCACGACGTGAAGCTGAACCTGAGGCGCGGCGAAACGCTCGGGATCGTCGGCGAGTCGGGCTCGGGGAAATCGACGCTTGCGGCGACGGTGCTCGGCCTGCAGCGGCCGGCGGCCGGCTCGATCGAGATCGACGGCATGCCGCTGGACGCGCTGCGGACGACGGGGGGCAGGCGCGCGCTGTACGGCAGGATGCAGGTCGTGTTCCAGGACCCGTTCGGCTCGCTGTCGCCGCGGATGACGGTCGAGCAGATCGTCGGCGAGGGGCTCGCCGTGCACCGGCCGCAGGTGGCCGGGGACGCACGCCGCGCACGAATCGCCGTGCTGCTTCAGGAGGTCGGCCTGGCGGCCGAGTCGATGCTGCGTTATCCGCACGAATTCTCCGGCGGCCAGCGGCAGCGGATCGCGATCGCACGTGCGCTGGCGGTGGAGCCCGAATTGCTGGTGCTGGACGAACCGACGAGCGCGCTCGACGTGTCGATCCAGAAGCAGGTGCTGAATCTGCTGACGAATCTGCAAAAGAAGTACAAATTGAGCTACCTGTTTATCACGCACGATCTCGCGGTGATGCGTGCGATGGCCCATCGGATCGTCGTGATGAAGGCGGGGCGCGTGGTCGAGGAGGGCGATACGCTCGACGTGCTGCATGCGCCGTCCCATCCGTATACACGCGCGCTGCTTGCGTCGTCGATGCTGGCTCCGGTGCGCGGCCCCCAAGAGAGAACCGATGATTGACGTGAACCGGGCGAAGCGCGCCCAGGCCACCCACGCGCCGTGTGGTGGTGCCGACGGTGATACCGTCCCGCGGTCTCGCGCCGGAACGCCGGCGGTTCGCTGACGCATGCCGATGCCATCGTTCTTCATCGATCGTCCCGTCTTTGCGTGGATCGTTGCGCTTGCAATCGTCGTCGCGGGCGTGCTCGCGATTCCGCAGCTTCCGATCGCGCAATATCCGCGCCTTGCGCCGCCGCGGGTCGTGATCACGGCCGCGTATCCGGGCGCGTCGACCGAGACGGTCGACGGCGACGTCGGCAGCATCATCGAGGAAAGCCTCGACGGCGCCGACGGGCTGCTGTACTACGAGACGAGCAGCGACGGTCACGGCAACCTCGAGATCGACGTGACGTTTTCGCCCGGCACCGATCCGGACATCGCGCTCGTCGACGTGAACAACCGGCTGAAGCAGGTCGAGTCACGGTTGCCGCAGCAGGTCGTCCAGCAAGGGATCGGCGTATTCAAGGCGGCGAACACGTTCCTGATGCTCGTCACGCTGACGTCGACCGACGGCACGCGCGATTCCGCGCAGCTCGGCGATTACCTGAACCGCTACGTGCTGCGCGAACTGAAGCGTGCGCCGGGCGTCGGCGCGGCCGAACTGTGGGACGCCGACGAGGCGCTGCGGGTCTGGCTCGATCCGCACAAGCTGCGCGAATACGGTGTCGGCGCCGACGACGTGATCGCGGCGATCGGCACGCAGAACGCGACGGTGACGGCCGGCGCGATCGGCGATGCGCCGTTCCCGGGCGGCCAGCAGCTCACCGCGTCGATCGTCGTCAAGGGGCAGCTCGCGTCGCCGGACGAGTTCGGCCGGATCGTGCTGAAGTCGAAGACGGACGGTTCGGCGGTGCGCGTCGCCGACGTCGCGCGCGTCGAACTCGGCCGCGACGACTACTCGTTCTATTCGCGGCTGAACGGCCGGCCGGCGGCCACGGTCGGCATCCAGCTCGGCCCGCGCGGCAACGCGCTCGAAACGTCGAACGCGATCCGTGCGCGGCTCGCCGAGTTGTCGAGGGTGTTGCCGCCGGGCGTGGCGATCGAGATTCCGTTCGACGGTGCGCATTTCGTGACGATCGCGATCCGGGAGGTCGTGCTGACGCTCGTCGAGGCGGTCGTGCTGGTGTTCTGCGTGATGTGGCTGTTCCTGCGCGACCTGCGTTACACGCTGGTGCCGACCGTCGTGATTCCCGTCACGCTGATGGGCGCGTTCGTCGCGATGTGGGCGTTCGGACTGTCGATCAACGTGTTCACGATGTTCGGTCTCGTGCTGGCGATCGGCATCCTCGTCGACGACGCGATCGTCGTCGTCGAGAGCGTGCACCGGGTGATGGAGGAGGGCGTGTCGCCGCGCGACGCCACGCGCCGCGCAATGAAGCGGATCGGCGGTGCGATCGTCGGCGTGACCGCGGTGCTGACCGCCGTATTCGTGCCGATGGCGTTTTTTCCGGGCACCGTCGGCGGCATCTACCGGCAGTTCGCGGTCGCGATGATCGCATCGATGCTGGTGTCGTCGTTCGTGGCGCTGTCGCTCACGCCCGCGCTGTGCGCGAACCTGCTGAAGCCGGTCGCGCGACGCGATGGCGGAACCGGCCGCGCGCGGCGACGCGGCATCGGCGCGCGTCTGGCCGACCGGTTCGGTGCGGCCTTCGCACGCGTCGAAAAGGGTTATCGCCGCATCGCCGTGTTCGCCGTGCGCCGCACCGGCATGGTCGTGGCAGTGTACGCGGCGCTCGTGATCGCATGCGGGCTGCTGTACTGGATGATGCCGGGCGGCTTTCTGCCGACCGAGGACCAGGGGCAACTGCAGGTGATGATCCAGTTGCCGGCGGGCGCCACGCAGGCGCGCACGCTCGCGGTCGTCGAGCGTGTCGAGGCGATCCTGCGCGCGGAGCCGGCGATCGCGAACGTGACGAGCGTGATCGGCTGGAGTTTCGCGGGCAGCGGACAGAACGTCGGGATGGCGTTCGTGGAGCTGAAGGACTGGGCGCAGCGCGACGTCGATGCGATGGCGTTGCGCGACCGGCTCAACGGGCGTTTCGGCACGATCCTCGACGGCGACGTCGAGGCGTCGCTGCCGCCGTCGGTGCGCGGCATCGGGCATTCCGACGGATTCACGTTCCGGCTCGAGGATCGTGGGGGCGTCGGGCTCGACGCGTTGAAGGCGGCTCGCGAGCAGCTGTCCGAACGCGCGAAGGCGGATCCATTGCTCGCCGCCGTGCATTTCGAAGACATGCCGGACGCGCCGCGTATCGAACTCGATGTCGATCGCGCGAAGGCGTATGCGCTCGGCGTACCGTTCGAGCGGATCGCTGGCCTCCTGGGCGGCACGTTCGGCTCGAACTACATCAACGATTTTCCGGCGTCGGGCCGGATGCGGCGGGTGATCGTCGAGGCCGAGCCGGTCGCACGCGCGACCGATGCGCAACTGATGGCGCTGACGGTGCCGAACCGCACCGGGGACATGGTTCCGCTATCGGCCATCGCCGCGCCGCACTGGACGATCGGGCCGGCGATGCTGAATCGCTACAACGGCTATCCGTCGCTCGACATCAGCGGCCGGGCGGCGACCGGCACGAGTTCGGGCGCGGCGATGGCGGAGATGGAGCGGCTCGCCGGCGCGCTGCCGGCCGGGATCGGCTTCGACTGGGTCGATGCGGCGCGCGAGGAGCAGGTTGCCGCGCGGCAAACGCCGCTGCTCGTCGGGCTGTCCGTGCTGGCGGTTTTCATGGCGCTTGCCGCGTTGTACGAGAGCTGGTCGATTCCGCTGTCCGTGCTGACGATCGTGCCGCTCGGCATGATCGGCGCGATTGCAGCGGCGCTCGCGCGCGGCATGCCGAACGACGTGTACTTCAAGGTCGGGATGATCACCGTGGTCGGGCTGGCGGCGAAGAACGCGATCCTGATCGTGCAGTACGCGCGCGATCTCGCCGGGCGCGGCGTGCCGCTGCGACAGGCGGTGATCGACGCGGCCGCGGCGCGATTCCGGCCGATCGTGATGACGTCGATGGCGTTTTTGCTCGGGGTCGTGCCGCTCGTGCTGGCGACGGGCGCCGGTGCGGAAAGCCGGCGTTCGATCGGCACGGGCGCGTTCGGAGGCGTGCTTGCGGCGACGATGTTCGGGCTCGTGTTCGCGCCGGTGGCGTTTCGCGTGGTGGTGTCTGTCGGCCGGCGTGGACGGCACGCTGCGATGACGAGGCGCGACGCGCGGCGGGCGAAAACGGTTGGGGATCTGGAGGTGGATTGAGGGTCGCGGCGGGTTGTTGGCGGCGGGATCGGGGGTTTTCGGATGTGAATATCATATTTGACATAATCATAATTAGCGCACAAAAAATTGTAAGAGCAAAGTTGTAATGTCGCATCTGAGCAAAGTTGAAATGTCGCGTTTGGACCTCGGTAAGCTTGCCGGCTCCCCGTCAGATCATGGAGCCGACCATGCAGCCAGCCGGATCGGTTGACGCATCTCAATCGCCGTGTCAGGAACGCGGATATCGTGGTGCGGGCGCTCGCGAATTGCGGCAGCGCGATTCGGCGCGTCCGTGGACGTCGACAGCGGATCCATTCAATCTGAACAGGGGCTTTTCCATGCAACGCCGCACACGGGATTCGGATCGAGCCGCTCGTCGACGCGCGGCGGGCGTCGATCGGGACAATGGCCGGTTCTATCTGGTGGGCGGCGGCATCGCATCGCTGGCGCCAGCCGCATCCGGCAGCCGGACGTTCGCCATGCGCGATTCATTGTCGAATCCCAGGGCAATCATGTCGCTTGCCGTGCTCCCCCGGCGTTTGGGCCCGGTGCGAAAGCAGAACCGGTTGCGGGCCGCCCGCCGCCACGCGCGGCGGCTCGACACGGCGCTGCGGCGCGCGTCCTCCTACCCGCACCCCGCCGGCCGGATCGAACGAATCGAGACGCATCTCTCGGTGGTCTACCTGGCCGGGCGTTTCGCCTACAAGCGGCTCAAGCCGCTCGACCTGGGCTTTGCCGACTTCAGACCCCTCGCCGCCCGGCGCCGCAGTTGCGCCGCCGAACTGCTCCTGAACCGGCCGCTGGCGCGCGAGCTTTATCTGGCCGTCATGCCGCTCGAGCGCACGCGGCGCGGCTGCCGGTTTGCCGGCTGCGATACGCGTTCGGCGGCGGCCATCGACTATCTGGTGAAGATGCGCCGTTTCGACCAGGCCGCGCTGTTTTCCCGCCTGCTGGCGGCGGGGGCGCTTACGAACGCGGATATCGACCGCGTCGCGGCCCGGGTCGCGAGCTTTCATGCGCACGCGAGCAAGGACGTGCCGTCCACCGCGTTCGGCAGCGCGGCCTTGCTGCACGCGCAACTCGATGCCGTACTCGCCTCGCTCGCGGTCGGGCCCATGGCCGTGCAGGCCACGCTGCGGGACAGCTACCGACGCAGCTGCGCGGCACTGTCCCGTCATCTCGACGCGCGCCGGGCGGACGGCTTCGTGCGCGCCTGCCATGGCGACCTGCACCTCGGCAATCTGGTCCGCCGGGGCACCGACGTGTTGATGTTCGACTGCATCGAATTCAGCGACGCACTTCGCTGGATCGACGTCGTCAACGACCTGGCATTCCTCGCGATGGATCTGTGTGCACACGGCCGCGCCGACCTCGCCTATCGCCTGCTCAATCGCTGGCTGGAGGCGACCGGCGATTTCGCCGGCCTCGCGGCGCTGCCGCTGTACGTCGGCTATCGCGCGCTGGTGCGCGCGCAGGTGGCCGTGCTGCGCGCCGGTTCGGGCGGCCCGCGATTCACATCGGCGCAAAGCGACGACCTGCGCGCGGCCGGACGTTACATTGCGCTCGCCGCGCGCGTCGCAGACAGGCCGCCGCCGTATCTGTTGCTATGCCACGGCGCGTCCGGCTCCGGCAAATCCGTCGCAAGCCGCGCGCTCGCCGATCTGATCGGCGCGGTTCGCGTGTCGAGCGACAGCGAGCGCAAACGCACGCATCCGCTCGCCCCCGTCGGGCACGGCGCATTGTCCGACAGCGCCTATGCGGCGGACGCGATCGATGCCCAATACGATCGGCTGCGCGAGATCGCGGAGACCACGCTGCGGGCCGGCTACCCGACGATCGTCGACGCCACCTTCCTGGCCCACGCCCGCCGTGCGCGCTTCGTCGCGCTGGCCGGGGCGCTTGGCGTACCCGTGTTCATCCTCGATTTCCGCGCCGGCCGGTCCTGCATGGCCGAACGCGTCAAGCGGCGCTGGCTGGCCGGAAACGACGTGTCCGATGCCGGGCCCGCGGTGCTGGACGCGCAGTGGCGCGACGCCGAGCCATTGACGCCGGACGAAGCGGCGATCTCGCTTCCCTTCGACACGGAGGTGCCGATCGATCGGTTCCGGTGGGCGGGATACTGGCGGCCGCTGCTGGCCGCGTTGCGCGCGGAACGGGGGCGCGCCGCCGCAGACGCGACGAAGCATCCGCGCGTCGGTTCGTTTCCCGGGACGGCGCCGGCGAGACGATTGCCGAGATCGCTTGGGCCCTATGCGTGAGCACAAAGACCGTTGGCATACCCCTACGGCCGTTCTCCAAACTCCGGCTGACTTTCGATCCCTGCCGATTCCAGTCCGGCCGCGGGTCGGCTCGACAGGAACCGGTCGGCGAGCGCGTGCCGGCGTTTGACCTGCATCAATCGCCGGCTTGGGGCAACGCATAAACTGAGTCGGACTACTTGCCGGACACCGCGCGATGACTACCGCTCCAATGACACGCTGAGACCGGGCGGCCGCGCGCACCGGGGCGATGCCGCTGCCCGCCAAGCACGGCGGCCCGCTGTGCTCCGAGCATGCGCTGATTCGCCGGGTCATGAGCCAGTAAAAGCCGCGACCGCCGGTGACGGCGACCGCCCTCCTTCGTCGATTCGGAGCCCATCGTGCGGATCACGCTGCATCTCGATACTTTCGCCTGCGACAACCCGTCGGCCTATGCCATTCTCTGGATCGACACGGCCATGCGTCGCTGGTCGCGCGAAGGTCATGCAGGGATGGACCTGCCCGTGTGGGGGACGCTCGTCCGCGAAGACGGCGCCACCGTAATGACGGGCCCCGACAACGCGGGCGCCTTGTGCTGGCTCGACGATTTCGATCTCGACGCACCGTCCGGGCCGTTCGAAGGCCAGGCCGGCGTCGCGCGCTGGTTGCGCGATGCCCGGCAGGCGCCAGTGCCTGGCGCATGGCGGGTGCAGTGTGTCGACGATACGGCGGAGATGCCGGAGCACGAGGTCTTCACGGGCGACGAAGAAAGCTAGCCGGACCAGGGCTGCCGACCGCACCGTCTCCCTTGCTGCGGCGGACCGGCACACGCGTCGCGAACCGCCGGGAACTGCTGTGAACCGCGGCGGGTCGGCGCAGCGGGCCATGGCGAATCGCGCCCGACGGGCAGGACGTGTCAGTGCGGGTTCTCATGGGTTCCTGTGGCCGCGGTCGTGGCGAGTTGCCGCTCGGCAAGGTCGAATGCCCGCTCCAGCGCGTCCATGGGGTCCACGCCCGTCATATGCGGAACGGGACGGAATTCCCCCTTGCGCGTGATCAGATCGAGTCGCACGTCATACCTCGGCTGGCGAGTCGACGCACCCATGGCCTCGATCGCGAGATGGCAGCCGGCCAGTTGCGTACCGAACGGCTCGAGACGCATCAGTTGGATGCTCGCTTCCGCCTCCAGCTGAGTCGACCCGGCGAAGCCGAAGTAGGCGATTTGCATCCAGATTCCCATGTTCCGCTCCTGTTGATTGCGCCGATTGATGGCCAGAGCCGGTTCATCAGTGTGGTGCGCTCGCAATACTTGATTTCGTACTCGTACGTCCATCTTCCGTGGCGACGGCCCTGCGTTGTTGATGTGCGTCAACCGACGGACATCGGCGCGCGCTGCCCGACAACCGGCGCCGGTCGCGCGACGAACCGGCGGCTCGCGTCGACCGTGGTCAAGCAACGAATCGCACGCTTTCGCCGTGAAACCGGACAGGCCGGAGTGCCGCGGGAGCCGCGGGAGCCGCGACGAAGAAACCCGCATCGACCGCTGCGTCGCAAGCGCCCCGGTCCGGCGGCACCAGGCGGGGCCGGAGCGCTGAAGCGCACGCCGGCCTGCTCGGTGCGCGTGACGGACAACTGAATCTTCGGCGACACGCAGGGCTGGATCCGCACGAACGTCAGGGCGTCACGATGAAGCACGGACGGACTTCACCTGATGCAGGAATTTGTCCGTGTGATCGAATGAACGCGCGTACCGGGGTTCGGATTCTTCACGATACGCGCCCGACGGAATCGGCGAGCCGGTTCTTCACACCGTCGTCAGCATTGCTCTGAGCCGCACCTTGGCAACCAGCGTCGCGCGAGGCCTCATCGGTCCACGAACATGCTTACGAGTTCGTTGCCGTGCGATGCCCGCGAGCTGGGCGGCAGCCAGTCTCACGTTTTCCTGCCGCGCGGCGGCGGTCATCGCCTCGCCGCGTCGCAGCAGCGCGTTGCCACCCAGAGCGACCCCGATACGCGTCGGTTCACCCCTCCCCTAGCTCGCCAGCGTCGCGACCTGCATGGCCTTGATCGTATGCAGGCGGTTCTCGGCCTGCTCGAAGACGACATCCGGCTTCCGAACGCGCCGCGCTGGTCGGCTCCGCGCACCACGTGCGCAAGCCCTGGTGTCGACTGTATGTGGGTGCCGACGGGCGCGGTTGACACACATCAAGCCCGCGAAACGGAGCGCCCCGCATGCCGGACGGCGGCTCGCCGCCATTCTCCAGTCGAATCGCCGCTGTCGCGTGCCTTCCCTCGCACGCGGACACGGCAATCCCTGACTTCCGTCAAAGCGCTTGCACGCACACGCGATGTAATCGGAACACCGAACTCCTCAAATCCCGGCGGAGCAAGCCATGAAACTGACTTTTCTCGGTGCGACCGAGACCGTGACCGGATCGAAGTATCTGGTCGAGCATCGCGACCGGCGCATCCTGGTCGATTGCGGCCTGTTCCAGGGCACGAAGAACCTGCGGCTGCGCAACTGGAACCCGCTGCCGGTCGCGCCCGACACGCTGGATGCGGTGGTCCTCACGCATGCGCATCTCGACCACACCGGCTACCTGCCGGTGCTCGCGCGCGACGGGTTTCGCGGCCCGGTGTACTGCACGCAGGCCACGGCCGAACTCTGCGACATCATGCTGCGCGACAGCGCGCGGCTGCAGGAGGAAGAAGCCGATTTCGCGAACCGGCACGGTTATTCGAAGCACCACCCGGCCCGGCCGCTCTACACGACCGACGATGCGCAACGCGCGCTGCGCCTGATGAAACCCGCCGCATTCGACGAATGCGTCGCACTGGGCGGCAGCCTGTCGTTCCGGCTGCTGCCCGCCGGTCACATCCTCGGCGCGGCCAGCGTCGTCATGCACTGGGATCACAAGGTACTGGCGTTCTCCGGCGATCTCGGCCGCTATCACGACCCGATCATGCAGCCGCCGACACCACCGGCGCATGCGGATTACCTGGTCGTCGAATCGACGTACGGCGACCGGCTGCATCCGGCATCGGACCCCGAGACCGAGCTGGCGGCGCTGTTCGAAAACACCTTCTCGCGCGGCGGCGTGGTCGTGATCCCCTGCTTCACCGTCGGCCGCGCGCAGGAGATCCTGCACTACATCGCACGCCTGAAAGCGGCCGGCCGCATGGCGCGCGTGCCGGTGTTTCTCGACAGCCCGATGGCGACGGACGTGACGGAGATCTATCGCCACCACGTCCTCGAGCACCGGCTGACCTTGTCGGCAGCGAACGCGCTCGGCCACGCGGCGACGATGATCCGCACGGTCGACCAGTCGAAGGCGATCGCCGACCATCAGGGACCGATGGTCATCATTGCGGGAAGCGGCATGGCGACGGGCGGACGCGTGCTGCATCATCTGAGCCGCTATGCTCCCGATCCACGCAACACGATCGCGCTGGCGGGTTACCAGGCCGCGGGCACGCGCGGCGCGGCGCTGGCGGCTCATGAGCCGACGCTGAAGATTCACGGGGAGTACGTGCGCGTGCGTGCCCGGGTCGAGTCGATCGCGACGCTGTCCGCGCATGCCGACTACGAGGAAATCCTGCGATGGCTCGGCACGATGCAGCGCGCGCCGTTCCGGACCTTCGTCACGCACGGCGAGCCGGCGGCGGCCGATGCGTTGCGGCGGCGCATCGCCGAGACCCTGCACTGGCCGTGCGAGGTGCCGACCTACGGGCAGACCGTCGATCTCGACGAAGCCGAGCGTGACGACACGCGCGAACCGGCGGCGCTGTCATCCTGACGACGCCGCGCGGCGCACGAACGCCGCGCGCATCGCGTCATCCGGCGCGGCGGGCGCCCGCTCCCGCCGCGCCGCGCGCCGCCATCACGCCACTTCGATGAGGACCTTCAGCGCATGCGTTTCCGCGGCGCGGCCGAACGTGTCGTACGCGCGCTCGACGTCGTCGAGCGAAAAACGGTGCGTGATCAAACGCTTCGGATCGAGCCGCCCCGCGCGCACGGTCTTCAGCAGCATCGGCGTGCTGACCGTATCGACGAGCCGGGTCGTGATCGCGATGTTGCGATCCCACAGCTTCTCGAGATGCAGGTCGGCCTTCACGCCATGCACGCCGACGTTCGCGACGACGCCGCCCGGCGCGACGAGCGACGTGCACATCTCGAACGTCGCCGGAATCCCGACCGCCTCGATCGCGCAATCGACGCCGACGCCGTCGGTCAACTTCATCACGTCCGCGACAGGGTCGCCATTGGCGCCGTCGAAGCAGTCGGTCGCGCCGAAGCGCCGCGCGACGTCGAGCCGGTTGCGGTCCGGGTCGATCATGATGATCTGCGCGGGCGAGTAAAACTGCGCGGTCAGCAACGCCGCGAGCCCGATCGGTCCCGCGCCGACGATCGCGACCGAACAGCCCGGCTGCACCTTGCCGTTCAGCACGCCGCATTCGAATCCGGTCGGCAGGATGTCGGACAGCATCACGAGCGCATCCTCGTCCGCGCCGGGCGGAAGCCGGTACAGGCTGGTCTGCGCGTGCGGGATGCGCACGTACTCGGCCTGCGTACCGTCGATCCGGTTGCCGAGGATCCAGCCGCCCGTCGTGCAATGCGAGTACAGGCCGCGCCGGCAGTATTCGCACCGGCCGCACGACGTGATGCACGAGATCAGCACGTGGTCGCCCGGCTGCAGCGTGTCGACCGCCGCGCCGACCTGCTCGACGATCCCGACGCCCTCGTGGCCGAGGACGCGGCCGGGCTCGCACGACGGCACGTCGCCCTTCAGGATATGCAGGTCGGTGCCGCAGATCGTCGTGCGCGTCACGCGGACGATCGCGTCGGTCGGCGCCTGCAGCTCCGGCATCGGCCGCCGTTCGAGCGCCTTGCGCTGCGGCCCCTGGTATACGAGTGCTTTCATTGCGTTATCTCCGTCGAAAGGGAGGTTCGTTCGTTGATCGGGCCCGGCGTGCGCGTTGCAGGCAGGCGTCGCATGCGCCGGCAGCGCTGCCGATGCGCAGGCCCGGTTCCGCCGCGACGACGAGCGGCGCGATCGACAACGCCGCCGGTCAGGCTCTTCATGTTTCGAGCACGTAAGTGCCGGGCGCCGCCCCCAGGCCGGCGTCCGGCGTACGTGCCGGCACGTCGCCCGACGCGTGCGCGCGCAACCAGTCGCGCCAGCACGTCCACCACGACCCGTCGACGGCGCGCGTGTCGTTCACGAAATCGTGCTGGCTGCGGTAAGGCGCGCCCGGTTCACGGGCGGCGCGGCGATAGTGGCGGCCCGGATGGCCGGGTTCCGACACGATGCCCGCGTTATGGCCGCCCGAGGTCAGCACGAAAGTCAGCGCGTTGTGCGTGAGCAGGTGGAGCTTGTAGACGGAATGCCAAGGCGACACGTGATCGCGCTCGGTTCCGACCACGAACATCGGCACGTCGATATCCGACAGCGCGACCGGCCGGCCGTCGACGCAATAGCGGCCTGCCGCGAGGTCGTTGTCGAGGAACAGCCGCGTCAGGTATTCCGTGTGCATGCGGTACGGCATGCGCGTGACGTCCGCATTCCACGACATCAGGTCGTTCGGCTTCGTGCGCTTGCCGAACAGATACTCGCTCATCATGCGCGACCAGATCAGGTCGCGCGCATTCAGCAGCTCGAACGTGGCGGACATCTGCGAGCCGTCCAGGTAGCCTTGCCGCCACATCAGCGCGTCGAGCGCGGACAGCTCGCTCGCGTCGACGAACAGGCCGAGTTCGCCGGGTTCGCTGAAATCGGTCTGGGACGCGAGCAGCGTGACGGAACGCAACGCGTCGTGCTGCCGCCCGTCGCGCGCGAGCGCCGCCGCGCCGATGGCCAGCAGCGTGCCGCCGAGGCAGTAGCCGACCGCGTGGACGGCTTCGCCGCACCGCTCGCGAACGGCGTCGAGCGCGGCGAGGCAGCCGTCGCGCAGGTAATCGTCGAGCCCGAGATCGCGCGACTCCGCGCCCGGATTGCGCCACGAGATCGCGAACACGGTGTAGCCCGCGTCGACCAGGAAGCGGATCAGCGAATTGTGCGGCTGCAGGTCGAGGATGTAGTACTTCATGATCCACGACGGCACGATCAGGATCGGCTCGCGTGCGACGCCGGCCGTCGTCGGTTCGTACTGCAGCAATTCGCACAGTGCGTTGCGCCATACGACCCGGCCCGGCGTGATCGCGACGTCGCGCCCGGGCAGATAGGCCCGGCCATCGCGCGGCCGGGCGCCGCCGGCGCGATCGATCAGCGCGCCGAGATCGTCCAGCCAGTGCCGCGCACCGGCCGCGAGATTGGCGCCGCCGCTGCGTATCGTCGCGTCGAGCACGACCGGATTGGTCGCGATGAAATTACCCGGCGAGCATGCGTCGAGCCATTGCCGCGCGGCGAACCCGACGAGTGCCTCGTGATGCCGCTCGACGCCCCGCACGCCGTGTGTCGCGTCGTGCCACCAGTGCTGGATCGACAGGAAGTTGTCGCGATACGCGCAAAACGGCCAGTTCGACCACGCCGGTGCGGCGAAACGCGGATCGGCCTGCCCGGCATGCACCGTCAGCCCGGCCTCGTCCGGGTCGTCGGACGCGCCGTTCGCCGCCGGCAACGGACCGGCCGCGCGCCATGCCTGCCACGCCAGTTCGACGCATTTTCCGGGCGACACGGCGAGATGCGCACCCCAGTCGATCATGGCCAACGCCAGCGACACGGGCGACAGGCCGAGTGTCATCGCGGCCAGGCTCGCCCGCGCCGCGCGATCCCATTGTTCGGCCGGCGACGCTTCAGGCCGCGCGCAGGTGTCCGGACGCGAGGCCTGCGCGAGTTCACCGGCGGCGGCCGCCGGACGGCGCGTGACCGGCACGCGGATGACGGAATCATTCATCGCATGTGCATGCCGCCGTTGACGTCGAATTCCGCGCCGGTCGCGAATGCGCCCGCGTCCGAGCACAGCCACGCGACGAGCGCCGCGATCTCGTCGGGGTTGCCGAGGCGCCCCACCGGAATCTGCGGCAGGATTTTCGTGTCGAGCACGTCCTTCGGCACCGACTCGACCATCGCGGTCGCGAGGTAGCCCGGCGACACCGTGTTGACCGTCACGCCGTGTCGCGCGAGTTCGAGCGCGAGCGCCTTCGTGAAACCGTGAATGCCCGCCTTGGCGGCCGCATAGTTGGCCTGCCCGTACGCGCCTCTCGAGCCGTTCACGGAACCGACGTTGACGATGCGGCCGAAGCCGGCTTCGATCATGCCGGGCACGAACGGCTTCGTCATGTTGAACATGCTGTCGAGATTGGTGCGCAGCACCGCGTCCCACATGCTCTTGGTCATCTTGACGAAGCTGGCGTCGCGCGTGATGCCCGCGTTGTTGACGAGCACGTCGACAGGTCCGAATTGCGCGAGCACGCGCGCCGCGCAGTGCTGGCACGAGTCGTAGTCGGCGACGTCGACCTCGAACGCATGGAAGGTGCGCCCTGCTTCGCGTTCTTGTACCAGCCAGGTCGCGATATGGTCGTTGCGCTCCGTGTGCGACACGGCGACGGTCATGCCCGCGGCGTGCAGACGACGGCTGATCGCGGCGCCCAGGCCGCCCGTGCCGCCCGTCACGAATGCGACACGGTCAGCGCACATGATCGTGCTCCTGCGTCGCATTCGCGCCGGCCATGTCCGTCATGCCGCGTCCGAACGCCGCCATCCATTCGTGCCACGGCATGCTCGCTTCGTTGACCACGGCCAGCCGGCTCATGTCGGGCAGCCAGTCGGTCTGGTAGCGAGACAGCATGTCCGCGCCATACTCGCGTAGCCAGGTGCGCCAGACCCCCGCCTCCTCGTATTGCGTGCGCATGCTCCATTCGACGGCGTCCTGCCAGATCGCGGCGCTTGCGATCGCGTAATCGCGCATCACGCGCTGTGCCGCCGCGCCGAACTCGGTCCATTCCCGCGCTTGCGCGAGCGCCTGCTGCAACTGCCGCGCCGCGTCGCGATCCCGCTCGATGCGCCGTCCCGTCAGCGCATGCCATTCGTGCTGCCAGTCGCGATTCAGCGCGAACAGGCGCAGCGCGATGTCGCAGGCTGCCCGGCACGCGCCGTCCGGTGTCGTCAAAGCGTCGGTGGTCATCGTCTTCCCTCTGTCGATTCGGTCGAAGGGTCGGCACCCCTGCTGCACCCCGGGCGGCACCCGTCTTGCGCCGCCTGCCGGTACCGGCCGCGACCGCTTCACTGTGCGGCTGTGCGGCACGGCGGCCGTTGATCTGCGTCAAGCGCGCGGGAAGCCCGCTTCGTAGACTGAATTGCACTGGCGGATATACCGTCGATGGAGCGATCCCGATGAGCTACAAGAGCATGGTCGTGCATCTCGATACGAGCGTTCGCGCGCATTCGCGCCTCGAGCTCGCGTTGCGTCTCGCGCGGCGCTTCAAGGCGCACCTGACCGGGGTGTTCGCGATCTACACACCGGAGCCGACTTCGTTTTACGTGATGGCCGGTTCCGCCGATTACTTTCGCGAACAGCGCGACCGGCGCGACGAGCGTCTCGCCGCGCTCGAACGCCTGTTTCATGCCGAAACGGCACGGGCCGGCGTATCGTCGGCCTGGATTCGCGCCGATGAGCGCGCCAACGTCGCGGTGCCGCGTCTCGCGCGTCTCGCGGATCTCGTGATCGCGGGCCAGAGCGACCCGAACGATCCCGAAACCTATATCGACGACCAGTTTCCGGAAACGCTCGTGCTGTCGGCGGGGCGTCCGGTGCTGTTCGTGCCGTATGCCGGGGAATTCCCGTCGCTCGGCGAACGCGCGCTGGTGGCGTGGGACGGCAGCCGCGAGGCCACGCGCGCTGCGCACGACGCGCTGCCCTTTCTCGAGCACGCGAAACGCACGACGGTCGTCGCGGTGGTCGACGGCGATTCCGAAGCGGCGACTACCCGCATTCCGGCCGCGGATGCCGCGCTGATGCTTGCGCGCCACGCGCCGGACGTCAACGTGCTCGACATCGATAGCGGCCCCGGCACGTCCGTCGGCGACACGCTGCTGTCGCGCGCGTACGAAACGGGCAGCGATCTGCTCGTGATGGGCGCGTACGGCCATCCGCGCTGGCGCGAACTGCTGATGGGCGGCGCCACGCGCACGGTGCTGGCGTCGATGACGCTGCCGGTACTGATGTCGCACTGAGCGCGCCGATGCGTACGCTCGCGCTGCTCGTCGTCGAGCCGGCCGACGAAGCGTGGATTGCGGCACGCGATGCGGTGCGGCTGCTGCGACGCGACGGCGCCGCTTGATCCAGATCAGCGCGATCGGCGCGCGTGCGCCGATGATGAAATCGTTGACACGCGTTCAGAGGGAACCGCCATGTACTCGAACATTCTGGTCGCGCTCGACGGCAGCGAACCGTCGTCCCGCGCGCTCGACGCCGCACTGACGCTTGCGTCGGAATCGGGCGCGCGGCTCACGCCGGTCTACGTCGTCGATTTCCTGGTGCCGGCCTACGACATGTACGGCTACGATCCGTCGATCCTGATCGACGCGTTCCGCGAGGAAGGGCTGCGCGTCACCGACGGCGCGGCGAAGCGCATGGCTGCGCGCGGCGTAACCGGCACGCCGCGGATCGCCAATGTCGATCCGGGCGGCGAAGACGTCGCGCAGCGGCTCCTGATCGTTGCGAAGGAAGCCGGCGCCGACCTGATCGTGATGGGCACCCACGGCCGGCGCGGCTTCAGCCGCCTCGTCCTGGGCAGCGTCGCCGAGCGCTTGCTGCGGCGCGCCGCGTGCCCCGTGCTGATGATTCCGGCGAGTTGCGCGCCGGTGCCCGCTGCGGCGCCCGCCGCTGCATCGACCGAAAAGGAGCCGTCATGAGCTACAAGACCCTGCTCGTCCATCTCGACGACAGCGATCGTTGCGCGACGCGCGTCGAACTGGCGCTCGAACTCGCAGGACGCTGGAACGCGCACCTGATCGGCCTGTACGTGGTCTGCCAGGATCTCTTCGAACCGCTGCGGCGGCCCGACGAGCCGCTCAAGCTCGCGGTGTACGAGCGCCTGTGCGAACAGCGGTGCAAGGACGCGGAGGAGAAATTCCTCGAAGCCGCCGAGCGCGCGGGGCGCAGCGTCGAATGGCAGGCGCCCGCCGGCGCCGCGACCGACGCCGCGATCCTGCATGCGCGTCATGCCGACCTGCTCGTGCTCGGCCAGGAAGATCCCGACGACCGCCTGACGCACGTCGCGCGCCATTTCATCGAGGACGTCGTGATGGGCAGCGGCCGTCCGGCGCTCGTCGTGCCGTACGCGGGCGACGTGCGCAAGATCGGCGAGAACGTGCTGATCGGCTGGGACGGCGGGCGCGAAGCCGCGCGCGCGATGGCCGACGCGCTGCCGCTGCTCGCGCGTGCGCGCTTCGTCAACGTCGAGACGGTCAGCCACGGGCAACCCGATCCGGACAAGACGCCGGCAGGCGTGGACGTCGCCGCGTACCTGGAGCGTCACGGCATCCGCGCATCGTTCTCGACGACGGCACGCCCAGGCACGGTCGGCGTCGGCGCGACGCTGCTGAACCGGGCCACCGACCTTCACGCGGACCTGATCGTGATGGGCCTGTACAGCCATACCCGGACGCACGAGCGCGTACTCGGCGGCGCGACGCGCACGATCCTCGAAACCATGACGGTGCCGGTGCTGCTGTCGCACTGAGCATGAACGCGAACGGGGCGGCCCCGGTCGGCCGCCCCGTCGTCCTGGCGGATCACGACGCGCCCGAATCGTCGCGGACCAGCAGCACGGGCCGGTCCGCGGTGCGCAGCAGCGACTCGGCGACGCTGCCGAGCAACGCCCTGCGAACACCCCGCCGGCCGTGCGTCCCCATCACGATCAGGTCGGCATCGCAGTCGGCGGCCGCGCGCGCCAGCACCGACGCCACGTTCTCGCCGCACGCATCGATCGTTTGCGCGGTGCCGCGCACCCCGCACAGCCGGAACGCGGTCTCGGCATCGGCGAGCGCCGTCGCCGCGAGGTCTGCCCCTACTCCGCCCGGGTCGCTCCGATCGACATAGCCGCTATCGATATTCGTCAGCCGCGGCGTATCCGACACGACGCACACGGCGACGACGAGGCCGCCCGACGCGCGGGCGAGCGTTATCGCCTCGTCGAGCGCGAGCCGTGCGCCGCGACTGTCGTCGAGCGCGGCGAAGATCCGTTCATACATGGCGCCTCCCGGTTTATCCATCCCGTTCCGGCCGGATCGGGATCTTCAGTCTGGGCCCGCCGCCGTCCGGCCCGTTGACACCGATCAAGCGGGCCTCGGGGCGGACATGGCGGCCCCGTGCATGCGCCCCGATTGGCGAACACCGGCAAAACGCGCACAATTTCGCTGCTCGTCCGCAAAGGCGGTTCGGCGCAAGGGGCATGTCACATGATCAGGGTACTCGTCGCCGACGACCACGCGCTCGTCCGGGATGGCCTCCGGCACATCCTGCAGAACGCAACCGGTTTCGAGGTCGCGGGCGAGGCGCGCGACAGCGAGTCGACCGTTACGCTGATCCGCGGCACCCCTGCCCACGTGCTGGTGCTCGATCTGTCGATGCCAGGCCGCAACGGCATCGAACTCATCCGGCAGATCAAGGACGAAAAGCCGGCCCTGCATATCCTCGTCCTGACGATGCATGCCGAACAGCAATATGCGGTGCGTGCGTTCCGCGCCGGCGCGTCCGGCTACATGACGAAGGAAAGCGCGAGCGCGGAACTGGTGGCCGCGCTGAGCAAGATTGCATCCGGCGGCGTCTACGTCAGCCTGGCGATGGCGGAGCAGTTTGCGCAAAGCCTCAACGAGCCGGCAGAACTGCAGCCGCACCAGCGCTTGTCCGATCGCGAGTTCGACGTGTTCCGGCGCATGACCTCCGGCGAATCGATCTCCGAAATCGCGCAGGCGCTGTGCGTCAGCGTCAAGACCGTGAGCACCTACAAGACGCGCATCCTCGAGAAAATGCAGATGCCGAACGATGCGTCGCTCGTGCGTTACGCCGTACGCCACAAGCTGTTCGACGACCCGGACGAACTCTGAGCGCGACAAGCTGCCGCACGCTTGTAGGAATTACCCTACAGCCCTTCTTCATCACCTACTTAATCTTCAATTTCCGCTGATTTCATTCGCGCGTCCGGCTGTCCATACTCCCCGTCAAGAAAAAACAAACACGTGTGCCTTCCGGAGCGGCCCGGCGGCGCAGTCCGGCATCGACTGCATCGTCGTCCCGACGCCCCGGTGCGGCGCGTCCTTGATGAAGGCGGCGAAGATTCACGCCGCCCGTAGCGGCCAGCGCGACCGTGCCCACGCGATTCGCCGCCGCCCAACCAACCGGAGCAGATCATGCAGAGCCATGCCGAAGTGTCGACGCCGCCGCAGTCGCGCCCCTTTATTCCGCTGCACGCCGTCGAGCGGTCGGACCAGCCGAAGCGCGCGTCGTCCCGCTGTTCGTCGTGCGCGCTGCGCGCCGTTTGCCTGCCCCAGGAACTGACACCCGACGATTTCGCGCGGGTCGACGCGATGATCTGCACGACGCGTCATGTCAAGCGCGGCGACACCCTGTATCGGGCCGGCGATACGTTCAACAGCATCTACGCGGTGAGAACCGGATCGTTCAAGACCGTCGTCATGCATCGCGACGGCGACGAGCAGGTGACCGGCTTCCAGATCGTCGGCGAATCGCTCGGACTGGACGGCGTGCACACCGGCCATCACAACGGCGATGCGATCGCGCTCGAAGACAGCACCGTCTGCATCATTCCGTTCGGCCAGCTCGAGCAGATCTGCCGAGAAGTACGGACGATGCAGCACCACGTCTACCAGATGATGAGCGGCGAGATCGTCCGCGAGTCGGCGTTGATGCTGCTGCTCGGTACGATGAGCGCGGAACAGCGCGTGGCCGCGTTCCTGCTGAATCTCTCCACGCGCTTCAAGGCACGCGGCTACTCGGCCGCGGAGTTCGTGCTGCGGATGACCCGCGACGAGATCGGCGAGTATCTCGGCATGAAACTCGAGACGGTCAGCCGCATGCTGTCGAAGTTCCAGCAGAAAGGGCTCGTCGCGGCGCAGGGCAAGCAGATCCGCATCGTCGATTCGGAAGAGCTCGCGCGCATCTGACGCCGCGGATTTCCCGGCTCGCACGTCGCGCGGTTCAGCCGCGCATGTCGAGTACGGCGGCGCCCGATAGATGCCCCATGCGCAGGTCCGAGAGCGCGCGGTTCGCGTCGGTCAGCGCATAGCGCGTTGCTTCGACCCGCAGCGGCGTCGCGCCGGCGATCCGCATGAACGCGACGGCATCCGCGCGCGTCAGGTTGGCCACCGATGCGATGCGGCGCTCGCCCCACAGCCACGCGTACGGAAAAGCCGGGATGTCGCTCATGTGAATGCCGCCGCACACGACGATCCCGCCCTTGTCGACCGCCCGCAGCGCCGCCGGCACCAGTGCGCCGACCGGCGCGAAAATCAGCGCGGCATCGAGCGTCTCGGGCGGCGCTTCGTCGCTGCCGCCTGCCCATGCCGCCCCCAGCGACAGCGCAAGCTGCTGCGCAACGGTATCGCCGGGTTTCGTCAGCGCGAACACCCGGCGTCCTTCGTGGTGTGCGATCTGCGCGACGAGATGCGCCGCCGCGCCGAACCCGTAGATCCCGATTCGCCGTGCGTCGCCGGCCATGCGCAACGTACGGTAGCCGATCAGGCCCGCGCAAAGCAGCGGTGCGGCCTCCTGGTCGGCGTAGCGCTGCGGCAGATGCACGCAATAACGGTGGTCTGCGACGGTGCGCTCGGCATAGCCGCCGTCGATCGTATAGCCGGTGAATCCGGGGCTGTCGCACAGATTCTCCCGTCCGGCGGTGCAATACGCGCAATGCCCGCAGGTCCGGCCGAGCCATGGCACGCCAACCCGGTCGCCGACCGCGAAACCCGCCACGCCTGCACCCAGCGAGCGCACCGTCCCGACGATTTCATGCCCCGGAATCAGCGGCAGCTTCGGATGCGCGAGATCGCCGTCGACGACGTGGAGATCGGTACGGCATACGCCGCATGTGTGCACGTCGATCAGCAGCTGGCCCGCCGCGGGCCGTGGGGCCGGCACGTGTGCCTCGCGCAAATCCGGTGTCGTCCCGTCGAACATCATCGCAAGCATATGGGCCTCCCCCGCGCGATCGGCGCCGCGCGCTTCGCTTGTTCCAAGCGTAGGCGCCTGGAACCGTGTCCGTACGACTCGCTCACGCGGGCTTGACGTGGGTCAACGGCCGCCGGCCGGTTGCTGACAGGATGAAATGGCGTTCCGCCGCTGGCCGGCTCCCTGGAGATTGCCGAATGACATCCGTTACCCCCGTTGCTGCAAGCCCCCGTCTCGACGATCGACTGCGGTCGCTGCTGGGCTACGCGGTGCTGGCGCCGTCGAGCCACAATTCCCAGCCGTGGCGGTTCATCGTCGACGGCGCGACGATCGCGGTCTGCGCGGACCGGGTTCGCGCGCTGCCCGTGGTCGATCCGTTCGATCGCGAACTGATCATCAGTTGCGGCGCGGCGCTGCTCAACCTGCGCGTCGCGCTCGATCATGCCGGGATCGCGCATACGATCAGCGCGTTCCCGTCCGACGTCGATCCCGACGTCCTGGCACTCGTGCGCGTGTGCGACGACGGCTACACCGATGCGGAGCTGGGTACGCTGTTCGCCGCGATCCCCGAGCGCGTCACGACGCGCGCCCCGTTCGAATCCGAACCCGTTCCGGACGCGCTCCAGCACGAGCTGATCGCGGCGGGCGCCGCGGAAGGCGCGGACGTGGCCTGTGCCGACTCGATCGCGCGGCGCGCGCGGGTGGCCGAGGTGATCGCCGACGCGGATCGCCAGCAGTTTGCCGACCCGCGGTTCCGGCGCGAACTGGCGAGCTGGATCGATCCGCGCCGGCGCGTCGACGGCATGCCCGCATTCGCGGCCGGCGTGCCGGCGCTGCTGGATTTCGCGGCGCCGCTCGTGACGACCGCGGTGCGCACGTTCGATCTCGGCAACGGCCTGGCCGCGCTGCACCACCAGCTCGTCGGTGCGTCGCCGCTGATCGTCTGCATCGCGACGGCTCGCGACGATCGCGAGGCCTGGCTCGCCGCCGGGCAAGCGCTCGAGCGCATGCTGCTCGTCGCGACGCGTGCGGGCTACACGGCGTCGTACCTGAACCAGCCGATCGAGACGGCCGGACTGCGCGCGCAGCTGTGCGACATGCTCGCGCTTCGCGGGCATCCGCAACTGCTGCTGCGCATCGGGCGCGGCCCGCATGTGCCGCATTCGCCGCGCCGACCGCTCGACGAAGTGATTTCCTGATCGCGCGCTGCGCCAGCTTTCGTCCTGACGAGGAAAAAAACCATGAACGTCACGCGCGAATTCGGGCGCATCGTCGGCCGGGCCGACCGGCGCACCCGCACGGCAAGGCTCGCCGTGATCACCGGCGGCGGCCCGGACATCATGGAGGCCGCCAATCGAGGCGCCTACGAAAACGGTGCACCGAGCATCGGCTTGAACATCGAACTTCCGCGCGAACAGGCACCCAATCCCTATCTCACGCCGGCTTTGTGCTTCCGCTTTCACTATTTCGCGATCCGCAAGCTGCATCTGCTCGAACGCGCGAAAGCCGCCGTGTTCTTCCCGGGCGGGTACGGCACTGTAGGAATCGGCCGATTTCGTCTGCCCGTTTCCTACACGCGGTTCGGGGCTGCCTGATTGAATCCTGCGGGAGCGGAAACGATACTGGATGCACGACGACCGCTTGTACCGCACATCGATTCCCGGCCGTTCGCCCAGGAGAGCCGTCATGCCACATGCGATGTCTTGTTTCGAACCGGGCAGCCGGGCAGCCGGCCGCACCGGCACCTCCAGGTCCGCTGCGCAAGGATGCACGGTACCCGATACGCAGACGCTCCTCGCACTTGCGCGCGAAGCCGGCATGATGGTCATGCTCGATGCCCGGATCGGGCGCGAACGCTACGAAAGCGTGACGGGATCGCTTGCGTCGCTGGCCCGTTTTGCCCAGGCGCTGCAGCTTTCGGCGCTCCAGGCTGCGTGATGTCGAGCGCCGCCGTGTCGCGACGCCGGTATCCGGTCAGGCGGCCGCGCTCCCGTCATCCGGCGCAATGGCGCTTCCCGCTCTTGCGTTTCGCGCGCCTGTTACGGCCCGGCGGCATCCCGTCGAATGCACGCTTGCCGGAGCAAGCCATGTCCGTCGCCCCGGCTTTTTCGTGACGAAACCGCGATGAACCGGCCTCTTTCCGGACGCATCGCACGCATGCTCCCGGGAATCGCGCTGCTCGCGGACTACCGGCGTGCGTGGCTCTCGCGCGACCTGTATGCGGGCTTGGCGCTCTCCGCAGTGCTGGTTCCGGTCGGCATGAGCTACGCGCAAGCGGCCGGCCTGCCCGCCGTCACCGGGCTCTACGCATCGATCGCCGCGTTGCTCGCCTATGCGGTGCTCGGCCCGAGCCGGATCCTCGTCCTGGGCCCGGATTCCGCGCTGGCCGCGTTGATCGCAGCGGCCATCGCACCGCTCGCCGACCATGATCCGCAGCGGGCCGTCGCGCTGTCCGGCGCGCTGGCACTATCGGCCGGAACGATCTGCATCCTGCTCGGTGCGCTCCGCCTCGGGTTCGTCACCGATCTGCTGTCGCGCCCGATCCAGTACGGTTACCTGAACGGCATCGCCATCGCGCTTGCAGTCGGCAGGCTGCCAGAGCTGTTCGGCATGTCCGTGCCGGGTAACGACGTGTTCTCCGGCCTGTCGCACGTCGTGCGGGCTCTCGTCGAGCATCGGTTTTCCATCGATGCGTGTGTGCTGGGCGTGGGCGTTCTGGCGGCGATTGCGGCCATGAAACGCATGACGCCCCGTTGGCCCGGCGTGTTGATCGCCGTGCTGGCGGCGACCCTGGCCGCACGCGTATTGCCGTTGCACGGGGTCGCGACGGTCGGCGCGTTGCCCGCCGGCGCGCCCACGCCCCATCTTCCGGCCGTGTCGCTCGCCGACGTGACCGCGCTCGCGTCCGGCGCGGCCGCCGTGGCACTGGTGTCGTTCGCCGACATCAGCATGTTGTCGCGCGCCCTTTCCGCTCGTGCGGGCGACACGCCGGACCGCAACCAGGAACTGGTCGCATTGGGGGCGGCCAATCTGCTGGCCGGCATGATGCAGGGCTGCGCGGTCAGCAGCAGCGCGTCGCGTACGCCCGTCGCGATTGCCGCGGGCGCGCAAAGCCAGGTCACGAATCTCGTCGCGGCGGCCTGCATCGTGTTGCTGCTCATTGTCGCGCCGGCGCTGCTGACGCTCGTCCCGCGTGCGGCGCTGGCTGCCGTGGTGATTTACGCCGCGTTCGGCATCGCCGACGTCCGCGGCGTGGTACGACTGTATCGAATGCGCCGCGGCGAATGCCTGATTTCGGTGCTGTGCCTTGCGGGCGTCGTCGGCATGGGTGTCGTACCGGGTGTCCTGCTCGCGAGCGCGCTGTCGCTGCTGTCGTTCGTCTGGCGGGCCTGGCATCCGTACGATGCGGTGCTTGGCCGGCTGGCGGGCGTTCGCGGTTATCACGACATTGCGCGACATCCGGACGCCGTGCAAACACCCGGGCTCGTGCTGTTCCGCTGGGATGCCCCGCTCTTCTATGCCAATGTCGAGATTTTCTGCGAGCATCTGCACGCTGCGCTCACGCAAGCGGCGGGCCCGGTCGATCGAGTCGTCGTCGCGGCAGAACCCGTCACCGATATCGATGTCAGCGCGGCGGACCGGCTCGTGGCGCTTCGCGAGGAGCTCGGCGAGCAAGGCATCGCGCTGAATTTCGCGGAAATGAAGGGCCCGGTGAAGGATCGCCTGCGCGCTTACGGCTTGTTCGACGTATTCGGATCGGCCAGCTTCTTTCCGACCGTGACCGACGCGGTCGCGCATCATGTCCAGCGGCAAGGCGAACCCGTCGCGCGTCCGTCGTCACCGGGTTCCGCACGAGATCCAGCGGACGAGTAGTCACACGAATGGCGCGTGTCGTCTTGCGTGACCCGGAGAATCATCGTCGATGCGACACGCCCGAGACAGCCGGCGATTCAGACCGTGAACGTGTTCGATTTCCTCATCTCGACCCACGTCATCCCGGCTCGCAGCCCTTCGACCGCGGCCTCGCGCTCGGTGGCGTGGGCCCTGTTATGCGCGAACGTGTGTTCGCATGCGGCATCCGGCGACGTGAGCGTCACATGGATCCTGCAACGATAGCCGCCCGTTTCGGCGGCGATCGTCTCGATCGCCACCGACCAGTCCGTGTCATGTACCTCGCCTGACACTGTCATCTGAATCCCCTCCTTCATCCGTGCGGACGCCGTATCCGGCCGCCACTGGCCGGGTTCACTCGACGACCAGGTCGTCGACGACGGCACGCACGCCTCGTGCGGACCACGCGGCACCGCGCACGGCCTTGCGTTCGGAGAACGAGCCGACCTTGCCGGAGAGCCGCACGGTGCCGTCGCGCACCTCGATCGCGATGTGCTTCGCCTCGCGTTCCGCGTGACGCATGATCGCGCGCTTGATGTTGCTGCCGATGTCGGCCGATCCGATCGCCCCCTGCACGCCGATGTGGTCGGTCACGCCGGTCACGCTGCGCATCTGCGAGATCGCGCGCACGGCCAGATGGCTCTGGTATGCCCAGTCGACCTTGCCGGACAGCGTGATCCAGCCGTGCTCGACCTGCACCTTGAGCGCATCGTCGTTCAGCCCGACCGTCCAGTGCAGGACCGACCGCACGGCGTTGGCGATGTCCTCGTCGGTGCGGACGTCGTCGTTCGGCAGATGCACGGTCATGTCGACGACGAGCGCCTTGACGCCGGCCACGCGGTTCGCCGCGCGCTCGATCGCCAGTTTCTCCGCGTAGCTTGGCGGGTGACCCGAAATCGTCACGATCCGGTCGGCTACCTCGACACCGATGCGGGTCGCGTCGATCGCCGGGTCCGACTCCAGTTCATCCTGAACGTCCTGCTTCAATTGCTTGTCGGTTTTCATCGCGTGCACTCCTGTGAGCCGCGGCGCGCCTGTCCGCCGCATGCAGCCAGATTTGCACATGCGCGGCGCCGGCTCGCTGATGCAGGTCAACGGATATCTCGCGCCGCCGGATCACCCGATCGTCAGTTTCTTCTGTCCGGCCGGCGTCTTCTTCGGCAGCGTCAGCGACAGCACGCCGTCCTGATACGCCGCCGTCGCGTTCGCGTCGTCGATCTCGCCGGGCAGCGAGAACGAGCGGCTGATCGCGCCGCTGTAGCGCTCGCGCCGGATCACGCGCTCGCCTTCCTTCTGCTCGTTGTTGCGTTCGATCTTTGCGCTGATCGATACGGTCCGGCCCGTCACCTGGACATCGATGTCGTCCTTCGCGACGCCGGGCAATTCCGCGTTGACCTTGTAGGCGTTGTCGCTTTCCGTGACGTCGATCTTCATCGACGCGAGATCGGGTTCGTCCGTCAGCGTCATGCCTCGCAACGGCCTGAACAGCCCCTGAAACAGGTCGGAGACGGGATCGATCGAAAACGGATCGTAGCGAGTCAGGTTGCTCATGATATGTACTCCTCGAACGGTTGAATCGACCCGGCGCGTTCGTCCTGACGGTGCCGGACCGGAATGCGGGACGCGTCGCTGCGACATACGCCTGTCGCGCGGAGAACGAACCGTCCTGTCAGGAATCCAGCGTAGACGGGCGGGCCGGCTGCGGCTTGATACGCGTCAACGGCGCGAGCCGGTTACGTGCAGAACCGGAAAAATCCGCTGTGGAGCAGGATCGGCCGGCCGCCGAGTTCCTCGAGCATGCGGCGTGCCGCGCTTTCGATGGCGGGACGATTGCACGAGAACGCGGCCACGAGATCCGGCTCCCGAGGCGACGCGGCGACGAAATGATCTTCCAGTGCCGCGGCCGTGAAGTTGCGCTATCCGGCCGCAACGGCTGCACGCGTCGCGTCGTCGCCGCGCACGAGCAGTACCGGGCAACTCGACGTGCGCAGGAAGCGTTCCGCGACACTGCCGAGCATCGCGCGCCGGATGCCGCGCCGGCCATGCGTGCCGAGTACGGCCAGATCGATCGCATGTTCGGCGACATAGCGCTGCAGGCGTTCCGCAACATCCTGACCGAGGTCCGTTTCGACGATTTCCGTATCGCCGTTCACCCCGGCGTGCGCGATCGTCCGCTCGACGTCTCGCAGCACCGCTACACCGTCATGTCTGACCTCCTCGATCAATGCATTCGGGTCGAGTCGTCCGGCGTAGCCGAGAAAAATGGATTTGTCGACGACGAAAACGGCAAACAGACGGGCCTGGTGCAGGCGGGCCATCTTCAGGCCTTCGTCAAGTGCTTGTCCGGACGAAGCACTACCGTCTACGGCGACCATGATATTCGTGTACATACGGACCTCGCGGGATGGACAGGCGTGCATGCGACGTTTGGACTTTTCTCCATCATCGGCGCGCGACGGGATCGGACGTTGACCGAAATCAACGGTGCGAAAACCGACAAAATGGATTGAGGTTCGCGAAACGATGCAGGGCTACCAAACGAGATGCGGCACCCCGCGGGGATCGGCCTTGATGAAGGCAGGTTGGCGATAGCCGGCGAGGCAGGCCGTGAGTTTCAGGAGGAACCGACCCGCTTTCGCGAACGCCCTTCGACATCGGTTTCCCGCGTTGCGGATCATGCGGATGGATGCGGCCCGACTCGACATGACGGGCGACTTCTTCGGCGGGGAGCACGCACGTGTTATCGTGAGCGTATTGCCACATCGTCGCGATGCCGGTCGAACCGGCCGCCGCGATCGTTCCCTGCGCCTTCGCGCGCCACCTGGCTGCCGGTGACGCGCTCCATCGATTCACGTATGTGCCGCGCTGCCCGAACCCGGCGCGCTATCTGGAGGCCATGCGCATCCGCGCCGTCCGAGTCGGCATCGCGTGGATGAACTTTCCGCCCGCCATCATGTATCGCTTCGAACGTCGGATCGAAGCGGTCGGCCATCATCGGTCTGGCGCGCGGCCGCCGTCAGACGCGGTCGCGCAAGCACCTGCCTTGCACGGTCTCGACACAACCCGATTTCCCCGTACCCCATCACTCGACTCGAGCGGCGCCGGGCAGTCATCAGACGGAAGTCCATCATCATCATGAACGCTCTCGGGTATTGGCTGCTGTTCGGCCTCCTACGGTTCCTGTCCATTCTTCCGTACTCGCTGGTCGCGAGAACCGGCAGCGGCATCGGCGCTGCGCTCTACCGGATCCCGAGCCGACGCAAGCACGTGGTGCATGTCAACCTGCAACTCTGCTTTCCGCTGAAGACCGACGAGGAGCGCGACGTGCTCGCGCGTGCCCATTTCGAACATGTCGTCCGGAGCTACCTGGAGCGCGGATTCCAGTGGTTCGGCAGCGCACGGTCGCTCAATCGCCTGGTCGAGCTGGACAGCCGCATCGATCTCCACGATCCGGATGCGCCGCCGACGATCTTCATGGGTTTTCACTTCGTCGGCATCGAGGTGGGCTGCATGCTCTATTCGTCGTCGCTGCCCGTGGCGGCACTCTATACGCGCATGTCGAACCGTCGCGTATGCGATCTCGCCAAACGTCAGCGCGGGCGCTTCGGCGCCGAGATGATCGAACGCAGTGCGAGCGCGAAACACCTCGTCAGACTTCTGCGTGCGGGCACCCCGGTGATGCTCGCCGCGGACATGGATCACGGCACGACGGGTTCGGTGTTTGCGCCGCTGTTCGGCGTGCAGGCCTGCACGTTGACGTCGGTATCGCGGCTGGCGAAGCTGAGCGGCGCGCGGGTCGTACCGTTCGTGACCGAAGTGCTGCCGGAATTCCGCGGCTACAAGCTGACCATCTTCGAGCCGCTCGACAGCTATCCGACCGGCAGCGAGTCGTTCGACGCGCGCACGATGAATTCCTTTCTCGAAGAGCAGATCCTTCGATTTCCCGAGCAGTACTACTGGGTGCACCGACGGTTCAAGCATCGTCCGACAGGCGAGCCAGGCGTCTATTGACGGCTGCATGAGCGGCAGAACCCGGCGCTGACGCACAGATGCGAATTTGAATGTTATTTGTCGTGCCATGACGAGCCGACTTCTCTCTGCCCTGCGACCGGGGCGGTAAATCCGGCGGCAGCGGCTGCCATGCCCCGCTGTTCTTGCCGACCAGCGCCGAGGCCTGCCGATCGATGCAGCGCCGTTGATCGCCTGCGGCACGACCACCGCGGCAATCCGAAACGCGATGCCTCCATGACGTCGGCTTGCGAAATGCGCGCGCCGGGAACCCACGGGGCCGCATCCGCGACACCGCGGTCGATCTTCGACGGCGTGCTGAGCACGCACCCGGCGCGACGCAAGCGCCCGGCAACTACCACTACTGCCAGTACCCCTGCTGTCCGTGCCCCCGTAATCTTGTCGACATCGCTGGCGCGCCGTCGAAGGCCGCGCCGCTTCGACCGGAGACACGACAGATGCCATTTGACTGGACGCAGGAACAGCATGCGACGCTCGCGCGTTTTCGCGGGATCGGCGCGGAGATCGCCGCTGCCGCGGAGCACGACGGCAGCGTGCCTGCCGGCTTCGACGCAGCCGGCTGGGCGCGGCTCGGGCAGGAAGGACTGTGGGACATGATCGTGCCGGAGACGTATGGCGGCGACGGTCACGGCTGGTGGCACTTTTCCGCGGCGCTCGAGGGGCTTGCGTCGGCGATCCGCCGCCCGGCGCTGCTGCTGTCGGTGATCGCGCAGGCCGGCATGGTGCGCGCGCTCGAACGATACGGCACGGCGCCGCAGCAGGACCGCTATTTCGGCGCGATCCTGCGCGGCGAGCTGAGCGCGACCGCGATTGCCGAACCGGGCACCGGCACCGACGTGCGCAGCATTGCGACGAAGCTGGTCGAGCACGGCGACGGCTACCGGCTGACCGGCAGCAAATTCAATATCGCGCATGCGCCGCTCGCACGCTTCATCCTTGTCGTCACGCGCATCGATACGCCCGGCCGGCGCAATACCGCGCTCGTGATCGTCGATCGCGACCAGCCGGGCATGACCGTCGCCGCGCCCGACCGCAAGCTCGGCCTCGACGATCTGCCCACCGGCGCGCTGCATTTCGACGACTGCCCGATCGCGCGCAGCCAGTTGCTGGGCGAGCCCGGTGCGGGGCTCGGCAACCTGATCGACATCATTTCGCTCGGCCGCCTCTACTACGGCCTCGTTGCCGCGCAGGTGACGACGCCGTATTTGCGCGACGCGATCGGCTATTGCCGCGACCGGCGCAGCTTCGACAGCACGATCGACGCGCATCAGTACGTGCAGGGCCGTCTCGTGGACCTGCAGATCGGCATCGAGCGCGGCACGTGGCTCGCGCGCGGCGCGCTCGCGCAGCTGCTGACGGATCACCCGCACGCGTTGATGACCTGCTCGATCGCGAAGCTGGTCGGCGCGCAGGATCTCGTCGACGGCGCGCTCGGCCTCGTGCGGCTGTACGGCAGCCTCGGCTATCAGGCCGGGCCGGTGGCCGCGTTCGCGTCGGATGCGCTCGGCTTCATGAGCGTCGGCGGGACCGAGGAAATGCATCGCAAGAACATCTTCAACCAGATGATGCGCGCCGGCTGAACGCCCGCGCCATCGATACGCGTAACACGCGCCCTACAGGAAACCACGCATGACACCGACGAACCGACGCCCTTCCCGCCTGCGCCGCTCCTGGCTGTTTCTCGCCGGCGCCGATCACGATGCGCTCGTTGACGGCGCCGCGAGCGGCGCTGACGTCCTGATCCAGGAACTCGAAACCTTTACGCCGCCCGACCGGCGTCCGGCCGCGCGCGAGCTCAGCGAGCGCGTGCTCGCGGGCTGGCGCGACGCCGGCATACTGGCGTCCGTGCGCGTGAACCTGCTCGACGCGGGCGGGATCGACGACCTGCGCGCCGCGATGCGCGGCCGCCCGGACATCGTGATGATGTCGTATGTCGCGACGCCCGAGCAGGTCGTCGCGCTCGACGAAGCCGTGACGCGTTTCGAGCGCGAATACGACATCGCGCCCGGTTCGACGGAACTGGTGCCGAACGTCGAGACGACGCTCGGCCTCGTGAACACGATGGCGATCGCGCGTTCGAGCCCGCGCGTGACGGCCGTGCTCGTCGCGACCGAGGACATGGTGGCCGACATGGGCGCCGAGCGCACGCGCGCGGGCCGCGAGCTCGACTATGTGCGCTCGCGTTTTCGCGTCGAATGCGCGGCGGTCGGCGTCACGGCGATCGACTGCCCGTACAGCTATGCCGACAACGAAGGCGCGGAGCTCGACATGCGCGTGTCGCGCGGCCTGGGTTACCAGGCGAAAGCGATCGTCAACGCGCAGTTCGTGCCGGTCGTCAATCGCGTGCTCACGCCGACGGCCGACGAAGTCGCCCTCGCCCGCCGCGTGATCGACGCGTTCGACACCGCGCGGCGCGAATCCGGCGGCCGCCGCGTCGCCGCGGCCGTCGTCGACGGTTTCCTCGCGGAAGTCCCCGACTATCTCGCCGCGCATCGGCTGATCGCCCGCGCGACCCGATTCGGCATCGCATGAGCCACGCCATGGATACGATCGCAACGCGCCTGAAGGCGCTGAAAACACTCGCGCACGCGGCGCCGCACGTGCCCGCCCAGGATTGGCCCGACACGCCGCACGCGCAGTTCGAGCGCTGGCTCGACGAGGCCGTCGCCGCCGGAGCACTCGAACCTCAGGTGATGACGCTGTCGACGGTCCGCCCGGACGGACGGCCCGATGCGCGCTCCGTCGTGCTGCTGAACGTCGACGCGCGCGGCTGGCATTTCGCGGCGAGCACGCGCAGCCCCAAGGGGCGCCAGCTCGAAAATCGGCCGTACGCCGCGCTGACGTTCTATTGGCCGGCGATCGCGAGCCAGGTCCGGCTGAGCGGCCCGGTCGAACGGCTGCCGGCCGCCGAAGGCCGCGCCGATTTCGCGGGCCGCCCCGAGCGGTCGCGCGCGAGCATCCTGGCCGGACGGCAAAGCGAACGGCTCGACGATCCCGCCGACCTGACGCGCGCGATCGACGCGCAGCTCGCGCGGCTGGCTGCCGATCCGGCCCTCGTGTCTGACGACTGGCACCTGTACGCGCTGGCGCCGGACGAAGCCGAATTCTGGCGCGCGGACAGCGCGCGGCGCTTCGCGCGGCAGGCCTACCGTCGCGCCGGTCAACGCTGGGAACGGTGCGCGCTATGGCCGTGAAGTCCGCCGAGCACGCATCGCAGCCGCGCGACGGCATGCACGACCGACTGCACGAAGACACGCGGCTCGCGCACGCGGGCCGCGACAGCGCCGCGTGGCACGGTTTCGTCAATCCGCCCGTCTACCATGCGTCGACCGTGCTCAGCCCGACGGTGGCGGATCTGCTGAACCGCACGCAGCCGTATATCTACGGCCGCCGCGGCACACCGACGACGGACGCGCTCGAACGCGCGGTGACGAGCCTCGAGGGCGGCGCCGGCGCGGTGCTGTGTCCGTCGGGGTTGTCCGCGTGCACGCTTGCGCTGCTGTCCTGCCTGAAACCCGGCGACCACCTGCTGATGACCGCATCGGTCTACGGCCCGGTGCGTCATGCGTGCGAAGGCGTGCTCGCGCGGCTCGGCGTCGAGACGACCTGGTACGACGCCGGCACGCCCGTCGCAGCCGCATTCCGCGCGAACACGCGGGCGCTGTACGTCGAAGTTCCGGGTTCCTATACGTTCGACATGCACGATATCCCCGCGCTTGTCCGGCTCGCGCATGCGCACGGCGCGCTGGTGATCGCGGACAACAGCTGGGCCACGCCGCTCTTCTTCCGGCCGCATGCATTCGGCATCGACCTGTCGATCCAGGCCGGCACCAAGTACCTGGTCGGGCATTCGGATGCGATGCTCGGCACGGTATCGGCCAACGAGCGCGCGTGGCCCGCGCTGAAGCAACTGCACGGCGATCTCGGACTGTGCGCGGGCCCCGACGACGTCTACCTCGCGCTGCGCGGGTTGCGCACGCTCGGCGTGCGGCTGCGGCAGCACCAGCGCAACGCGCTCGCGGTCGCGAGCTGGCTTGCGTCGCGCGCCGAGGTGCAGCGCGTGCTGTATCCGGCGCTGCCCGGCGACGACGGCCACACGCTGTGGCGCCGCGATTTCGGCGGCGCATCGGGGCTGTTCTCGATCGTGCTGCGGCCTGCGCCTCGGCACGCGATCGAAGCGTTTCTCGACCACCTGACGCTGTTCGGGCTCGGTTACTCGTGGGGCGGCTACGAGAGCCTCGCGCTGCCGTTCGAGTTGGGCGCGCACGGCCTCGCGGAGCGCTGGCCGCCCGGCAGCCGCGGCGTGCGCCTGCACATCGGGCTCGAGGATGCCGACGACCTGATCGCCGATCTCGCCGCCGGTCTCGACCGCTACGCGGCGTGCGCGGATGCCGGTGCCTGCGGGGATGCCGCGCGATGCTGACCGTCTGGGGCCGCCGCACGTCGTTCAACGTGCAGAAGGTGTTATGGCTCATCGGCGAGCTGGGATTGCCGTACCGGCACATCCCGGCCGGCGGCGAGCACGGCTCGCTGCAGACGCCCGCGTTCGCGGCGCTGAACCCGACCTGCCGGATCCCGGTGATCGACTGGGACGGCGACGTCGTCTGGGAGTCGCACACGATCCTGCGTTATCTCGCCGCGCGCGTGCCGAACAATCCGTTCTGGTGCCGCGACACGTTCGCCCGTTCGCGCGCGGAGCGCTGGATGGACTGGTCGCAGACCTCGCTCGAGCCCGACGTGATGACCGGATTGTTCTGGGCGCTGGTGCGCACGCCGGCCGAGCGGCGCGACGACGCGATCGTGCGCGACAAGGCCGCACGCAGCGCCACGCACTACCGGCTGCTCGACCGGCTGTTGTCGACGCAACCTTTTCTGGGCGGCGCGACGCCGGGCCTGGCCGACATTCCGGCCGGCGCGACGCTGTTCCGCTATTTCTCGCTCGACGTCGAGCGGCCGCCGTTGCCGCACGTCGAGGCCTGGTACGCCCGCCTGTGCCGACGGCCCGCCTATCGCGAACAGGTGATGGTGTCGTTCGACGCGCTGCGCGGCCAGCCGGGCTGACTTCCTACCCAATCACACGACATGACGCACTCAGCACTTCGTCCGATCCTGATCGTCCTGCATCGCGAACAGTCGAGCCCCGGCCGGATCGGGCGGCTGCTCGCGGCTCGCGGCCATCCGCTCGACATCCGGCGCCCGCCGCTCGGCGATCCGTTGCCGGCGACGCTCGCCGATCATGCGGGCGCCGTGGTGTTCGGCGGCCCGATGAGCGCGAATGACGGCGATCGCTGGATGCGCGACGAGATCGACTGGATCGGCGTGCCGCTGCGCGAGGCCGCACCCTTTCTCGGCGTCTGCCTCGGCGCGCAGATGATGATCCGCCATCTGGGCGGCCGCGTGAGCGCGCATCGGGACGGGCGCGCGGAAATCGGCTATTGGCCGATCGCCGCGACGCCCGCCGGCCGACGGCTCGGTTCATGGCCGTCGCATGTCTACCAGTGGCATCGCGAGGGCTTCGAGCGCGTCGCCGGGCTCGAGATCCTCGCGACCGGCGAGCATTTCGAGAACCAGGCCGTTCGTTACGGGCCGCACGCTTACGGCGTCCAGTTTCACCCGGAAGTGAGCTATCCGATGATGCGGCGCTGGAGCACGGCCGCCGCGCACAAGCTGTCGGCGCCCGGCGCGCAGGATCTCGCGACGCAGGCAAATGAGGGCCGGCGGCACGACCGCGCGACGGCGGCATGGCTCAGCGCGTTTCTCGATCGCTGGCTCGCGGGCGCGCCCGCATCAGGTGGGCACCGTCACGTCGGAGATGCTGATCAGCCCCCACTCGACCGCGCGCAGCACGGCTTCGTGCCGACGTGACACGTTGAACTTGCGGCGGATATTCATGAAGTGGAAATTGATGCACGACTCGGTCACGTTCAGGATGTGGCCGATTTCCCACGACGTCTTGCCGGCCGCATGCCAGCGCAGGCATTCGACTTCCCGCCGGCTGAGCCGCGGCACGCTGTCGGGCGGTGCATGGCAATGCGTGCCGGCGATCGCTTCGCACGCGATGTCGCGCAGCAGCGTCAGCGCCGCGAGATGGCGGTCGCAGCGCTCGCGCGTCCGGCCGAGGTCGTCCGCGCTTGCGCACGACAGCATGCCGACCTCCCCTTTCGCGCCGCGCACCGGCAGCACGACGCCGCTGCGCATGCCGTACGCGTACGCCGCTTCGTAGCACGGCCGCTGCTCGGGCAGCGCGAACAACGCGTCGTCCCAGACGAGCGGCAGCGCCGAGCGGAAGCAATGCCGCAGCATCGGGTCGACGCGGTCGAACTGGCGCTGCCGGTACAGCGCCGTCCATCCGGGCACGCCGCTGCTCCACTTGCGCGCGAGATCGAACGACGCGCCGGTAAACGGCAACACGATCAGCACGACCTTGTCGAACCCCATCCCGGCGGCCGCGTCGGTCATCCGCTGCCATGACGCGTCCGTGTCGCCGGGTACCAACCATTTCAGACAATCCAGTCCATTCATACAAGCCACCCCGTTTAGTTGGAATCTGCATTCAGGCGGACTTGCGCAACCGGTTCGAGGCGTTGCGCGCGAACGGGCCGCGCTAGAGCGCCTCAGTCAGGCGTCGCCGGCCCGCCTGCTTCGCGTCTTCGAGCGAAGCCGTCACGTCGAGCGGAATCCCGAACGCCTTTTCGATGCCGGCCGCGTTCGCGATGGCCGCTTCGCGCTCCTTCGGGTCCGGTTCGATCGTGACGAGCGCGCGGCAGACCTCGGCGAGCGCGGCACGGTTCTGCTTGAGCCACATGCCGCGCTCCTTGCGGTCGTCGTGCGGTTCGTCCGGGCGGGCCGGCGGAAAGATCATGACAAACGGCTCGCCGTGCCGCATCAGCGTGTGCATGTCGTCGAGCCAGCGCTGCGCGTAGCCGGCCGCGATCGCATCGTTGCGCACGACGACGAGCGGAAATTCCGTGACGTCGAACACGGCAAGCGTCGCCAGGTCGGACGGCGTTTCTCCAGCGTGGTGGGTATGCATCGGGTCAACCTCCATCGAATTGAACAGCATGGGTCGGAACGGGCCGCGCAGCGCCCGCTTCATCGTTTCGCGGCGGCGCCGGGGCCGAACGGCGGGCGGGCGAGCCACACCACCGCGATCACGGCGAGATACACGCAGCCGAGCGCGAACGAAATGTCGTTGAACGAAATCTGGTAGGCCTGTGCATCGACCAGGTTGCCCAGCAGCATCGCCGCACGCTGCGGATCGCCGCCGCCGAGCCGCGCGACTTCGGCCCGCACGGCCGGATCGAACGCGCTCACGTGCTCGCTGAGCTGTGCGTGATGCAGGATCGCGCGCCGGTCCCACAGGAACGACGTGATCGACACGGCGAAGCTCGCGCCGAGCGTGCGCAGGAACGTCGACAGGCCGGAGCCGGCGGCGATCTCGTCCGGCTTCAGATCGGACAGCAGGATGCTGTTGATCGGCATGATGAACAGCGCGAGGCCGAGGCCCTGCAGCAGCTGGATCAGCGCGATGTGCGTGAAGTCGATGTCCGGCACGAAGCCCGCGCGCAGGAACGACGACGTGCCGAGGATCGCGAACGCGCAGCACACGAGCACGCGCATGTTGAAGCGCGGCGCATACTTGCCCATGAACGGCGTCATCAGCACGGGGATCACGCCCATCGGCGCGACCGCGAGCCCGGCCCAGAACGCGGTGTAGCCGAGCGTGCGCTGCAGCCACTGCGGCACGATCACGTTGACCGCGAAGAACGCCGAATACGCGAGCACGAGCGTCAGCGTGCCGGCCGCGAAGTTGCGATGCGCGAACAGCCGCAGGTTCACGATCGGGTTCGGTTCGTTGAGCTCCCAGATCAGGAACAGCGCGATGCCGAACGCGGCGACCACCGACATCACGACGATGAACGTCGAGTTGAACCAGTCGGCTTCGTTGCCCTTGTCGAGCACGATCTGCAGCGCGCCGACGCCGACCACGAGCGCGGCGAGGCCGACGTAGTCGACACGCGCGGCGACGGTCGTCTCGACGCGCGCGCGCATCTGCGCGAATACGCACATCGCGGCGAACACGCCGATCGGCAAATTGATCAGGAACGCCCAGCGCCACGAGTAATGCTCGGTGACCCAGCCGCCGAACACGGGGCCCGCGATCGGCGCGACGACGGTGACCATCGCGATCATCGACAGCGCGAAGCCGCGCCGCTGCGGCGGGTAGATCGACAGCATCAGCGCTTGCGTGGTCGGGATCATCGGCCCGGCCACCAGGCCCTGCAGCGCGCGGAACGCGACGAGTTGCGGCAGGTTTTGCGCGAGGCCGCACAGCAGCGACGCAAACGTGAACGCGAGCGTCGCCCACACGAACAGCCTGACCTGCCCGATGCGCTTGACGAGAAACCCGGTCAGCGGCAGCGCGATCGCATTGCTGACCGAGAACGTCGTGACGACCCATGCGCTTTGCGTCGTGCTCACGCCGAAGTTGCCGGCGATCGTCGGCAGCGACACGTTCGCGACGGTGCCGTCGAGCACCTGCATGAAGACCGCGAGCGCGAGGCCGAAGGTCGTCAGCGCGACGCTCGACGGACGAAAGCCGGCATCGGCGGCCGCCATCGGGCCGCTCATCGCACACGCTCCGTGCGCACCGCGGCGGGCTGGTTCGCATGCACGACGTCGGCGATCAGGCTGTCGGCGCGCGCGAGCTCGTCGCGGTACACGTCGGTGCGGAACACGGGCGCGCGTTGCTCGCGATGCGACAGCATCGCACCGCTGCGGTCGTGCTGGTCGACGCGTGCGTGCATCGACAGGCCGATCCGCAGCGGATGCGCGTCGAGCTGGGCCGGGTCCGTCAGTTCGATGCGCACCGGCAGCCGCTGCACGATCTTGATCCAGTTGCCGGTCGCGTTCTGCGCCGGCAGCAGCGAGAACGCGCTGCCGGTGCCGACGCCGAGGCTCTGCACGCGCCCGCTGTAACGCACCGAGTCGCCGTACAGGTCGGCGGTCAGTTCGACCGGCTGCCCGATGCGCATGTGCTCGAGCTGCTTCTCGGTGAAGTTCGCGTCGACCCACAGCTCGCGCAACGGCACGACCGCGAGCAGCGGCACGCCGGGCGACACGCGCTGCCCGACCTGCACCGTGCGCTTCGCGACATAACCGGTCACGGGCGCGACGATGTCGGTGCGGGCGCGCGCAAGGTACGCGGCGCGCAGCCGTGCGGCCGCGGCCTGCACGTCGGGATGCGACGCGACCGCGGTGTCGTCGACGAGCGCCTTGCTCGTCTGATGCTGCTCGCTCAACGTCGCGAGCGCGCTTTGCGCGGCCGCATACGCGCTTTGCGCGGACGTCAGCGTATCGCGCGCATGCGCGAGCTCCTCGCGCGAGATCGCACCGGAGCGGCCGAGATCCTCGCGGCGGCTGTAGTCGGCCTTCGCCTTGTCGAGCGCGATGCGTCGCGCGTCGAGTTCGGCGCGCGCGCCGTCGATGCTGTTCGCGAGCCCGCGCTCGTTGCTGTACAGGCCGCGCACCTTGCGTACCGTTGCCGCGAGGTCGGCCTGCGCGGCCGCGAGCGCGATCTGCGCGTCGCTCGCGTCGAGACGGACGAGCGGCGTGCCGGCGCGCACGAGGTTGCCGTCGTCCGCGTCGATCGACACGACGGTGCCCGTCACCTGCGGCGTCAGCTCGACGACGTTGCCTTGCGCGTATGCGTTGTCGGTGGCTTCGTACCAGCGGCCGACGAGCACGTACCAGATGCCCCAGCCGACGATGCCGAGCGCGAACACGGCGACGAGCGCGCGCACGAGGTGCTTGCGTCGCGCGGGCGGCGGCGGTGTCGCGGGTGCGGCGCCGCCCGGTGCCGGTTGCGTGCGCGCGTCCGGGCCGCCCGGTGCGCGCGGCGCACCGGTATGGTCGGCCGCCGGGTTCTGGCGGGCGCTGGCGGGATCGGCGGCTGCGGGCCGCGCGGGAGTCTGCAGGGGGTTGTCGCTGCTCATGGTTCGATGTCAAGGACGGTGGGAAGGAGTGGCGGCGAGCGCGGCGTCGTCCGGCTCGGCGCGGAAGCCGCCGCCGAGCGCGGCGACGAGCTGCAGCGACTGGTCCGCGCGCTGCGCCCGCAGCGCGGCGACCTCGCGGCTTGCGATCAGCAGTTGCTGGCGCACGACGAGCGCGTCGAGGTAGCTGCCGACGCCGGCCCGGTAGCGCGCGTCCGCGAGCCGCCACGCATCGGTGGCGGAGTCGAACGCAAGCTGCTGTGCATCGGCCTGCACGGCGAGCGAGCGCAGGCGGTGCAGATCGTCGGCCACCTCGCCGATCGCACCGATCAGCGTCTTGTTGTAGCCGGCGACCGCGAGGTCGTATTGAGCATCGCGCCTGCGCAGCACGCCGCGCCGCTCGCCGCCGTCGAAGATCGGCAGGCTCACGGCCGGACTGACGTTGTAGGTGCGCGACGCGGCCTGGAACAGCGATGCGCCGCCGCGTGTCGCGAGCCCGATCAGCGCGGTGAGACTCACGTTCGGCAGGAACTCCGCGCGGGCGGCTGCGACGTTGCGGCTCGCCGCCTCGACCCGCCAGCGCGCGGCGACGAGGTCGGCGCGCCGGCCGAGCAGCGCGGCCGGCAGATCGGCCGGCACCGCCAGCGCGGCGGCCGGCAGCGGCGCGGGACGCACGAGTTCGAGCCCGCGATCGGGGCCCGCACCGAGCAGGATCGCGAGCGCGATGCGCGCGCTGTCGATCGTCTGCGCCGCGCGCGCCTGCTCGCGCGTCGCGGCTGCGACCTCGCTTTCCGCCTGGCGCTGTTGCGCGACGTTGTCGATGCCTTTCGAGACGCGCTGGCGCGTCAGCGTGAGCGCCTCGTCGGCGCGCTCGTATTCGGCGCGCGCGACGTCCTGCTGATCGAACGCGTACGCGAGGTTCACGTATGCGCGAGCGACGTTGACGGACAGCAGAACGCGCGCGGCCTGCGCATCGATCCGCGCGGCACGCGCTTCGCCGAGCGCGGCTTCCCATGCGGCGCGGCGGCCGCCCCACAGATCGAGATCCCAACTGAAGCCGAGATTCATCTCTCGCGTGTGGCTGAAGAAGCCGCCGCCTTCGCCCGCCGAGAACTGGGTGCCGGACAGCCGTTCGCCCTTCGCGCTCGCGCGGCCGACGACGTGCGGCACGCGCGCGGCCTGCGCTTCGATCACCAGCGCCTGCGCTTCGCGTGCGCGCGCATCGGCGGTTGCGAGATCGGGATTGCCGGCGAGCGCTTCGTCGATCAGCGCATTCAGTTGCGCATCGTTCAGCGCGCGCCACCAGTCGGCGGCCGGCCAGTCCGCGGCCGGCGCATGCGCGAGGCTGCGCGACGCGGCAAGCGTATCGGCACCGCGCAGCGTGCCGGCGGGCGCAAGCCCGTCGCGGCTCGCGCACGCGCCGAGCACGGCGAGCACCGCGGCGACGGCCATCCGCGACACGACGCGCAGCGCGCCGGCATCGCGTGTCCAGGGAGCAAGTGCTGCATGCATCGCATTCCTCTGCTTCGTATCGGTTTGAACACGACATGCATTGTTGGACGCACCCTGACAAAGCTGATAATGTTGTTTAGACAAAAAATAATGAATTCCGGCCATGCCCATCCGTGATGCTTCTCCGCCGCGCGCCGTACCGCGCGCCGACATCGATCCGAGCGAACGTGCGGACGGCCCGTCGCTGATCGCCGTGTGGGGCGAAGACGACGGCAGCAACGCGTATCAGCTCGGCACCCGCGAGGTCGACTGGCACAGTCATCTGCGCGGCCAGGTGTTCTGCGTGGAAAGCGGCTTCGCGCACGTGCGCACGCCGCACGGTTCGTGGCTGCTGCCGCCGCATCGCGCGGGCTGGATTCCGCCGGGCGAGCAGCACAAGGTCAGCATCAGCGGTGCGTTGAGCGGCTGGAGCGTCGTGATCGCACCGGCCGCGAGCCGGCGGATGCCGGGCCAGCCCTGCGTGATCGCGATTACCGACCTGATGCGCGCGCTCGTGCGGCGCGCGGTGTCGTGGGCCGACCAGGACCGGCTCGACATCGAGCAGGCGCGCATCAGCGTCGTGCTGCTCGACGAGATGCGCCGCGCGCCGCACGAACCGCTGCACTTGCCGATGCCGCACGACCGGCGGCTGCTGCGGATCGCCAACGCGATCCTCGGGCAGCCGCACGACAGCCGCACGCTCGAAGCGTGGGCCGAATGGGCCGGCTTGTCCGCACGCACATTGAGCCGGCTGTTCGTCGCGGAAACCGGCACGAGCTTCGCGCAATGGCGGCAGCAGGCGCGTCTCACGCACGCGCTCGAACGTCTCGCGAACGGCGACAGCGTCGCCAACATCGCGGACGCGCTCGGCTACGCGACGCCGAGCAATTTCATCGCGATGTTTCGCCGCGCGTTCGGCGATTCGCCCGCGCATTACTTCGCGAAGCGCAAACAGCCGTAGCGCGACGCGACTGCGCACCGCCCCCTATCACCCCTGCCAGTACTGCGCCTGCATCGACGCCGCTATAGTCGCCGTGCAACCGGCCGGTCGGTTGCTCAATACGCCATGTGGAGGGTGTCGATGTCGAATGCCGTCGGATCGGACAACACGCCGATCGTCTCAGAGCAGCAACTCGCCGATCATCTGGCCGCCGGCTGTAAGCCGGCCGCGCAGTTCCGGATCGGCACCGAGCACGAGAAGTTCGTCGTCGCTCGCGCGACGCACGCGGCCGCGCCCTACGACGGGCCGTCCGGCATCGCCGCGGTGCTCGAGCGGCTGCGCGGCGACGGGACGCCGATCGTCGATGCCGGGCGGATCGTCGGCGTGATCCGGCGCGACGGCGCGGCGATCTCGCTCGAACCGGCCGGCCAGCTCGAACTGTCGGGCGCGCCGCTCGACACGCTGCACGACACGCATGCCGAATTGCATGCGCACCTCGCCGCGGCTCGCGCGGCGTGCGATCCGCTCGGCCTGCGCTGCGCGCCGCTCGGCTTTCACCCTCACCTGTCGCGCGCGGCGCTGCCGTGGATGCCGAAGCAGCGCTACGGGATCATGCGACGCTATATGCCGCGCGTCGGCACGCGCGGGCTCGACATGATGCAGCGCACCTGCACCGTGCAGGTCAACCTCGATTTCTCGTCGGAAAGCGACATGGCGCGCAAGATGCGCGTGTCGCTCGCGTTGCAGCCGGTCGCGACCGCGCTGTTCGCGAATTCACCGTTCTGCGAAGGCCGCCCGTCCGGCCTGCTGTCGACGCGCGCACATACGTGGCTCGATACCGACGAGGATCGCTGCGGCGCGCCGGCATTGTTCCTGTCGCGCAGCTTCGGCTTCGAGCGCTACGTGAGCTGGCTGCTCGACAACGTGCCGATGTATTTCGTGCGGCGCGGCGACCGCTACGCGGATGCGACCGGGCGGACGTTTCGCGATTTCATGCGGCGGCGCATTCCGCATCTCGAAGGCGACACGCCGACGCTCGGCGATTTCGCGGACCACCTGACGACGGTATTCACCGAGGTGCGGCTGAAGCGCTATCTCGAGATGCGCGGCGCCGATGCCGGCTCGCCCGACATGATGATCGCGCTGTCCGCATTCTGGACCGGCCTGCTGTACGATCCGGCCGCGCTGTCGGAGGCCGAGACGCTGGCCGCCGCGATCGATCGCGGCGCGCTGCTGGCATTGCGTCGCGACGTGCCGCGTCTCGGGCTCGATACACCGGTCGACAGCCGCCCGTTGCGTGCGTTCGCGGCCGATGCGCTCGCAATCGCGCATCGCGGCCTGCGCGCGCGGGCGCGCCTGGATGCGGCCGGCCGCGACGAATCCGTGTATCTCGCGCCGCTCGACGAGATCGTCGCCGGCGCGCCGACCCAGGCCGAACACTGGCTCGCCCGCTATCGCGACGCGTGGGCCGGCGACGCGACGCGGATCTACGACGAAGCCGAAATCTGACGGCGTCGCGCCGGGCCGCTCATGCGCAGCATGCGAGTAGCGGCTCGTGCGCGAACTCGATGCCGGGCATCGGCGCATGGCCCTGCCGCCGTGCCCGAACCGCGTGCGCGAGCGTCTCGAAGAGCCCGGCGGTGTCGGCGAACGACAGGCACGCGTCGGTGATGCTCTGCCCGTAGCGCAGCGGAACGCCGGGCACCAGGTCCTGTCGCCCTTCGATCAGGTTCGACTCGATCAGCACGCCGACGATGCGCGTATCGCCGGCCGCGACCTGCGCGGCGACGTCCGCGCCGACGCCCAACTGATTCCGGAACTGGCGGCGGCTGTTGCCGTGACTGACGTCGATCATCACGCGCGGCGCGAATTGCGCGGCCGCCATGCGCTCGCATGCGGCATTCACGGCGGCCGCGTCGAAATTCGGTTCGTGTCCGCCGCGCAGCACGACATGCGTATGCGGATTGCCGGACGACGCCGCCGCGCACAGCCGGCCGCATGCATCGACCGACAGGAAGCGGTGCGCGCGCGCGGCCGCGCACATCGCATCGACGGCCACCTGGACGTTGCCGTCGGTCCCGTTCTTGAAGCCGATCGGGATCGGCAGCGACGACGCGAGCTCGCGATGCACCTGGGATTCCACCGTGCGCGCGCCGATCGCGCCCCATGCGACCAGATCGGCCAGGTAGCGAGGCGACAGCGGATCGAGGAATTCGGTCGCCGCGGGCATCTCCGCGCCGTTGATGTCGCACAGCAGCGCGCGGGCGGCATGCAGCCCGGCGTCGATCCGCTCGCTGCCGTCCAGCAGCGGATCGTTGACGAGCCCTTTCCAGCCGACCGTCGTGCGCGGCTTCTCGAAGTACACGCGCATCACGATTTCCAGCTCGTCCGCAAACCGCGCGCGTTGCAGCGCGAGCCGCGCCGCATAGTCGCGCGCGGCGGCCGGGTCGTGCACCGAGCACGGGCCGGCGATGACCACGAGACGGTCGTCCGCACCGTTCAGCACGTCGGTGATCGCGCGACGGGTCGTATGGACGGTGCGCGACGCGCGCAACGCCGGCTGCAGCGCGCCTGCCAGATCCGCGGGGGTCGGCAAGCGCAGCACGGCGTCACGGTCGGTCGTCCAGGCGTTTGCATGCATGGGGACTACCCTCCTGTCGATAATTCGGTGGATTTTTTACTACAACGCGACTTTATTGAATGGTTCTTTTGGCGCGCAACTAACATATTTATCAGTTTCCAATTCATAAGCTTATGAATGACGGAAATAAGCGGGTTATCGGCATGGGTCATGCCTGTTTTGGCAATGCGGGTCGGGTCGGACATTCGGTTTTTGCATGGAAATAAGGGGCGCTTTGACGGAAGCGGAGAGCCGTATCACATGGCCTTCGGCGGCGGGCCGCTATCCGTTCTGATAGTGGTGTCCCGATAGGCTTTCGATTAATTTTCTGGTGCCTGACAGGCCAGTCAGGTTCGAATATATAAATCAACCAAGTTATTCCGGAGAGTCACCATGTCGAAGCGTCATTACGAAACGCCCATTCACGTCAAGTATCGCGATACGGATTCGATGGGGCATGTGAGCAGTCCCGTCTATTACGACTATCTGCAGCATTCGTACCTCTGCTACATGTTCGATCTCCTCGGCTTGCCGCGAAGCGAGAAGTTGCCGCACATCATGGTGAAGACGCAGTGCGAGTACCTGGCGCCGGCGCAGTTCGGCGACAACCTGACGATCCGGTCGAGCATCGTGCGCTTCGGCAGCAAGAGCTTCGATCTCGAGCACCTGATGGAGCGCGACGACCAGACGATCGTCGCGCGCGGTATGTCGACGCACGTGATGTTCGATTACGCGAACAACACGACGCTGGCCGTGCCCGACGAGTTCAAGACGCGCGTGCTCGAATTCCAGGGTTCGCTGTGATGCGCGCGCGCCATGTCGGGAGCGACACGTGAGCTGCGCGGTGGCGCGCGCGCGGCGCCGGATCGGCGCGATCGTCGAGCGGCGCGACGATCGCGCGATCGTCATCGTCCGGCATGCCGCGCATGCATTGCTCGAACCGGCCGCGCTCGACCGGCACCGTGCGCTCGCAAGCCGCCATGAGGACGAACTGGAAGTGTTGCTGCAGCCGTGCGGTGGCGCGCACGACGGCGTGCGGCCGCTGCTCGGCCGGTTGCGGGACGCCGGCGTGACCGTCGCGCTCGACGCGGCGACGCTCGCGCACGATGCGTCGCTGCTCGAGTTCGCGAGCTGGATCACGCGGTGCGCGGCGCCCGGCGACACGGCGGAGCCGCGCGACGACGCAACCGTGCCGAGCGGCACGCTGTTCTGCGGCCTCGTCATGCGCTGGCGCGATCTGCGCAACGGCGGGCGGCGGCCCGAGCGCGACGGGACGCCCGAGCGTACGCCGCGGAGCATCGCGGCGGATGCGGCCGAGCACATCGCGACCGGCGATCCGGACGGGCAGGTGCTCGGCGCGCTGCTCGACGCCGACGGCGCGTCGACCGGCGCGGCGCTCGACACGCTGTCGGACGCGGTGCGCGCGCGGCGGATCTGCCTGGCGACGCGGGCCGGCTGGCCGCTCGCCCGGCGGCTATGAGCGCCGTCGTCGCGGCGGCCGACGTGCGCGCGCTGCCCGCGCGCGCCTTTCTGGTCGGCATGATGGGCGCGGGCAAATCGACGCTCGGCCGCGCGCTCGCCGCATCGCTCGGCTGGACGTTCGCCGACAGCGACGACGAGATCGAGCGGCGTACCGGCCGTTCGGTCGCCGTGCTGTTCGACATGGTCGGCGAAGGCGGCTTCCGGCTGCTCGAAACGCATATCGTCGACGAGCTGACGCAGCGCCCGAACGTCATCGTGGCGACCGGCGGGGGCGCGGTGCTGGATTCGCGCACCCGCGCGCGACTGAGCGAGCGCGGCTGCGTGATCTATCTGCATGCGCATCCGGACACGCTGTGGCGCCGTACGCGCGACGACGCGCGGCGGCCGCTGCTGCGGGTGGCCGAGCCGCGGCAAACGCTTGCTGCGCTGTACCGCATGCGCGACCCGCTGTATCGCGAATGCGCGCATGCGCTCGTCGATACGACCGCGCAGGGTGTCGCGCGTGCGACGGCCGAAGTGTTGACGGTGTTGCAGGCGCGGATGAGCGCACCGGGTTGAATGCGTGCATTCGTTTCAAGACCGTCGCCGGCCGGGGCAGCCGCGCCTTGACGACCGCTTCCCTGCCGTCGAATCGATGGAGCGTCGCATCGGAATGGTCTGGACGGTGACGTCAGGCACGTTTCTGAAACGGCGAGTTTTGATTCGTAATAGTGCCATTGTGATAAGAAAAGTTATCCGGATGGATGCATCGATTTATCCAACTGCGTGTGCCGTTACAGACAAATCGGCTCGTCAAGCGGCGGGAAAGTCGGTTTCCCGGTGAGGTTGCGCCACGCTTCAAGCGCATCGACGCGCTTGCGCGCGACGTCGGGCGCCGCTTCGCGTCGCCTGCATCCGCATGTCGACCCGCCGCTCTGACCCGAGAAAACCGGCCCTCCGCGCATTTGTTCCCGCGACGCAAGACTGTTGCTCCACGGTGGGTGTTCGAAATCGCGATCGGCGCGCCTACAGTTCGCCCATCGGATTCATCGATCCGGTCGGCACTGAAGCCGAACACCATTCACCTGTCGAGGTATGTCATGAGCACATCCAAAGTCATCATCGTCACCGGCGCATCGCAAGGCATCGGCGCGGAAACGGTCAACGCGTTCCGCGCGCGCGGCCATCGCGTCGTCGCGACTTCCCGTTCGATCGGGCCGTCGAACGATCGCGATCTCGTCACCGTCACAGGCGACATCGGCGATCCGGCCGTCGCGCGCCGCGTGGTCGATGCCGCGATCGAACGCTTCGGCCGCGTCGACACGCTCGTCAACAACGCCGGCGTGTTCATCGCGAAGCCGTTCACGCAGTACACCGCGGACGACTACGCGCAGGTCACGAGCGTCAACCTGAACGGTTTCTTTTACGTTACGCAGCGCGCGATCGCCGCGATGCAGCAGCACGGCAGCGGGCACGTAGTCAGCATCACGACGAGCCTCGTCGATCACGCGAACAGCAACGTGCCGTCGGTGCTCGCGTCGTTGACGAAAGGCGGATTGAATGCGGCGACGAAATCGCTCGCGATCGAGTATGCGAAGGCCGGCATCCGTGTCAATGCCGTGTCGCCGGGCATCATCAAGTCGCCGATGCATGCACCCGAAACGCATGCGACGCTCGCGTCGCTGCATCCGGTCGGCCGCATGGGCGAGATGAGCGACATCGTCGACGCGATCCTGTATCTCGACTCGGCGCCGTTCGTCACCGGCGAGATCCTGCACGTCGACGGCGGCCAGAGCGCCGGGCACTGAGCATCGGCATCGAAAGAACGAGCCGGCGTGCCTATCGCGATGCGGCGGCTCGTTTGGTGCGCGCACCGCGCGCCTGCCCGGCGGGCGCGCGTTCCAGATGCTCGACGAGAAAGTCGACGAACACGCGCACGCGCGACGACAGAAAACGCGCATGCGGATACAGCAGCATGAACGGCCGCGACCGGCCGCCAAGGCCGGGCAGCACCTCCACGAGCGTACCGGCGCGCAGATCCTGTTCGACGATGAAGCGGTAGGTCTGGAACAGGCCCGCACCGCTGCGCGCGAGCGTCACGCCGGCGAGGACGTCGCCCGACGTACTGTAGTTGCCGGTCGTCGCGATATCGATCTCGTCCGATCCGTCGTCGAACAGCCAGGGAATCGGCCGCCCGCTGCTCGGCAGCTCGAACTGGATGCATTCGTGCGCATGCAGATCGTCGATGGCGGTCGGCGTGCCCGCGCGCTTCAGGTAGCCGGGCGTCGCGACGATCACGAGTTCGGCGTCCTCCAGCTTGCGCGCGACAAGGTTCGAATCGGCGGGCGCGCGGCCGCGGATCGCGAGATCGAAGCCCTCTTCGGCAAAGTCGATGTTGCGGTTGCTCAGGTGGGTTTCGACGCGTACGTCCGGATAGCGCTCGCGAAACGCGGGCAGCAGCGGCAGCACGCGATAGTGTCCGTACGGCGTCGGCATGCTGATCCGGAGCACGCCGGCGGGCGTTGCCTGCTGGCCGGTCGCTTCGCGTTCCGCGTCGACGAGCTGCGACAGCGCATCGCGGCATTGCTCGAAATAGCGCCGGCCGGAATCGGTCAGGCGGATCTGTCGTGTCGTGCGCACGAACAGCCGCACGCCGAGACGCTCCTCGAGCCGCGCCACCGACCGGCTGACCGCGGCCGGCGTGACGCTCGCCGCGGTTGCCGCCAGCGTGAAGCTGCCGAGTTCGGCGGCGAGACAGAACAGCTCGATGCTGCCCAGCAGCAAGTCGTCGAATTTGCGTTGCATGGTGCCGTTCCTGCCGTCTCCGGTGTGGGGCGCGCGATGAAGCAACGAGTGTGCATGAATATCGCGCGGGAAACCAGCGAGCACGCGTGGCGCGATTCGTTACATCGTGTCCCGAATCAATTGCGCCGCTGACATTTACCGGCTTCGGCCGCATGACTAGAGTGACTGACAGGCAACACCGATCGCCCGATCCATTTTCCCGCAAGGAGAACGACATGACCGTCGAACAGAAGCTGGCCGAACTCGGCCTTGCATTACCCGAACCGCCGAACCCGCTCGGCAGCTATACGGCTGTCAGCGAAGCCGGCAACCTGCTGTTCGTATCGGGACAACTGCCGCTCGTCGACGACAGGATCGCCTATACCGGCCGCGTCGGCGAGCAGTTGAGCGTCGACGAAGGCCGCGACGCCGCGCGGCTTGCGGCGCTGAACGTGCTCGCGCAGATCCGCAGGCATCTGGGCGGGTTCGATCGCCTGCGCAAGATCGTGCGCGTCGAGGGGCATGTGAGCTCGGCCGACGGTTTTTACGGACAGCCGGCCGTGATCGACGGCGCGTCCGACCTGTTCGCCGCCGCGCTGGGCGGCAAGGCGGGACACGCGCGTTCGGCGTTCTCCCAGCGCCAGTTGCCGGCCGACGCGGCCGTCATCCTCGTCGTGATCGCCGAGATCGACCCGGCCTGACGTATCGGCTGCGCCGCGGGGCGGCCATCCACTCCGCGAGCGTTTCCGCCCACCCTGCCCGGCATTCGTCGCCTGCCCCGTTACCTTGCATATCAGGGCTCGATCGGCCGAAAGCCTTGTCCGGCAAAGCCCGACACGTTCCGGATACATTGAAATACAAAATAGCGCATGCGATTTAATCGAATGCGCTTGACACGGGTGGCCGCCTCGACGAAACTCCATCGCATGCGATCGAATCGCATCTGAGAAAAACCTGCCAACTGACGGAGCAAATGATGAGCAAGATCGAAAAAGTGCTGTACACGGGCAAGACGCATACGACTTCGGGCGGCCGCGACGGCTCGGCACGCAGTTCCGACGGCCGCCTCGACATCCAGTTGTCGTCGCCGGGCAGCGCCGGCACCGGCACCAACCCGGAACAATTGTTCGCGGCCGGCTGGTCGGCCTGCTTCATCGGTGCGATGCAGCTTGCGGCGCGCGCCGCGAAGGTGACGCTGCCGGCCGATCTCGCCGTCGACGCCGAAGTGGATCTCGGCACGGCCGGCAACGCGTACTTCCTGCAGGCCCGGCTGAACGTGAGCGTGCCGGGGCTCGATCGCGACGTCGCGCAGCGCATCGTCGATGCCGCGCACCAGACCTGCCCGTATTCGAAGGCGACGCGCGGCAACATCGACGTCGAAATCCGTATCGCGTGAACGCTGCATCGGGCGGCCGAGCGCCGCCCTGCCGAACTCCCGACTCTTTTCCTATCGAGGCAAATGATGAATACCCGATTGATCTCCGCCCTTCTCGTCGCCGTTTCGGCCGCTGTTGCCGCTCCGGTGTTTGCCAGTGAAAGCACCGTGACGCGTGCGCAAGTGCGTGCCGAACTCGTGCAGCTTCAAACGGCCGGTTATCCGCTGAATCGCGCCACCGACGCGACCTATCCGAGCGATCTGCAGGCCGCGCTGACGCAGATCCATGCGGCCGATGCCGTTGCGGCCAACGAGCAGGCATCCGGCTACGGCAGCAACGGCGAGGCCGTGACGCAATCGGGCCGCCTGCATGCCGTCAGCGTAGCCGAACGCTCGGTGTATTTCGGTCATTGAACGCCGTGCGCCGATACGTGACCCCTGAATTCTTTTTATTCCTGTTCCGAGGTGAATGATGAAAACCCAACTGATCGCTGCCCTTCTCGTCGCCGTGTCGGCCGCCGTCGTCGCGCCGGCGAATGCGAGCGAAAGTACCGTGACGCGTGCGCAGGTGCGTGCGGAACTGGCCGCGTTGCAGCAGGCCGGCTACCTGCCGAACCGCCCCAACGACCCGAACTACCCGGACAATCTCCAGGCGGCGCTGAGCCGGATTCGCGACAACGGCGTAGCCGCGGCCGATACGATGGCGTCCGGTTACGGCAATGACGCCGACGGCGTGACGCAGTCCGGCAGCCGCAGTGCGGTTCGCACGGCCGAGCGCTCGATCTATTTCGGTCATTGAGCATTGCACGACGGAATCGGCCGTCCACGTCCGTCACATAAAGCGCATGCGATGTAATCGTGTGCGTTTTTATATTTGGGGCGTCCGGATTTGCATCGACGTCTTCCGGATATGGATCACCGAGAACGAAGAAGGCCAGCGCACGTGTGTCAGGCCAATGACGCGATCCATGTCGTTGCGGGGCGACCTGCCCGGTCGATCCGGTCTATTCTGTGCGGCACGAAATCTTCAATCGAGGAGCAGCCGATGCCGGAAGCCACGACCGGAAACACGACGGGCGATGCACACCCGCTCGACCATGTCGTCTGGAATGCGCTCGCGGGCAAACAGAGCCGCTTTGCGCTCGGCAGCGACCGCGCGCTGCGGTTTCCGGCGGCCATTGCGCCGTTCGCCGCGATCGCCGACACGAGCCAGGCATCGTTCGATGCGTTGCGCGAACTGATCGCCGCGCACGGGCCGGCCGCGCTGGTCACGCCGGACGAGATCCCGCCGCCGGCGGGATTGCCGGTGATCCGGCGCGCGGCGTTGCTTCAAATGATCTGGCAAGGGACGCCCGATCCGGCGCATGCATCGGAGCATGTCACGCTCGCCGAAGCCGACGTGCCGGACATGCTCGCGCTGACCACGGCCGCGCAGCCCGGCCCGTTCGGCCCGCGCACGATCGAGCTTGGCGACTATATCGGCGTACGCAGCGAAGGCCGGCTGGCGGCGATGGCCGGCGAGCGGATGCAGGTCGACGGGTATACCGAGATCAGCGCCGTCTGCGTGGATGCCGCGTTTCGGCGGCAAGGGCTTGCGGCGCGGCTGATCCGGTCGTTGATCGCGGCGATCGGTGCGCGCGCGGAAACACCGTTCCTGCACGTCCTCACGTCGAACCAGGTCGCGATCGAACGCTATCTCGCGCTTGGTTTTGTCGTCCGTCGCGAAATGAACCTGCTGGTGCTGGGCGACGAACACGCATGACGACGCGGCCGACGCGATACGCGCATCGGCCGCTTGTTGCCTGCGTGTTTAGTCTTCGGTCGACCGGATCAGGTTGCCGCGCAGCGTGACGATTGCCTTCTGCACCTTCGCGAATTCGTCCGGCTTCAACCCGGTGGCTTCGACCAGGTTCATGTCGAGCCCCTTCTCGCGCACGCGCCGGCCGCTCTTCGTCAGGCTGACGAGCACCTGGCGCTCGTCCGACGGATCGCGGTGCCGCTCCAGGTAACCCATCGCCTCGAGTTTCTTCAGGATCGGCGTCAACGTATTGGATTCGAGGAACAGCTTCTCGCCAAGCTGGCCGACCGTCTGGTTGTCCTGCTCCCACAGCGCAATGATCGTGATGTATTGCGTATAGGTGAGGCCGAGCTCTTCGAGGATCGGCTTGTACGCCTTGCCGAACGCGAGGTTCGCCGAGTAGATCGCAAAACACAGGAACTCGGACAGCTTCGGCGCGGCGGGCGATGGGGCTTCGGTCGGTTTCATGAACTTCCTCCAGCGACGCGAACGGCCGCAGATACACACATTATATATCGCGTGCGATCTTATCGGAAGCATGATAATCGGTCTCGATGAACCGGGGCGATGGAGAAACGCGGTCGGATCGTCGTCAGTCCTGCCTGCGGCGCTTGCCGGATTGCAACCGGCTTTCCGACAGCAGCGAGCATTGCACCGGATGCGCGATTTCGGTCGCGAGCCCGCCCGCGGCAAACAGCAGGATCATCAGCCAGCGTTTCATGCGTCCTCCACGACCGACAGGCTCGCGCCGTTTGCGACGGTTGCGTCGAGCGCATACGGATCGACGCCGTCGAGGCAGCCGAGATTGACGCGCCAGCATGCGGGGTCCATGCGTGTCTGATGGAACGGATAGACGCCGCAGCGGCTGCAGAAATAGTGGCGGGCCGTGTGCGTGTTGAAGCGGTAGCACGTCAGTGCGCCCTCGCCTTCGACGATTTTCAGGTGGTCAGCGGGAAACATCGGGCTCATCAGCGCGCCGCGCCGGCGGCACAGGCTGCAGTTGCAGCGAACCGCCGGCTCGATAGCGGCTTTCACTTCGAATTTGACGGCCCCGCAATGGCAGGACCCTTTGAACCAGGTTGCAGACATGATGTGCTCTCGAAGAGTCATGCCTGCTTTATAGCGGACGCCTGAACCTGCGTTGTATCGCACTGTATCCGCGGTCTGCGCAGATACAGAGCATTGCAAATCGATGGCAGCCGGAACACGTTCGGCGCGGCGATCCGAAGCACGGATCGCCGGCACGTGTGCGCGGTTTGCCGGCCGAGCGCGATCAGTCCAGCGCGTGCTGCAAGCGTTCGATCGCGGCCCGCGTTTCACGCTCGAGCGTCGCGAACAGCTCGGCGGCTGGCAACGAGCGGACGAGCGTCGCCGCCTGCCCGGCCCACTGCGCGCCGTAGCCGAATTCTCCCTGCGCCTTCGCGGCCGCATGCAGCGCCTTGCCCGCGTCGTACGCGATCGGATACGCGGGCGTGGCCGGCGCGTGCGGGTCGTCGCCGAGCGCGGTCAGCCGGTTCGCGATGCCGCGCGCGATCCGGCCCGAGATCGCGGACGTCAACGTCGTGCGGCGCGCCGCGTCGCCGAGGATCGCGCGGCGATAACCGTCGTCGATCGACGTCTCCGGGCATGCGACGAACGCGGTGCCGAGCTGCGCGGCCTGCGCGCCGAGCGCCAGCGCGGCGGCGATGCCTTCGCCATCCATGATGCCGCCGGCAGCGATCACGGGCAGCGCGCATTCGCGCACGATCAGGCGCGTCAGCGCGAACGTGCCGAGGCGGTCGTCGTGGGCGGTCGAATCGAACACGCCGCGGTGCCCGCCGGCTTCGATGCCCTGCGCGACGATCGCGTCGATGCCGGCGGCGGCGATCTGCCGCGCTTCGTCGAGATTTGTCGCAGTTGCGAACAGCGTGATGCCCGAGCGCTTCAGCGCGGCGATCGCGTCCGCGGACGGCAGCCCGAAATGGAGGCTGACGACGGCCGGCTTTTCTTCGGCGAGCATCGCCTGCATCGCTTCGTCCGCGACGAAGCTCGTATAGATCTCCGACAGCGATGCGGGCGGCGTCGCACCGTATGCGTGGAACGCCGGCGCGAGCCAGTCGAGCCACGCGCGTTCGACGGCTGCGTCGGCGCGGGCCGGACGATGGCAGAACACGTTGACGTTGAACGGCCGGTCGGTGAGCGCGCGCGTGTCGCGGATCATCTTGCGCGCGCCGTCGGCGTTCGTCGCGCCGACGCCGAGCGAGCCGAGCCCGCCCGCGTTCGACACGGCGGCAGCGAGCGCCGGCGTGCCGACGCCGGCCATCGGCGCCTGGATGATCGGTGTGCGAACGCCGAGCGCGCGCAACAGCGTCCGGTTATCGGTCGGGTGATTCATGTCGGTTACCTCCTGGTGGCGGTCGAATCGCGAACATGCCGCGTCGGCAGAGCACGATAACCCCGTGCATATGTTTCATGGGGCGGCGTTCGTGCCGGCGCCCGCGCAACGCGCCTCATGGTTTTCCCGGCCCGCCCGGTTGCACGAGAGCGAACCGGATCCGGTGCGCAACCGCGCGCCGCGCAGGCCGCACCGGCCTTCCCCCGCGAATGACGCCCGCCGCGCGTTCGTACCCTTTCTGAGCGGGAAAGGACGCTTGATACATCCGCAATTATCGCGTGCCGCCGATTCGCCCACCATGAGCCGGACGATCGGTGCAGCCCGCGCAGCCGGCCCTTTCATGGGCGTTGCGGTGCGTGCCGCCCTATCGTGCGGCCGGGCGCATCATGCCGGCCGCGAACGGCCGGGCCGTGCGCCACGGCATATCGACAATCAGGAGACACGATGAACAGCCAATCCCTCGATCTGGGCGGCAACGCGGGCGGCCCCGCGTCCGCATGGCCGCCGGCCGCATCCGCCGGCGTCGGCGCCGATGCGGCGGCCCTCCCCGCGCGCCGCGTCACGCTCGGCGATTTCATGGACGACCTGCCGGTCGGTGCATTGCACCGGTTCGTCGTGTGGGTGATCGGCATCGGGCTGTTCTTCGACATGTACGAGATCTTCCTCGTCAGCACGATCGGCTCCGCGTTGCAGAACGAATACGGGTTGAGCCGGCAGAGCACCGATTTCAAGCTGCTGCTGGCATCGGCGTTCATCGGGATGTTCGTCGGCGCGATGTGCCTCGGCAGCCTCGCCGACCGCATCGGCCGGCGCAAGGCGTTCCTGCTGACGCTCGTGTGGTACAGCGCGTTCTCGCTGGTCGGCGCGTTCTCGGTGAATGCCGACATGCTCGTCGTGTGCCGCTTCCTGACCGGCATCGGCGTCGGCGCGATCTATCCGGTCGCCGACAGCTTCCTGTCCGAAATCCTGCCGAAGGAAAAGCGCGGGCGGCTCGCCGCGTGGGCCTATACGACTTCCTATGTCGCGGTGCCGCTCGTCGGCTTCCTCGCGCTGTGGCTGAACCCGCTGCATGTGGCCGGCGTGGCCGGCTGGCGCATCATTCTCGCGATCGGCAGCCTCGGCGCCGTGTACGTGCTGTTCGTCCAGCACCGTCTGCCGGAGAGCCCGCGCTGGCTGCTCGCGCAAGGCCGCACCGCCGACGCGCACGCGGCGCTGCGGCGCTTCGCGGAAGGCACCGGCGTGCGGGTGCCCGAGCACTTCGCGGAATCGGCCGAACCGCAACGGCCGCTCGGGCTCGGCGAGCGCATCGCGCTGCTGCGTCGCGAGCCCTACGGCGCGCGCTACCTGATGCTCGCGGTCTTTCACCTATTCCAGGGCTTCGGCTATTACGGCTTCGGCACGCTGGCCGGCACGGTCGTGAAGAGCCGCGGCTTCGACGTGACGGACAGCACGCTGTTCATCGCGCTGTCGTTCGTCGGCTATCCGATCGGCTCGCTGCTGTCGATCCCGCTGCTCAACTGGATCGAACGCCGCACGCTCGTGATCGCGTCGATCCTGTCGATCGCCGTATTCGGGCTGTGCTTCGCGTACTCGGGCAATACCGCGCTGATTGTCGGCTTCGGATTGCTGACGACCTGCGCGTCGAACGTGTTCAGCAACGCGTATCACGTGTACCAGGCCGAGATTTTCCCGGCGCGCGTGCGCTCGACGGCGATCGGCAGCACGTATTCGCTGTCGCGCATCGTCAGCGGCGGGCTGCCGTTCGTGCTGCTGCCGGTGCTCGGCAGCTACGGCGCGGGCGCGATGTTCGGCGTGATCTCGGTCGCGCTCGGCATCGTCGCCGTCGCGCTGCGCGTGCTCGGGCCGCTGACCACGCGGCGCAGCCAGGACGAAATCAATCCGGTGTAATCCAGTGGTGCAATGCGGCGGCCGGCACGGGACGCACGCAGGCGTGCCCCGCGCGTCGCCGTTTCGGCGCAGTCAGCGTGCCGACATGAAATCGAACAGCTTCGCGATGTCGGTCGTCAGCACGGTGCCGGCCTTGACGCCGACCCACAGCGTGCGCGTCGCCCACGCGTCGTCGAGCTTCACGACCCCGAGCCGCGCGGCGCGCTCGCCGGTCACCGCATCGCGCGGCAGCACGCCGATGCCGAGCCCGGCCTCGATCATCCGGCTCACGCCGTCGAAATTCGATACCTGGATCCGCACTTTCAGCGAGCGTTCGGCCGCGAACGCGGCGTCGGTCATGCGCGCGAGCAGCGAACTGCCGTCGCTCAAGCCGACGTAATCCTCGTCGAGCGTATCCGCGAAGCGGATGCTGTCGCGTGCGGCGAAGCGATGCGCGCGCGGCACGAGCAGCACGAGCTCGTCGCGCCGGTACAGCCGCCGTTCGATGCCCGGTGCCGGCACGTTGTCGGCGAACACGCCGAGATCGGCCTTGCCGGACCCGAGCGCATCGACGATCTCGTGGCTCAGCCGCTCCTCGAGGCTTACCTTGATGCCCGGGTTGTCGGTGAGGAACGCGGCGAGATCGGCGGGCAGGAACTGGACGATCGCGGACGTATTGGTCCACACGTGGATATGGCCGCGCACGCCGGCGACGTAGTCGCTCATCTCGTGCGCCATCCGGTTGACCTGCTCGATCACCTTCGCCGCATGGTCGAGCAGCGCGCGGCCCGCGGGTGTCAGTTCGACGCCGCGCGCATGCCGGACGAACAGTGCGCTGCCGGTCACGCTTTCGAGTTCGGCGATGCGCTTGCTGACCGCGGACAGCGTGAGCTGGCCGTGTTCGGCCGCCTTCGTCAGGCTGCCGTGTTCGGCGACGAGCGCGAACACGCGCAGCGACTGCAGATCGAAATGAAGCGGGTTCACCATGTCGTGGATCCTGGGAAGGCCGTACGGCGCGCGCCATCGTCGCGGCGGCCTGACGCCGATCATACGCCCGGCCGTGCGCGCGATATCGCGCGACTAGCGCGGCGCGATCGCCTGCAACGCGGAGAGCATCGCACCGTCCGGCTTCGCGAGATCGTCGAGCACCGCGAAGTGCTGCATGCCGGGCAGCCAGGTGCGCGCGATCCGTTCGCCGGCCGCTTCGCACGCCGATGCGTATTCATGTGCTTGCCGGATGAGTTCGGGCAGTTCGGCGTCGCCGACCGCGACGACCGTCGGCGCGCCGGGCCCGATGTGACGTAGCGGGCTGTACGCTTCGACCTCCTGCGCGGTGAGCTGCAGCTTGTCGTTCAGGCAGCACAGCGAAATCGGTTCGAGATCGACGAGCGGGCTGATCGCGAGCGCTGAAACGACGGCCGGATGCGCGCGATGCACGGCAGTCAGATGGCCGCCCGCCGAATGCCCGCTCAGATGGATCGGCCGGTTCGCGGTGCCGAGGCCGTCGGGGTCGGTGACGAGGAAATCGAGCAGCGCGCCGATCTCGCCGACGATGTCGGTCATCGTCGCGACCGGCGCAAGTGTGTATTCGGCAAGCACGACGTCGAAGCCGCGCGCGAGCGGCCCGCTCGCCGCGTACGCGAAATCCTCTTTCGTGCAGTGTTGCCAGTAGCCGCCATGAATGAACACGAACAGCGGCGCGTCGGGCAGCCCGCACGGCAGCCAGTCGAAGCGCTGCGCCGGTTGCGCGCCGTAACGCAGGTCGCGGCGGCCGGGTGTCGCGTCGTACAGCGCTGCGCTACGCGTCTGGCACGACGCGAGCAATGCCGGGAAATCGGGAATAGCCTTCGTGTTCAGGTAGGCGGCGTCGAGCGCCGCGCGGTCCATGCCGCGATAGAGGATCGTCATTCGGGGAGTGTCCGGGGCGGGTTGCGGAGGTGCGGGGCAGGTTCGTCATGCCCGCTGCGAAGGCGTCGGCCGAACCGACGCGTTCGCACCATTATCCGCAGCGCGGCCGGGCCCGGCTATCCGGATTCGGCGGGTGCGGCGCGGGCCTGTCCGCTTTCGGCGAAAGACTGCGACGCCGCGCGCGCATCGTGCCGGTGCCCGCGCAACCGGACGGATCGAGCCGATCGATACGCCGAAGCGGCGCCACCGGTCAGATCAACTCGGAGATCTCGATCAGGTTCAGGTCGGGGTCGCGCACGTAGACCGAACGGATCTTCTGCGTCGCACCCGTGCGTTCGACGGGCCCTTCGACGATCGGCCATTCGACGCGCTTCAGGTGCGCGATCACGTCGTCGAGCGGCACCGACGCGATGAAGCACAGGTCGAGCGCGCCGGGCACCGGCACATGCGCTTTCGGTTCGAACTCCGCGCCGCGCACGTGCAGGTTGATCTTCTGGTTGCCGAAGCGGAACGCAAGCCGGCCGGCGCCGAAGGTTTCGAGCTGCATCTGCAGCACCTCGGTGTAGAAATGCTTCGTCCGGTCGGGATCGACGCAGGTCAGCACGAGATGGTCCAGGTGATCGATCAGCGCCATGGGAATCGCTCCTGTGTTCCTGTTCATGAGAATGCGCGCTGCGCAGGCATGTCGCCGGCGTCGGCGCGCGGTGGCGGATGAAGATCCGAGCGGCGCCCGGCCTTCAGGATCTGGCTCGGCACGTCATGCCCGATCAACGCGGGCAGCCGTGCCGACGCGGCCAGCACGCACGCGAGGTCGATGCCCGTATCGTAGCCGTCCAGTTCGAGCATGTGCACGAGTTCCTCGGTGCACGCGTTGCCGGTCGCGCCCGGCGCATACGGGCAGCCGCCGAGCCCGCCGAGCGACGCGTCGAAGCGGTCGATGCCCGCGTCGAGCGCCGCGAGCGTATTCGCGAGCGCCATCCCGCGTGTGTTGTGAAAATGCAGCGTGAGCTGCAGCGCGCCGAAGCGCTCGCGGGCGCGCCCGGACAGATCGCGCACCTGCGACGGAAACGCCATGCCCGTCGTGTCGCACAGCGTGAAGCCGTGCACGCCGAGATCCGCGAAGCGCTGCATCCACGCGAGCACGGCTTCGGCCGGCACGTCGCCTTCCATCGGGCAGCCCATCGCGGTCGACAGCGACACGTTGATCGCGACACCCGAGCCGCGCACCGCGTCGCTCACGTCGCGCAGCTGCGCGAACGACTGCTCGCGCGTCATCCGCAGGTTCGCGCGGTTGTGGCTCTCGCTCATCGACATCACGAGGTTCACTTCATCGACGCCGCACGACAGCGCGCGCTCGGCGCCGCGCACGTTCGGCACGAGCACCGTATAGACGACGCCCGGCGCGCGCGCGATGCCGTGCATCACGGCCTCCGCGTCGCGCAATGCGGGGATCGCCTTCGGCGACGTGAACGACGTGACTTCGATCTTCGCGTAGCCGCATGCGCTCAATGCATCGACGAGCGCGATCTTGTCGTCGGTATCGACGAACGCAGCTTCGTTCTGGAAACCGTCGCGCGTCGCGACTTCGTGGATATAGAGCCGTTTGTGTCGAGTGCTCATGATGTCGCCTCTTGTCTCCTGTTGCCGGTTCAGATCACGCCGCGCGTGCGCCAGTCGCCGCGCGTCGCGGCATCGATGCCGATCGATTCGAGTACCGCATCGGTATCCGCGCCGAGCGCGGGCGCCGCGCGTTCGATACGCCCCGGCGTCGCGCCGAGTTTCGGCACGATGCCCGGCACCAGCACAGGCGTGCCGTCCGGCAGCGCGGCGTCGACGATCATGTCGCGCGCGCGGTAATGCGGATCGGCCGCGATGTCGGCCACGTCGTAGATGCGCCCGGACGGGATGCGCGCGTCGTTCAGCGCGGCCAGCACGTCGCCGAGATCGTGGCGCGCGCTCCACGCGCCGATCGCCGCGTCGATGCGCTCGACCTGCGCGACGCGGCCGTCGTTGTGCGCGAGCGCGGGATCGCTGCCGAGATCGGGCCGCCCGATCAGCTCCATCAGGCGCCGGAAGATGCTGTCGCCGTTGCCGGCGATCAGCGCGTACCTGCCGTCGCGGCAGCGGTACGCATTGGTGGGCGCGATGCCGGGCAGGCTGCTGCCGGCCGCCTCGCGCACCGCGCCGAACGCCGAGTATTCGGGCAGCAGGCTTTCCATCATGTTGAACACCGATTCGTACAGCGCGACGTCGACGACCTGCCCGTTGCCGCCCTGCTGCTCGCGATGCCGCAGCGCGAGCAGCACGCCGATCACGCCATGCAATGCCGACAGCGAATCGCCGAGCGAGATGCCGACGCGCACCGGCGTGCGGCCGGGCTCGCCGGTCAGGTGCCGCAAGCCGCCCATCGCTTCGGCGATCACGCCGAAGCCGGGGCGGTCGCGGTACGGGCCCGTTTGCCCGAAGCCCGACACGCGCAGCATCACGAGCCCCGGATTGATCGCGGACAGCGCGTCCCAGCCGAGCCCCCAGCCTTCGAGCGTGCCGGGCCGGAAGTTCTCGATCAGCACGTCGGTCCCGGCGACGAGCCGGCGCACGACGTCCTGCCCTTCGGGCGTGCGCAGGTCGAGCGTGAGCGAGGTCTTGTTGCGCGACTGTGCGGCCCACCAGACCGATGTGCCGTCGTGCAGCAGCCGCCATTTGCGCAGCGGGTCGCCGACGCCGGGCGGCTCGATCTTGATCACGTCCGCGCCGAATTCGGCGAGCATCCGGCCCGCGAACGGCCCGGCGATCAGTTGGCCGAGTTCCAGCACGCGGATGCCGTCCAGGGGGCGCGTCATGGCTGTCTCCGATGAAATCGTGTTGTCGATGACGGCGATCATGACGGCGTTCGCGCACCGCGAAAATCGCTCGATGCTCAACCAGCCTTTCCGAAACGGAAAGGCGCGCGTCGGCGCGATCGCTGCATTCGTTCTGGCACGGCGTGCGTCAGCCTTTCCATCCGGGAAAGCGCGCTCGCGCAACGGTCAAGCGACGCCGTGCGCGCCGCCGGCAGAATCGATCCCGTTCCGCGCCCGCCGGGCGCCTGTCACTGTCAGCGAGACCCGCCATGTTTTCCGCTTCCTCACCCGCGAAGATCGTGTTTCTCGACCGCGCGACGCTGTCGCCGCAAACCGTGCTGAAGCCGTTCCCGTTTCCGCACGAATTGCATGCGTTCGAACGGACGAGCGCGCACGAAGTCGCGCCGCGCATTGCCGACGCCGATATCGTCGTGACCAACAAGGTGCGGCTCGACGCGGCGACACTCGCCGGTGCGCGGCGCGTGCGAATGATCGCGATCGCCGCGACCGGTACCGACATCGTCGATCTCGACGCGTGCGCGTCGCGCGGGATCGTCGTGAGCAACATACGCGGGTATGCGGTCCGCACGGTGCCCGAGCATACGTTCGCGCTGATCTTCGCGCTGCGCCGCAGTCTCGTGGCTTACCGCGACGCGGTGCGCGCGGGACGCTGGCTCGACAGCGGGCAGTTCTGCTTCTTCGATCATCCGATCCGCGACCTGGCCGGCTCGACGCTTGGGATCGTCGGCGACGGCGTGCTCGGGCGCGCGGTGGCCGGCATCGCGCGTGCGCTCGACATGCGCGTGCTGTTCGCGGCGCACGGCGATGCCGCCGGCGACGGCTACGCGCCGCTCGACACGCTGCTGCGCGACAGCGACGTGATCACGCTGCACTGCCCGCTCACGCCCGCGACGCGGCACCTGATCGATGCCGCCGCATTCGCGCGGATGACGCGCCGGCCGCTGCTGATCAATACCGCACGCGGCGGGCTCGTGGACGAAAGCGCGCTCGTCGACGCATTGCAGTCGGGGCAGATCGCGGGCGCCGGGTTCGATGTGGTCACGCAGGAACCGCTGCCGGCCGCGCATCCGTTCCACGCGATCCTGTCGCATCCGGCATTCATCCTGACGCCGCACGTCGCATGGGCGAGCGACGAGGCGATGCAGGCGCTCGCCGATCAGCTCGTCGACAACGTCGCCGCGTTTGCGGGCGGCGAGCCGCGGCATGTCGTGCGACTCGTGTGATGCTTGCCGGTGCGGGCGATCGTTGCAACCGCGCAAACAGAACGGCCCCGCTCGATTGCTCGAAGCGGGGCCGACTGAATCCGGGGGCGGCTTGCGCCAGCGACTCGGCACGTGACGGGTTCGTGCATCCGCCCTGTCCTGCGGCCGGTTTCTGAACGCCCGATGGGCACTACTTCAAGGAATTCGAACCGCCGACGCTGTAGGGCCAGTCTGAAACCGAACGGGACGAATCATGAAAAACGTCCGTTTCGGCTGCAGCGCACCGCTCGGCGCGCCGAGCCCGCCGCTAATTTCAGTAGGCGGACATCTCGACGCAAGGATCGACCTTGGACGGCGAGCAAATGACCGAATACTTGGCGCTCTCGCGCATCAGCGCTTCGCCTTCGTGCAGCGCGATCTTGATCTCGGGGTGACGCTCGTACGCGAGGAATGCCGAGCACACGACCGCGGACATCACGACGAGGGAAAACACAAACTTTTCAAGGGTTTGGAAACGTTCTGGCATGGTTCGACCTTTCTCTCAGCCAGCGATTATACCCCGAGATAAGGGTTTTCCCTATATCGCCGGACGCATGCCGTGGATCGCCGTGATCACCCCCTTTTTCGTCGTCGTTTCGCCCGCCAGTTCGCGCCCGGGCACCGCGCGGGACGCGCGAGCGTCGCAGCGTCGCTCAAGCGCGATCGCGGGAATCGGCCGCTTCGACGGGCCTGACGGAGGACGGGCGCATGCCGATGCGGGCGGCGTCGAGGCCTATCCGGTTGTGCAACGTGCTGCGCTCGAATCGCTTGAACGACTCGGCAATGTGCGTGCGCAACAGCTCGACATCCCACGGTTTGATCAGGAGCTTCTGGACCGATCCGTCGCCGGGCGCGGCGGCGATCGACTGCCCTTCGCCATAGCCGGACAGCAGGATGCGCACGATGTCCGGATAGAGTGCCTTGACGCGCTGCAACAGGTCGATCCCGGACAGGCTCGGCATGCGGAAGTCCGACACGATCACGCCGACACGATGTTGCGCGAGCAGGTCGAGCGCGTCGGCGGGATCGGTCGTGCCGAGAACCTCGTAGCCGTCGCGGCCCAGCGCCTGCCTGAGCGTCTGCAGGACGGCCGGGTCGTGGTCGACCAGCAGCAGCGTCCGGTGCAGCAGCTCGCGCTGCCGGCAATGCTCGGGAAGCTCCGAGCCGGCGGAGAGCATGTCGGCGATTTCCGTTCCGGTGACCGGATGGCTGAAGTAATAGCCCTGCATCGCATGGCAGCGGTTCCGGTTCAGGAACGAAAGCTGTGCTTCCGTCTCCACGCCCTCGGCCACCGTCTCCATGTGCAGCGACTCCGCCATCGCGATGATCGAGCGCGTCAGCGACGCGCCTTCCGCGCTCGTGGTGACGTCGCTGAGGAACGACTTGTCGATCTTGACGACATCGATGGGCAGGTCCTTCAGGTACGACAGGCTGGAATAGCCGGTGCCGAAGTCGTCCAGCGACAGCACGACGCCGAGCGCCTTCAGTTCGCGCAGCGTGTGCGCGATCGCGTTGCGGTCCTGCATCAGCACGCTTTCGGTCAACTCGAGTTCGAGCCAGGCCGGCTCCAGGCCGGTATCCCGCAGCGTCCTGTGCACCACGTCGGCCATGTTCTGCTGCCGGAACTGGCGTGCCGACAGGTTGACGGCGATCCGTAGCGGCGCATGCCCGTCGTGACGCCACGCGACGGCCTGCGCGCAGGCCGTGCGCAGCACCCATTCGCCGATCGGCAGAATCAGCCCGGTTTCCTCGGCGATCGGGATGAAGCGGTCGGGCGGAATCACGCCGATGCCGGGGCGGCGCCAGCGAATCAGCGCCTCGACGCCGCTGATCCGGCCGGTTTTGAGATCGACCTTCGGCTGGTAGTACAGCTCCAGTTCGCCGTTCGCGACGGCCTCGTGCAGCGCGTTTTCGAGTTCGGCCTGTTCTTCCACGCGGGCGCCCAGCTCGCGCGTGTAGAAGCTGTAGCCGTTTCGCCCGCGTTCCTTCGCGCAATACAGCGCGGCGTCGGCCGTCTTCAGCAGCGTCTCCGCGTCGGCGCCGTCGGTCGGACAAACGCTGACGCCGATGCTCGTCGTCACGTGCAGGTCGTGTCCGTCGAGCATGAACGGCGCGCCGAAGGTGTTCAGGACCTTGCGGGCGACTGCGTCCGCATCCGTCGCGGTCGACAGGTTGACCAGCATCACGACGAACTCGTCGCCGCCGAGCCGCGCGACCGTGTCGCCGTCGCGCACGGCAGCCTTGAGCCGAGCCGAGACGGCTCGCAGCAGGCCGTCGCCGACCGAGTGGCCGAAGGTGTCGTTGACGTGCTTGAAGCGGTCCAGGTCGAGCACCATCACCGCGATCAGGTGTCCCGTGCGCCGCGCGTGCGACATCGCCTGCTCCATGCGGTCGCTCAGCAGGTTGCGATTGGGCAGGCCGGTCAGCGCATCGTGGTTGGCGAGGTATTCGATGCGCCCCTGCTGCATCTTGCGCTCGGTGATGTCCTGCACGATGCCGCGCAGGATGATCGCGTGGTTCAGGTCGCGCCCCGCCTCCGCGTGGTGCAGCACGTGGCGCTCGGTGCCGTCCGGGTGAAGCAGCCGATGCTCGAGCGAGAACGGGGCGCCCTCGGTGCGCAGGCTCGTGAACGACTGGATCAAAAGCGGCTGCTCGTCGACCGGCACGGCTTGCAGCAGCCGATCGAAGGTCGGCGGCGTGCACTCGGGGTCGAGCCCGAGGATCCGGAACAGCTCCGGCGACCAGTTGCCGTCGGTCCGGCCGGCCTGATACTCCCAGTTGCCCAGATGCGCGAGCGCCTGCGCATGCGTCAGGCTGATCTCGGCGGTCGCGAGCTTTTCGAGCGTCGCGGCCGCGCGCAGCAGGTAGCGGAGCCGGTAGCCGAGCAGCTTCCAGCGCATCGGCTTGGAGACGAAATCGGTCGCGCCGGCGTCGAAGGCACTGGCGATCGACGCGTCGTCGTCGTTGCCCGTGAGCATGACGATCGGCACACGGCGACCTTCCGGCAGCGCGCGCAGCCGGCGGCAGCAGGCGAAGCCGTCGCCGCCGGGCATCTCGACGTCGAGCAGCACCACGGCAGGACGATGACGCAGGAACGCGTCGATGCCCTCCTGCGGCCCGGTCGCTTCCTCGACGCGAAAACCCTCCGGCTCGAGGGTTTCCACGACCAGCAGGCGCGTCATCGCATCGTCGTCGACGATCAGAATCACCGGTGCATCGACATTTTCCTCGTTCACGACCGTTCTCCTGTTTTCGACCCGCCGCGATCGCCACCGCGATCGTCCGGCAGGCCGCTCAATCCTCCACCATGCGTTCCGCTGTCAACGCGGCCTGCGCGTGCCCGAATTCGGCGTCCGTGCCGGCGACGAGGTCGGCTGCCGCGGCGACGTCGGCGGCGCGCGCCCGTTGCTCGATCTCCTTGCAGCGGGCCGACAGCACGTGCGCGCCGACGTTCGCACTGCTCGATTTCAGCGTATGGGCGGCCAGCCTCAGCGCGTCGGCATCGCCCGCTTCGACGGCCGCGTGCATGTCGCGGATCAGCCGCGGCGCATCGAGCGTGAACTGATCGATGATGCGGGTCAGGATATCGGGGCGGCCCGGCCGCTGGAGCGCGCGCAATGCGTCGAGCGCCTTGCGGTCGATCACGTTCGCGTCGCCGCCCGGATCGGCGGTGGTCGCCCCGCCGGCTTCGGTGCCCGCTTCGATGCCGGCTTGGGTTCCCGCGTCGCCGCTCGCGACGGCCGGCCCGGACGCCGCGCCGCGGGCATGGCGCGCGAGCATCTGCAGCAGCGCATCGCGACGGAACGGTTTTCCCAGGTAGTCGTCCATGCCGGCGGCCAGGCAGCGCTCCCGGTCGCCGCTGAGCGCGTTGGCCGTCAATGCGATGACCGGCAGACGCGGCGCGCCGGCTGCCGCTTCGTGCCGACGCAGCAGCCGCGTCGCCTCGAAGCCGTCCAGCAGCGGCATCTGGCAATCCATCAGGACCACGTCGAACGCTTCGTCCGCCAGCATCTTCAGCGCCTGCCGGCCGTCTTCGGCCACGGCCACCCGATAGCCGGTGTCCTCCAGCATCGCCAGCGCGATCTGCTGATTGACCACGTTGTCCTCGACCAGCAGCACGCGCGCCGATCCGGCGTCGGGCGGCAGCGCCGCGTCCGCCCCGGCTTCGTCGGACACCGGCGCGGCCAAAGGCAGCGGCGGCGGCCTCATGTGCATCGCCGATGCGATGGCCGTATAAAGCTCCGCGCCATGGAGCGGCTTCGTCAGCCGGGCGTCGATGTCGAGTTCGCGCGCGACCTGGATGCTGTCCATCATCTCGAACGCGGTCAGCGTGACGATCCTGAGCGCACGCAGCGACGGGTCGTAGCGGATGTGCTGAACGAGCGAGATGCCGTCCATGCCCGGCATCCGCACGTCGACGATGGCCAGATCGAACGGCGTCCCGTCGGCGGCGGCCGCCCGCAACTGCGACAGCGCATCGTCGCCGCCGATGGCCGTCGCGACGCACAGCTGCCATTCGATCGCATGTTCGACGAGCACGCTGCGATCGGTCTCGCTGTCGTCCACGATCAGCACCTTCAATCCCGCGAGCGACGACCTTGCGCCCGCCGCGACGTCGACCACGCCGGACGCCGGTTCGAGCCGCGCGGTCACGGTGAACACCGAGCCCTTGCCGGGCGTCGATTCGAGCGTGAGCTCGCCGCCCATCATCTCGGCCAGCTGGCGGGAAATCACGAGCCCCAGCCCGGTTCCGCCGTATTTGCGCGCGGTCGAGCTGTCGGCCTGCTGGAACGGCCGGAACAACTGCGCGGCCATGTCCGGCGCGATGCCGATGCCGCTGTCGGCGACCGCGAACACGACGCGGCCGTCGTCCGTATACGACACGGCCAGCTCGACCTGCCCGCGCTCGGTGAACTTGATTGCATTGCCGATCAGGTTCGTCAGGATCTGGCGCAGCCGGACCGGGTCGCCGCGCATCCATTGCGGCACGGTATCCGCCTTGCGGAATGCCAGCGCAAGCTCCTTGCGCTGCGCATTGGGTTCCAGCAGCGCGACGACATCGTCGAGCAATTGGTGCAGGTTGAAATCGATGTGCTCCAGCGTCAGCTTGCCGGCCTCGATCTTCGAAAAATCGAGTATGTCGTCGATGATGATGAGCAGCGTCTGACCGGATCGATACACGGTGTCGACGAACTTGCGCTGCTTCGACGTCAGGCGCGTGCGTTGCAGCAGCTCGGTCATGCCCAGCACGCCGTTCATCGGCGTGCGGATCTCGTGACTCATCCTCGCGAGAAATTCCGATTTCGCCGAATTCGCGGTTTCGGCCGCGGCGATTGCCGCCTGCAGGTCGATGTCGCGACGTTCGATTTCGTCGAGCATCGTGTTGAAGCCGGCGATCAGGGTCGCGACTTCGTCGCGGCCCTTGTGGGACATGCGCAGGGACAGGTCGCTGCCGCTGCGGATGCGGGCCATGGTGCGCGTCAGATTCCCCAGCGGGCGGGAGATCGACGTGCCGAGGCGATGACTGATCACGAGGCTGCCGATCGCGAGCAAATACGACACGGCGACGATCATCGCGATGGCGCTCGTCACCGCGCGATTGACCTGCGACACGATGCTGCGCTGCTGCAGATCGACGCGCACGGCCTCCTGCTCCGTATAGGCCGCGAGGCGATTCGCGGTCGTCTCCACGTCCGCGATGATGCGCTGCATGCTCGCGTCGTTGGACAACATGTTCGACCGCACCGCGACGATGCGGCGTGCGGATCCGGCCAGTTCCGCGGCCAGCGGAACCACATCCTGCGCGCGGCTCGACTCGCGCTGCCCGCTCGCGACGAGTGCATCGCGCAGCGCGCTCGCGGCGGCGGCGAGCTTGCCGATATTCTCCCGTGCGTCGGCGTCGGCACGCTGGAGATGTTCCGTGCTTTTGCTTTGCGCGACCATGCGAAGGTCGGCCGCCAGTTCCTTGATGCCGCCGTTGACGACGGTCGACAGGTACCTGATCCGGGCCGCCTGCCGCTGGAGCGCGATCGTTTCGTCGAGGCGCTGTCGCGCCTTGACGATCCGCAGCGCGAACGGGTCGGCGATTTCCGCCAGCTTCGTGTCCAGCGCATCGAGCGACTGCAGGACCTTGTCCTCCCTCGCGTGGTAGCGCGTCGCGACGGACGGCTCCACGAACATCCTGCCGCGCAGCGCGACAAGGCTGTCGTTGCCGTCGAGGATGTCGGCCGCCGCGCGCCCGAGCGCATTCGCGACGTCCTGCGTCGTGGCGGCCTCGAGGCTCGGCGCTGCGATCGCCAGCGCATTGCGCGCACCGCCGATGGCCGCCTGCATGCGATCCCGCAGCGGAGCGAGCCGGTACCGGCTCGGCGCGGCGTCGACATGATCGGCAACGCTGACGATGTCCTTGACGTTCATGCGAACCTGGCCGAGCGCATGAATCGTCCGGTTGTACGCGGTGTTGGCCGCCAGCGCGTCGCTCACCGCCGCGCTGGCCTGGCTGTCCAGCCGTTCGGTTTCGGCGCGGATCGTGCCCATCAATGCGTCGCCCCGTGCCTGGATGCGCTCGACCAGACGGGTTTCGGCGCCCAGCCGTGCCTCGTCCCGCAGACGCTGGCCGACGCCTTCGCTCATCGACCGCAGCATCGTGCGCAGGTCGGTGGACGGCGCGTCGACGCCGTGCCCGTCGATCGCGCGCACGGCGGCCATGAGGGCGGCAGTCCGCTGCAATTGCGTTTCGATCTCCGCCGCGGCCTGCTCCTGCTCGGACGCGTCCTGCGCCTGCTCGAGCCGGCCGAAATCCACCGCGAGCTCCGCGTACGCGCGCTGGAGTTCGTTGCTGCGCACCTGCAGCGGCAACGATTCGGTCGTCAGCGTGCGCACGCCGGACGCAATGCCGTGCACCGCGATCAGGCTGGTCGCGGAAATCGCCAGCGCACCCAGCAGCATCAGGCTGGTGCCGGTGACAAGCTTGGCCTTGATGTCCATGCAGCCTCCGGGATCGGGACGGCCCGCGCGCGGCCATCCGGCTGGTTATCTGGCCGGCGCGTCCACGGGCGCGATGCGGCCGTGCGCGATTTCCGAGAGGAACACCGCATTCAGCGCCTGGTGATTGTCCGCGCCCAGATCGGCGACCAGACCGCCCAGGTCGAGATGCCGGATCGATTCGAGCGCCTGCTTCAGCGCCGCCCGGGTCGGCGACGGGCCGGCGCGTTCGAGGCCGATCAGCATGATCTTCGCGTCGATGCAGCCCTCGATGTGCACCACGCCCGCGTGTTCTCCCGGAAAGCGCCGCTCGATCAGCCGTACGCAGTCGCGGATCACGTCCCGGTCGTTCTGCGGAAGCGGCACGACCTGCGAGATCAGCGTGCCGTCCCCTTCGTCGCCGACCAGGCGCAGCAGGTCGTCGGTGCCGACGAACGATACCGATGCGAGCCGGGCCTTCAGGCCTTCGCGACGTGCCGCGCGGATGAACGCGGCAATCGGCGTATAGGGGCCGGCCATGACGACGACGTCCGGCTGGCCGTCCAGCAGCGATGCGAGGCCCGTGTCGACCGCGGTGGTCCCGCGACGGAACGTGCCGGTCGCGACGACGTCCAGGCCATGGCGCTGCAGCGCCAGCCGCGTGCCCGCCAGCACCGCGAGCCCGAAGCCGTCGTCCTGATAGAACACCGCGAACCGTTTCGCGCCGTCGTGCGCGATGAAATGGTCGACCAGCGCGCGGGTCTCGTCTTCATAGCTGGCGCGGATGTTGAATACCTCCGGCACGACCGGCTTGCGCAGCGCCATCGCGCCGGTGAACGGGCCGACGAGCGGAATGCCGGCCTCCCGGATGATCGGCAGCACCGCGGTGGTCGTCGGCGTGCCGACATAGCCGAACAGCGCGAACACATTGCCCCGTTCGATCATCTCCAGCGTGCTGTCGACGGTCCTGTCGGGCTCGTAGCGATCGTCGCCGACCACGAGGTCGATCTTCCTGCCATGCACGCCGCCGCGCGCGTTCACGTCGTCGAACACGGCTTGCGCGCCCGCCAGCAGCCCGCGCCCGAGGCCTGCCGAATTGCCCGATTGCGCGTTGACCATCCCAAGGCGGATCGCGCCGTCGGTCACGCCGGGCTCTGCCGCGAGGCAGGCGCCGGGGCCGGTCATCGCGGCAACGCAGGCCATCAGCGTCACTGTCCGGCGCAACGCCGCGCTTCGAACGATCGGCGCGAACGGCAGGCGATCGGCACGGGCAAGCGCGCGCAATACATGCGGAAACCGGGTACCCGAACACATTCGTGCGACACACACGCTATTGCCCATGCTGGGTTCCCCTTCCGCACCCGGTTTCTTGATTCTTGCTATCTGGTCATGCCCGCCGCATGCCGGATTACCGGTGCGGCACGATGCGATTAGTCATATATATAGGTTGCATCAAATGCGACTGCAAGCCGGAGGCGATTAAACGCGGATTATCGACGGCATTGCACTTCCCGCACGGGAACGTCACCACGCGAAGGATGCATTTTGTTTTGCTTTCGGAATTTCGATTCGATTTTTAATTCGCCATTCTTTTGCTTAAATTCGCTCATTCGAATCGCGATGAATGCGCGCCGTGGTGGCGCGATTCGGTTCCGATTCGAAAACGGAACCGGCCCCCGACCTGCAACGCGTCGGGAAGCTCGCCAGCACGGCGCGAATGTCCCGATCGTCGGATGGTCAAACCGGAGTCCGCGGCGACGTCACTTCGGCGCCGACGCGCCGCTGGCCGCGTCGCCATGCCACGCCTTGCCGATCTGGTCGATCAGCGATTTCGCGGTGCCGGTCGCGAGCGCCGCGTCGACGCCCGAGGTCTGCCACGAGCCGTCGGCGGCCTTCACGAAGGTCAGGTTCGCGCGCGACGGCGAGTAATCGGCATTGCGCCACGTGACGACGACGTCGCACGAGTACGTGCGATCGCCGAGCTTCTTGCAGTCGCCGTCCGGCTTCGCCGACACGACATCGGCCGACACCGGCAGCGGCTGGCCGAACAGCGCGTTCAGGCCGCCGTGGTTTTCCGCTTCGAGCGCGCGGCGCACCGCGGCGTCGACGTCGTTCGATCCGGGACCGTCGTGGAGCAGGTTGCAGGCGGCCAGCAGCGTCGAGGCACAGCCGAGTGTCAGCAGCGTTTGAAACTTCATGGAGATCCGTTGTCGAGTAAACGTCGGGGGGCGCGCGGGAACACGTTCGCCGGCCGGTATGCCGCGTAGTCTGCAACGTCCGCGTGTCGTTCGCGGTATCCATTTGTAACCAATTGCACGGACGCGATCGCCCGCTGCCGCGCCCGCGCCTACTGCCGCTCCTGCTTCACGCGGCTGACGAGCTGCGTCGGGCTCACGAACTGCAGCGCGATCACGACCCACACGAGCGTGATGACCATGTAGATCATCGCCATCGCGTCGATCGACTGCGGCGCGCGCACGCCGGTCGAGAACACCGCGTAATACAGCGCGACGACGAGCGTCTGCGTGCTCGGGCCCGCGGTGAAGAACGTCAGCTCGAACATCCCGATCGTGCGGACCAGCACGAGCAGCCCGGCCGCGAGCATGCCCGGCACGAGCAGCGGCAGCAGCACGTAGCGGAAATAGCGCCACGTATTCGCGCCGAAGATGCGCGCGGCGGCTTCGAGATTCGGGTCGATCTGTTCGATGAACGGCGTCATCACGAGGATCACGAACGGCAGCGCCGGCACGAGGTTCGCGAGGATCACGCCCGGCAGCGTGCCAGCGAGCCCGACCTTGTACATCACGGTCGCCATCGGAATCCCGTACGTGACGGGCGGCACCATCAGCGGCAGCAGGAACACCAGCAGCGCGAAGCGCTTGCCGCGAAACTGCACGCGCGCGAGCGCATAGGCGGCCGGCACGCCGAGCGCGATCGACAGCAGCACGACCGCGCCGACGACCTCGACGGTCACCCACAGCACGCTCGCGAGCTGGAAGTCCAGCCACGCCTTCGCATACCAGCGCAGCGTGAAGCCCTGCGGCAGCGGCGTGCCGAACCAGCGCGTCGCGACCGAGTTCACCGCGACGGTCGCGATCAGCAGCATCACGTTCAGCAGGAAGAACGCCATCAGCCCCCAGACGAGCGCCTTCCAGGCGCGGCCGGCGAGGTTGCTTCTCATCTTTTGCGGCTGCCTCGCATCGACGGGCCGTGCATCGGGCGAACCCTGCTTCGGCGGCCAGGCCGGCGCGGCACGATTGTCGGTCGCCATCAGCCCTTGCCCCCCGTCACCGGCCCCGTGTAGAAGAAGCGGCGCGCGCCGAGCATCGATGCGACCACCAGCAACTGCACGAAGCCCATCACGATCGCGATCGCCGACGCGAGCGAATAGTCGTAGCTCTCGAACGCGGCCTCGGCCGCCGCGATCGAGATCACGCGCGTCGGTCCGGCCGGCGCGCCGAGCAGCACGGCCGACGGGAACACCGAGAACGCCTGCACGAACGACAGGCACGCCGCCATCGTGAGCCCCGGCACGAGCAGCGGCAGGTAGATCTGCCGGAACTGCTGCCACGGGTTCGCGCCGAGCGTCGCGGCCGCGCGCGCGAGCGTCGGGTCAATGCCGCTGATGTACGACAGCATCAGCAGGAATGCGAACGGAAAGCCCGACACGATCAGCGACAGCAGCACGCCCCAGTAGTTGTGCGTGAGGCGCACTTCGTCGGTGTACAGGTGCAGCCCCTGCAGCGCCTGCGGGAACCAGCCGTTCGGCCCGAAGTACGTGAGCATCCCGTCGGCGACGAGCACCGTGCCGAGCGTGACGGGAATCACGAGCAGCGTCGTGACGAACTTCTGGTACGCCGAATGGCGGCGCAGCGCGAACGCGACGGGCACCGACACGCCGACGTTGAGCAGCGTGGCCGGCACCGCGAGCTTCAGCGTGACGAGCACGGTCGGCCACATCGCGGTATCGGTGAAGAACTGCACGTAGTTCGCGAGCGCGCCGCCGCCGTTCGTCGGCTGGAACGACAGCACGAGGCCGTACGCGAACGGATAGATGAACAGCGCGACGATGAACCCGAGCGCGGGCGTGACGAGCCAGGCCTTCGCGTCGCGCGGCGCGCCGGCCGCAAGCGTGCTCATGCAGCCTCCCGGCGGGACAGCGCTGCGGTCGGGCGGCTCATGCCGCGTCTCCCGCATAGACGAGCGTGCGCGACGGCGCGACGCGCAGCCGCAACCGTTCGCCTTCCGAGAATTCGCCGGCGACGCGCGCCCAGATCGAACCGAACGGCGCGATCGCGCGAATCAGCGAGTCGCGGCCGCCGTACTCGACCGTTTCGACCGTCGCGTCGAACGCGTTGTTGCCGGCGTTGTCGCCGGCGTCGTCCGCGCGCTCGATGTCGTCGGGGCGCAGCGCGACCACGACGTCCTTCGCGTCGAAGCCGGCCATCGGCACGCCCGCGAGACGCACGCCGCCGGCCGCGACGTTCACGCAGTCGCCGGCCATCCCTTCGAGCGTGAACGGCAGCACGTTGCGATAGCCCATGAAGCGCGCGACATGCAGGTTGTGCGGGCGCGTGTAGACGTCCTTCGGCGACGCGACCTGCTGCACGACGCCCTCCTTCATCACGACGATGCGGTCGGCCATCGACAGCGCCTCGTCCTGGTCGTGCGTCACGTAGATCGTCGCGCGTTCGAGCTGCGTGTGGATACGGCGGATCTCGGCGCGCATCTCGATGCGCAGCTTCGTGTCGAGGTTCGACAGCGGCTCGTCCATCAGCACGAGCGGCGGCTCGATGACGATCGCGCGCGCGATCGCGACGCGCTGCTGCTGCCCGCCCGACAACTGCCCGGGCAGCTTGCCCTCATGGCCGACGAGCTGCACGAGTTCGAGCGCCTGCTGCGCGCGCCGCCGCGTTTCCTGCTTCGCCATGCCGCGCATCTTGAGGCCGAAGCCGACGTTGTCGAGCACCGACATGTGCGGAAACAGCGCGTAGTTCTGGAACACCATCCCGAAGCCGCGGCGCTCGGGCGGCAGCACGTCGATGCGCGTGTCGTCGAGCCAGATGCCGCCGCTCGTGAGCGGCTGCAGCCCCGCGATGCAGTTCAGCGCGGTCGACTTGCCGCAGCCCGACGGGCCGAGCAGCGCGATGAACTCGCCGCGCCGGATCTCGAGGTCGAGCCCGTTCAGCGCGGCGACCTGCGCGCCCTCCGCATTGGTGAAGCTGCGGGACACGCCGTCGAGCCGCAAGCGTTCGAAACTGTGCTTCATTGCGCGAACTCCATGCACGCGGGCGCCGCGGCGCCCGCCGGTTCAAGCGTCACTTCGATTTCTGCGAACCGATCTCGCGATCCCACTTCTGGAACGCGGCGACCATCGCCTGCGCGTTGAGCGGCTGCACGTGCGGGCGATCGGCGAGCAGCTTCGCGTATTCGGGGCGGCCGAACTTGCGGATCACCTCCTGGCTGTGCGCGGGCGCCATCTCGAGCGTCACGCCCTTCACCGCCGGGCCCGGATAGAAATAGCCGTCGTCGTAGGTCATCGCCTGCTGCGCCGGTTCGAGCAGGAAGTTCATCAGCTTGAACAGCACGTCGAGCTTTTCCTTCGGCACGCCCTTCGGAATCACCATGTAGTGCGCGTCGTTGACCCACGTCATGTTGTCGAACGCCTGGACCCGGAACTCGGCCGGCACGATGCCCAGCGCGCGCGGGTTGAGGTCCCAGCCGGTGACGGTGACGGTCATGTCGCGGGTGCCCTCGCCGAGCTCCTTCATCACGGCCGACGTGCCGCCCGGGTAGTACGGGACGCAGTCGTTCAATGCCTTCAGGAACGCCCAGGTCTTGTCCCAGCCATTGATCGGGTCCTGCGGATTCTTGTCGCCGAGCACGTACGGCAGCCCCATCAGGAACGTGCGGCCGGGGCCCGAATTCGCCGGGCGCGCGTAGATCAGCTTGTTCGGGTGCGCCTTGCACCATGCGAGCAACTGGTCGGGCGTCTTCGGCGGGTTGCTCACCTTCGCCGGATTGTATTCGAGCAGCGGGCCGGCCGGCATGTAGGTGACGGCGAGGCCGAAGCCTTGCGCGAGATCCTGCATCTTGCGCGGGCCGGGCGCGTACCTGTCGAGCACGCCGGGGAACGCGGCCGCGTCGTCGGGCAGCAGTTTCTGCCACAGGTTCTGTTCGATGCCGGCAGCCAGCGCGTCGGTGCCCGTCAGCACGAGGTCGATGTCGGAGCGCCCGGCCGCCTGCATCGCCTTGATCTTGCCCGGCAACTGCGGCGCCGGCGCGTTCGTGAACGTGACGTTCGATACGAGGTTCGGGTTCTTGTCCTTGAACGCTTCGATGGCCTTCTGCGTGAGCTGCAGGTTGCCCGCGACGTCGACGATGTTCAGCGACACGGGCGCGGCAACGGCCGTCGCGGCCCCTGCCGCCGTCAGCGTGAAGCCCAGCGCGACGGCAATCCGGCGGGCACGGCGCGCGATCGTGGTTGTGTTCATGTCTCCTCGCTTCGGTCGGTGGATGGGACCTTTCTTTCGGGAAATCATGACGGCGTTATACGATGTCGGTCAACAAAAAACCATGACGCGCGGGGCGGGACTTTCCCTGACAAAAACCTTCCGCTATGTTGTGATTCAACAGGTCGAACGGATGCCAGGTGTGCTGCGGCAGTTTGAATGCAGCGTGTTAGGACATCGTATGTCGGCGTGTGGGGGGCAGAATCAGGCCGGGGCGTCGGAACGCCCGACCGGCGCGTTTCGTGGGAGGAATGCAACGTCGACCGGATATCCGGAAGAGGTATCGAGCCCGTGCAGGTTATCGGCGCGCGGTCATCAAGACAAGGCCGCAGAGAATGGCTGCGTGAGGCAGGGTTTCAACGGGACAGGGACAATTCCCAGACCGCACTGAAATACTCGGCCAGTTCCTCGCTCGTGACGCTGCCGTCGGCGACATCGACCATGAGGTCTTCGAGATCGGCAAGGCGAGGAATCGAGATACCTTGCCGCTCCATATACGTCAATGCGCAAGTGAGGCCGGTACGCTTGTTTGCATCATTAAACACATGGCCGCGCGCGATTGCGATGGCATAGGTCGCGGCAATACCGAACACGTCATCAAGTCCCGCGTAATGAACATGATTTCGACGCGATGCAAGGCAGCCTCGACGCCGCCTCGGCCGGCATGAGCGAAACCGCTGAGGCCGCCGAGATCCCGGATGATCTCGTCATGAATGGTGATGACGTAATCGAGATCCAGCAAATCAGCGATCCTTCAGCGCGATCAGCACCTCGCGGTGTTCGGTAATGACTTTTCGTGCTGCACGCAGCACGTCGCCTTTCTCGGTTTCGGTCGAAACCTTGACCTCCGTCGTGGGGCGAATGATCGTGCGAGGTTTCAGCTCGACTCCGTACAGCGTTTTCCTTTTGGGAGCCATGACAGATTTCCGATAAAAAATAATAGTAATCAGCCACTTATCCCGCATTGGCATGCGGCGGCGACACTTCGGCCAATCGTAGCACCCAACGAACCGCCTCAGAACGTCCGCGCAGGAAAACAATGCAGGCGTGTCAATCGATCAAATCGGCGCGGCTTTCGCCGAGCGCAACCACCTCGCCGATCAGCCGTTCCGCGTCACGCCACTCGCCATACCCGGACACCGGGTTCAGGTGCCCGACCTCGCCGAGATCGACAAGCTTGCTGCCCCACCCGGCCGCCAGCGCCTCGACGCGTTCGAAGCGCGCGAGCGGATCGTTGCGGCTCGCGGCGACGAGGCTCGGGAACGGCAGCCGTGCGGTCGGCACGGGCGTCCAGCCGTGCGCATCGATCGCTTCAGGGGTTGGATAGCCGTCGGGCATCGGCGTATCGAGATCGGCCGGCGCCGCGAGCAGCGCGCCGTGGATCGCGCGCGTGGCCTGCCGTGCCCAGTGCACGGCGATCATCACGCCCGCGCTGTGCGCGACGAGGATCACGGGGCCGTCGATCTCGGCCAGCGCCGCGTCGAGCGCCGCGACGCGCGCGGCGCGGCTCAGTTTGTCGGCTTCCAGCGGCGCGACGGAGCGTGCGTTCGGCAGGCGCCGTTCGAGGTGCGTCTGCCAGTGGTCTTCGACGTGATCGCGCAAGCCGGGCACGATCAGGATGGTGGGCGTGGTCGCCAGGGTCATGCAGCCTCCGGGAGGGTTCAGGAAAGGTGTGTCGCGCGCCGTTCGCGTTCGACGCGCGCGAGATCGGCCGCGTAGCTCGCGCGTCCGATCGCGAACAGCACGGCGGCCGCGAGCGGCACGACGGGAATCCATTGCAGTGCGCCGACGAGCCCGGCGCGATCGGCGACCCAACCCGTCAGCAGCGGGCCCGGCGCCATGCCGAGCAGGTTGTTGGCGAGCGTGAGCGTCGCGAACGCCGACGCGTGGATCGCGGCCGGCGTCAGGTTCGCGACCATCGCGCCCGATGCGCCGGACGCGCCCGCGCCAACCAGCATGCCCGCGCAAATCAGCGCGAGCTGCAGCGGCCCGGGCGGCAGCCGGAACGCGACCGCGAGGCAGATGCCCGCCAGCACGCAATACGCGATCGCGGTCAGCCATTTGCGCGAACCGTCGGCACGGCCGACGCGGTCGGTGACGATGCCGCAGCCGACCATCCCGACGCCCGCGAGCAGCACGAAGCCGGCCGCGAGCACGGCGGCACGGTCGGGCGCCATCGCGTAGTAGCGGTTCAGATAGCTCGGCAGCCACGCGAACAGCGCGCCCGGCACGAACAGGTGCAGCCCGCTGCCGAGATACGCGCAGATCACCGAACGCGACGCGAACAGCCCCGACATCAGCGCGCGCATGCTGCCGCGCAGGTCGCGCGGCGCATCGGCATCGCGCCGGCACGGCTCGACGCGGCAGGCAGCAAGCCGCCGTTCGGTCACCACGCAGCGATACGCGACGAGCAGCACGATGCCGAGCGCGGCCATCACGCCGAACGACCAGCGCCAGCCGAGATGCGCGCCGACCAGCCCGCCGAGCGCCATCCCGAACACGGAGCCGAACGCGCCGCCGGCCATGAACGCGCCGGTCAGCGTCGCGCGCAGGCGGGCCGGAAAGATGCTGAGGATCAGCGCGACGCCGACGCTGCCGTACGCGGCTTCGCCGAGCCCGACGAGGCCGCGCGCCACGAGCATTTCGGCGTAGTTGGTCGACAGCGCGCAGCCGAACGTCGCGACGCTCCATAACGCGGCCATCAGCACGATGCTGCGCACGCGCCCGAAGCGGTCGGCGAGCACCGACAGCGGAAAGGTCAGCAAGCCGACCAGCAGCGCGACGACGCCGGACAGCGAACCGAGCTGCGTGTCCGACAGGTTCCACGCATGCTTGAGCAGCGGAAACACCGCGTTGAGCACCTGCCGCGACATGTAGTCCGACAGCAGCAGGCCGACGGTCAGCCCGAACACGAGCCACGCGTACGCAGGCGCGCGCCGCTCGGTGGCCGTCAGGTCCTGCAGCGACGGCTCGACATGATGAATCAACATGCGTGTCTCCTCCGGCACCGGTGCGGCAACGCGCCGGCGCGGCTTGCGCGGCCCCGCTCCGTTCGGCGGAGCTTGCCTCGCGCGCTGCGCGAGGGTGGGTGCCGCACCACATCGATCGGCGGGCGGCGCTCGCGGGCCGCCCGGATGCGCGGCGCGTCAGGCCGCGCGCAGCGGCACGCTCACCTGGCCCGGCCGGCGGTTCGGCGCCATCCCGAGCTGCGCGAGCGTTTCGTCGATACCGTCGTACTGCACGCCGATCCGGTAGATCGCCTTCGCTTCCTTGCCGGTCGCGATGTCGCGGCCGAGTTCGCGCGCGATTCGCGCGCACTGCTCGACCTGCTGCACCGACGTCATCCGGTTGCCCTTCTGGTCGATGATCGTGTCCTCGATCCCGCAGCGCGGATGCAGGCCCAGCGCCATCGCGATCGTGTTGATCGGCAGCACGTTCTTCATCAGCGATTCGAGCGTGATGCACGCACCGTCCGGGCAGCGCCGCACGAATTCCATGAAGTTGTACGGATTCGGGCCGTCGAAGCCGCCGCCGATGCCGACCCACGTGACGTTCAGCGGGCCGCGATAGACGCCGCGGCGGATGATCCGTTCGAGCGTTTCGAGCGCGTGCATGCCGGTGAGCTGGAAATGCGGCTGGATGCCGGCCGCCTGCAGGCGCCGCAGATGTTCGTCGACCCAGCCGGGACCGGCCGGCACGGTCATCTCGCGGTACGCGTCCCAGTACGCGGTTTCGTTCAGCGACGTGCCGGCGATGTCGTTGCGGTTCATCAGCTCGGTGATGTTCATCTGCACGGTGTTGATCGCGACCGTCACCTGGTCGGGCTTCGGGCTCAGCTCGGCGAGCATGTGTCGCGTGTCGTCGGACAGCCATTTTGCTTCCGCGCCGTCGCCTTCCGGCGCGAACGAGATCGAGCCGCCCACCTGCAGGATCATGTCGGGCACGGCTTCGCGCAGCCGGCCGAGCAGTTCGTTGAACTTCGACAACCGCTTGCTGCCCTTGCCATCGAGCTCGCGCACGTGCAGGTGCAGCACCGTCGCGCCCGCGTTGTAGCAGTCGACGGCCTTCTTCACGTGCTCGTCCATCGTCACCGGAATGTCTTCCGGAAAATCGGCGGGCATCCATTCGGGGCCGTACGGCGCGACCGTGATGACTACCTTGTCCTGGTTTTCCGGGTGCAGCGAATCGTCGAGAAATTGCATGTCGTCCTCCAGTGGAAATCGTTGTATTCGGGTTGTGTCCGGGCGTACGGGCGTGCGTATCCCGCCGCGCCGGGCGGCGGGCCCGGCGCGTTGCATGGGTTGCGAATCGGTTACGGTGCGGGCGCGCTCAGAACGGCACGTCGCCGACGATGCCCGCGCGCTCCATCCTGCGGACGCACGGCGGGTAGTCCATCACCGCGTAATGCTGGGTGCTGCGGTTGTCCCAGATCGCGACGCTGTTTTTCTTCCAGCGCCAGCGCACCTGGTATTCGGGGATAGTGGCCTGGCTGATCAGGTATTGCAGCAACTGGCCGGCGCCGGGGTTCGCGTCCTGCCCGAAACGCACGCGCTCCGGCGTATGGAAATTCGTGAAGTGCGTCGCGAACGCATTCACGTACAGCACCTTCTCGCCGGTTTCGGGATGCGTGCGCACGACCGGATGCTCGGCGTCCGGATACTGCGCCTTCAGCGCGAGGCGCTTGTCGATCGGCATCGCCGCGCCGAAGCTCGCCTCGATGCTGTGCCGCGCGCGCAGCCCGTCGATCTGCGGCTTCACGTGTTCCGGCAGGCGCTCGTACGCGAGCACCATGTTCGCCCACATCGTGTCGCCGCCAACCGGCGGACCTTCGATGCAGCGCAGCACGCAGCCGAACGGCGGCGCCACGCGCCAGCTCGCGTCGCTGTGCCACGCATTCTCGTAGCGGTCGTTCGGCTGGTCGGGCGACTTGTAGATCCGCACGAGCCCCGGGTGCTCGGGATCGCTGCCGGCGACCGGATGATCCTCGAGCTCGCCGAAGCGCCGCGCGAACGCGACGTGCTCGGCGCGCGTGATGTCCTGGTCGCGCAGGAACAGCACGCGATGCCGGAGCAGCTGCGCGCGGATCTCGGCGAACAGGCCGTCGTCGTGCACGGCATCGGCGAGGCTCACGTCCAGCAGTTCCGCGCCGATCGCGCAGGTCAGGGGTTCGACTCGCATGCGCGCCTCCTCAGACGATGAACACCGACGAACCGGTCGTCCTGCGCGATTCGAGATCGCGGTGCGCCTGCGCGGCGTCCTGCAGCGCATAACGCTGGTTGATCTCGATCCGGATGCGGCCGGCCGCGACATGCGCGAACAGCTCACCGGCCAGGTCGTTCTTCTCGGCAGGATCGGCGATGTAGTCGGCCAGCGCCGGGCGCGTCAGGTACAACGAGCCCTTCATCGCGAGGCGTTGCGGATCGAACGGCGGGATCGGGCCCGACGCGGTGCCGACGCACACCATCAGCCCGCGCCGCTTCAGCGAATCGAGCGAGCCTTCGAAGGTGTCCTTGCCGACGCTGTCGAACACGACGTCGACGCCCGCGCCGTCCGTCAGTTCGCGCACGCGCTTCGCGACATCCTCGCGGCTGTAGTCGATCGTATGGTCGCAGCCGTGCGCGCGGGCGATGTCGGCCTTGCGTTCGCTGGACACGGTGCCGATCACCGTGAGCCCGAGCAGCTTCGCCCATTGCGACACGATCAGCCCGACGCCGCCGGCGGCCGCGTGCAGCAGCAGCGTGTCCCCCGGCGCGAACGCGTGGATGCGGCGCAGCAGGTAGGCCGACGTCAGGCCGCGCATCGTCATCGCCGCGGCGGTGTCGCACGCGATGCCGGCCGGCAGCCGGATCAGCGGCGCGGCCGGGATCAGCCGTTCGGTGCTGTACGCACCGAGCGTGTTGATGAAGCCCGTGTAAGTCACGCGATCGCCGGCTGCGACGTTCGTCACGCCGGGGCCGACGGCTTCGACCACGCCGGCCGCCTCGACGCCGATGCCGGACGGCAGCGGAACCGGATACAGGCCGCTGCGGAAATAGGTATCGGCGAAGTTCAGGCCGACCGCCTCGTGCCGCAGGCGCACCTGGCCGGGTCCCGGGTCGCCGACGGCGACTTCTTCCCAGCGCAGCACGTCGGGGCCGCCGGTTTCGTGGAATCGCACTGCATGTGCCATCTTGTTCTCCGTATGGTGTCAGTCGGATGCGCGTCGCGCATCGTCGGGTTCGTTCGCGCCCGGCGGCGTCGCGGCTGCGCCAGCCACCTGCGGCTCGTCCAGTTCGGCCCAGTCGGCGTCGGCCAGGTAGCGCCGCGCGGCCGGGAAAATCACGCCTTCCATCCGCCCCATCTGCTCGAACGCGCCGTGTGCATAGCGCGCGAGCGCCGTGTCGAACGCGGCCGACGGCAGCCCGTCCACGGCGATTCGCGCCAGTGCGTCGAGCGCTTGCGCGTCGCGCTGCCGCTGGCGGTCGAGTTCGTCCAGCTCGGCCGCGACGCACTCCGCACGGGCGCGCAATGCCGCGAACAGCCGCGCTTCGGCAGCCGTGCCGAACCGCGCGTGCTGCAGCGCGGCGAGCGACGCCAGCACACCCTGCGCGTCGACTGCTTGCCGCCGCGGTCCGTTCGCGGCATCGCCGCACCCCATCAGCGCTTGCAGCAGCACGCCGACCGCGCGATGTGCATCGAGACAGCGCGCCATCACGCGCGCCTCGGCCGACGAACGCTGCGACGTGCATACGAGCACCGGCACGCCGCTCGTCGCCAGCAGGCGCCGCCGCTGCGCGCAGGTTGCCGCATCGGCGTCGTGCGGCAGCGCCGCGACGCCGATCAGGTCGCAACCGAGTTCGCCGGCGAGCGTGCCGGGCGATGCGTCGCCGGCCGCCGGGTGGCCGGCCCCCGCGATCGCATGGGACAAGCCCTGCGCCCGGGCAGCGGCTTCCACTTTCGCACCGTGTTCCGGCAGCCGCGCTCCGGATAAACGCGAGTCCGGCGCGGCGCCGGGCAGCACGAACGTGACCCGCGCGCCGACCGCACGGGCCAGTTCGAGCGCATGGCCGATCGCGTCGATGCCGCCGGGCGCGCCGTCGACCGTCACGAGCAGATGGCGGTACATCGCGCCGCTCCGCTTATCCGGCGGTCGGCGCGCCGCACAGCGCGCCGGTCGATACGATCTTCATGGGTGCCCTCCTTGTGGTGTTCGTCATTCGTCATGCATCGGAACCCATGCTATCGGCGCGGCGCCGGCGCGGCCCCACTCGTCGCGGGGGGGATTGACGCGCGAACGCGGTTCGACCGATCCTTGCCCCCACGCCCACCCCGGACGCTGGCCCGCACGGCACCGCCGGATTCCGACTGCTGCCCCGATGGCCCACCCACCCGATCGCGCCGACGCGCCCCCCACCGAACTGGTCCTGAAAACGACCGCGCCGCGCGTGCCGGCGCAGTTGCTCGCCCGTGCGCGGCTGAGCCTCGCCGCACCGGCGTTCGACGGCCGTCCGGTCACGCTCGTGCAGGCGCCGGCCGGCTACGGCAAGACGTCGCTGCTTGCGCAATGGCGCCGCGAATACCTCGCGCTCGGCCGCGCGGTCGTGTGGCTGTCGGCCGACGAGCGCGACGACGCGCCGCGGCTGCTGCAGGGGCTCGTGCAGGCGGTGCGCACCGGCTGCGCGCGGCCCGGCTTCGGACGCCTGATCCCGGGCGGCGCGGCGCGCGCGCTGGACGGCCTGACCGCGTGGCTGGCCGAGGTCGCGCAACTGTCGATCGACGCGCTGCTGATCGTCGACGACGCGGAGCGCCTGCCGGCCGCCGGCCTCGACGCGCTGACCTACGTGCTGCACAACGCGCCGCAAAACCTGCATGTGGTCGTCGCGGCGCGGCGCGGGCTCGATCACGCGGCCGGCGACCTGCTCGCCGGCGGGCAATGCACGCTCGCGGGCCCCGACTGGCTGCGCTTCACGCTCGACGAGACGATCGCGCTGGTCGGCGCGCGCTTCGCGCAGCGCGTCGACGCCGATGCGTGCGCGCGGCTGTTCGAACGCGTCGACGGCTGGCCGCTCGGGCTGCAGCTCGCGATGGCCGCGATGGCGCGCTCGGCCGATCCGCGCCAGGCGGTCGACGCGCTCGCCGCACGTATGGACGACACGCGCGACCGGCTCGTCGAGCTGCTGCTCGCGAACCTGTCGGCCGACGACACCGCGTTCCTGACACGCACGAGCGTCGCCGATCGGCTGCATCCGTCGCTGTGCGCCGCGCTGCTCGACGACGCTGGCGCGCCCGATCGTCTCGCGCGGCTCGCGCGCGACACGCCGCTGTTCATTGCATCGGACGATTCGGACTGGTGCCGGCTGCATCCGCTCGTGCGCGACACGCTGCGCGACCGCCTGGCCGCGGGCCCGGACGCGGAGCGCAGCGTGCTGCATGCGCGCGCGGCCGCGTGGCTCGACACGCACGGGATGACCGAGGAAGCGGCGCGCCACGCGTATGCGGCCGGCCAGGTCGAGACCGCGTATGCGCTCGCGCAGCGCTGCCTCGAGGATGCGATCAAGCAGGGCCGCATCAACGACGTGCTCGACTGGCTCGCGCTGCTGCCCGACGCGGAGCTCGACAAGCGCCCGACGCTGCGGATCGCGGTCGCATGGGCGCTGGCGCTCGGTGAGCGCCATGTCGAGGCGCAGCGCCAGATCGCGGGCATCCTGGCCGACTCCGGCACGCCGGCCGCGATGCGCTACGAATGCGCGCTGATCCTCAGCGCGGCCGCGTATTACGCCGATGAAATCGACCGTTTCGTCGAACTGTTCGAACCGTGGGCCGACTTCACGCCGCCGGCGGCGACGTGGCTCGCGCAGATGCACGCGAACCGGCTGTCGGCGCGCGCGATCATCGTCGGCGAACCGGCGCAGGCGCGCCGCTTCCAGCAGGCCGCGCCGCGCGGCGAGACGGCGGCCGGGTTCGGCTACGTCGCGCGCTGGGGCGAGCTGATCACCGGCCTGAGCTACCTGCGCGAAGGCCAGATCCGGCTCGCGGACGACGCGCTGTCGCCGGCGCTGGCGCGCGCGGAAGCCGATCTCGGCCGCCGCCATCCGCTGACCTGCATGCTCGCGGCGATGTGCGCGGCGATCGCGTACGAGGCCGACCGCGTCGACCAGGCCGCCGCGCTGCTCGCGAACCGGCTCGACGTGCTCGAACACGCGGGCACGCCCGACACCGTGCTGCTCGGCTATCGCACCGCCGCGCGCATCGCGCTGCTGCGCGGCGTCGAGCACCGCGCGATCGACCTGCTCGAGGCGCTCGACGCGATGGGCGTCGCGCGCCGGCTGCCGCGCCTGTCGGTCGCGAGTCTCGCCGAGCAGGTGCGCATTCACGCGGCCCGCTATCGCGAGGCGACCTGCCATGCGCTGGTCGAGCGCATCGACGCGATCGCCGCGGCCGAGTTTCCGTCGCACGGGCCGCTGTGGCGGCGCCCCGTCGTGCTGCTGCAGGCGACCGCGCATGCCGGCGCGGCGCTCGCCGCGCGCCGCTGGGACGACGCAAGCGCCGCGCTCGACGAAGCGGCCGTGCTGGCCCGCGAAATGAGCATGGGGCGCGAGCGCATCGAGATCATGGCACTCGGCGCGTTCGCGCTCGAACAGTCGGGCGGCAGCGGCCGCGCACTGCTCGACGAGGCGATGAACCTCGCGGACATGTTCGGGCTCACACGTACGCTTGCCGACGCGCATCCGGCCGTTGCCGACTGGGCCCGCCGCGTCGGAGACGAGGCGGCCGCCGGCGACGGCCCCGCGCGGCACGCGCTGCCGCAGCCGCGCATCGTGCCGCCCGCGCCGCGCGGCGCCGCCAGCCCGCGCGCAGTGCCGAGCGTCGTGCTGACGCCGAAGGAGCGCGCGATTCTCGAATTGCTCGCGCGCAATCTGTCGAACAAGGAGATCGCGGTAGCGCTCGCCGTCGGCGAGGAAACCGTGAAGTGGCACCTGAAGAACCTGTTCGGCAAGCTCGACGCCAGCTCGCGCAAGCATGCGGTGCGCCGCGCACTGGTGCTCGGGCTGCTTGAAAGCGCACCTTGACGCTGGCCTGAAACGGCCTGTTCCACCCGCATTGCGGCGTCGTTCGTCGTTGCAATAGCTGCGGCTATCGCGCCTCCCCTCTCCTTGCACGCGCCCACAGGAAGTCCCCTTGGGGGACGGGCTGAAACGCACGTTCGCAAGCCCGTTATTGGCATGAGCAGACCCTAACCCTTTCGATTCTCCGCAACCCTGCCCCCCGCGCATGGGGGGGAGCGGCCGCCCGCCGTTGCGTAGTCTTTCCGCACGGCTCGCGCCGGCGTCGCATCCCGCGCCTTCCCGCCTGCCCCGATGCTTCCCCGCTTCGCCCGGCCGGGCTCGATCCCGGCCGGTCCAATACGACCCTGGAGACTTCATGAAGACGAAACTGGCCGCGCTCGCGGCGCTTGCCGGCTGTTCGGCGCTCGCGCACGCGCAATCCTCCGTCACGCTCTACGGCGTGGTCGACACGGGCCTGCTGTACCAGAGCACGTCGGCCGCGTCGTTCAGCCCGACCGCGCCGAATACCGGCAAGGTGTTTCGCATGAAGGACGGCGGCATCTATTCGAGCTTCTGGGGCATCAAGGGCAGCGAGGACATCGGCGGCGGCTACAAGATCAACTTCAAGCTTCAGGGTTCGTTCGACAGCGGCACCGGCAAGCTGCAACTGAGCGACACGCCGGGTGCCGTCGCGATCTTCAACCAGGTCGCGTCGCTCGGCGTGTCGGGCCCGTTCGGCACGTTCACGGCCGGCCGCCAGATCGTGCCGATGATCTACGCGATGGCCGACACCGACGTGCGCAACGCGCAGTTCTTCGGCAGCGTGCTGACCGCGTGGCTCGGCCTGAACACCGCGGCCGGCTGGCCGGGGACCAGCACCAACGGCGCGATCGGCGCGCTGTACGACAGCAATGCGCTCGTCTACCAGTCGCCCACGTTCGCGGGCGCGTCGATCGCGCTCGAATATGCGCCGGGCGGCGTCGCCGGGCAGTTCCAGGGCGGCACGCGCGAATCCGTCGTGCTCAGGTATGCGAACTACGGGCTGAATGCGTCGGCCGTCTACTACAACGGCCACGACACGAATCCGGCACCGGGCGTCGCGCCGACCGGCGTCGACAACAACCGCTTCATCTACGTCGGCGCGAAATACACGATCCGCGATTTCTCGGTGTCGGCGTCGTACGGCAACGGCAGGAATCCTGCGCACGCGGACCGGATGAACCTCGACATGCTGTCGGCAGGCGTCGGCTACCGCTTCACGCCCGCGCTGCAGGTCACCTCCGCCGTGTACTACCTGAAGGACCGCAACCGTTCCGAGAACCGGTCGACGGCGGTCGTGCTCGCGGCCGACTACAGCCTGTCGAAGCGGTCGATGGTCTATGCGCAGGTCGGCCGCGTGAACAACCGCGGCACGATGGGCCAGATGCTCGTATACGGGCAGCCGGTCGCGCCGGGTGTCGGCACGACGGCCGCGATGGTCGGGCTGCGGCACAGCTTCTGACGATGCGATGACCTGACGCGGAACGGGCGACGCGGCACCCGGGTACGAACCCCGGCCGCCGCCTGCATCGATTCCGGGGATCGGCTACAGTGGGCGTTTTTCGGCGCGGCCCGCCGCCCGCCGTGTCGAGCCCCAGGCGCGACACGCAGCGATACGGCGGACGCGGATCATCCACTTCGACGAGCGAACCTCCATGCCCGACCTGTCCGCCTTCCCGATCACGCAAAAGTGGCCGGCCCAGCATCCCGACCGTCTCCAGCTGTACTCGCTGCCGACGCCGAACGGCGTCAAGGTGTCGATCATGCTCGAGGAAACCGGCCTGCCGTACGAGCCGCATCTCGTGCGCTTCGACACGAACGACCAGTTGTCGCCCGCGTTCCTGTCGCTGAACCCGAACAACAAGATCCCGGCGATCATCGATCCGAACGGCCCCGACGGCAAGCCGCTGCCGCTGTTCGAATCGGGCGCGATCCTGATCTATCTCGCGGACAAGACCGGCCAGCTGATCCCGAAGGATCTCGCCGGCCGCTACGAGACGATCCAGTGGGTGATGTTCCAGATGGGCGGCATCGGCCCGATGTTCGGCCAGGTCGGCTTCTTTCACAAGTTCGCCGGCCGCGACTACGAGGACAAGCGTCCGCGCGACCGCTACGTCGACGAGTCGAAGCGTCTGCTCGGCGTGCTCGACGCGCATCTCGCGAACCGCAAGTGGATGATGGGCGACACGTACACGATCGCCGACATCGCGATCTTCCCGTGGGTGCGCAACCTCGTCGGCTTCTACGAAGCGGGCGATCTGGTCGGCTTCGGCGAATTCCGGCACGTCGCGCGGGCGCTCGACGCGTTCGTCGCGCGTCCGGCCGTCGCGCGCGGGCTCAATATCCCGGCACGCAGCTGACCGGCGACGCGGGCGCGCCGTGTGCGGCCCGCGATAATCCGCGCAGCCCGCCGCATTGCGCGGCGGGTGTCGCTTCTTTCCGTTCGGCGCGTTCGCGCCCGCCGTTCGCCGACGTTACTTTCGTCCCGACCCTTCCGACCCTTCCGGTCGTTCCGGCGCTCCGTCGGCCAGCCCCGCCAGCAACTTTCCGAGCAATTGCGACAACTGCGCCTGTTCCGCGTCCGACAGCGCGGCCAGCAGCGCGCGCTGGTTGTCGATATGCGCGACAACTGCTTCGTCGATCAGCGCGCGGCCGGTTTCCGTCAGCGCGACGAGCGTGCCGCGCCCGTCGGCCGGGTTCGGCCGGCGCTCGACCCAGCCGGCCTTCTGCAGCCGGTCGATGCGCGCGGTCATCCCGCCCGACGACATCATCAGCGCGTCGTACAGCGCGGTCGGCGTCAGCGCGAACGGCGCACCGCTGCGCCGCAGCGTCGCGAGCACGTCGAATTCACCCGGCTGCATCCCGTAGCGCGCAAACAGCGGATTGAGACGGTCGCGCGCGATCACCAGCGCGACTTCCTGCAGCCGCCCCATCACGACCATCGACGACGCGTCGAGATCCGGACGCTCGGCGCGCCATTGCGCGAGCGCATGCGCGGCTCGATCCATTAACCCTCCTCGGCTCACCAGTTATCTTGACGTCGAGATAAATCGGCATTTATCTTGATGCCGAGATACTTTACATGAAAACGCACGGCGCCCGGACGGACGCCGTGCACCGATACAGAGGGCCTGTCGATGAATCGTTTCACTTCCCCCGGATGGCGGCTCGCCGCCATCGTGCTCGTCGGGCTGAACCTGCGGCCGGCGCTCGCCGCCGTCGGCCCGCTGCTCGACATGATCCAGCGCGCGACCGGCATCGGCGACGGCGCGGCCAGCCTGCTGACGACGATCCCGATCCTGCTGATGGGGCTCGGTGCGCTGAGTGCGCGGCGCCTGCAGCGCGTGACGGGCATCGCGGGCGGCGTAGGGCTCGGCGTCGCGCTGATCGGGCTGGCCTGCGTATCGCGCATCGGCGCGCAGCACGCGTGGCTGCTGCTCGCGAGCGCCTGCTGCGCGGGCGTCGGGATCGCGATGGTGCAGGCGCTGCTGCCCGGTTTCGTAAAGGCGCATTTCGCGACACGCGTCGGCGGCGCGATGGGCGTCTATTCGACGTCGATCATGGGCGGCGCGGTGCTCGCGAGCGTCGTCGCGCCGTTCGCCGCGGCGCGCTGGGGCTGGCTCGCCGCGCTCGCGGGCTGGGCGCTGCCGGCCGCGGTGGCCGCGCTAGCATGGCCGCTGGCCAGCCGCGGCGGCGATGCGCTCGCCGCCGGGCCGGCTTCGGCATCGACTGCGCAGCCGTCGCGTTCGCCGCGCGCATGGCGGCTCGCGCTGTTCTTCGGGATCGCGACGGGCGCGTACACGCTGGTGCTCGCGTGGCTGCCGCCGTACTACATGCGGCTCGGCTGGTCGCCGACGGCGGCCGGCAGCCTGCTCGGCGGCGTGACGCTCGCGGAAGTCGTCGCGGGGCTGACGATCTCGGCGACGATCGACCGCCTGCCCGATCGCCGGCCCGCGCTGCATGCGGCGATCGCGTCGCTGTTCGTCGGGTTGCTGGCGATGCTGGCCGCGCCCGAAGCGCTCGCCTTGCCGGCCGCGCTGCTGCTCGGCGCGGGAATCGGTGCGCTGTTTCCGCTGTCGCTGATCGTCACGGTCGACCATGTGGCGACGCCGGCCGACGCCGCAGCGCTGACGGGGTTCGTGCAGGGTGTCGGCTACCTGATCGCCGGGTTGTTCCCGTTCGCGGCCGGCGTCGTGCGCCAGCATCTCGCGGACCTGACGCCCGCGTGGGTGGCGATGGCGTGCCTGTGCGTCGTGCTGTTCGCGCTGGCGGCGGGTTTTGCGCCGCGGCTCGCGCGGCGTGTTGCGAGTGCTTAGGCGGTCGGCCGCACGTCAGCCGCTCGTTTCCCGCTCCGATGGCAACCGTCGATAGGCACGCATCGCCGCAACTCGCACGCGTCTTCGTCGCACGGCCGGCACCCCCGGATCGCGGGCTGCACGTCGTCGGCCAGTGCGCCGATCAGTTGTTCGCAGATCGGCATGAGGCATGGGTTGCGAACGCGGTTCGACCGTCATCGTGCGCGTGATGTCCGCGATCGCCGATCCGCGTGCGACGCGCACCTGCGCGAACGTCGCGCCGCACTCCGGCCGGCGCAGCGTGATCAGCCCGCGCTCGCGTACAACGTCGAATCCGCGAACCCTTCGGCGTCGAGCACGCGCCCGATCAGGATCAGCGCGGTGCGCTCGATCTGCGTGCCCTGCACCTTGCCGACGATGTCGGCGAGCGTGCCGGTCACGCGTTCCTCGTCGGGCCAGCTCGCGCGATAGATCACCGCGACCGGGCAATCGGCGCCGTAATGCGGCAGCACTTCGTCGACGATGCGCGCGAGATGGCGCACGCCGAGATGGATCGCGAGCGTCGCGCGGTGCGCGGCGAGCGAGCCGAGCGCTTCGCCTTCCGGCATCGTCGTCTTGCCCGCGAAGCGCGTGAGGATCACCGTCTGCGCAACGCCGGGCAGCGTCAGCTCGACGCCGAGCGTCGCCGCGCACGCGGCCGTGGCCGTCACGCCCGGCACGATTTCGTACGGAATCCCGAGCGCCTTCAGCCGGCGGATCTGCTCGCCGATCGCACCGTACAGCGACGGATCGCCCGAATGCACGCGCGCGACGTCCTGCCCTTTCGCATGCGCGGCGGCGAGCAGCGCGACGATCGCGTCGAGGTCGAGTTCGGCCGTATTGACGACCTGCTCCGCGCGATGGCCGTCGAGCACGGCCGCCGGCACCAGCGAGCCCGCATACAGGATCACCGGGCAGGTGCGCACGAGGCGTTGGCCCTTCACCGTGATCAGCTCCGGGTCGCCGGGGCCCGCGCCGATGAAATACACCGTCATCGAAAAATCTCCGTCAATTCGTTGGACGATCGGCCGCGCGGCGTCACGCGCGCGCGGCCGGATCGAGTGCGTCGACCAGCGCGGCGGCCGAGTCGAACGTGCGGTCGGCGTCGGGCAACGGCGGCCGCCGCAGCATCACGACCGGCAGCCTGCGTTCGCGCGCGACGTCGAGCTTGGCCTCGGTGGCCGCACCGCCGCTGTTCTTGCTGACGACGACGTCGATCCCCATCAGCGCGAACAGCGCGCGCTCGCCGTCGAGCGTGAACGGCCCGCGCGCGGCAACGATCTGCGCGTGCGCGTTGCCGGGATGCGCGTCGAGGCAGCGCACGAGCCAGAACTGGTGCGGCGGAATCGCATCGAGATGCGCGAGCGGCTCGCGGCCGAGCGTGAACAGCGGCCGCTTGAACGGCGCGAGCGCGGCCTCGATGCCGGCCCAGTCGTCGACCATCCGCCAGTCGTCGCCGGGTTGCGGCACCCATGGCGCGCGGCGCAGCGCCCACAGCGGCACGCCCGCGTCGCGCGTCGCGGCAGCGGCATTCGCGCTGATTTGCGCGGCATACGGATGTGTCGCGTCGATCACGAGGCCGATGCCGGCGCTGCGCAGATACGCGGCCAATCCGGCGGCGCCGCCGAAACCGCCGACGCGCACGTCGCAGCGCAGGTCGTCGGGCACCTTGCCGAGGCCGGCCAGGCTATACACGTGATGCGGGCCGAGCGCGCGCGCGATTTTCAGCGCATCGCCGGTGCCGCCGAGCAGCAGGATGCGCGCGCTCATCGCGCCTGCCCGACGAAGCGGCCCTGCCGGTCGATCGCGAACATCTCGACGGCGACCGAAGGCGGCACGATATCGCGCGCGACGCGCAGCGCCTGCGCGCAGACGAGATCGCCGAGCGGCACGCCCGCGGCCAGCGCCAGCTTCAGCGCCTCCTGGCTCGTGTTCGCGGCGCGCATCGCGGCCTGCAGCGCATCGCTCGCACCGGCCTCGGCCGCCCACTGCGCGAGCAGCGGCAGGTCGATGCTCGAATGGCGGCTGTGCAGGTCGAGGTGGCCGGCCGCGAGCTTGCTGAGCTTGCCGAAGCCGCCGCACATCGACAGCCGCGCGACCGGCGCGCGCCGCAGATGCTTGAGCACCGCGCCCGCGAAATCGCCCATCTCGACCAGCGCCATGTCGGGCAGGTGGTAGTGCGCGCGCATCGCGTCTTCGCTCGTGTTGCCCGTGCACGCGGCGATATGCTGGATGCCGTTCGCGCGCGCGACGTCGATGCCCTGGTGGATCGACGCGATATAGGCCGAGCACGAGAACGGCCGCACGATGCCGGTCGTGCCGAGGATCGACAGCCCGCCGACGATGCCGAGGCGCGGGTTCATCGTCTTCAGCGCGAGCGCTTCGCCGCCTTCGACGCCGATCGTCACGTCGAAGCCGCCCGTGTAGCCGTGCTCGGCCGCCAGCGCGTCGAGGTGCGTCGTCATCATCTGGCGCGGCACCGGGTTGATCGCCGGTTCGCCGACCGGCAGCGTCAGCCCCGCACGCGTGACCGTGCCGACGCCCGGCCCCGCGTGAAAACGCACGCCGGGCGCCGCCGCGAGCGCGACGCGCGCGAAGATCAGCGCGCCGTGCGTGACGTCGGGATCGTCGCCGGCATCCTTGATCGTGCCGGCTTCGGCGCCGTCGGCCGTGATCCGGCAGAACTCGAGCCGCATCATCACGCGCTGCCCCTTCGGCAGCACGATCTCGACCGCATCGTCCGCGTGGCCCGCGAGCAGCAGGCGCGCGGCCGCGAGCGACGTCGCGGTCGCGCAGCTGCCGGTCGTGTAGCCGAAGCGCAGCGGTGCGTGCTGTTCGGGGGTTTCGTCGCGCATCACGCGTCCATCGGGTTCGACGGTCCGGCCGCGTCGGGCTTGCGCACGTCGTACAGCGTGACCGGCAACGGCTGCCGCCAGGTATCGAAGCGGCCGAGCGGCTCCGCATGCGCGAGCGACACCCGCGTGAGCGTGCCGCCGTGCACATCGCGCCATGCGGCGAGCGCCATCTCGCCCTGCAGCGTGACCGCGTTCGCGACCAGCCGGCCGCCGGGTTTCAGCGACGACCAGCACGCGTCGAGCACGCCGGGCGCCGTCGCACCGCCGCCGATGAAGATCGCATCCGGCGCGGCGAGCCCGGCGAGCGCGTCGGGTGCGCGCCCCGCGATGAGTTGCAGGCCCGGCACGCCGAGCGCGTCGCGGTTGTGCTCGATGTAGCGCTGCCGCTCCGCATGCGCTTCGATCGCAATCGCCTGGCATGACGGATGCGCACGCATCCATTCGATGCCGATCGAGCCGCTGCCGGCGCCGACGTCCCACAGCAGCTCGCCGGGCGCGGGCGCGAGGCGCCCGAGCGTCACCGCGCGCAGGTCGCGCTTGGTGAGCTGGCCGTCGTGGCGGTACGCATCGTCGGGCAGGCCGGGCGTGAGCGCGCGGCGCGGCGCGTCGGGGCCGGCCTGGCAGTCGAGCGCGACGAGATTGAGCGCGGCCGTTTCGTCGACGTTCCAGTCCTGCGCGAGGCCGTCGACACGCCGCTCGAGCGGGCCGCCCAGATGTTCGAACACGCTGATGCGCGTCGGCCCGAAGCCGCGTGCGGCGAGTTCGGCCGCGACGGCGGCCGGCGTGCGGCCGTCGGCGCTCAGCACGAACAGGCGCCGGCCCGGCAGCAGGTGGCGCGCGAGCGTCGCGAGCGGACGCCCGACGAGCGATACCGCGCCGATATCCTGCAGCGCCCAGCCGAGGCGCGCGGCCGCGAGCGACAGCGACGACGGCGCGGGCAGCACGCGCCATTCGTCGGGGGAAAGCTCGCGCGCGAGCGTGGCGCCGACGCCGAACAGCATCGGGTCGCCGCTCGCGAGCACGCAGACGGGCGACGGGCGACGCGCCAGCACGCCCGCGACGTCGAACGGCGACGGCCACGTTTCGCGCGCGGCCGGCAGCCGTGCGGGCAGCATGTCGAGATGCCGCTGCGCGCCGACGACGAGCGTCGCGTCGAGCAGCGCGCGCCGCGCGCTGCGTCCGAGCCCCGCGTAACCGTCGTCGCCGATGCCCACTACCGTCAGCCACGCCGTCATGCACCCTTCCCCATCGTTCGATTCCATCGTGTCGCCGCGCGGCCGAAAAAGGGCCGGCGCAGCCGTCCGCATTGCGAAAGACGGCATGGTACCGTGTTCCATCCCGCGTTTCACCTGCCGGCCCGCCGGCGCCGGGCCAACCCCCGCTTCGTCCGCCGAGAACGGCTTTCCGGTCGCGAATTGCGGTCGAAATCGGGTATCCTACGGCCGTTCGTTCGCCGGTGCCCTTCGGGGCCGAAGAGGGAACACAGGGCGCGCCGCGCGCCGCTGTGGCTGCCCCCGCAACTGTAGACAGCGAGCCGATCTCCCCCCTCACGCCACTGGTTCGACCGGGAAGGCCGGGAGCCGGCGCCGACCTGTCAGCCAGGAGACCTGCCGGCCAGAAAGTGCGTGCGTGCCAGTCGGCGTCGGGCGGGGTGTACCGATGCGTTGGCCCGCGGCGCGACACTGTCCCGATACCCCGTTGAGTTCCGCCCCCGATTCGATTCCTGCGTCGCCCGTCGTGCGCCCGTCGGCCTGCCCGGGGCTCGTGCGCGTCGTCGCGGCCGCCGATGGCGGGCTGTGCCGGATCAAGCTGCCGGGCGGCCGGCTCGACGCGCGCCAGGCGCGTGCGATCGCCGCCGCCGCGCGCGCATACGGCTCCGGCGCGATCGACGCGACCAATCGTGCGAATCTCCAGCTACGCGGCATTCGCGACGGCGCGGCCGACGCGCTGACGCGCGCGTTGCTCGACGCGGGGCTCGGCCCGCGCGCCGATGTCACCGCAAAATCGACCGCGGACGCAATCGCCGATGCGGCCGCACTCGCCGCGAGCGACGACGTCCGCAATGTCATGCTCAGCCCGCTCGCCGGACACGACCCCGCCGCGCTCGTCGACAGCCGCGCGCTCGCCGTTCCGCTGCTCGACATGCTGGCCAGCGAGCCGCGCCGCGGCGAGCTGTCGCCGAAATTCGCGATCCAGCTCGACGGCGGCGAATCGGTCGCGGCGCTCGATCATCCGCACGACATCTGGCTCGCCGCATGGCGCCGCGACGACGGCGTGGTGCGCATCGCGGCCGGGCTGGCCGGCTGCCCGCCGGTCGCATTCGATGACACGCCTGCTTCGGTCGATGTGTCGCCCGACCAGAGCGTCGCGCTCGTCCGCGCGCTGCTGCTCGCGTTCCTCGATCTCGCGCCGGCCGACGTCACGCGGATGCGTGCGCTGCTCGCGACGTGCGGCGAACGGGCGTTGCTCGAACGCGCGCAGCACTACCTGCCCTTCCCGCTCGCGGCCGATCCCGCGCTCGCCGGCTGGCGACGCACGCGTTCCGACGCCGCACTGCGTTTCGGCGCGCGCTTGTCGCTCGACGCGGCGCGCTGCAGCGTCGGCGCGCAATTCGTGCTCGGGCGGCTTGATGCGACGCAGCTGGAACGGCTCGCCGCACTGGCCGAAGCCGACGGCGACGGCACGCTGTCGATGACGCCGTGGCAAGGCGTGTTCATCCACGGCGTGTCGCACGCACGCGCACCGGCCACGCTCGATGCGCTCGCGGCGCTCGGCCTCGTCTGCGCATCGTCCGACCCGCTTGCGACGCTCGTCGCGTGCACCGGCAGCGCGGGCTGCGCGAAAGCGCACGCCGACACGAAACGCGACGCGCTCGCGCTCGCCGCACGCATCGGCCATCCGGTCGACGTGCACCTGACCGGCTGCGAGCGCCACTGCGCGCTGCCGCATCCCGCTGCGCACACGCTGGTCGCGGTGGCGCCCGCGCACTACGACCTTTACCGGCGCGACGCCGCCGCGGGCCTCGGCGCCCCGCTCGCGCGCCATCTGACGATTGACCAGGCCGCGGCCCGACTGACGGGCGCACGGCATAGCCAGGACACCACCACCGATGCTTGACTACATTCGCGACGGACAGGAAATCTACCGCCAGTCGTTCGCGACGATCCGCGCCGAGGCCGACCTGTCGCAGGTTCCGCCCGATCTCGAGAAACTCGCGGTGCGCGTGATTCACGCGTGCGGGATGGTCGACGTCGTCTACGACCTGCGCTTCTCGGCCGGCGCCGGCACCGCGGGCCGTACGGCGCTCGCGGCCGGCGCGCCGATCCTGTGCGATGCGAAGATGGTTGCCGAAGGCATCACGCGCGCGCGGCTGCCGGCCGGCAATCCCGTGATCTGCACGCTCGGCGAGCCGGAGGTGCCCGACCTCGCGCGCCATCTCGGCAACACGCGCTCGGCCGCCGCGCTCGAACTGTGGCGCCCGCATCTCGCCGGCAGCGTCGTCGTGATCGGTAACGCGCCGACCGCGCTGTTCCACCTGCTCGACATGATCGACGCCGGCGCGCCGCGCCCCGCGCTGATCCTCGGATTCCCGGTCGGCTTCATCGGCGCGGCCGAATCGAAGGCGATGCTCGACGCCGACAGCCGCGGCGTGCCGTACGTCGCGCTGCTCGGCCGGCGCGGCGGCAGCGCGATGGCCGCCGCCGCGGTCAACGCGCTCGCGACGGAGGTCGAATGACGACCGCGCGCGGACGCCTGTTCGGGGTCGGCGTCGGCCCCGGCGACCCCGAACTGATGACGATCAAGGCGCTGCGCGTGCTGCAGGCCGCGCCCGTGGTCGCGTATTTCGTCGCGAAGGGCAAGAAAGGCAATGCTTACGGCATCGTCGAAGCGCACCTGCTCGACACGCAGACGCAGCTGCCGCTCGTCTATCCGGTGACGACCGAGGCCTTGCCGCCGCCGCTCTGCTACGAGACGGTGATCGCCGACTTCTACGATACGGCCGCGGAAATCGTCGCGGCGCACCTCGACGCGGGCCGCGACGTCGCGGTGATCTGCGAAGGCGACCCGTTCTTCTACGGCTCGTACATGTACCTGCACGACCGCCTCGCACCGCGCTACGACACCGAGGTCATCCCGGGCGTGTGCGCCATGCTCGGCGGCACGGCCGTGCTCGGCCAGCCGCTCGTCTATCGCAACCAGAGCCTGTCGGTGCTGTCGGGCGTGCTGCCCGAGCACGAGCTGCGCGCGCGGCTCGCGCAGGCCGACGCGGCCGTCGTGATGAAGCTCGGCCGCAATTTCGACAAGGTGCGGCGCGTGCTCGACGAACTCGGGCTCGCGAAGCGCGCGTTGTATGTCGAGCGCGCGACGATGGCGAGCCAGCGCATCGTGCCGCTCGACGAAGTCGACCCGATGGCGTCGCCGTATTTCTCGCTGCTCGTCGTGCCGGGGGAAAAATGGCAAGGATGACGACTCCGCCCGCGATCGTGATTCTCGGCGCGGGTGCGCTCGACACCGCACGGCGCATCCAGGCGCGCTACCCGGGCGCCCGCGTGCACGGGCTCGCGTCGCGCGTCGATGCCGACGAGCCGTTCGACGAACTCGGCGCGCACCTGCGCGAACTCTATGCGCGAGGCTTGCCGATCGTCGCGCTGTGCGCCGCCGGCATCGTGATTCGCTGCGTCGCGCCCGCGCTGGCCGACAAGGGCGTCGAGCCGCCGGTGCTCGCGGTCGCGGAGGACGGCTCGGCCGTCGTGCCGCTGCTCGGCGGGCTGACGGGCGTCAACGCGATCGCGCGCGAAATCGCCGATTGGCTCGGCGTCGCGCCGGCGATCACGACGAGCGGCGAACTGCGCTTCGGCGCGTGCGTGCTCAATCCGCCCGAAGGCTATGCGCTCGCCGATCTCGCGCAGGGCAAGCGCTTCGTGTCCGACCTGCTCGCGGGCGCGTCGACGCGCATCGACGGCGCGGCGCCGTGGCTCGACGACGTCGCGCTGCCGCGCGACGACGCAGCCGCGCATGCGATCCGCGTGACGCCCGAAGCGTGGCGCGGCACGCAAGACGAACTCGTGATCCATCCGCGCAGCGTGGTGGTCGGCGTCGATGCGCAAACCGTGCACGCGGACGAAGCGCTCGCCGCGCGCATCGAAGCCGCGCTCGACGCACAAGGCTTCGCGCGGCTGGCGCTCGCGGCCATCGTCGCGCCGGCGTCGGCAATCGGCGAAACCATGCTGGAGGAAGCGGCGCAAACGCTCGGCGTGCCGCTGCGCTTCGTCGATGTCGACGGTGACGCGCAAGCCGATGCGGCCACGCTGCTCGGCCGCGCATTGCGCGTCGCGCACACGCTGCACGCAGCGTCGAACGGGCTCGCGTGCGCGGTCGCATCGCGTCCGGTCGATCCCGCCACGCTGGGCCGTGCACGCGGCCGCCTGACGGTGCTCGGCCTCGGCCCGGGCGCCGCCGCGTGGCTCACGCCGGCCGCGCGCGCCGCGCTCGCGGAGGCGACCGACATCCTCGGCTACACGACCTACGTGAACATGGCCGGCCCGTTCCGGGCGGACCAGCGCGTGCACGGCACCGACAATCGCGAGGAGATGCAGCGCGCGCGCCATGCGTTCGAGCTCGCGGCCGAAGGCCGGCGCGTCGCGGTCGTGTCGTCGGGCGACCCCGGCGTGTTCGCGATGGCCGCGGCCGTGCTCGAAGCGCTCGACGAATCTCGCGATCCGCAATGGGCCGCGGTCGACCTGCGCGTGGAACCCGGCGTATCGGCGTCGCTCGCGACCGCCGCACAGGCCGGCGCGCCGCTCGGCCACGACTTCTGCGCGATCTCGCTGTCGGACAACCTGAAGCCGTGGGACGTGATCGAGATGCGCCTGCGGCATGCGGCGCAAGCCGATCTCGTGATGGCGTTCTACAACCCGATTTCGCGTGCGCGGCCGTGGCAGCTCGACCGCGCGCTCGATGTCGTGCGCGCGCATCGTGCGGCCGATACGGTGGTCGTGCTCGGGCGCGACATCGGCCGGCCGGGCGCGACGCTCGCGACGACGACGCTCGGCGCGCTGCGCAGCGACCAGGTCGACATGCGCACGATGGTGATCGTCGGCTCGTCGACCACACGGCGTTTCGCGATCGACGGCGGACGCGAGTGGGTCTATACGCCGCGCTGGTATCGCTGAGCGCGGTCGGCGCGTGAACCGGGGCAGCGCACGTCGGCATGCCCGGGCGTCATCCATGTACCGATCGCCGGTGCGCATTCGGTCGAGCAGATCGTGTCGTGGAGCGAGCCGTTTGCGTCGGTGTGCGTCGAACGCTTCGTCGCGCTGGCCCGCTCGCTGGTGCAGCCTGTATCGGCTAACGCAACGTTAGCGACGTTAGCGACGCGCATCGGGCTTCGTGCAATCAGCACGATCGATCGGGAAAATCGTCCGCCGATGCATTACGGAACGGTGTCGAATCGGCAAGATCGTTACGTATCGGAAATCAAATAACAAAAAGAACTCCTGACCATTCACTATTCGGCACGAATCCTCCAAGATGGGCACGCCGCCGGCCGGCATGTCCGGTCGTCCGCCCGGCGGCGATACGCGGGCCAGCGTATCCCTCTTCCACTTGGAGAACAGAATGAACAACAACGTGTTGCAGCGTTTCATCCCGCGCGCGCTTGCCGCGGGCTGTCTGCTCGCCGCCGCGAGCGCGTCCCACGGCGCCGGCGTCTATGCGCCTTTCGTCGACGTGACGCTCTATCCGACGCCGCTCGTCGACCAGATCGGCGTCCGGCAAGGCATCCAGCAGTTCACGCTCGCGTTCGTGGTCGCGGGCAGCGGCTGCGCGCCGTCGTGGGGCGGCGTGCAGCCGATCGGCAACGGCGCGAGCGGCGGCCTGCTCACCGCGCTGTCGACGTCGATCGCGAGCTACCGCGCGAAAGGCGGCGAAGTCGCCGTGTCGTTCGGCGGTGCGAACGGCACGCCGCTGATGCAGGCCTGCTCGACGGTTCCCGCGCTGAAGACCGCCTACCAGACGGTGATCGACACATACGGCCTCACGCATATCGACTTCGACATCGAAGGTGCGTCGCAGCAGGACACCGCCGCGGTCGCGCGCAACTTCCAGGCCGTCGCGCAACTGCAGTCCGACTATGCGGCGAAGGGCAAGCCGCTGCACGTCACGCTGACGCTGCCGACGATGCCGACCGGGCTCACGCAGGACGGCGTGAACGTCGTCGACGCGGCGATCGCGAACAAGACAACGTTCGATGCCGTGAACCTGATGACGATGGACTACGGCCCCGCGAACATCGACATGGGCGCGGCCGCGATCGGCGCCGCGCAGGCGCTGTATTCGCAGCTCGACACCGCGTTCAAGTCGGCCGGCCAGCCGAAGACCGGCGCGCAACTGTGGCAGATGGTGGGGGTGACGCCGATGATCGGCGTGAACGACGTGCAGGGCGAGACCTTCACGCTCGCGAACGCGCAAAGCGTGCTGAACGCGGCGGTCAATAACGGCTACGGGTTCTTCGGCAACTGGTCGGTCGGCAGCGACCAGCCGTGCCCGAACAACGGCGCGTATGCGTCGCCGACCTGCTCGGGCGTCGCGCAGCAGCCGTATGCGTTCGCGGCGATTTTCCGCAAGCTCGACGGCAAGTGGGGCGCGGGCGTCACGCAGGACCCGAACTACGGCGGCGGCTCGGACGGCGGCACGCCGCAGCCGGGCGCGCCCTGGGCGGCCGGCCAGGTCTATACGGCCGGCGCGACGGTCACCTACCAGGGCACGACCTATCAGGCGCAATGGTGGACGCAGGGCGACGTGCCCGGCCAGGCGGCCGTGTGGAAGCCGGTCGGCGGCGGCTCGCCCGTATGGTCGGCCACGACCGCCTACCAGGGCGGCACGTGCGTGATGTACCAGGGCGCGAAATACTGCGCGAAATGGTGGACCCAGGGCGACAACCCGAGTGCCGGCGGCGTGTGGGTGAAGTCGTGATGGCGCAACGCGCCGGCGCATGATGCGCGGCGAGCCGTTTCCGGCGCGGCAGGAGCGAATGCCGGAACGGCTCGTCATGCTTCGCCATGAAAAGCACCCCAAAGCTTGGATCGGTGCCCGACTTTTGCGGTGCAGTTCAGACGCTGGCCCGCTACTGGCCCTCGCGTGCCGCTACCCTACCCGCGCGCGTTTTCGGCCAGCAGTCGCGCCTTCGCGTCGACGAGCAGCGCCGCATGCGCGTCGCGATGCTGACGAATCCGCTCGGTCGGCCCGACGACCGACAGCCCGTACCAGTCGCCGTCGAGCGTCAGCGCGACCGCGATCGCCGACAGCTCGGGCGCGCTTTCGCCGAAGTTCTCGGCCCAGCCGAGTTCGCGAAACCGTGCGGTTTGCGCGACGAGCGCCGGCAGGTCCGCGACCGTCGCGTCGGTGAAGCGCTCGAACGGCAACTGCGCGCCGAGCGCCTGCTGCGCATCGCCGGCGAGTTCCGCGAAGATCGCCTTGCCGATCGAGTTCGCGTGCAGCGGGCGCAGTTCGCCCGGCTGGCGCGTATAGCGGATCGCCTGCTCCGATTCGACGACGTCGAGGTACGTGACCGACGAACCCTGGATCTTGCCGAGCACGGCTGTCTCGCGGCTCGCGTCGCGCAGCGCGACGAGATGCGGATGCACGATGTCGACGACGGGATCGGTCGCATCGATCGCGGCGGCGATCGTCTGCAGGCGCCGCGTCGGGTAGTAGCCGCCGCGCTTGCGCACTTCGTACAGGTAGCCGCGGCTCACGAGCGTGCGCGCCATCGCGAGGCAGCTCGACGCCGGCACGTTGAGCAGGCGCGCGAGTTCGGTCAGCGGCAGCGGCCGCCGTTCGGCGGCGAACAGCTCGAACAGGTCGAGCGTGCGGGCAACGAGTTTGACGTCCATGACGAGCGCTTGATTCGGAACGGGAAACCGCGCGCCGGGCGGGCCGCCGCGCGTCAGTACGACTTCGGCAGCCCGAGCACCTTCTCCGCGATATAGCACAGGATCAGTTGCGGACTCACGGGCGCGAGCCTCGGAATCATACACTCGCGCAGGTAGCGCTCGACATGGTATTCCTTCGCGTAGCCCATTCCGCCGTGCGTCGCGATCGCCGTCTGGCACGCGTGGAACGCGGCTTCCGCGCCGAGGTATTTCGCCGCGTTCGCCTCCGCGCCGCACGACTGCCCCGCGTCGTAGCGCGTCGCGGCCTTCATCACCATCAGCCACGCGGCCTCGAGCTGCATCCACGCCAGCGCGAGCGGATGCTGGATCGACTGGTTCTGCCCGATCGGCCGGCCGAATACGACGCGCTCGCATGCATACTGCGTCGCGCGGCGCAGCGCGGCCTGCCCGAGCCCTATCGCCTCCGCGGCGATCAGGATCCGTTCGGGATTCAGCCCGTGCAGCAGATAGCGGAAGCCGTCGCCTTCGCTGCCGATCAGGTCGTCGCGTGACACGCGCAGGTTGTCGATGAACAGCATGTTCGAATCGACGGCCTTGCGGCCCATCTTCTCGATCTCGCGCACCTCGACGCGCGAACGGTCGAGGTCGGTATAGAACAGGCTCAGCCCGTCGGTCGGCTTCGCGACCTGGTCGAGCGGCGTCGTACGCGCGATGATCAGCATCTTGTTCGCGACCTGTGCGGTCGAGATCCAGATCTTGCGCCCGCTCAGCACGTAATGATCGCCGTCGCGGCGCGCCTGCGTGGTCAGGTGCGTGGTGTCGAGGCCCGCGTCGGGCTCCGTCACCGCGAAGCACGCCTTGTCGCGCCCGGCGATCAGCGGCGGCAGGAAGCGCGCCTTCTGCACGTCGTTGCCGAACACCTGCACCGGGTTCAGCCCGAAGATATTCATGTGGACGGCCGACGCGCCGGACAGGCCGGCACCCGATGCGCTGATCGTGCGCATCATCAGCCCGGCCTCGGTCATCCCGAGCCCGGCGCCGCCGTGGGCCGGGTCCATCGCGATGCCGAGCCAGCCGGCCTCGGCGAGCGCCGCGTGGAAATCGGCCGGAAACCCGCCCGCGCGGTCGCGTTCGAGCCAGTAGTCGTCGCCGAAGCGCGCGCAGATTTTCTCGATCGCGCTTTCGATCGCGCGCTGGTCCTCGGTCAGGTCGAATTGCATGGACTGCTCTCCCGGAAAACGTGAACGGCCGCGCCGTTCTCAAGAAAACGCCGGGCCGCCCGAAGGAAGTCCCGTCGGGGGACCTGGCGCGAAGCGACAGGTCTGGGGGCGCTCATAACGGAAACACGCCCGCCGCGACCGCGGCGAAGACCATCAGCACGGTGGCGGCGAACAGGAACGGAATCGTGAATTTCTGGTGTTCGGCGAGCTCGACGCCGGTCAGTCCGACGATCAGGAACGTCGCGGGCGTGAGCGGGCTCACCGGAAAGCCCGTCGTCATCTGGCCGAGCAGCGCGGCCTGCGCCATCTGGATCGGCGGCACGCCGAGCAGCTTGCCGCTTTCCGCGAGCACCGGCAGCACGCCGAAATAAAACGAATCGGGGTCGAACAGCAGGCTGAGCGGCATCGACAGCAGCCCGAGCACGAACGGCATGTGGCGCGCATGCTCGACCGGCACGTGCGCGACGACGACTTCCGCCATCGCCTTCAGCATCCCGGTGCCGGACATGATGCCGGTGAACGCGCCGGCCGCGAGCAGCACGCTCGCCATCATCAGCGCGGCCTTCGCATGCGCGTCGATCCGCTCGCGCTGGACCTGCACGTCCGGGTAGTTGATCACGAGCGCGGCGACCGTGCCGAGCATGAACATCACCATCGGGTCGACGATGCCCGACACCAGCGTGACGAGCACGACGAGCGTCAGCGCGAGGTTGATGCGAAAGCGCCCGGGCCGGCGCAGCGCGCGTTCGGCGTCGGTCAGCTCGCGCGGCGCGACCGCGAGCGACGCCGCGCCGGCGCGATCGAGCCCGAGCCGTTTCGCCTCGCGCACGCCGAACACGTACGCGGTGCCGAACACGAACGCGAGCCCGACGATCTGCACCGGAATCATCGGCATGAAGATCGCCGAGCCGGGAATGTGCAATGCCGCCGACGCGCGCAGCATCGGCCCGACCCACGGCAGGAAGTTGACGCCGGCCGCCATCGACGTGACGCACGCGAGGATGCGGCGATCCATCCCGAGCCGCGTATAGAGCGGCATCATCGCGGGCAGCGTGACGAGAAACGTGACGGCGCCCGAACCGTCGAGATGGATCAGCAGCGCGAGCAGCGCCGAGCCCATCACGATGCGCGGCGGGTGGCAGCCGATCACGCGCAGCACGCCCGCGATGATCGGGTCGAGCATCCCCGCATCGGTGAGGATACCGAAAAATAGAATCGCAAAAACGAACATCCCGGCGATCGGGCCGATGTTCTGTACGCCGTGCACGATGAACTTGCCGGTGGTCAGCCCGAAACCGGCCGCGAGCGATGCGGCCACCGGCACGACGATCAGCGCGACGAGCGGCGACAGCCGCTTCGTGATGATCAGGCCGAACAGCGCGACGATGGCGATCGCGCCGATCCATGCGAGCATGATGCGTCTCCTCTTCAGCCGGTGCGTCCGTGCGCGGGCCGGCGTGCTGTCCGAATTGGGGGCGTACGGCCCGCGCGGCCGTGCGCCGCCGTCGGGCGCGCGGCACGGCCGGCGGCCGCGCTGCCGGTCAGTCCCGGCGGTTGGCGCGATCGTTATCGGCGCCGGCGAAAACCTGCGCCGCGTGTTCGTTCAGCGCGGGCGGCGGCCGTCGGTACGTGGCCGGCGTGCGGCCGAGCTTGATCGGCGACGCGATGCCGCGATGGCGGCCCAGCTCGACCTTCATCTGCCGATGCGCGACGTGCGGATGGTCGAGCGCCGCGTCGAGCCCGAGCACTGGCGCGCACGGCACGCCGCGGCGCATCAACTGTTCGGCGAGCACCGCGCCGTCGTGTCCGGCCAGCGCCGTTTCGACGAGCGCGCGCAGCGCGGCGCGGTTCGCGCTGCGCGCACGGTTGTCCGCGAAACGCGGATCGTCGGGCCAGTCGCGCGTGCCGAGCACGTCGCACAGCGCCGCGAACTGCCCGTTGTTGCCGACCGCGAGAAAGATGTCGACGGTGGCCGTCGGAAAGCTGTCGTACGGCGTGATGTTCGGATGCGCGTTGCCGGTGCGCACGGGCGCGTTGCCCGAATGGAAGAAGTTCGGCGTATGCGGATGCAGGATCGACAGCGCGCAGTCGAACAGCGTCGATTCGACGAACTGGCCGCGGCCGCTCGCGTCGCGCTCGCGCAGCGCCATCAGCACGCCGAGCGCCGCGTTCAGTCCGGTCACGAGATCGACGATCGGCACGCCGACGCGCAACGGCGCGCCGCCTGCTTCTCCGTTCACGCTCATCAGCCCCGCAAGCGCCTGCACGGCCGCATCGTAGCCGGGTAGCCCGCCGAGCGGGCCGTCCGCGCCGAAGCCCGATACGCGGCAATAAACGAGCCGCGGAAACCGCGCATGCAGCGCGTCGAAACCGAGCCCCCAGCGCTCCATCGTGCCGATCTTGAAGTTCTCGACGATGGCGTCCGCGTGTTCGAGCAGGCCGAGCAGCCGCTCGCGGTCGCCCGGTTGTGCCAGGTCGAGCGCGACGCCGAGCTTGTTGCGGTTCACGCCGAGGAAGTACGACGCGGTGTCGCCGTCGAACGGCGGGCCCCACGTGCGCGTCTCGTCTCCGGACGGCGGTTCGACCTTGATCACCTCCGCGCCGTGGTCGGCGAGGATCTGCGTCGCGTACGGGCCGCCCAGCACCCGCGACAGATCGACGATGCGCAATCCCGCCAGCGCGCCCTGCTGCTCCCGTTCCGCCATGTGTCCCGCTCCTGGTTCCGGTCGATCGGACTGCCGGTTCCGGCGGCCGGCGCCTGCGGCGCGACTTTCCGGATTCGGCGAATAATTCTTGTAAGTGAATTTATATTCACACCCAGGAATTATGTTGTCAAGCCCGGATGCATCCGGCGCGAAGCGCGGATAACGCCGCCGGACGCAACTGGAGACGACACCGAACCCGGGCCGGTTGCGGCACCACCCCGCCCTTCGTTAAGCTGGCGGGCAACGCTCATCTCGAAAAGCAAGGCGAAATATTCATGAAACGAATCCTGCTGGCGGCCTTCATGCTGGCGTCGACGCTCGGCGTCGGACACGCGCAAACCCGGACATTCCATTTCGGCGAAGGACAGACGCAGATGCCGGCCGCGGCACCGCAGGCCGCTGCGCCGACCGCACGGCCCGCGCCCACGCGCCGGCACGTGACGGCGCCGCCCCATCACCGGCGCGCCGTTCACACGCGCCGCCATTCGCGCCACGCGAAGCCGACGCGCAGCGGGATCTACACGCACGCGTAACCTGGCGCAGGCGGCGCGATGCCATGCACGGAACTGTCACGAACGGCCGGTAAGATCGCTGCGGCTGCCTGCATGCCGTCGCGGCCCGCTGCCGGACAACGAACCGCCGACGCGCATTTTCTCCACGATTCAGCACCTGTTTTGCCGAACATGAGTACCGGGCCGGACATTCTCGCCGTCATCAAGGAAAGAGCCACGATCGTGTGCCGCCAGCGCAGCAGCGTGCTGCTGGTCGCCCGCACCGCGTCGCGCTGGTCGCTGCCGGGCGGCACGATCCGGCGCGGCGAGACGCCGCTCGAGGCCGCGCAGCGGGAGCTCGCCGAGGAAACGCGGCTGGAGGGGCTTGCGCTCGACTACGCGGTGCAATTCGGCGGGCTGACGAAGCTGCATCACGTGTTCGTGGCCGACGTGCCGGCGCACCTGACGCCGCGCGCGAGCAACGAGATCGCCCGCTGCAAGTGGTTCACCGTCGACCGGCTCGACACGCTCCGGGCGAGCGTGCCGACGCGCAAGATCATCGAGCTGCTGCGCCTCGACTGCTTTTCGGCGATCGCGAACGGCCCGCTGCGCTGACCTCGATGTCGCCTGCGCCGGTCACGCGCGCAGGAACGGGCCGGCCTTGCGTTCGAGCAGCGCGACGAGTTCGGGCTGCATGAACGCGTAACGGTCGGGGATATCGAGGCAGACGACTTTCTTGCGCTTTAGCCGGGCGCCGAATTGCGCCGACAGCCTCGCCTTGTGCGCGCGCTCCATCACGAAGACGATGTCGGCCCAATCGAGCTGCTCGGCGGACAGGCGCGTATCCGCATCGGGCGCGAGGCCCGCGGAGTCGGTCTCGACATCCGGCCACGCGGCGAATACCGCTTCGGCCGTCGGGCTGCGCAGCCGGTTGCGGCTGCAGATGAACAGTGCCCGTGTCATGCCGCTTCGCGGCCTGCTGGCCCGCTCACCCATCACCCTTGCGGAATCGTGCCGGGCCGCACGTACGCGAGCATGTGCGGCACGTAGTCGGCCTTGCCGAGTTCGACGCCGTGATGGCGCAGGATCGCGTACGCGGCAATCGCGTGGAAGTAGAACTGCGGCAGCGCCCAGTCGCGCGCGTACTGTTCGCCCGTCATGTCGAATGCGACGCCGTTCGGCATTTCGAGCGCGATCGGGAGCGCGGCGCCGCCATCGAGCGCATCCGGCGCGAGTTCGCCGAGAAACGCGAGCGTGCCCGCGATGATCGCCTGCGCGTCGCTCAACGAGCCGGGCTGCGCATCCGCATTCCATCCGGCTTCGCGCAATGCCAGCAGCGCGGCCGGCAGCGGCTCGCCGCGCAGCCGGTAGACCGGCTCCATCGCCTGGAAGCATGAGAAGCGCACCTGTGCGGCGAGCGGATACATGTCGGCCGCCAGCTTCAGCGTCATCGCCGCATCGGGCTCGTCGCCCGCGGCCTGCCGGTGTGCGGCAGCCTTGTCGAGCCACGCGGACTGCGCACGCAGCATCTGGGTAAACGTCGGAACGAGAAGTTGGGTCGGCGACACGTGCGAGCTCCTGTGTAGTGGTTTGCGCCACGATATCAGCGTCGGCGCAAACCTGCATTCCGACCCGAGCTGCGCACACGATCCGATGCGAATTCGACGCATTGCCGCATGGCGCGTGCGAGCGTTTCCGTACGCGGGATGATCAATGGTGGAGCACGCCGAAACGCGGCGTCACGGCTTGCCGTATCGCGCCAGGAACCGGTCGAGCTGCGATGCAAACGTCTTGCCGTCGCGCGCGCTGAACGGCGCCGGCCCGCCCGTGTCGATGCCCGTGCTGCGCAACTGATCCATCATCGCGCGCGTCGACAGGCGTTCCTCGATGTTCTCGCGGCTGAACCAGTTGCCGCGCGGGTCGAGCGCATGCGCGCCCTTGTCGAGCACGGCGGCGGCCAGCGGGATGTCGGCGGTGATCACGAGGTCGCCGGCCTCGGCCAGCTCGACGATACGCGCGTCAGCCACGTCGAAGCCGGCCGGCACCTGCACCGCCTTGATGAACGGCGACGGCGGCGTACGCAGAAACTGGTTCGCGACCAGCGTCACGCGGATTTCGGCACGACGCGCGGCGCGAAACAGCATGTCCTTGATGACGGCGGGACACGCGTCGGCATCGACCAGTACTTGCATGGCGGGTTTTCCAATGGGCTGAAGCAGAAGCGGCGATGATAGCGCACCACCGGCCGCGGCCCTGGGCCGACACGCCGCCCGATCAGCCCACTCAGCCCGATCAGCCCGCGAGGCCCATGCAAAGCGCATCGGCCATCACCCACTGCGCGCCCCACGCATCGGCCAGCCGTGCACCCTGCCCGACCCGCACGGCCGCGTCGTCGAAGTCGACGAACACGACGTGATCGGCCGCCTCGGGTTTCGCCGGCGCTTCGCGCGTGCGGCCGTCGGACAGCACCCACAGCCAGCGCTGCTTGCCGGGCTCGCGCCGCGCTTCGCGCGCGAGCAACTGCGCGGCGGCCGCGATGCCGTCCGCGAGCGGCGTGCCGCCGCCGCCGTCGACCGGTTCGAGCCAGCGCGCGTTCCACCAGCGCGGCACGGCCGGGCCGAAGCGCCGCGCGGCGCCGTTGCCGCCGAAGCAGATCAGCGCGGTTTCGACGCGCTCGCGCGCGGCGCGATCGAAATACGCGACGATCAGCCCCTTCGCCAGCGCGAGCCGGTCGTGCGACAGCATCGACGCCGAACAGTCGAGCACGAAGCAATGCAGCGCGTGCGGCGTGCCGGCCCGTTTCCGGAAGCGCAGATGGCCGAGGTGGAGCGAATCGCCGCGTTTCGCGGCGAGCGTCGCCGGCCACGCAACGGCCGTACCGGCGCGCGCGGTGCCCGGCACGCGCGCGGCTGCGCCTGATTGCCATCGAGGACCGCGAACGGCATTCGCGGCGGCGCCTGCTCGATGGCTCAGCGTTTTTTTAGCGGCAGCGGCACGACGCTTTTCACGTCGCGCAGCCCGGCGGGTTCGGGCGGCAGGTAGCCCCAGTCGCCCTGCGTTGCGGCGGTGTCGTTCTTCGTCGCTCCCGGTTGGTTCTCCGGCTGCTGGCGCGCATCCGGCGGCGAGCGATCGTCACGTTCATCACGTTCGCGGTCCGGCTGCGACGCGCCGGAAGATGGCGGCGCACCCGCATGGCGCCGGTGCCGCAGCACCGCTTCGGCCACACGCTCCACATGCGACACCGTCACCGCATCGGCCCGTTCCAGCGCGGCGAGTGCGCGCGCGGCGCGCAGCATCACGAGATCGGCGCGCAGCCCGTCGACGGCCGCGTCGATGCACAGCGCGCTGACGCGCGCATGCACCGCGTCGTCGAAATCGAGCATCGCCAGCCGCGCTCGCGCCGCATGAATCCGGTCGCCGAGTTCGCGCTGCGCGGTTGCATGACGGGCGCGGAACGCATCCGGATCGAGATCGAATGCAAGCCGCGCCTTCACGATCCGCTCGCGCTGCGCGGCATCGAAGCAATTTTCCAGTTCGACCATCAGCCCGAAGCGGTCGAGCAACTGCGGACGCAGTTCGCCTTCCTCGGGATTCATCGTGCCGACCAGCACGAAGCGCGCGTCGTGCGCATGCGATACGCCATCGCGCTCGACGATGTTCACGCCGCTCGCGGCGACGTCGAGCAGCGTATCGACGAGCCCGTCGGCGAGCAGGTTCACTTCGTCGACATACAGCACGCCGAGATGCGCGCGCGCCAGCAGGCCAGGCCGGAAGCGCACGCCGTTTTCAGCCAGCGCATGCGCGAGATCGAGCGTGCCCGTCACCTGTTCGTCGCTCGCCGACAGCGGCAGCGTGACGAACTGCCCTTCGGGCAGCAGCTCCGCGAGGCCGCGCGCGGCGGTCGATTTCGCGGTGCCGCGCGGCCCGCTCACCAGCACGCCGCCGAGCGACGGGTCGATCGCGGCGAGCAGCAGCGCCTGCTGCAACGCGTCCTGCGCGACGAGCGCCGCAAACGGAAAGACCGCGCGCGCGCGGTGCAGCGTCGGATCGGTCATCGCCGTCCTCCTTCCTGGAGTTGTTCGCTTTCGAGCCAGACCGCTTCGATCCGCTCGCGATAGTCGCCCGGCTGCTGCCACAGGCCACGCTGCATCGCCTCGACGAAGCGTTCGCAGATGCCGTGCAGCGCCTTCGGGTTGTGCCGTTCGAGGAACGCGCGCGTGTCGTCGTCGAACAGGTACGCGTCGGCGACGAGTGCGTACTGGTGGTCGGACAGCACGCGCGCGGTCGCATCATAGCCGTACAGGTAGTCGACGGTCGCGGCCAGCTCGGCCGCGCCCTTGTAGCCGTGGCGCTTCACGCCGTCGAGCCATTTCGGGTTGACGACGCGCGAGCGGATCACGCGCGCGATCTCCTCGCGCAGCGTGCGCATCTTCGGCGCGACCGGGTTCGCATGGTCGCCGTGATAGATGCTCGGCTGCTGCCCGGACAAGTGCCGCACGGCCGCCGTCATCCCGCCCTGGAACTGGTAGTAGTCGTTCGAATCGAGGATGTCGTGCTCGCGGCTGTCCTGGTTCTGCACGACGACGTCGATCGTCGCCAGCCGCTCGCCGAACACGTCGGGCGCAGCGTCGCCCGCGCTGTTCTGCGCGTACGCATGGCCGCCCCATTGGCGGTACGCATCGGCGAGATCGGCGTCGGTCTGCCAGCGGCGCTGGTCGATCAGGTCCTGCAGGCCCGCGCCGTAGCTGCCCGGCCGCGCGCCGAACACGCGCCAGCCGGCGCGGCGCCGCGCTTCGTCGGGCGGCACGCCCTGCGCTATCCATTTCGCGCGTTCGCGCTCGATGCGCGCGCGGATCGGGTTGAGTTCCTCGGGCTCGTCGAGCGCGGCGACGGCCTGCACGGCCGCGTCGAACAGGTGCATCAGGTTCGGGAATGCGTCGCGGAAGAAGCCCGACACGCGCAGCGTCACGTCGATGCGCGGCCGGTCGAAGATCTCGATCGGCAGGATCTCGAAATCGGTCACGCGATGGCTGCCGTGCGCCCATTTCGGCCGCACGCCGAGCAGCGCAAACGCCTGCGCGATGTCGTCGCCGCCCGTGCGCATCGTCGCCGTGCCCCACACGGACAGGCCGATCGCGCGCGGATAATCGCCGTGATCCTGCAGATGGCGCTCGATCAGTTGCTGCGCGGATTTCAGGCCGAGCGACCACGCGGCCTGCGTCGGCACCGCGCGTGTGTCGACCGAGTAGAAGTTGCGCCCGGTCGGCAGCACGTCGGGGCGGCCGCGCGACGGCGAGCCGCTCGGCCCCGGCGGCACGAAGCGGCCGTCGAGCCCGCGCAGCAGCTGGCGCATTTCCTCGCCGCCGCATGCGTCGAGCGCAGGCATCAGCGTCGCGCGAACGCGATCGATCACCGCGAGCGTATGTGGCCATTCGCCGGGCGGCGTCGCGTCGGTGCCGGGGTTGCCCCCGGTGGCCGCGCACAGCCCGTCCAGCCATTGCTGCGCGAGCCGTTCGAGCCGCTCGCGCGTATCGCCCGCATGACGCCACGGCGACGCATCGAGCGCCTGCAGGATCGCCGGCCGCGGGCCGGCCCATGGCGCGGCCCAGTCGGCCGACAGCGGATCGAAATCGTCGCCGAGCATCAGGTCGCGTGCGAGCGCACCGATCAGCCCGGCGCGCTCGCCCTTGCCGTCGCCAACTGGAAAACGCGCAAGCGCGAGCAGCGTGTCGCGTCGCTGGCGATCGGCCGGCGACACGCCGAACACGTGCAGCCCGTCGCGAATCTGCGCTTCCTTCAATTCGCACAGCCACGCGTCGACGCGCGTCAGCAGCGCATCCTCGTCGCCCGCATCGCGCGGCGGCGATACGCTCAGTTCGTCGTGCAGCCGGTGTTCGGCGATCGTCGCGAGAATCGTCTTCCTCAGCAGCTTCGCGCGCCGCGCATCGACCATCAGCGCTTCGTAGTATTCGTCGACCTGCCGCTCGAGATCCTGCAGCGGGCCGTAATTTTCCGCGCGCGTGAGCGGCGGCATCAGGTGATCGACGATCACGGCCTGCGCGCGCCGCTTCGCCTGGCTGCCCTCGCCCGGATCGTTGACGATGAACGGATACAGGTGCGGCAGCGGCCCGAGCGTCAGGTCGGGCCAGCATGCGTCGGACAGCGCGACGCTCTTTCCCGGCAGCCATTCGAGATTGCCGTGCTTGCCGAGATGGATGACCGCGTCGATGCGATACGCATCGCGCAGCCAGAAATAGAACGCGAGATACGCATGCGGCGGCACGAGATCCGCGTCGTGGTAGCTCGCGTAGTCGTTCTCGCCGCGCGAGCGCGACGGCTGGATGCCGACGAACACGTTGCCCGCGCGCCAGCCCGCGATCGTGAAACGCCCGTGGCGCAGCGTCGGGTCGGCTTCGGGCGGGCCCCAGCGCTCATTCAGCGCATCGCGCACGGCCGCCGGCAGCCGCGCGAAATGCGCGACGTAGTCGGCCAGCGCGAAACTCTGGAACGCCGGGCGCAGCGCATGCACGGCCGCGTCGTTGGTCACGCCTTCGGTGAGCCGTGCGATCAGCGCGTCGCCGTCGGGCGGCAGGTCGGCCAGCGCGTAGCCCGCGTCGCGCAGCGCCGCGAGCACGCGCAGCGCGGACGCCGGCGTGTCGAGCCCGACGCCGTTGCCGATCCGCCCTTCGCTTTGCGGATAGTTCGCGAGGATCAGCGCGATGCGCTTGCTCGCGTTGTCGAGCGTGCGCAGCCGGCACCAGCCGCGCGCGAGCGCCGCGACGAACGCGATCCGCTCCGCATCCGGCTGGTAGCGCACGACGTCGACCTCGGTGTGCGGGCAGCGATACGCGAGCCCCTTGAAGCTCACCGCGCGCGTGACGATGCGCCCGTCGACCTCGGGCAGCGCGATATGCATCGCGATATCGCGCGCATGCAGGCCCTGGTTGTCGGCCACCCACGCGTCGCGATTGCCGCCGGACAGGATCACCTGCAGCACCGGCGCGTCGCCGGCGAGCACCTCCGGCTCGGCGGCATCGATCGCACCGGCCGCGAACGCGGTCGTGTTCAGCACGAGCGCGACGCCGTGCGTGTCGCAGAGCTGCGTGATGACCTCGCGGCTAACCGCGTCCTTCAGCGAAGTCACCGCGATCGGCAGCGGATTCAGCCCTTCCCGAACGAGCGCGTCGGCCAGCGCATCGAACACGGCCGTGTTCGCGGCCTGCCAATGCGCGCGATAGAACAGGATCGCGACGACCGGCGCGCCGGGCGTCCAGCGCGGCCGCCAGTCGTCGACGCTCGCGCGGTCGCGCGCCGGGTGATACAGCGCGGCGGCCGGCAGCGGGCGCGGCAGCTCGGGTTCGTCGCCGAAGCCCAGCGTATGGAAGGCGATGCTGCGCAACAGCGCTTCGGCGTTGTGCACGCCGCCTTCGCGCAGGTAGCGCCACCACAGCCGGCACAGGTCGGGCGCGACCGTGCTCTTCGCGACGAGGTTCGGGTCTTCCTGCAGGTCGCCCGAGAACATCGCGAGCTGCTGCCCACGCTTCGACGCGAGCGACACGGCCTGTTCGATCCCGTACGGCCAGTACGCTTCGCCGCCGAGATGATCGATCACGACCGTCTTCGCGTGGCGCAGCACGTCGTCGACATAGAAGTCGACGGACGCCGGCTGCCGCAGGAACGTGACGTTCGCGAGCCGCACGCTCGGGAAGCCGGCCGGCAGTTGCGGTACGACGCTCGCGAGTAGCGACAGCGTCGTGTCGGCCGAGCTCAGGATCACGATGTCGGCCGGCTGCTGGTCGATCCGGACGACGCCCTGCGTATCGTCGACGAAGCCGCCCGGCGTGGTGCGCAGCAGATGCATCGTGCGTTACGCCTGTTGCGGCTCGGCCGCGCACGCGGCGTCGAACGCGCGTTGCAGCGCGGCCGCGTCGAGATCCTCGCCGATCAGCACGAAACGGCTCGCGCGCGTTTCGCCGTCCTGCCAGCGACGGTCGAAATAGCTGTCGAAGCGGCGGCCGACGCCCTGGATCACGAGCCGCATCGGCGCGCCGGGCAGCGCGGCGAAGCCTTTCGCGCGATAGATCGTGTGCGCTTCGACGACACGCTGCAGCGCCGCGATCGTCGCTTCGCGCGTGCCTGCGTCGCCCGATACGACCACCGAGTCGAAGTCGTCGTGATGGTGATCGTGATCGCCGTCGTCGGCCGAGCCGTGATGGTCGTGGCGCAGGTGGATCGTTTCCTCCGACGCCGATTCGAGCCCGAGCAGCATCGCGAGGTCAAGCTCGCCGCGCGTCGCGCGCACGATCTTCACCTGCGGCGGGATCTCGTCGCGGATCGCGGTTTCGATCTGCGCGAACTGCGCGTCGCCGACGAGATCGGCCTTGTTCACGATCACGAGATCGGCGGACGATAGTTGATCGGCGAACAGCTCGTGCAGCGGCGATTCGTGGTCGAGGTTCGGGTCGGCGCGGCGCTGCGCGTCGACGGCCTGCGGGTTTTCCGCGAACTGGCCGCTCGCGGCCGCCGGCCCGTCGACGACGGTCACGACTGCATCCACTGTGAAGCTGTTGCGGATCGTCGGCCAGTTGAACGCCTGCACGAGCGGCTTCGGCAGCGCGAGTCCCGACGTCTCGATCAGCACGTGGTCGATGTCCGCGCGGCGCTCGACGAGCGCTTCCATCACCGGATAGAACTCTTCCTGCACGGTGCAGCACAGGCAGCCGTTCGCGAGTTCGTAAAGCTGGCCCGACGCTTCGTCCTGCGCGCCCTCCGCATCGTCGCAGCCGATGCCGCAGCCCTTGAGGATTTCGCCGTCGATGCCGAGCTCGCCAAATTCGTTGACGATCACCGCGATGCGGCGGCCTTCGGCGTGCTGCAGGATGTGGCGCATCAGCGTGGTCTTGCCGCTGCCGAGAAAGCCCGTGACGATCGTGACGGGCAGCTTGCGTAGGGTCATGGAATATCCAGGGTCGTAAGGGGAGTCAGGCCGAGATCGTCACGTCGATCTCGTCGTAGCGCTTTAACCGGTAGATCAGGGCCGACACGAGCCAGCATGCGAGGAACAGGCCGATCACGACGTAGCCGAGCATGCCGAAGTGCGACGCCACCATCGACGCGAAGTCCCACACGGGGCCCTGCAGCGACAGCTTGTCCGCGAGCAGCGCGAGCACCTCGATGCCGCCGATCAGCGCGGCGACCAGCACCGACACGAAGGTGATCGTCATGTTGTAGTAGATCTTGCGGATCGGCCGCACGTACGCCCAGCGATACGCGCCCATCATCAGGATGCCGTCGGTCGTGTCGACCAGCGTCATGCCGGCGGTAAACAGCATCGGCAGCGCCATCACGGACCAGAACGACAGACCGCCCTGCACCTGCGCCGCCGAGATGCCGAACAGCGCGATCTCGGTCGCCGTATCGAAGCCGAAGCCGAACAGGAACCCGACCGGATACAGGTGCCAGCTGCGCGACACGAGCCGGAACAGCGGACGGAACAGACGCGCGAGCACGCCGCGCTGGTTCAGCAGCAGGTCGAGATCGGCGTCGACGATCGGCTCGCCGCGCCGTGCGGCGCGAAACGTCCGGTAGACGGAAATCAGGATCAGCAGGTTCGCGATCGCGAGCACCAGCAGGAAGAACGCCGACACGCTCGTGCTGATCACGCCGCCCCACGCCTTCATGCTCTCGAAGCGCGCGAGCGACGCGGCCGTGAGCGCGACCACGACCGACATCACGATCACGACCGTCGAGTGGCCGAGCGAGAAGAACAGGCCCGCGCCGAGCGGGCTGCGGCCCTCCTGCATCAGCTTGCGCGTGACGTTGTCGATGGCCGCGATGTGGTCGGCGTCGACCGCATGGCGCAGCCCGAACACGTACGCGAGCAGCGCGGTGCCGAGCAGCACGGGCTGGCCGTGGAAGGCGGCGAACGCCCAGATCCACGCGCCTGCGTTGAAGGCGATCAGCAGCGCGTAGATCGCGACGATCTTGCCGCGCAGCCCGGACGGACTGTCGTTGAACAGGCGAAACAGCGAATCGAGCATGACGCTCCTTTGCGAACGGTCGACATGAAGAATGCCAACACGGCCGTCGCTGCTCGCCCCGTGCGGTCCGGCCCTTCATCGCGCCGGATCATGCGCACTCGCGCAGGCGGCCGGACGACGGGAATCGGGAAACGCTCGGGTGTCGGGCACGCTGCGGCCGTGGACGATGCGCCGCCTCCCCGCGGCGCTGAACCCCAACGTTTAGGCCGGTATCCGGGCTGACGAACACGCCGCTTCGCCTTCCCGGATGCGCAGGGCATCCAGTGGCGGTCGTCCGCATGCACGCGGCATGCGGCGAAGCGGCGCTGCATCGCGGCGGGCACGATGCGTTCGCTTACCGTTGCGGGGGCAGCACAGGTTGGCTCGACTGCGACGCAGGCAGGCTCCCTGTTTCCCGTTTAACTGCGCACGCCGGAGGGCGCGCGCGAGCACCAAAACGCGTGCGAGTGTAGGCGTCGGGGGCGGGAGCGTCAAGGCGGCGCGGCCCGCCGAACGGCGGCTTGCATGGCCGCCGCGCCATGCCGGAGGCCGCTTCCGGCATCGGCGAAGCGGGTTCGCGCGGGCGGATCGCTGTGCTATCGTAGCGCCGCGTTCGGTGCTCGCATGCGCATTCCGCGCATGCAGTTAAACGGGAAACAGGAGGCGGAGGTCCGCCCGGCCTGTGCTGTCCCCGCAACGGTACGCCGCCCGCGCGACGCGCTTCCCCGCGCTCGCGCCCATGCCGCCCACGATGCCACTGCCCTTCAGCCGGGCGGGAAGGCCGCGGCCTGGCAAGCGGCCAGCCCGGATACCGGCCGACGCAAGGGGCGAGCCCGACGCTCGCCGAACGCCCGATCCGCGGGGGACGGATGGGGTGCGCATTCCACCCGCGTTCGCGCGGGCTTCGCCCGATCCGTCATGCATTGCCTGTCCGCCGGCCGCCGATGTGCCGCCCGCCGTCCCCTTTCCACTGTTTCGACACGGTGCGCGCCGTGCCGCGCGCGATGAGCCGCGCCTGGCTCATCGGCGCCGGCCCCGGCGACGCCGAGCTGCTGACGCTCAAGGCCGTGCGCGCGATCGGCGCGGCGGACGTGCTGCTCGTCGACGATCTCGTGAACCCCGACGTGCTGCGCCATGCGCGCGCCGACGCGCACATCGAGCATGTCGGCAAGCGCGGCGGCCATGCATCGACGCCGCAGGAAGCGATCGTCGCCGCGATGCTCGCGCACCTGCGCGCCGGCCGCAGCGTCGCGCGGCTCAAGGGCGGCGATCCGTTCGTGTTCGGCCGCGGCGGCGAGGAACTGGCCGCGCTCGGTGCGGCCGGTTTCCCGGTCGAGGTCGTGAACGGCATCACCGCAGGCATCGCCGCGCCAGCCGCGCTCGGCATTCCGGTCACGCAGCGCGGCGACGCGCAGGGCGTGATCTTCGTCACGGGCCACGGCGCGGGCGCCGACGAGCCCGACTGGCGCGCGCTTGCGGCCACGCGCATGACGATCGTGATCTACATGGGCATCCGCCGGCTCGACACGATCGCGGCGGCGCTGCGCGACGGCGGCCTGCCGGGCGATACGCCGTGCGCGGCGATCGAGAACGCGACGCGCCCCGAACAGCGGCACGTGCTCGCGACGCTCGACACCGTCGTCGAACGCGTCGGCGCGACCGGCATCGGTTCGCCGGCGATCGTCGTGATCGGCCGCGTCGCGGCGCTTGCCGACGATCCGTCGGTACGTGCGGCGCTCGGCGGCGGCGCATGATGCGCGTCGCGCTCGGCGTCGGGTTCCGCGCGGGCGTGACGGCCGCGCAACTCGATGCCGCGATCCGCGCGGCGCTGGCGCTCTACCCGGCCGCCGAACCGGCGCTCGTCGCGACGCTCGCCGACAAGGCGCGTGCCCGCGCGCTGCGCACGCTGTGCGCGCGACGCGGCTGGCCGCTCGTCGCGTTCGACGCGGCGCAACTCGCGAGCCGTCCCGAACTGGCCGCGAGCGGCCCGTCGGACGCCGCGCTCGCACGCTTCGGCGTCGCGGGCGTGGCCGAGCCGTGCGCGCAGCTCGCGGCGCCGCACGGCCGGCTGCTGGGCCCCAAATCCATCCGGAACGGCGTGACGGTCGCACTCGCCGGCCCGCTCTGAACCCTTTGTTTCGCTTTCGACAGGACGATTCCCGATGAAGACCGATTCCGAATCCCATCAGCGGATGGCCGAGCGCCGCCGTGCCGGCCACGAGAAGAAGCAGGCCGCCGCCACCCATGAAAAAGGCCTGCTGATCGTTCACACCGGCAACGGCAAGGGCAAGAGCACCGCTGCGTTCGGCATGGCCGTGCGCGTGCTCGGCCACGGCATGCGGCTCGGCGTCGTGCAGTTCATCAAGGGCGCGCTGCACACGTCCGAGCGCGACTTCCTCGGCGCGGTCGCGGAATGCGACTTCGTGACGATGGGCGACGGCTACACGTGGAACACGCAGAACCGCGACGCCGACATCGCGACCGCGCGCAAGGGCTGGGACGAGGCGCGCCGGATGATCGAAAGCGGCGACTACCGGATGGTGATCCTCGACGAGCTGAACACCGTGCTGAAGTACGAATACCTGCCGCTCGACGAAGTGCTCGCGACGCTGGTCGCGCGTCCGGAGTCGGTGCATGTCGTCGTCACCGGGCGGCACGCGCCCGACGCGCTGATCGACGCGGCCGATCTCGTCACTGAAATGCGGCTCGTCAAGCATCCGTACAAGGAGCAAGGCGTGAAGGCGCAGCGCGGCGTGGAGTTCTGAGCGTGCCCGCCTGCCCCGCACTGTTCGTCAGCGCGCCCGCGTCCGGCCAGGGCAAGACGTCGGTGACGGCCGGCCTCGCGCGGCTGCACCGCCGGCTCGGCCGCCGCGTGCGCGTGTTCAAGACCGGGCCCGATTTTCTCGATCCGATGCTGCTCGAGCGCGCGAGCGGCGCGCCCGTACATGCGCTCGACCTCGGGATGGTCGGCGAGGCCGGCTGCCGCGCGCTGCTGGCCGATGCCGCGCGCGATGCGGACCTGATCCTGATCGAGGGCGTGATGGGGCTGTTCGACGGCACGCCGAGCAGTGCCGATCTCGCGGCCGCGTTCGGCGTGCCGGTGGTCGCGGTGATTTCCGCGAAGGCGATGGCGCAGACCTTCGCCGCGATCGCGTTCGGGCTCGCGCGGTTCCGGCCGGGGCTGCCGTTTCACGGCGTGCTGGCGAACCGCGTCGGCTCGGCCCGGCATGCGGAATTGCTGCAACAGGCGCTGCCCGGCGACCTGCGCTGGCTCGGCCACGTGCCGGCCGATGCAGGCATCGCGTTGCCGGAGCGACATCTCGGCCTGCACCAGCCGGCCGACATCGACGACCTCGAGGCGCGGCTCGAACGCGCGGCCGACGTGATCGCGCAAACTTCGCTCGCCGAATTGCCGCCTGCCGTCGCGTTCGCGGAACCGGACGTCGCGGCGCCGCTGCCGCGTGCGCTCGCCGGCAAACGGATCGCGGTTGCGCGCGATGCGGCGTTCTCGTTCATCTATCCGGCGAATCTCGCGCTTCTCGATGCGCTCGGTGCGCGGCTGCGGTTCTTCTCGCCGCTCGCCGGCGAACCGGTGCCGGACGATTGCGACGCGCTGTTTCTGCCGGGCGGCTATCCGGAACTGCATGCGGCAACGCTCGCGGCGAATGCCGGAACCGCGCGGACGATTCGCGCGCATGCGGCTGCAGGCAGGCCGATCGTCGCGGAATGCGGCGGGATGGTGTATCTGTGTGAATCGCTGACCGACGTGGACGGCGCAACGACGCCGATGCTCGGCCTGCTGCCGGGCCACGCGACGATGCAGCGCCGATTCGCGGCGCTCGGCATGCAGCAGCTCGATACGCGCACCGGGCCGATGCGCGGCCATACGTTTCATTATTCGCGGCTCGCGACGCCGCTGGAACCGGTCGCGAACGCGGTGCGCCCCGACGGCGCGCCGGGCAGCGGCGAAGCCGTCTATCGCCGCGGCGCGATCGTCGCGACGTACATGCATATGTACTGGCCGTCGAATCCGGATGCTGTCGTGGCGTTGTTCAGCGGGGAAGCGTTCTAGACTGCTCGATGCCGCGCTCGGATCGAGACGGCATCAGTCATGCCGGGATTGCGGGCCACTTCGCAACGATCGCGCCGCTCGACGTGCTCGGCTACAAATGTCGTTCGATATCCATTCGCTGATGCAGGACCCGAATCACGTCGATCGTGTCATCCGTTTCGCGATAGAACACGACGTGAGAACCTACTGCGTACCGGAAATATCCATTCCGAACAATGCAAGTCCGGCCAGCCTTTTTGCCGCGCGCCAGCGCTTCCATCGTCCCGACCAGATCGCGGTGGTAGTGGTCTGCCTGCTCGAGCGACCAATGCTCGACGGTATAACGCCAAATGTCTTCGAGATCGAGTTCAGCCAGCGGTGTCAGCCGAAGCTGTCTGCCTTTAACCGCCATGCGTGGCCCGCATGCGGACCAGGAAGGCCTCGCTGTCGAATGGCTGTGGCTCTCCTGATGCCTCGCCGGCCTTCAACGCTTCTTGCAACGCACGCATTTGTGTTTCGTGTGACTCGAGGAGCCGCAAACCGGCTCGCACGACGTCGCTTGCGGAACCGTATCGCCCCGATTGGACTTGAGCGTCGACGAATTCGGCAAAGTGGTCGCCCAGGGAAACGGATGTGTTTCGCGACATGAGTCACCTCCTTTTCAATGCGATCATCATATACCAAAGTTTGGTACATTTTCGCGTTGGACCACAGTGGCGACCTTGCCGATGTCCGACCCCGTGCCGCATGTGTTGCTTCCTTCGTCAGGTCAGGGTTTTTCCCGGCCCGGCGCTTCCGAACGCGAAGTCCGGATCACGGTGCCATCGGGCGAGAAATGCGCGTTGAACATCGCATCGCCCGATACGCCGCCCTCGGCCCAGTGCCAGCTCCACACCTCTTCATGGCTCAATGCGTATTGCGCGACCTCGGTCGGCTTGCCCAGCAGTTGACGCACGTCGTCCTTCGACATCCCGGGCACGACCTTCGCGATGTTCGCCGCCGTCAGCGCCTGCGTGATCGACACGAGCCGGCCGTCGGGCCCGAAATCGAGCATGTAGGTGCTCGTGCCGTACGGGCCGCGCGGATACTCGAACCGCTGCGAGCCGTCGTCACCCTGCCTGACCATCTCGGGCTTGCCGGCCTGACGGAGCACGTCCTCGGTCGTCGAGACGCCCGGCTGCAGGTTGCCGAACGCCATCGGATCGGGCTTGATCGCATTGACCGCATCGGCCACCTTCTGGTCGTCGCACCCGGCCGCCAGAACGCCGACCGCACAGGCCGTCAGCACGGCCAGAAGCTGTTTTCGCATTTCGTCCACACCTGTATTCATCGAGCCGATCCGGCGTCGCGCGCAGCGTAGCACGCGGCCTGTCGCGCCGATGTCAAGGAGCGTCAAATCAACGTGCAGAGCGCTTTCCAATGGAACATGAGCCTGGGCGAGGGTCTGCGCTGGCTCTTGTGTGGCGTCTTTGGCGCGTTTCCAATGCAAATGAGCCCGTTGTTGGCCCGACACGCACGGGTTGACCGACGCTGGAGCACCGGGGTGGATGATCATTTACCGGATGATCATCAACTTGAACGAATCGCAAATCCGTGCCCTGGACCAGGTGCGCGCCGTCCTCGACGGTACACAGACGCTCGACTTCGCACCCGCCGCGTGCCCTCACGAACGTCGCGAATGGGTCGCCTCTGTTCTGCGGCGCTTTCGCTACGACCAGCTCAAGCGACCTCACCGGGGGCTCGTGCTGCGCTATCTGCGACGCTTTAGCGGCTTCAGCCGAGCCCACATGACACGGCTGGTACAACGCTGGGTGCAAGGGCAAAGGCTCGCATGGCTGAAGGGCTCGCCCGCGAATGCCTTCGCCCGCCGCTACACCGATGAGGACATCTTCACGCTCGCCCAGACCGAGCGCGAGTACGGCAGGCTTTCCGGCCCGGCGATGGTCGTCGTGCTGCGTCGCATGTATCAGGTCTACCACGATGAGCGCTACGAGCGCCTGCAGCACCTTTCAGCCTCTCACCTGTACAACCTGCGACGTTCGCAGGCTTATCGTCTGCATCACACGGTCTACACGAAGACTCAGGCCAATCCCAGAGGCGCGGCAATCGCCGTGCGCCGGGCTCCCGCGCCAGAGAACCGCCCCGGCTTCATCCGCATCGACAGCGTTCATCAGGGCAACATCGACGAACAGCGCGGCGTGTATCACATCAACGCCGTCGACTGCGTAACCCAGTGGGAAGTCGTCGCGACCGTGCCATCGCTGGAGCGGGAACACATGCTGCCGGTACTGCGCGACATGATTGACCAGTTTCCATTCCGTATTCTTGGCTTTCACAGCGATGGCGGTTCGGAGTACATCAATCACGAGGTCGCGAAGATGCTCAAGGAACAACTCATCGAGTTCACCCGCTCACGTCCACGACGCTGTAACGACAACGCCCTGGCCGAATCCAAGAACGGCAATGTCGTGCGCAAGCAATTCGGCTACGCGCACATACCGGCCGAGTGGGCGAAGCAGTTCAACGCCTTTTGCGTAGATCTGCTTAATCCGTTTTTGAACATGCACCGACCCTGCCTTTTCGGCACCGAAGTCCCTGATCCCAGGAAGCCGGGCCGAACGCGACGCGTTCACCGAGCCGAAGATGTGATGACGCCGCTTGAGAAGCTAGCCAGCCTGCCGAATGTGGATGACTTCCTGCGTACGGACATCACGATCGATCAACTGAAGCAGCACGCGCGCAGCCAGACGGATGTCGAAGCCGCCCGCCAGGTTCGCCAGGCGCGGGAACGTCTGATGGGCAAGGTCGCCGACCAAACCCGGCCTCGCTACCCCGATGTATGGAGCCTGGCTCGGGCACGCCGCGCATAGCCCGCGAGGGGGAAGCCGCTACGAGCTACGTCCTTCACGACTTCCCCCTCGCAACCGAGACTCCCCATACCCTAAAATGCAGTTCCCTTTAACGACCATCCAGCCCCAAGTACTCCGCTCCCTCCAGGCTCCTTTCGGTTTTGGAAAGTACTCAGCCCGCGCGCGTCCGATTTCGCGGACGCGGCCGCGCTTGCGCACACCGTGCGGTGACCGCCGCGTCGCCACGCCGCTGCGTCAAACCAGGAACGCCTCGGCCAGCTTGACCCAGTACGACGCGCCCGTCGGCAACGCAGCATCGTTGAAGTCGTAACCGGGGTTGTGCACCATGCAGCCGCCCTCCCCGTCGCCGTTGCCGATGATCAGGTAGCAGCCCGGCCGCTTCTCGAGCAGGAACGCGAAATCCTCGCTGCCGGTAAGCGGCACCATCCCGTCGATCAGGTTCGCATCGCCCACCCACTCGCGCGCGACGTTGCACGCGAACGCGGTCATCTCCGCGTCGTTGACGAGCACCGGGTAGCGGCGCTGGTAGTCGATCGTCGCGGTCGCGCCGAACACGGCCGCCTGCGCATGCACGACTTCCTTGATGCGCGTCTCGAGCAGGTCGCGCACCTCCGGTTTCAGCGCGCGCACCGACAGGCGCATCTGCGCGCGATCGGGGATCACGTTCGGCGCGTCGCCCGCGTGGATCGCGCCGACCGTGACGATCGCCATGTCGAGCGGCGACACGTTGCGCGACACGATCGTCTGCAACGCCAGCACGATCTGCGCGCACACGACGACGGGATCGATCGCCTTGTGCGGCACCGCGCCGTGGCCGCCGCGGCCCTGCACGTCGATGACCACGGTATCCGACGACGCCATGAACGGCCCCGGCAGAAAACCGAACTTGCCCGTCGGGAAGCCCGGCATGTTGTGCATCGCGAAGATCGCGTCGCACGGGAACAGCTCGAACAAGCCTTCGTCGAGCATCTTCTTCGCGCCGCCGAGCCCTTCCTCGGCCGGCTGGAAAATCAGGTTCAGCGTGCCGGAGAAGCGGCGCTCCCGGGCGAGATGCTTCGCGGCGGCGAGCAGCATCGCCGTGTGGCCGTCGTGGCCGCACGCGTGCATCTTGCCGGCGATCGTGCTCTGGTACGGCAGGCCCGTCGCCTCGTGGATCGGCAGCGCGTCCATATCGGCGCGCAGGCCGAGGCGCTGCATGCCGTTGCCTGCCTTCAACTGCGCGACGACACCCGTGCCGCCGAGCCCGCGATGCACCGTGTAGCCCCACGACTGCAGTTGCTCCGCGACGAGGTCGCTCGTCGCGAATTCCTCGAAGCCCAGTTCGGGATGAGCATGGATGCGGTGCCGGATCTCGATCATTTCGTCGGCAAGGCCTGCGGGAATCACGCTGTGCGTCACGGTGTCGTCTCCTGTGTCCGGTGGGGAATGTGCAGCCAAGGATATTCGGTTCACCGGCAACCGGGCAGACGGAAAGTCGTCGTGGTAGCAACTGGTAGTTGCCGTAGCTGGCGCGGTGCGCGGCAAGCGCAAGCCGGCCATCCGGATGACTGCCGCAGATGATCCGGATACGTGAAACTGTGCGCTCCGCATCGAATTAACGTGCATGAGGATCCGGCGACGACCGTTCAAACATCAAAAATAACTCCTATACATCAAAGCATTACGGATATTTGTTCACTTTTTGACGTCTGTACATTTTTTGTGTACGCTGACAAAGAAGTGAACAAGCGATCGCCCCTGATGCCCGAGAACGCCCCCCTCCCGATGTCGGAACAGCATGTGCTCGACGAAGCCTGCGCCGCGTTCGAACGCGCGACCCGGCGCTTCAGGGCGCGGCCCATGCGCGTGCCGGCCGCGTATAAGGCGCGTGCCGACGCGATGATCCGCTTCGACGTTGCCGGGCAGGCCTTCGAGATGCCGGTCGCCGTGAGCCTGCGCGTCGAATCGCTGCCGGGCGCACTCGCGGAACTGCGCCGCCGCGGCGGCGCTACCCCGATGCCCGGCGAACGGCCGCTGATGCTGATCGCGCCGCATCTTTCGGCCGAACTGGCCGCCGGCCTGACCGACCAGGGCATCCCGTTTCTCGACACCGCCGGCAACGCATGCCTGATTCAGCCGGAGGCGACCGTGATGATCGCGGGCCGGCCGAAGCCCGCGCGCGCACCGCGCCGGCAGGCGTCGCGCGCGACGACGCCGAAGGGACTGGCCGTGATGTTCGCACTCGCGACGCAGCCGGGCCTCGTCGCGCAGCCGTATCGGGCGATTGCCGCCGCGTCGGGCGTTGCGCTCGGCACGGTCAATCTCGCGATGGACGATCTGATCGCGCGCGGCCTCGTCGGGCAGCGCCGCAACGGCGAGCGCCTGCTTCCCGACTGGCCGCGCTTCGTGCAGGAATGGGTCGCGCTGTACCCGAGCCGCTTGCGCGCGAAACTGTCGAGCCGACGATTTGCCGGCCTCGCACCCGACTGGTGGCGCGGCTTCGATTTCGCGTCGTTCGATGCGCAGCTCGGCGGCGAACCGGCGGCCGACCTGCTGACGCACGACCTGAAACCGGCCGCGATCACCGTCTATACGCACGGCGCGGTGTCGAACCGCCTGCTGCTCCAGGCCCGCCTGCGTCCGGACGCGCGCGGCGACGTCGAAATCCTCGAAGCGTTCTGGCCGCGCTCGCCTGCGCTCGACTGGCGCGAGCAGGATGTGCCGCTCGTGCCGCCGCTCCTGATCTACGCGGATCTCGTCTCGTCCGGAGACAGCCGCAATCTTGCCGCCGCCGAACGGATCCATGACCGATACCTCGCCCATCCGCCCGCTTGAAGTCAACGCGCGCCGGCCGCTCGAGCCGGCGGCGGTCGCGCTGCTGCAAGCGGTCGGCAGCGCCTGCACGCGCCTCGACGCGGCGTTCGTCGTCGCCGGCGCAACCGCGCGCGACATCCTGATGTGGCATGTCCACGGCATCCGGCCGGTGCGCGCGACTCGGGATGTCGACGTCGCGGTGTGCGCGGTGAGCTGGCCGTTCCACGAGCAGCTCGTCGATGCGCTCGTCGCGACCGGGCAATTCACGCGCGCGCCGAAGCAGCAGCAGAAACTGCTGTTCGAAAGCGGAACGCACGGTTTTCGCACGGAGCTCGATCTCGTGCCGTTCGGGCCGCTCGAAACGCCGCCGGGCGAGATCGCGTGGCCGCCGGGCGGCGAATTCGTGCTGAACGTGCTCGGGTTCCAGGAGGCGGTCGACACGGCGCTGCCGGTGTCGATCGACGCGCGCACCGTGGTGCCGGTGGCCAGCCTGCCGGCGCTCGCGCTGCTGAAGTTGCTCGCATGGAAGGACCGGCGCGCGCGCCAGAACAGCGACGCGTACGACCTGCTGTTCCTGCTGCGCAATTATCACGACGCCGGCAATCGCGAGCGCATCTGGGACGCCGCGCCGGACCTGCTCGAGACGCATGCGTTCCAGCCGGGCCTCGCCGCCGCCGCGCTGCTCGCGCGGGATGCGAAGCGGATTGCTTCGCCGCACACGCGCGACGCCATCCGCGCGCTGTTGTCCGACGCAGCGACTTACGCGGCGCTCGGCCAGGATCTGCTGGCACGCGCGTTCGCGCAGTTGCCGGGCGAATTCATCGATGACGCCGACCGGTATCTCGACGCGTTCCGCAACGCGTTCCTCGTCGATCCTCCCGCGCCGCACGCGTGACGCGCCGCTGCGAAACAGCAACGTCATCGCGCTTTCGCCGCACTGCGCTCAGGCCGCCCAGTCTTCGAGCGACAACCCGGCGACACGGCCGAATTCGCGGCCGTTGTTCGTGACGAGTACCGCGCCGGCCGCGATCGCGTGCCCGGCGATCGACGCATCGTTCGCGCCGATCGGCGTGCCGCGCGCGGCGAGATCCGCGCGAATCGCGGCCGTTGCGTCGACGGCCGCCGTATCCCACGACAGCACGCCATCCAGCCGCGAAACAAGCGCCGTCACGAGTTCCGCATGCTTCGGCGACGCCTTCCTGCCCACGGCCCCGAACCGCATTTCGGCATAGGTGATTGCCGACACGACGATCCGGTGCTGAGCGTTGACGCACGACTGCAGCCGCGACAGCACCACGGGCGGCCGCTCGCGCATGATGAACGAACAAATGTTCGTATCGAGCATGTAGAGCGTGGTCACCGGCCGGACTCCGTCGGCACGCCGGCATCGCCGGACAGGTCGAAGCGGCCGGATTCGATGACGGCCGGGCGTTCGGCGAGGAAGTCGGCGTCGGCCAGCGGTTCGTTCGCGAACGACAGCCACGTGGGGCGCACGGGGCGCAGCAGCAGCGTGTCGCCCTCGCGGCGGATCTCGAGTTCCGTCACCCCCTCGAACTCCATGTCCTTCGGGATGCGGATTGCCTGGTTACGGGCGTTCTTGAAAATGGAAACGGTGCGCATGAGCCACTCCATGGGAGTACGATGCGCCCATTTTAGACATATGTCGGCATATGTCAATTTGAGGGGATGCGAATCGGACGTCGCGCCCCAACGCTGTCGCGGGTGTTTTTGCCATGCTGCCAGCCTGTCGTCGATGAGAAGAGCGATTCATTCTTCACGACGCAGGCCGCGCGGTCCATATCCCGGATGGCCAATACAGGCGCGATGCACGGCCGCGCGCAGCGTCGCGCCGACGCTGCGCGCCCGCCCCGTCACGGCAACCGGAAAGTGTCGAAGAATGTATCGCGCTCGATCACGGTGAGCGCCGCGCGCTTGTGCGGGAAGTCGAATTCCTTCAGCGTATAGAACCCGAGCCGGTGCATGTACGCGATGTGCCGCACGTGATCGACGCGCGGCTCGCCGACGAGCCGCTGCGTGCGCGGTTCGTCGACGAACATGTAGTGCAGCACCCCGCTCCACCACGCATGCAGCTTGCCCGCGCTCTGGAAGCGCGAGTCGCCGATCAGCAGGTGCAGCCCGCGATCGTAGTCGTGTGCGTCGTAGAACGGCGCGAGGCGGTCCTCCTTCGCCCAGTAGAACTCGAAATAGCCGAACGGCGTGTCGTCGAAATAGCCGATCATCGGGTGCATGTGCGGATCGGCGAGCCGCTCGGCGAGATACGCCGCATGCTCGTCGCGCGTACCGCGCTGGTCCCAGAACTGCGCGACGCGATCGAGGTTCATCCAGCCGCTGAACAGGTCCGCATGCGCATCGATATCGACGGTGCGCAGGCTGAACGTCATCCCGACCTGCGGCATGGTGCGCGCGTAGATCTCGCCGGCCGGCGACGGCGGCCGCACCGGATGCCGGTGGCCGTTCGTGATCGCGTAGCGCAGCGGCATCCCGCTCGACGCGGGCGCCCTCAGCCACGGCCGCGGGTTCTGCCAGAACGTCGTGCGCGACACGTTCAGGCGCAGCGTGTCGCCGGCGACCTGCGCGCCGTCGATCACGCCCTCGCGCACCGCGCGCGCCACGTACGACGCGACGGCCGCCGCACTGGCGCCACCGAGCGGCACCGAGATCGTTGCCGCGTCGTACCGCGTGTCGGTGTTGAACAACGGGACGAACGCCGCGAGCAGCCAGTCCGGCGAGTCGTCGGGATGCCATGCGTCGAGCGTGTGCTCGGCGACCTGCGTCGCCTGGCCATGCGCGGCGCCGTCGAGCGCGGCGGCCACCTCGCCTTCGACGGCGTCCGCGGCGCCGGCCGGTTTCGTCAGCGTGTCTTCCATCACAGTGCTCCCGCGTCGTGGCGGTCGGCGAGCACGTGAAGCCCCCGCTCGAGCGCCGGAAACAGGCTGCGCTGGAAGTTGTTCCAGCGCAGTTCGAGAATCGTGTCGTCCGGCGCGATCGGCGTGTCGAGCACGTCGCAGATCACCTCGCCGGAATCGATGCCGTTGTCGACGTAGTGGAACGACGCGCCCGTCATCGTCACGGGTTCGACCGACGACGTCGCGCCGCTCGCCCAGTCGACCCGTTCGCCGCGCGCGCCGTGCAGCGCGTCGAGCGTCGCCCACGCGCCGCGCCGCTGGTACGGCGAATCGTCGGCCGTGATGCCCGGGTGGATGTTTGCGATGCGTCGGTGAAAGCGCGCACCGGGCCGCACGAGTTCGTCGAGGATCACGAGCAGCCCGTCGAGCACGACGACGTCGGCGTCGAGTTCGAGCAGGCGCTCGAGCAGGCGGCGCTCGAACGCCTGTTTGCCTGCCACCCGTTCGCGCGCGTCGCGCGGCAGCCGCCGGTACGTCGACGGAATCGAGCAGAACAGTTCGTCGACCGGCCGGCCCTGCACCGTCAACCCTTCCGGCAGGATCCACGGCTGGCCCGGCGTGCGCGCGAAGCCGTAGTCGGCCACCTTCGCGCGGTCGGCCGGCGAACCGTCGTCGTCGTCGACGATCACGCCCTTGAGCGTGTAGCGCTCGCCGAGCGGCGAGTCGTTCAGGCGCTCGACGAGGAATTCGAGCGGCGCCTTCATGTAGCGCGTGCCGCCCTGATAAGCGACCGGCTGGCCGGCGCGATCGGCTGCGCCGTTGCGCAGCGACTGGATGTAGACGAGATTTTTCTTCGGCATGGATGCGTCGTGGAAAAAGCGGACGAAGGCGCCGCGGCCGGCCCGCGCCGGCCACGAAGGCCGGCGC
>NZ_JBYSWZ010000018.1:0-184830 GCF_058781685.1 Burkholderia sp. FW306-1C-G01B
TCGTGACGCGGCGCCGACGGCAGTGCCGGCACGGCCGCCGAGCCATGCGCGACCGGCCGCGCGACGCCGCGCGCCGGCGCGAGCACGATGCCGCCCGTCACGCGCCAGCCCGACACGATCGCCTTCATCTGGCGCGTCTGCTCCTCGAGCGACGCGGCCGCGGCCGCTGCCTGCTCGACGAGCGCCGCGTTCTGCTGCGTGACCGAATCCATCTGGCTGACCGCACGGTTGACCTGCTCGATGCCGGTCGACTGCTCTTCCGACGCGGCGCTGATCTCGCCCATGATGTCGGTCACGCGGCGCACGGCCTGCACGATCTCGTCCATCGTCGAGCCCGCACGCGCGACGAGCGCCGATCCGCTGTCGACCTTCTCGGCCGAATCGCCGATCAGCTGCTTGATTTCCTTCGCGGCCGTCGCGCTGCGCTGCGCGAGCGAGCGCACCTCGCCCGCGACCACCGCGAAGCCGCGGCCCTGCTCGCCCGCACGCGCGGCTTCGACCGCCGCGTTCAGCGCGAGGATGTTGGTCTGGAACGCGATGCCTTCGATCGTGCCGATGATGTCGACGACCTTGCCCGAGCTCGCCGCGATGTCCTGCATCGTCGATACGACCTGGCCGACCACCTCGCCGCCCTGCGTCGCGATGTCCGACGCGTTCACCGCGAGCTGGCTCGCCTGCCGCGCGTTCTCCGCGTTCTGCCGCACGGTGCCCGTCAGCTGCTCCATGCTCGACGCGGTTTCCTGCAGCGACGCGGCCTGCTCCTCGGTGCGCTGCGACAGGTCGATGTTGCCGGTCGCGATCTCGCGCGCGCCGACGTCGATCGATTCGGTGCCGCGATGCACGGACTGCACCATCGTCGTGACGGCGTCCTGCATCCGCTTGATGCCGCCGAACAGGCGCCCCATCTCGTTCGTGCTGGACACGTTCACCGGCTGCGTGAGGTCGCCGCCGGCGATCCGCTCGAAGTGCGCGATCGCGTCCTCGAGCGGCTTCACGATCAGCCCGCGCATCGCGAAGCGGATCGCGATCACGACGACGAACGCGACCGCGATGCCGGCCGCGATCAGCGCGACCATCAGCGAGATCTGCGACTGCGTCGCGGCCTGGCGCTCTTCCGCGTGCTTCTGCAGCGATACGATCACGGCTGCCGCCGTCTGGTCGAACGCGACGAACATCGGGCTGATCTTCGTGTCGGCAATCGCGTGGTACGCCGCCATGTCGCCCGCGCGCGCCGCGGTAAATTCGGGCTCGACGCCTTCCTTCACGATCGTCGTGTAGCGTGCGGTGAGCTCGTCGACGAGCGTCTGCTCGACGCCGAGCTTCGGCAACGACTGGAACGCCTGCCAGTTCTGGTTCGACTTCGCAAACAGCTCCTGCGCGCGGTCGAGCACCTTCGTCGCGTCGGCCGCATTGCCGGCTTCGGTCAGCGTACGGAAACGATCGAGCGCGACACGCGCACGCAGCAGGTGCGCGGCCGTGTCGTCGAGCGTGTGGATCGCCGGCAGGTCGACGTGCGCGATCTCGTCGAGCGAGCGGCTCGCGTGATCGAGCGCGTAGAGGCCGAGCCCGCCGACCGCGGCGGCCAGGCACACGAGGATGAGTCCGACCGCCGTGAGCGTCGTGCGGATCGACCAGTTATGCAACATTGCAGATTCTCCCGAAATTCCTGCGCGCGCGGCGCGCTTAACCGCCGAGTGTCTCGATCAGCGCCATTTCACGGCTCGACATCAGCTTCTCGATATCCATCAGGATCAGCATCCGGCCGTCGACCGTGCCGAGGCCCGTCAGGTACTCGGTCGTCAGCGTCGCGCCGAATTCCGGCGCCGGCATGATCTGGTCGGTCTGCAGCGTCAGCACGTCCGACACGCCGTCGACCACCATCCCGACCACGCGGTGCGCGACGTTCAGGATGATCACGACGGTCTGGTGGTCGTACTCGACGCGGCCGAGATGGAACTTGATCCGCATGTCGACGATCGGCACGATGATCCCGCGCAGGTTGATCACGCCCTTGATGAAGTCCGGCGCGTTCGCGATGCGCGTGACGCTGTCGTAGCCGCGGATTTCCTGCACCTTCAGGATGTCGATCCCGTATTCCTCGTCGCCGAGCGTGAACACGAGGAATTCCTGGCCCGTCGCGTCGCCTTGCGCCGCGTCGCGGCGGCTCGTCGCCGCGTTCGCCGCGGCCGGATTGATCATTTGGACTTCAGCAGACACGTTTGCCCCCAATCGGTTGAATGGCGAGAGTCAGAACATCGCGAGCTCGGCGCCGGCTCGGGCGCCGTGCGTCGCACGGGTTTCTCGGTTCAGCGCCGCGACGTCGACGATCAGCGCGACGCTGCCGTCGCCGAGGATGGTCGCCGCCGAGATGCCGTGCACCTTGCGATAATTGGTTTCGAGGTTCTTCACGACCACCTGCTGCTGGCCGACCAGCTCGTCGATCAGCATCGCGAAGCGGCGCCCCTCGGTTTGCATGATCGTGACGATCCCCTGCGTCGGGTCGGTGCGGGCGTCCTCGACCGAGAACACCTCGTGCAGCGCGACCAGCGGCAGGTATTCGCCGCGCACGCGCACCACGCGCTCGCCGTTGCCGACCGTGTAGATATCGTCGATCGACGGCTGCAGCGACTCCATCACGAAGTTCAGCGGCAGGATGAAGATCTCGCTGCCGACCTTCACCGACATCCCGTCGAGGATCGCGAGCGTCAGCGGCAGCACGATCCGCGTGGTCGTGCCGCGGCCGGCCTGCGACGTGATCTCGACGTGGCCGCCCATCGACTGGATGTTGCGTTTCACGACGTCCATCCCGACGCCGCGGCCCGATACGTCGGTCACCGTCTCGGCGGTCGAGAAGCCCGGCGCGAAGATCAGGTTCCACACCTCTTCGTCGCTGATGTTGTCGGACACCTGCATGCCCTGCTTCGCGGCTTTCGCGAGGATCCGCTCGCGGTTCAGGCCCGCGCCGTCGTCGCTGACCTCGATCACGATGTTGCCGCCGTGATGCGCGGCCGACAGCACGAGCTGGCCGACCGCGTCCTTGCCGGCGGCGACGCGCTTGTCGACCGTCTCGATCCCGTGGTCGAGGCTGTTGCGCACGAGGTGCGTGAGCGGATCGATGATCCGTTCGATCAGGCTCTTGTCGAGTTCGGTCGCCTGGCCGAACGTGACGAGCTCGACCTGCTTGCCGAGCTTGCCGGCGAGGTCGCGCACGAGCCGCGGGAAGCGGCTGAACACGTAGTCCATCGGCATCATGCGGATCGACATCACGGCTTCCTGCAGGTCGCGCGCGTTGCGCTCGAGCTGCGCCATCCCGTTGAACAGGCGGTCGTGCAGCGCCGGATCGAACGCGCTCGCGGTCTCCGCGAGCATCGCCTGCGTGATCACGAGCTCGCCGACGAGGTTGATCAGCTGGTCGACCTTCTCGACGCCGACACGGATCGAGCTGCCTTCGGCGCCCGATGCGGCCGCGGCGGCCGGGCGCGCGCGCTTGTCGTCGTGATGCGCGGCGGCCTGCGCCGCGTGTTCGGCCTGCGGCCGTTGGGGTTGCTGCGGCGGTTGCGTTGCCGCGGCCGCGGCCGGCTCGACGGTTGCGGGAGCCGGTGCCGGTGCGGCCGGTTGCGGCGCGGCGGCCGGCGGTGTGAATACCTCGACCCGCGCGGGTTGCGCGGTGGCGGCCGGAGCCGCAGCGTCCTGCGCGACGGCCGGTGCCGCCGTCGCGGCCGGCGCCGTGCCGTGCGCGATGCGGATCTGGCTTTCGTCGATCACGAAGCAGCACACGGCGACGATGTCGTCGGACGGCACGTCCGATTCGAGCCACAGCGTCAGGTCGTCGCCCGCTTCCTCGCGGCCGACGATCCGGCCGAGGTTGCCGAGTTCTTCGCTGAGCAGTTCCCGGTCCTTCGCGTCGACGCCCGCCAGCGTGATCTTCAGGTGCGGGCCGTCTTCGCCCGCGTCGGCCGCCGGATGCGCGGCCGCGACGGCCTGCTCGACCACATGATCGGGCGCGCGATCGCCGCCGGCGGCGGGCTCCGCGGCCGGTGTGGCCGGTTCGGCAGCAGCGGCGACCGGCGCGGCAGGCGCGGCCGCAGCGACCGCCGGCGCGCCCGCGCCGCTCTCGGCCTTCAACCGTTCGAGCTTTGCGCAGATCGTCGCGGCGGCTGCCGCGTCCGGTTCGGCGCTCGCGCGGTAGTCGACGAGCTGGTCGGACAACACGTCCTTGGTCTCGAGGAACGCGTCGATCATCTCCTTGGTCAGCGTCAACTCATGGTTGCGCGCGCGGTCGAGCAGCGATTCGAGGATGTGCGTCGTATCGGTCAGCGCGGAAAAGCCGAACGTCGCCGCGCCGCCCTTGATCGAATGCGCGGCGCGGAAGATCGCAGCGAGGTCTTCGGGGTCGGGCGAGTCGACGTCGAGGTTCAGCAGAAGCTGCTCCATCTGCGCGAGCAACTCGTCCGCTTCGTCGAAAAAGGTCTGGTAGAACTGCGTGATATCGAGAGTCATGCCCGGTCACCGGTTGGATTCGTCGCGTTCATTTCAGGAGGCAGCCGGCTCGGACAGCGTCGCGACCAGGTCGACCAGCACGACCGGATCGATCGGCTTCTCGATCCAGCCGGTCGCGCCCGCGTCGCGCGCGGCGTCCTTGAAGGCATCGCTGCCTTCGGTCGTCAGCACGAGGATCGGCGTGTCCGCATACGCGGTCAGCTTGCGCAGCGCGGCGATCACCTCGAGCCCGCTCTTGCGCGGCATGTTCTGGTCGGTCAGCACCAGGTCGTACGGCGCGGTCGCGGCCATGTCGAAGCCGGCTTCGCCGTCCGGCGCCACCGTCACGTCGTAGCCGGCCTGCGCAAGCGTCGCCTGCAGCAGCGCACGCATGGTCGCGGAGTCGTCGATGGCGAGAATGGTTCGGATCATGTCTGTCTCGGAATCTCGGGAACGTCAGGGTTTCGGCGCCGCGGCGGCGGCACTCGCGACCGCCGGACGCGCGGCCGGCGCCGGGCCGGCGAGCTGCTGCGCGAGCAGCTTCGAGCCCGCCGCGTCGGCCGACAGCGTCGTGGTCGTCGCGTCGTCGCGCATCAGCGCTTCTTCGGATTTGCGGTTCAGCACGATCACGCTGATCCGGCGGTTTTCCGGATCGAGCGGGTCGGCCTTGTTCAGGTTCTGCGTCGACGCGAGGCCGAGCACGCGCAGCACTTTCGCCTCGTCCATGCCGCCGGAAATCAACTCGCGGCGCGACGCGTTCGCACGGTCGGCCGACAGCTCCCAGTTGCTGTAGCCGCCCTCGCCGCCCGCGTACGGCACGGCGTCGGTGTGGCCCTGGACGATGATCCGGTTCGGCACGTCGTTCAGCGTCTTGCCGATCTCGCGCAGGATGTCGCGCATGTACGGCTCGACGTGATCGCTCGACATCGCGAACATCGGCCGCTTCTGCGTATCGACGATCTCGATGCGCAGCCCCATCAGCGTCGAATCGATGCGGATCTGCTGCTTGAACTGGCGCAGCGTCGGGTTGGCCTCGATCGCGGCCATCAGCTTGATCTGCAGGTCGTGCAGGCGCGCCTGCTCGCGCCGCTCGATCGCGCCCTGCGCCTGCGCTTGCGCCTGCTCGTCGACCGGCTTCGCGACGCGCTCGGCGAGCGACGTCGTGCCGTCGGTGCGGCGCAGCGTGCCGGCGTCGGTACTCGACAGGTCGCGGCCGCCGGCGTTGATGATGCTGGAGTCCTGCGAGTTGCGGTCGCCGCTGCCGAACAGCGCGGCCTTCAGCGGCGTGTTGAAGTATTCGGCGATCCCCTTCAGCTGCACCGGCGTGACCGAGCTCAGCAGCCACATCAGCAGGAAGAACGCCATCATCGCGGTCATGAAGTCCGCGTACGCAAGCTTCCATGCGCCGCCGTGGTGGCCCTTCTTCGCCGGGGCCACCCGCTTGACGACGATCGCGCGATCCTTGCTCTTGCTCATTGGTCGCTCCGCGTCACTTCGCCTTCACGCGGCGCACGTGCTCTTCGAGCTCGGAAAACGACGGCCGCTCGGTCGAGAACAGCACCTTGCGGCCGAACTCGACCGCGATCGCCGGCGCATAGCCGTTCAGCGTCGCGAGGATCGTCACCTTGATGCACTGGAACATCTTGGTCGACTCGGCGACGCGCTGCTCCGCGAGGCTCGCGAGCGGCCCGATCAGCCCGTACGACAGCAGGATCCCGAGGAACGTGCCGACCAGCGCCTGCGCGATCATCGCGCCGAGCACCGCGGGCGGCTTGTCCGCGGACGCCATCGTGTGCACGACGCCCATCACGGCCGCGACGATGCCGAACGCCGGCATCGCGTCGCCGACGCGCATCAGCGCGTGCGCGGGGCCTTCGCCTTCCGAGTGATGCGTCTCGATCTCCTCGTCCATCAGGCTCTCGATCTCGAACGCGTTCATGTTGCCGCCCACCATCAGGCGCAGGTAGTCGGTCAGGAATTCGACGATGTGGTGATCGGCGAGGATCTTCGGGTATTGCGTGAAGATCGGGCTCTTTTCCGGATCGTCGATGTCGGCCTCGAGCGTCAGCGTGCCTTCCTTGCGCGCCTTCGCGAGCAGCACGTACAGGAGCGCCATCAGCTCCATATAGACGTCCTTCGTGTATTTCGAGCCCTTGAAGAGCGTCGGCAGCACGCGCAGCGTGGCCTTGATGGTCTTGCCACCGTTGCCGAGGATGAATGCGCCGACGCCGGCGCCCACGATCATCAGGATCTCGATGGGCTGGATCAAGGCGCCCAGATGCCCGCCTGCCAGCGCATAACCGCCGAAGACCGACAACAGCGTCACGAGTGTTCCCACGATAATCAGCACTGCCTGTCCCTCATGAAAGACCGGCGGGAAGATCGCCGTTAAACAGGTTTACGGCAGTCGGCAGGAAAACTTTCGCGGCCGCCCGGCGGCGGCCCGACGGTGTTTACCAGCAGTCGGCAGACGGTTCGCGCGGCCCGCGGCAGCCGCTTGCACCCCGCCCGGCGGCGCTCAGGCCGCGGCGGCGGCCAGTTCGGCGCGCGCGGCGGCGGCCTTGCGGGTCTTGCCCGCGCGCGACGGCGGCTGGCACAGGCCGCAGACGAAACCTTGATGCGGATCATGCGCGTGCGCGACGAAGTGGCCGCCGCAGCGCGTGCACGGGGTCATCTGCAGCATCCCCGAATCGAAGAAGCGCACGAGCGTCCACGCGCGTGTGAGGCTCAGCGCGGCCTCGTCGCCGGACAGGTTCACGTGCTCCTGATAGAGCCGGTACGCTTTCACGATCGACTGGATCGGCTCGCAGCGGCCGTGGTCCTGCATGAACCGGTAGATGTTGTAGAACAGCGACGAGTGGATGTTCGGCTGCCACGTCATGAACCAGTCGGTCGAGAACGGCAGCATCCCCTTCGGCGGCGACACGCCCTTCAGTTCCTTGTACAGCTTGATCAGACGGTCCCGCGACAGGCTCGTCTCCGCCTCCAGCAACTGCAGCCTGGCGCCCAGTTCGATCAGTTCGATGGCGAGGGTGATTTCCTTCACCTCGATCACGACGCTTTTGCTTGCCATGGTGATAACCGTCCGCTTGACGTGGTTCGGATGGGTGGCCAATACGCTGCCGGCCGGCGCGGCACGCCGGGACAAACGCAAGGCGGGATGGATCAGCGGACGCTTTCGACCTGCTGCCCGGCCATCAGGATGGCCGAGTGGGCATGCGCGACGACATCGCTGCGGCCCTTGTCGGCGAGCGACGACAGCAGTGCGTGATCGTCGAAGCGGAAGCGGCACAGCATCTGGTTCGACGCGGCGAGCTTCACGGTCTGTGCGAGCGTGAGGTTCGCGAGCACGTCGGCCAGTTCCTGGGAAATTCCCATGCGGAACATGCCCATCGCCTTGTCTTCCCGCAACAGGCGTTGCGCGAGGAGGAGGTACGACAGGTTGACCTCTTTGATCTCACTGAGCATTTCGCTGGTAGCGCTCATGATTCCCCCGTTAAAGAGCTTTGCTTTGGCCATTCGTGTTATGACAACGTTTGCTCGATCAGCGCGCACCAGGCGCTCAGTCGGCTCGTTTATATTCTTACAGGGCAAATTTTGGCCAAACGGCATTTATGTCGGTATCAGCGAAGTGGCGTATGCCGCGCAGGATTTGTCTGTAATCCGTGTAGGAATTTTTCCGACAAGGCGAATTGAAAGGGGGCAATCGGGAAAGCGGGTGACGGCGCGGATTCGGCCGAGATGGGTTCGATGACCGCCGCGCAATGGCGGAAGGCTTGCCGGCAAGGCCGCCGACCATCGGATCGGTAAAAATTATAGTGGTTTTTCACGATGGCGCAACAATAGTTGATTCTGTCTCGATTTATGTTTTCCCGCCCTTTTTCTCGGGGTTTTCGCGTATTTCATCGTGTAACAAGCCTTAAGTGTTTGAAAAAACACTCGAACCCCTCAGGCCGATATCGATAATGGACTCCAATGGGCGGCGGCGCGAGCCGTGCCGGCCCGCCCCGCAGCTTGCCGTCCGGCGCCCCGCGCACCCCGCCCAGGGCCCGGCCACGTACCGCCAACAGCGTGCGTCGGCGAGTTCCGCAACCTTGTAGGGGATCCGCATCGGCGCCGCAGCGCCCACACGGATCGACATCGGAGAACATCCATGCGAATTGCCCAGATCGCGCCCCTTTACGAAGCCGTCCCGCCGAAACTCTACGGCGGCACCGAGCGTGTCGTGTCCTACCTCACCGAGGCGCTCGTCGAACTCGGGCACGACGTGACGCTGTTCGCCAGCGGCGACTCCGTCACGTCGGCCCGCCTCGAGGCGGCCTGGCCGCGCGCACTGCGGCTCGACCCGTCGATCCGCGATTCGATGGCGCCCCACATGCGGCTCCTCGAGCAGGTCGCCCGCGTCGCACATGAATTCGACGTGCTGCACTTTCACCTCGATTACCTGCCGTTCCCGCTGATGTCGCGTCTCGACACGCCGTACGTGACGACGCTGCACGGCCGCCTCGACCTGCCGGAGTTGCAGCCCGTGTTCGACTCGTTCCCGGACGCGCCGGTCGTGTCGATCTCGAACAACCAGCGCAAGCCGCTGCCGCAGGCCGCGTGGGCCGGCACCGTGTACCACGGGCTGCCCGACACGCTGCTCACGCCGCAGCCGGGCGTGAAGCCCGAATATCTCGCGTTCCTCGGTCGGATCTGTCCCGAAAAGCGCGTCGACACGGCGATCCGGATCGCCGCGCAAAGCGGGCTGCCGCTGAAGATCGCCGCGAAGGTCGACAAGGCCGACGCCGACTACTTCAAGGAAGTGATCGAGCCGCTGCTCGGCCAGGCGCACGTCGAATTCATCGGCGAGATCAACGAAGCGCAGAAGCCCGCGTTCCTGTCCGGCGCGAAGGCGCTGCTGTTTCCGATCGACTGGCCGGAACCGTTCGGCCTGGTGATGATCGAGGCGATGGCGTGCGGCACGCCGGTCGTCGCGTTCAATCGCGGCTCGGTGCCGGAAGTGATCGAGGACGGCGTGACCGGCTTCATCGTCGAGGACGTGCAGGGCGCGGTCGGCGCATTGCACCGGATCGACAGCCTGTCGCGCACCGCGATCCGCGAACGGTTCGACACACGTTTCAGCTCGAAGGCCATGGCGCAGCGTTATGTCGAGACTTACGAATCGCTTTGCACGGCTACCGGGCAACCGGCATTGCGCCGGGTCGCAGGCGCCTGACGCGGAAATCCGCGCGGAAATATTCCGTAAAATCCGCGCCGAAATCGGCGCGCAAAACCGCAAAGCAAAAGAGCCGCATCGACGATGCGGCTCTTTCTTTTTGGCTTTCCGTCATTCGATCAGGAATCGATCGCGGTTTTTCCCGACGATCCAATTCGGCGGCTTGCCGCGCCCGCTCCAGGTCGCACCCGACTTCGGATCACGGTATTTCGGGGGCAGCGGCGCCTTCTTCGGCGGGCGGCCGCGCCGCGCCCGCTCCGCGAAGCCCAGGTCCTGGGCCGTCAGGCCGTATTCGGCAATCATTCGCTGGACGTCGGCAATCACCGCCGCCACTTCCTGGCGGCGTACGTCGTCCGCCTGGGCCTGCAGATCGGCGATCTGCGCCTTGAGTTTCGCGTATTGAGACATTTTTTCGACTCCCTTTTCGATGATGCGGCCCCGGCGAATCCGACCGGGACACAAACATCCGTTACGCCATCCGTACTGCCGCCCTGCCCTTCGAAATAAATACTGTCATCTTTAACCAATTCGGCTATATCGAGAATGCGGGCTTATTCTAATAAAAGGCATTCGTCAGCCATTCAAATTTAACAATCGTTGACCCTCCCGGACCCGATTCATTTCCTATAATCCAGACCAATTCCGGGCGACGGAATAAATCCGTCGTGTCGTCCGGTTGTTTTCAACCCACTTGAACGAGGTCCTTACATGAAGCTTTCTCAGCGTCTCGCTGCAGAGGTATTCGGCACGTTCTGGCTGGTGCTCGGCGGGTGCGGAAGCGCTGTGCTGGCCGCCGCCTTTCCGGGCCTCGGCATCGGCTTTGCCGGCGTCGCACTTGCCTTTGGCCTGACCGTGCTGACGATGGCATTCGCAATCGGCCACATTTCGGGCTGCCACCTGAATCCGGCGGTGAGCGTCGGCCTGACGGTCGCCGGGCGTTTCCCGGCACGCGATCTCGCGCCGTACATCGTCGCGCAGGTTGTCGGCGCAACGCTCGGCGCGTTCGTGCTGTACCTGATCGCGACCGGCAAGCCGGGCTTCGACGTCGTCGGCAGCGGTTTTGCGACGAACGGCTTCGGCGAGCGCTCGCCCGGCCACTACTCGCTGGCGGCATCGTTCATCTGCGAAGTCGTGATGACGGGTTTCTTCCTGTTCGTGATCCTCGGCGCCACCGACAAGCGCGGCGTGCCGGCCGGCTTCGCGCCGATCGCGATCGGCCTGTGCCTGACGCTGATTCACCTGATCTCGATTCCGGTCACCAACACGTCGGTGAACCCGGCGCGCTCGACCGGCCCGGCGCTGTTCGTCGGCGGCGACGCGATCGGCCAGCTCTGGCTGTTCTGGGTGGCACCGCTGATCGGCGCGGTACTCGCCGGGATCATCTACCCGCTGGTCGCAGGGCGCGACGACGCCGTCGACCTGCTGCCGGCATCGGCTCGCACAAGCGAATAAAACACTACGGGGTTACGCGAGCAGAGCAGCGAGCCTCACGCTGTCGAAGAACATCGAGGCAGGCAATTTCGACGGGCGCCCTTGGCGCCCGTTTTTCATTGCCGCTCGGGAAGCACGCTCGGGGCGTTCGCTCAGGAAGCGGCGACGTTGTCCTCGAGCGAGAACAGCGTGCGCAGGTGGCGGGCGACGCCCGCATCGAAGTTGTTGCCGATTCGCGGGATGTGCGGCAGCCGCGCGACCAGGTCGGGATTTGCGTTGTTCATCATGAACGCGTGGCCGGCGGTTTCGAGCAGGTCGATGTCGTTCATGTTGTCGCCGAACGCGACGCAGTGGCCGGTATCGACGCCGAGCCGCGCGAGCACCGTGCGCAGCGCGCGACCCTTCGACACGTTCGCGGTCATCACTTCCAGACAGTCGGGCAGCGAGTACGTGACGTACAGCGCATCGCCGAACCGCACGCGCATCTGCTCGGCGACGATCGCCAGATCGGCCGGTTCGCCGATATACAGCACCTTCGCGATATCCGCGCCGTCGTGCGCGGGCATGTCGATCACGTCGTACCGGAAGCCCGAATCCTGGTGGAATTCGAGCAGGTGCGGCGCATCGCGGTCGATCAGCCAGCCTTGGTCGGTGAACAGGTTGACGATCACGCGGCCATGCGTGCCGACGACGTCCGGCTGCACGAGGCCGCGGACGATCGCGGGATCGATGTCCTGCGCGTGGATCGTCGTGTCGTCCGGCGCATGCACGCGCGCGCCGTTCGACGTGATCAGGTACGGCCGGATGCCGAGCACGTCGCGAATGCCCGCGACGTCAGCGTAATGGCGCCCCGTGGCGATCACGAACTGCAGGCCGTCGCGCTCGAGCCGGCGGACGGTATCGATCGTGTACGGATCGAGCTGGTGGTCGCTGTTCAGCAGGGTACCGTCGAGATCGGTGGCGATGACTTTGTACATGGGACGGAAGAATGGCGCTCAGGGCTCTGCGGAACGGCCATTCTAACGTCGCGCCCGGCTGCGCGCCGGACGGTTCCCGGTCAGGCGCCGCCTTCGGCGCCGCTGCGGAGCGCTGTCAACCCGCCGTCAACCCGCCTTCAACCGCCTTCCGCAGCCCGCAGCGCCTGCAGCGCGAGCTGCAGCGCGCCATGCGCCGAATCGTCGAGCGGCGCGCGCAGCCGCGCGGCGTGGCGCGCCGGCACGGCCGGCGCGAGCGCGTCCGCGAGCCCACCGCACAACGCGACCGGCAGCGCCTGCTGCGGATCGAGCGCATCGATCATCTTGCCGATCTCTTCGCCGGCCTGCGCGATCAGCGCGCCCGCGACCGGGTGCGAGCGGTGCGCGAACACGATCGGCGCGAGCCGCGCATAGATCGTCTGGTTCGCATCGCACGACCACTGGACGAGCGCGTCGCGATCCTGCGCGCCCGTTTCCGCGAGCAGCGCGTCGGCGAACGCGTCGCGCGGCACGCGGCCGTCGAGCGCCTGTTGCGCATATGCGAGCGCACGCACGCCGAGCCACGCGCCGCTCGCCTCGTCGCCGGACGGAAAGCCGAAGCCGCCCGCGATCCGGCACGCGCCGCCCGCATCGAGCGCCGCCGCGATACTGCCGGTGCCCAGCGCGACGATGAGCCCCGGCGCGCCGCCGTGCGCGCCGACGACGGTCGTATACGCGTCGCTCTCGATCGCGAGCGCGCCGAGCGGCGCCTGCGCGCGGAACGCGGCGAGCCACGCCGCGTTGTTGACGCCTGCGAGCCCGCAGCCGAGCGCGCACTGCGACCACTCGAACGCGAAACCGGCGCGCGTGAACGCATCCGCGCAGGCCGCGCCGATCGACGCCCACGCGCGCTCGATGCCGAGACCGAGCCCCGACGGGCCGCCGCGCCCCTGCGCGAGCTCGCGCCCGTGCCGGTCGGCCAGCACCGCGCGCGTACCCGTGCCGCCGCCGTCGATGCCGATCGCAAAAAGTAATGCCGCCATGCTTCCATCCCGCTGATTCGAACAGGCGCCAAGCTTAACCGGATCGGCGCCGCGCGCCCATCTGCCGTTCGGCCGGCTATCCCGCGAAAAGGGCTTCCGCTATGCTGGCGCGATCGAACCGACACTGAAAACGAGGCAGACGATGTCGCAGCGGTGCAACTGGGTGAAGACGGAAGCGGATGCTCACTATCACGATACCGAGTGGGGCGTGCCGTCGCACGACGATCGCCACTTGTTCGAAATGCTGATCCTGGAAGGCGCACAGGCCGGGCTGTCGTGGTCGACGATCCTGAACAAGCGCGCGGGCTATCGCGAAGCGTTCGCCGATTTCGACGTCGACGCCGTCGCGCGCTTCACGCCGAAGCACATCGAGAAACTGCTGGAGAACCCCGGCATCGTGCGCAACCGCGCGAAGGTGCAATCTGCGGTGACCAACGCGCGCGCCGTGCAGCGCATCCGCGACGAGCACGGGTCGCTCGCCGCGTTCCTGTGGTCGTTCGTCGGCAACACGCCGGTCCAGAACGCATGGGAGTCGTATCGCGACGCGCCCGCGTCGACCGAGCAATCCGACGCGCTCAGCAATGCGCTGAAGGCGTACGGCTGCAAGTTCGTCGGTTCGACGATCTGCTATGCGCTGATGCAGGCGACCGGCATGGTCAACGATCACGAGACCGGCTGCCCGTGCCACGCGCAATGCGCGGCGCTCGGCGGCAAGCAGCCGGCACGCCGGCGCAAGGCGGGCTGACCAGCGCCAACCATCACCCGGAGCCGGCAACGGCTCTGCCCCCTCCAATCACCGCGCGGCGCGTGACGACGCCGGCACGACCGACCGCGAGCGACAGATAGATCACCAGCACGCGCGGGTCGGCGGCCTCGACGTCACGGCATCGGGACTTTCCCGGCCTCCAAAAGCAAAACGGCGGAGCGGCCTCTTTCGAGACACACTCCGCCGTTTTCGCGGCGAACCGTAGCGGCGAGCCGTAAGACGCTCTTAGTGGAGCTTCTTCGGCAGCATCTGGCTGCGCAGGCGCTTGTGCAGGCGCTTGACGGCTGCTGCCTTCTTGCGCTTGCGGACTGCGGTCGGCTTTTCGTAAGACTGGCGTTCGCGCAGCTCAGCGATCAGGCCATTTTTTTCGATAGCGCGACGAAAGCGGCGAATCGCCACTTCGAACGGCTCGTTTTCTTTCAGAAGAATCGTCGTCATGTCGTTCCTAAATTGCTTAAACGGTCAAAAACGTAGCGGCCAAGCGCCACGCACCGGCCATCCGAGCGTCCCCACAACAGGCGAAACGAGCGGAAATACGGCCTCGGAGGCCGGAAAAGAGAGGCGGAAAGCACCGCGAGTACGCTTCACAACCGCGTGCAGCGCCGCGTTTGACTGCCAGCAGACATGCCGAAACCGGCAAAGGCGTGACAGAAATCTCAATTCAGCCCGCCATCATATCAGGGAATCACAGACAAAACCATCCTTTTGTCGATTCCGTGTTCACAGCCTTGCAACTCCGTCGGCAGGCCGGCCTCAGCCCCCGTTAGTCGGGCATCTGGCCCGCCCCGTCCGAAATGACAAAGAACGATAAAAAATCGGGACGAATCTCAACAGACCCCTCAAGTTTTGTTTTGGTACGCCGAAATCCTGCTCTGAGGCGGCCAGCAATGAACGAGTGCTTCCGCCGACGCCAAAAACGGCTTTCCAGGGCTTTCGGCTTAAACAGGAGATTTTTCCATGCTCGGAATCAATAGCAACATCAACTCGCTGGTTGCTCAGCAGAACCTCAACGGCTCGCAAGGCGCACTGTCGCAAGCCATCACGCGTCTGTCGTCGGGCAAGCGCATCAACAGCGCAGCCGACGACGCAGCCGGCCTCGCGATTTCGACGCGGATGCAAACGCAGATCAACGGCCTGAACCAGGGCGTGTCGAACGCGAACGACGGCGTGTCGATGATCCAAACGGCATCGAGCGCACTGTCGTCGCTGACGAACAGCCTGCAGCGTATCCGCCAACTGGCCGTCCAGGCGTCGACGGGCACGATGTCCACGACCGACCAGGCAGCACTGCAGCAGGAAGTTGCGCAGCAGGTCCAGGAAGTGAACCGTATCTCGTCGCAAACGACGTACAACGGCACGAACATTCTCGACGGCTCGGCAGGCATCGTGTCGTTCCAGGTCGGCGCGAACGTCGGCCAGACGATTTCGCTGGACCTGAGCCAAAGCATGTCGGCTGCGAAGATCGGCGGCGGCCTGGTGCAGAAGGGCCAGACGGTCGGCACGGTGACGGGCCTGAACCTCGACGCAGCCGGCGCTTATACGTCGGCCTCCGCGACGATCTCCGCGATCAACGTGATTTCCGACGGCAAGGGCGGCTATTCGTTCACCGACCAGAACGGCCAAGGCATCACGGCAACGGTCGCACAGGCAGTGTTCGGCGCCAACGCAACGTCCGGTACGGGCACGCAGGTCGGCGCACTGGCGCTGCAAGCGGGCGCAACCGGCGCAGGCACGACGCCCGCGCAGCTCACGGCAATCAACAACTCGATCGCCCAGATCAATGCGGTCAACAATCCGAAGACCGTGTCGGGCCTCGACATCAGCACGGTCAGCGGTGCGAACGTCGCGATGGTGTCGATCGACAACGCGCTGCAGACGGTGAACAACGTGCAGGCGGCACTCGGCGCGGCACAAAACCGTTTCACGGCAATCGCAACGGCGCAGCAGGCAGAATCGACCGACCTGTCGTCGGCACAGTCGCAGATCACCGACGCGAACTTCGCGCAGGAAACCGCGAACATGTCGAAAAACCAGGTGCTGCAGCAAGCAGGCATCTCGGTGCTCGCACAGGCGAACTCGCTGCCGCAGCAGGTCCTGAAGCTCCTGCAGTAATCGCGTAGCAACCGACGGCCGGGCCCCGCGTAACGCGCGGCCCGGCCGCAAGCGCTTGGCGCGCGGGGCTTCGCCCCGCGGCCAGGTCTTCACCCAGCATTTCACGGATCATCCGCCGCACGGAGCAACACGATGTCGACGATCAATTCCGCCGTCAATTCCGCCACCAACTCGGCCAACAGCCAGCTGCAGCAGGCCGCGCAATCGATCATCAGCGGTTCGACCGGCAACTCGTCGATGGACGTCAACTCGCTCGTGACGGCGCTCGTCAATGCGAAGACCGCCGGTCAAAGCGCCGCGCTCACCGCGAAGCAGGCCAGCGACAACACCCAGATTTCCGCGTACGGCGCCCTTTCGGCCGCGCTGAGCGCGCTGCAGACCAGCCTCACGACGCTGTCGAACGGCTCGCTGCAGAACACCTTCACCGCGACCGCGAGCGGCACCGGCCTCACCGCGACCGCCGGCGCCGGCTCCGTCGCCGGCAGCTATTCGGTCGGCGTCACGCAGATCGCGACGTCGCAGTCGCTGTCGTCGGCCGCGTTCGGTTCGTCGACGGCGCTCGGCACCGGCACGATGACGCTGTCGCTCGGCAGCCAGTCGTTCACGGTCAACGTAAGCAGCACGAACAACACGCTGTCCGGCATCGCCGCCGCGATCAACACTGCAACCGGCAACCCGGGCATCGTCGCATCGGTCGTCAACGGCAGCGACGGCGCGCACCTCGTGCTCAGCTCGACGCCGACCGGCGCGGCGAACACGATCAGCGTCGCGCTCAGCAACGTGTCCGGCGACAACGGCCTGTCCAGCCTCGGCGTCACGTCGACGGCCAGTACGACGGGCGGCCAGTCGACGTTCACGTCCGCGAACGGCAGCGCCGCATGGAAGCAGAGCACGGCCGCGCAGGACGCCGCGTTCACGATCAACGGCATCGCCGGCACGAGCGCGAGCAACACCGTGACGAGCGCGATCACCGGCGTCACGCTGAACCTGACCACGGCCGCCGTCAACGCGAACCAGACCCAGACGCTGACGGTCGCCACCGACACGAAAACCCAGGCCGCCGCGGTCAACAACTTCGTGACGCTCTACAACACGCTCGTCACGACGATGGGCTCGCTGTCGAGCTTCACGTCAGGCGCGTCGTCGCAAGGCCCGCTGCTCGGCGATTCGACGCTGAACACGATCAAGAACTCGCTCGCGTCGATCGTCGCGAGCGGCGTGAACAACAACGGCTCGACGATCAACCTCGCGTCGATCGGCGTCACGCTGCAGGCCGACGGCACGCTGAAGACCGACAGCAATACGCTCAACACCGCGCTGCAGACCAACCCGTCGGGCGTTGCGTCGCTGTTCAATTCGACGAACGGAATCGGCGAGCAGCTGACGACGAACATCACGAACTACACGAAGACGAACGGGCTGATCGCCGCGCGCACGACGGCGCTCAGCAACGACCTGAAGAGCGTCACGACGCAGCAGACGAACCTGTCGAACTACGCGGCACAGCTGACCAGCCAGTACCAGGCGCAGTTCACCGCGCTCAACAAGCTGATGTCGACGATGAACAGCAACTCGCAGTACCTGACGCAGCTGTTCGGCGGCGCAAACAGCGCCGGCGCGATGTCGAACAACAAGGGCTGACCGCCGGCCGGACAGGAGAGCCACGATGGAACAGACCGAACTGATCGCGCAGCTCGACGCGCTCACCGATGCGATCGAACATGCGGCGTCGATGGCCGACTGGATCGAGGCGACACGCCTCGTCGACGCGCGCGAGCCGCTCGTCGCGTTGCTCGCGTCCGACCAGCCGCCGGCCGGCATCGCCGCGATCCGCCGCATGCAGGCCAGCAACGAGCGCATCTTCGCCGACGCGCAACGCGCGCAGCAGGAGCTGACCGACGAATACCAGGCGGCGATGGGCCGCGTGCAAGCCGTCGGCCAGTACCAGAACGTCGCGAGCCGCTAACGCACCGCAAACGCCGCGCCGACCCGCGCGCGCCAACCCGACAACAAGAACTACGCGCTGATGTGAGGGCGTGCTCGTTCGCCTCCGCCCGCCTCGTGCGGGCGTTTTTTTTGGGGGGGGGGGCCGCCGGCCCGCGGCGGTCCATGCCGCGGACGCGCCTATCAATCAAATTGACGCGGCTTTTGGCGTCACCTCGCTGCATCGGCTCGCCGCGACGCTGCAGATAATGGTACCGACCGATTCCCCGTAACCATCGCCATGCCTTCGTCCGATTCGTCCATCGCCGCGCCGACATCCGATCAGCAATTCGAGCACGATATTGCGCTCGTCCTGCAAAGCGCCATCGAGCGCCACCACGCCGGCGCGCTCGACGATGCAAAAGCGCTGTATGAAGCGATACTCGGCGCGCTGCCCGAGCATGGCGATGCGAATTACAACCTGGCGGTTCTGAAAGTCGATGCGGGCGATCCCGGTTCGGCCGTTCCGCACTTCGAGATCGCGCTCGGAACAGTTCCGCACAACGGCAACTACTGGGTCGGCTACATCAACGCGCTGTACCGCAGCGGCCAGACTCCGGCCGCGTGGATCGCAGTCGAGATGGCGCAGCAACGCGGTGTGCACGGCCCCGCACTCGATGGCTTGATTGCGCAGATGGCCGCGCCGACGGTCGTATTCCCGACTGCACCGGCCGCGCCCGCGCCGGCGACGCTCGACATATCGCTGGCGGCGCTGCCCGCCAACGACGCCACGCAGGCGACGCCGACGGCCCATCGCCCGATCCTTCATCGGGTACCATCGCGCAAGCTGCAAGCGCACACGGCGCTGTTCAACAAGGGGCGCAATATCGAAGCGATCGCGCTCGCCCGGGAACTGGTTGCCGCGTATCCGGCCGACGCCGCGAGCTGGCGGGCGCTCACCGTCTCGCTGTATCGTGATCGCCGCTATCGCGAAACCATCGACGCCGCCTATCAACTGATCGAGCGCGAACCTCACGACCTGATGACGCGCACGCTGCTGGCCGAGGCGCTGCGCACGGCCGACCGGGCGACCGAGGCGGAAACGCAATGTCGTCACATCATCGCGATGCAGCCCGACAACGCCGAAGGTCACCGGATTCTCGGCCTCGTCCTGCATGGCCTGCGTCGCCACGACGAATCGATCGCGGCATGCCGCCGCGCAGTCGAACTGGCGCCGCAGGTCGCTTCAATGCACTCCGCGCTCGGCTTCCTGCTGCTCGACCAGGGCGCATCGCTCGAAGCGATCCCGTGGTTCCGGCGCGCCATCGAAATCAATCCGATGGACAGCATCACGCACAGCAGCCTGCTGTTCTGCCTGATTCACGACGATGCGGTCGATGAGGAAACGTTGCTGCGCGAGCATCGCGCATTCGGGAAACTGCATGAGGCGCGCGTCAAGCCTTTGCGCCATGCCAACCCTCGGGAGCCCCATCGCAAGCTGCGCGTGGGCCTCGTGTCCGGCGACCTGTTCAACCATGCGGTCGCATCGTATCTTGCACCCGTCGTGCACCATCTGAGCGACGATCCGGGACTTTCCTTGCATTTTTACTCGAATCATCTATTCGAGGATCACATCACAGAAAAGCTTCGCGAAAAGGCCGAGACGTGGACCGACGTCACGGTACTCGACGATGCTGCGCTCGTCGACACGATCCGGCGCGATCGAATCGATATCCTGATCGACCTGTCCGGCCATACCGGCCGCAACCGCCTGACCGCGTTCGCGCACAAGCCGGCGCCCGTTCAGGCTTCGTGGATCGGCTACGCCGGGACGACAGGCCTGACTGCGCTCGACTATTACCTTGCGGATCGCTTCGTCACCCCGCCTGGCTTGCTCGATTCTCAATTCGTCGAAAAGATCGCGCGTTTGCCGGCAATTGCGCCGTTCTCTCCGCCGCCGCATTGTCCGCCGATCAATGCGTTGCCCGCTCTGCATGCCGGGCATGTCACGTACGGCAGCTTCAACCGCCTGAACAAGTTGCGCCCGGACGTCGTCGCGCTTTGGGCAAAGATCCTGCGAGCCGACCCGCACGCGCGAATGACGATCGGCGCAATTGCGCAGGAACACGACCAACACACGCTCGTCGACTGGTTCGGTGCCGAGGGCATCCCTGCGGAGCGACTCACGTTTCGCCCACGTGCGCAGACCGCCGTCTATCTGCAGCAGCATCACCAGGTCGACATCTGCCTCGACACGTTCCCATACGCAGGCTCGACTACGACGCTCAATGCACTGTGGATGGGTGTTCCGACCGTCACGATTGCAGGCCGCAGTCTTCCGAGTCGGGGTAGCGCATGCTGGCTAAGTCACCTTGGACTCGAGCAATTCATCGCGCACGATGCCAACGACTTCGTCGAACGCACACTCGAGCTGTCGAAGCGTCTCGACGAATTGAACGTATTGCGCACGTCGATGCGCAATCGCTGCCTCGCGTCAGCCGCGTTCCAGCCCCAAACGATCGCAGCGGGCCTATCGTCCGCGTTGCGCACGATGTGGACACGCTGGTGCTCGGGCGAACCACCCGTATCTTTCGACGCCACGGCGACAACGCCAGGTGTCGTCACCGATCCCGCCTGACGGGTTCGCGTCAAACGTTCACGCACGAGGTGAATCGGACATCATGACTGCCAGCCTTCCGCCCGAATCGGTTGCCGCACTGCGGCAGGACCGCATTTACGTCACGCAACCGCACCTGCCCCCGCTCGAAGAGTTCCTGCCATACCTCGAGAAGATCTGGGAGAGCCGGACGCTGACCAACGGCGGCCCGTTCCACCAGCAGTTCGAGCGCGCGCTTTGTGAATATCTTGACGTGCCGTACCTGTCGCTGTTCGCGAACGGGACGCTCGCACTCGTCACCGCACTGCAGGCGCTACGCGTCACCGGCGAGGTGATCACGACGCCCTATTCGTTCGTCGCGACGGCGCACTCGCTCCTCTGGAACGGCATCAAGCCGGTATTCGTCGATGTCGATCCGCATACGCTCAATCTCGACCCGGAGAAAATCGAGGCGGCGATCACGCCACAGACGACGGCAATCATGCCGGTGCATTGCTATGGACATCCGTGCGACGTCGATGCGATCCAGAAAATCGCCGACAACTACAACCTCCGCGTGATCTACGACGCCGCGCACGCGTTCGGGGTTCGAACCGGCGACGGCAGCGTGCTGAAACATGGCGACCTGTCGATTCTCAGCTTCCATGCAACCAAGGTCTTCAACACGTTCGAAGGCGGAGCCATCATCTGCCCCGATTCGAAAACGAAGCAGCGCATCGATCATCTGAAAAACTTCGGATTCGTCGACGAAGTCACGGTCGTCGCCTCCGGCATCAACGGAAAGATGAGCGAAGTGAACGCGGCGTTCGGGCTGCTGCAGCTTCAACACATCGACGGCGCGCTGGTCCGCCGTCAGGAAATCGACGCTCGCTACCGGGAACTGCTGCGGGATATACCGGGCATCCGCTGCTTGACGGACGCCGGCGAAATCGCGGCGAACTACGCCTACTTTCCGATCCTCGTCGAGCCGGAATATCCATTGAGCCGCGACGCGCTATACGCGAAGTTCCGCGACAGTGACATCTATGTACGCCGCTATTTCCATCCGCTGGTTTCGGACTTCCCGATGTACCGCGGCTTGCCGTCCGCCAGTCGTGCGAACCTGCCGGTGGCCGCCGAGGCGTCGATGAAGGTACTGTGCCTGCCGATCTATCCGGCATTGACGGAATACGACCTGCTGCGCATCGTCAGCGTGATCGCGGAGCACTGATCGTGCGCCTGGCGATCATGCAGCCGTATCTGTTTCCGTATCTCGGCTACTTTCAGCTCGCGGCGTCGGTCGACCGCTTCGTGTTTTACGACGACGTCGCGTACATCAAAAACGGCTGGATCAACCGGAATCGCATTCTGCTCGGGGGCGCGCCGCACTACCTCACCGTTCCGCTGAACGGTGCCGGCTCGTCGCACCCCATTCTGGATGTACGCATCCAGCCGCGGGATCGCTGGATGCCCAAACTGCTCGCAATGCTGCATCACGCCTATTCGCGCGCACCGCAATATGCGCCTGTTATCCGGCTCGTCGAACGCGTGCTGTCGGCCGATACCGATGCAATCGGGCGGCTTGCGTCGCACAGTGTCGCCGAGACTTGCGCCTATCTCGGCATCGAAACCCAATTCATCGCCACGTCGACCGGTTACGGCAACGTCACGTTGCGTGGTCAGATGCGGGTGATCGATATCTGTCGCCGAGAAAACGCCCGACTCTACGTTAACGCGCCCGGCGGCCGGACCTTGTACGATCGTGCAGCGTTTCTCGACGCCGGCATCGACCTCGCGTTCATCGAACCCGAATCCGGCTCGTACACACAATTCGGCATGCCGTTCGTGCCGAACCTGTCGATCATCGATGTACTGATGTTCAATCGCGTCGACGCGGTCCGCACGATGCTTGCAACCGACACGGTGGCCGCATGATCGACGACGCGATCGGCGGTTACCTGGCGCTGGAATGGCCGGATTGCGGGCGCGAGTGGCATCGCGACGCGATGCGCTTCCAATCCGCACGGGCGGCATTTCTCGCATTGTTGCGCGCACGTAGGCCGTCCGCCGTCTGGGCGCCGTGGTATCTATGCGACAGCATGGTCGAACCGTTGCGGGCGGCCGGCACCTCAATCCGGCGTTACGCGCTCGATCGCGACCTCGGCTGCCCGACCATCACACTCGGTGACGGCGAGTGGCTCCTGTATGTAAATTATTTTGGTGTATGCGATCACCACGTCGATGACATGCTTGTCCGGCACCCACGGGAGCGGGTCGTGATCGATAACGCACATGCGTTCTTCTCCTCGCCGCGCGACTGCCTGGCGACCATCTATTCTCCCCGCAAGTTCGTTGGCGTGCCCGACGGCGGCTACCTCGTCTCGCACGCCCACATGCCGCTCCCGGAACGCACCGACAACGACTCGATCGCACGCTGCCGCCACCTGTTGACGAGAATGGCTGCCGGCGCGGAAGCCGGCTATGCCGACTTCGCAGCGGCCGAGGCAAGCCTCCAGCAACAGGAACCGCAACGCATGTCGACACTGACGCAGCGACTCCTCGCAGGCATCGACTACGATACCGTGCGCGCGCGCCGGATCGCCAATTTCCGCTATCTGCACGCGCGCCTCGGCTCCCGCAATCGCCTGTCGCTCACCGACACGACCGATCGCGCGCCGCTTTGCTATCCGTTTTTCGGCGCGCCGCGCAGGCTGCGTGACATATGGCGCACGCAACGCATCTACAGCGCGACGTACTGGCCCGATCTGCCCTCTGGCCCCGACATGCCGGATTTCGAGCGCAATCTTCCGCACGACACGCTGTTCGTCCCATGCGACCAACGCCTGTCGCCGGAACAACTGAAGCCGCTCGTCGACCAGATCCTGGAGCAGTGCCGTCAATGAAAACCGTCATCACCTTGCGCGAGCTCGACCGTGCCGACCTCCCGGTGCTGAATGCCTGGCGCGCAGATCGAAACCTCGTCGACATGCTCGGCAGTCCATTCCGATATGTGAATACCGAAGTCGACGAGAAGTGGTTCGACGCATATCTGGCGAACCGTCACCGGAACGTGCGTCTCGCCATCTGCGACACCACAACGCAACAAGCAATCGGCGTCGTTTACCTGCTCGACATCGACTGGGTCAGTCGCGACGCGGAGTTCGCGATCCAGATCGGCGATACCGCGGCGCGCGGTCTTGGCATCGGGACAGAAGCGACCCGCCTTGCACTTGATCACGCGTTCGACGACCTCAACCTGCACCGTGTGCACTTGACCGTTCTGGCTTCCAATACGCACGCGATCGCGCTTTACGAGAAGGCCGGCTTCCAGGCCGAAGGTTTGCAGCGGCAAGCCGCCTTCAAATCGGGACGCCACGTCGACGTCGTGCCGATGGCCATCCTCGCGCACGAGCGCCCGACGCGTCGCTGAATCGAATTTTTCCCGTCAACAAGTATGACTGCTACCGATAACCGCCACGAAGCCGAGCTGGCTTGCGCCGGCTGGACCGTTGTACCCCACGCGTTCGACACGGCTCTGACCGACATGCTGTGCCGCGCGCTCGGCCCATCGCTCGCGTTGCGCGATGCGATCCGGCAACGCAACGGCGTCGCAGCGGACGCTAGCGGCACGCTGCACCACCTGCTCGCCGACGATCCGTGCTACATCACGCTGCTGGCCGCGTTCGAGCGGTTCGCATCGCTGTTTCACGCCTACTTCGGCGGCAGGTTCATCCTCAACTCGTACGGCGGCGTCATCAACGAACGCGACACGCATGCATACGTCAAGAACGTGCATCGCGACATTCGGTTCGGTTCGGAAGACCGGCGCTTCATGTTGAATGCACTCGTGATGCTCGACGACTTCACGACGGACAATGGTGCGACGTGGTTACTGTCCGGCTCGCAGGCACTCGCCGAGCCGCCCGACGACGATCGGTTTTACGCTCAAGCGTCACGTGCGACCGGCAAGCGGGGCTCGCTGCTGCTTTTCGATTCCCGGTTGTGGCACGCCGGTGGGCACAATGTGACGGACGCACCGCGCCGCGCGCTGACGCTCACGTTCACGAGCCCGTTCTTCAAACCACAGCTCGATTACCCGCGGCTGCTCGGCTATCGCAATCTCGAGCACTACGATCCGTGGCTGCGTCAGGTGATCGGCTTCAATGCTCGCGTGCCCGAGTCGCTCGAAGATTTTTACGTGCCGGTCGAACGGCGCTTCTATCAACGTGGACAGGATTGACCCCATGACCCGCGACTATGACTCCGAGGCGAAGGACCACCCCGAGCATCGCTACGCCTACGGCTTCGACTACCGGATGCATGAATACATGATCCGGACGTTTGCCCCATTTTTCGTGAGCGGCAACGCGTTGGAACTCGGCTGCTTCGAAGGCAATTTTACGCATCTGGCCGCTCGACGCTTCCAGGATCTGGAGGTAGTCGAGGCATCCGCCGATTGCGTGGCGGCCGCTTCGAAAAAGACGAGTGGCGCGGTGACCTTTCATCACTCGACGTTCGAGACGTTCGAGCCCGCGAGGCGTTACGACAATATCTTCCTGATCCATACGCTCGAACACCTCGATCATCCGGTGGACGTGCTGCGCCGCATACGCGGGTGGCTATCGACGAAGGGAAGACTGTTCGTTGCCGTTCCGAACGCACGCGCAGCATCACGGCAGATCGCCGTGCATATGGGATTGATCGAACACGCCGCGGCGGTGACCCCGGCGGAAGCGGCGCACGGTCACCGTATTACCTATTCGCTCGATACGCTGCTCGCCAACCTGCGGGCAGCCGGCCTCCACGTTGAAACATCGGGCGGCGTCGCCTTCAAGGGGCTAGCGAATTTCCAGATCGATGCGGCGCTCGCGGCGGGAATCGTTTCGGACGCTTATCTGGAAGGATGTTTTGAGCTGGGACGCACCTATCCGGATCTCTGCTCGAGCATCTACGGAATATGCGGGCGGGGGGAGTAAACCGGACACTCCACGTGTCACCCACTTCTCCGTGAGTTGCTCGCCCGCCTCAATTTGCGTGGCGTCCGGTTGAGATACGACGTGCCGAGGTCAACGGGTGCCACCGGCCGTCGCAAGCGGAGGCGAGTCGAATTCGCCGATATACGCCGCAAACGCCCCGCGCACGCGCTCGGCCACCTGAATCCAGTTCTCGTCGCGCCCGCGCCGGAACAACCGCACCGTGCCGGGATACCACGGCGAATCGTCGCGGTCGTGCATCCAGCGCCAGTCGACGTCCTGATTCGGCAGCAGCACCCAGCAAGGCTTGCCGAGCGACGCGGCCAGATGCGCGGTGGACGTATCGACGCACACCACGAGATCGAGCTGCGCGACGATCGCAGCGGTATCCGCGAAATCGTCGATCTCCGAGCCCAGATGCAGCAACGGCAGGCCGCCCGGCGGATCGCGCGCCTCGTCCTCGCCCTGCCCCTTCTGCAGGCTCACGAAATTCACGCCTGAAACGCTCCACAACGGCGTCAGCAAAGCCAGCGACGGCAGCGAGCGGTGCGCATCGTTGCAATGCTTCGGGTTGCCCTTCCACACGAGTCCGGCGCGCGGGCCGGCCGGCAGCGCATCGAGGCGCGCGCGCCAGCGCGCGACGCGGGCGGGATCGGGTACGAGCCGCACCGGCGGCGGAATCGTGTCGAGCGTCGTGCCGACGTGCATCGGCGCGCTCAGCAGGCTCGTCCAGTAGTCGAATTCCTGCGCACGCGCGGCGGCCGCATCGTGATCGAGCACTTCGTCGACGCCGTCGACCGTCTCCATCAGCCGATGCAGCGCGGGCTGGCACGCGACGACCACGCGCGCCGCGTGCCGCGCGACAAATTCCGAGAAATAACGGCTGAACTGCAGCATGTCGCCGAGGCCATCCTCCTGCCAGACGAGCAGCGTCTTGCCGGCAAGCGGCTCGCCTTGCCACTGCGCGCACCGCAGCACCTCGCGCGTCCGGCGATACACGAACGCCGACTGCTCGTAGCGCGATTCGTAGCGGCGCCAGCCTTCCTCGAACCGGCCAAGGCCGAGTAGCAGCGTCGCCAGCCCGAAACGCGCATCGCCGTAATCGGCACGCAGCTCGAGCGCGCGTCGGTACGCGCGTTCGGCGTCGTCGTGGCGGCCGGCATGCGCGAACGTCGTGCCCAGGTTGTAATGCGCTTCGGCCATCTGCGGCGCGAGCGCGAGCGCGCCGCTGAACGCGGCCGTCGCTTCGTCGTGGCGGCCCTGCGCGCGCAGGACGCAGCCGAGATTGTTGTGCGGCTGCGGCAGGCCGGGGCCGCAACGGATCGCGTCGCGATACGCCGCTTCCGCTTCGGGCAAGCGATCGATATTTTGCAGCGCGACGCCGAGGTTGTAATGCGCTTCCGGGTGGTCCGGGCAGAGCGCGATTGCCTGCCGGCTGACCGCTTCCGCTTCGGGCAGCCGCTGCATGTCGACGAGGATCGCGCCTAGATTCGCGTGTGCGAGCGCATGGTCGGCGCGCACGGCAATCGCGAGCCGATAGGCGAGTTCCGCCTCGGCCGGCCGGCCGAGAACGCGGAGCACGTTGCCGAGATCGGTCAGCACGTTGGCGGACTGCGGCTCGATCAGCAGCGCCTGCCCGAACGCCTGTTCGGCTTCATCGAGCCGGCCGAGCGCTTCGAGCACCTTGCCGAGCCGGTGATGATGCGACGCCCGCAACGGCGTGACGGAAGCGAGTTGCCGGCGGAGGATCGCCTCCGCTTCAGGCAGGCGGCCCTGCGACACGAGCAGCGCGCCAAGGCCGTCGTATGGCGGATCGAACCCTGGCATCGCGTCGATCGCGCGCCGCCACCAGGCTTCCGCGTCGGCCAGCCGGTTCAAGCCAAGCGCGCAGACGGCCGCGACGTGCAGCGCTGCAACGTCCGGCGCCGGCGCGTCGAGCAGCGGCGCGACGAGCGACAGTGCGTCGGCGAACCGTCCGTTCTGGCACTGGGCTGCGACTTGTTGAACGGGCGCGGAAACGTCGGCAGCAGGCGTCGTCATGGAAGGCTGGGCTAAGCGGCGGGAGTTCGTCGCGTCCGGCCGGCACGGCTGCGGCCCGGCATGCGCGGGGCGCGCTGCGCCCGGGTGACCGTTTCGGCACGGATAGCGTCGATTGACAGCTTACCGAAGCGTGCACGCGGGCGATGCGGCGATCTGAGCCCATTCCGCGCGGCTGTTCAGACAATGGGGCGCGCCGCCCGTGGCGGCCCGCGATGCGCAGTGCAGGCTACGTGCTCAGTTGCTCGACGAGCACCCGCCGCAACTGCTCGAACTGCATGAACTGGAGCTGCACGAACTCGACGAACCGCAGCTCGACGACGAGCCGCTGCTGCCGGACGAATCCGAACCGCCCGTGCGCGCCGCCATCGGGGCTCGCATCAACGGCGGCGGCTCCATCAAAGCACTCGAATGCACGGCCCACGCGGTGCCGGCCAACGCTCCCGCGCCGAACAGCGCAGCAGCCCAGAGTAACTCGTCCGGCGAATCGGACTCGCCCTGGCGTGCGCTCCGGTACGCGTCAAGCGACGCCTGCCCACCCACCGTCAGGCCGCCGCGCCCGAATCCGGTCAGGCGCTGCGCGACGAAGTGGTATGCGATCGCGAACGCCGCCATACAGATGACGAGCAACAGGACCGGCCGCCCTCGACTCAGCCCGACCGCCAGTTTCGCCGCGCCCGTGCCGAGCACCAGCAGCGCAATCGTGCGCGCGGCCATGCGCGCCGTCCGCATCTCGCCGGGCACCCAAAGCCAGCCGCAATTGCGCAACGAATCCGCGTATTCGGAAACCCGACGCGCCAGAAGCTGCCGGAACGCGCCGAAGCTGGCCTCCTCGCCCGGCTGCCCATCCAGCCAGTAGCATTCGTCCGCATATGCGCCGGCGCGCCTCACATCGAGGCTCTGCACGCGCGCGCCCAGTCGCCCCGCCATCCTCAGGTCGATCGCGCCAGCATGGATGAGCGACAGCGTCGCGACTTGCACGGCCCGCGATTCGTCTCCGACGAGATACGCGACCTCCTCGACCGTCAGGTTCGGCGGCGCTTCGCGAGCGCGCGCGCCCCAGCGCCGGCAGCGATATTCGATCTGTTGCAGGCCCACGATCAGCAGCAACGCGACCATGCACGCCGGCACGTAGAACGCGAGAAACTGCGGCCCTGTGTAGTTCAGCACGTTGAAGTCCTGCGCCGACGCGCAGGTCGCGGCGACGCTCGCGGCGGCGGCCGGCCACACGAGCTTCGGCAGCCGGTTGCGCCAGATCCTGCCGCCCGGCGGGGCGGCAGGCGAATCCGATTCGGCCGGCTCGTCCGCGGCCGGCAGGTCCGGCTGCGGCGATCCGTGCGCGGCGTGCAGGCACGCAGGTGGCCAGATCGACTCCGGCGGCTCGCAGCCGAACAGCCGGCGATAGCTGTCGAGCGTGTCGCGATAACGCTGCGCGTACACGGCGGCTTCGTCCGGCGCGCCCGTGCCGGGCATGTGATGCAGCCGCGCGCGCAGCACGCTGGCGCAGAAGACGTCCCAGTATTCGAGCGTGTATTGCAGGTGGAAATGCCAGGCGGCATCGACCGCGACCGACGGCGTGACCGGGTGCCCGGCCACCTGCGCGAGAAACGCGAAGCGCTTGTATTCGTCGATCACGGCCAGTGCGTGCTCGTGCGACCAGCCCTCGGCGTCGGCGAGGCGCCGGCTGTATGGCAGCGGCGCGTTCGGATCGTCGGGGGAATACGCGTGCAGGCGTGCGAGCAAGGCATGCTGCGCATCGGTCAGCGCGCGGGCATCGACTGCGGTCGAGGAAGACGGAATGGCAGCCATCGGGAGTCGGCGCGATGCGCGGACGGCCGCCGCGATCGACGCTTGGAGTTGTCGTTGCGGGCGATTCTCGCATAACGGTGCAGCAGTGCGACGCCTGTCCGCCGGTCCTGCCCAAAATCGTGCGATGCGACGGGCCCCGGGAGAGGGGCGCCGGCAAGCACGGCCGTAGCCTCAACCGACCGAAGATCACGACACCGAAAAGCGCCGATGACCACCAGCTGGCTGCGATTTCACTACGGGAAGGAAAACAGTGCGCCAGGAAATCCGCTGCGGAATCAGATTCCCAGAGCGGGACGCATAAAGGTCTCGCCGAATGCGTTCCCGTGCCTATACTGAATTCGTCCGAAGAAACCGAGGACCGAACATGCACGCCAATGTTGCCTCCAAAGAGCCGACTGGCGCTGCCCAGTTCGTCACCCGGATATATGCCAAGCTCCTGCTGACTGGCTTCGCGTTGGTGCCGGCGTATCTGATTGCCTACCTGTACTTCTTCCAGGATCCGTCGCTGAAATTCGAGAATCACGCCTTTCACGAGCTGGCGATCGCTGCTGCCACGCTCGAAGGCGCGTTCGTCACCTATGTCTGCTGGCGTTGCTATCGCCTGTCCGGCGAGCCGTTGCTGCGTTGGCTTACGCTAGGCTTTCTTGGCTTCTCCCTCGTCTATGCGTTGCATGGCGCCTTCACCGGCATGGCGCATCACAATATCTGGCTGTTCCTGCTGTATGGGCCGGCCTCGCGTCTCACCATGTCGATCCTGATTTTTGTCGGGCAGCTCGCCTACAGCCGCAAGGCCGACAGCGACGCAACCCGCGTCGATCGCCGCACCTGGATCACGTGGATCGCGCTGTTTGGGCTGATCGACGTGGCGGTCGCCGCGCTCGCCTATTCGCCGGTGGCCGGCAACCAGTGGGTGCGCCTTTCGTTGGAGGGGGGTGCAATGGTGTTCTCCACCGTGAATGTTGTCGCCCCAGTCGTGCGTCGCATCCGCTCGCCCCTGATGACGATCTACGGCATTTCGGTGGCGTGGTTCGCACTGTCCTCGGTCGCCTTCATCCTCGGGCGGCCGTGGAATCACATGTGGTGGCTCGCGCATGCGATTTTTGCTGCCGGCTTCTTCCTGCTCAGTTTCGGTGTGGTGCAGGCCTTTCACACGACGCGTTCGTTTTCGAAGATCTACAGCCAGGAAGAGCTGTTTGCCCGGTTGAGAGAAGCCATGGCGAGGACAGAGCAGGCCCTGCAGGCGCTGCAGCGGACCAACGAGAAGCTCGAACATCTGGCTGCAACGGACCCGCTCACGGGCGCGGCCAACCGGCGGCAATTCATCGAGCGCGTGGAAACGGAAATTACCCGGGCGAAGCGCAATGGCGCGCCGTTCTCATTGCTTTCGCTCGATCTTGACCACTTCAAGGCAATCAACGACAGCTACGGACATCAGGCGGGCGACCGGGTGTTGCAGCGCTTCGTCACCAAATGCCTCGATGCGATCAGGCCGTACGACGGCGTTGCGCGGGTGGGCGGAGAAGAGTTTATGGTCCTGCTGCCGCAAGCCGCGTTGGATACCGCACAGTCGATCGGTGAACGCATCCGTGCAGCGATCGCGGGCGCACCATTTGAGGCCGGCATCGGCAAGCCGATCGAGGTCACCGTGAGCGTTGGCGCCTCCGAATTCGGCCGGGACGGCGAGACGATCGACGCGATCCTGCGCAAGGCGGACGAACGCCTGTACCGCGCGAAGCATCAAGGTCGCAACCGTGTTGTTGTCGCGTAATTTCTCCTGGTGAAATCTCGCGCAAGCACAAACGCTTGCAACGCTAAGACTACACGCAGAGACTGCATAACCAAGGCGCATAAAACTGCATAACGAAGCGCGCCTGCAGCGGTTTGATTTCGTTCCGGCCGACCACGCGCGCGGCCGTGTCCGGCGTGCCGAACCCGCCCGAATTGCTCGGCACGATACCAAGCAGTTGCGGCGGCACGCGATGCGCGGCGAGCAGATCGTCGCGCGTCACGTTCTTGATGTTGAAGAACTCGTCCTTCGCCGCGACCTCCGACACCGGTATGAGCTGGATGCCGTCCTTTTTCCCGTTCGGCGCGTCCATGAGCACGTTACGGAAATTGTCGTGCTGCGACGCCAGCTCGCGAAGAAGCGCGCGCCCGAGTGCGTCGACAGCGTGTTCGTGTACCAGGGCCGGCCGGTCTACCAGACGGGGACGGCCGCCTGGCGCAAGGCGCTCAAGCGTGCCGGCATCCGCGACTTCCGCTGGCACGATCTGCGCCACACCTGAGCGAGCTGGCATGTGCAGCGCGGCACGCCGTTGCAGGTGTTGAAGGAGCTGGGCGGATGGGAAACGCTGGAGATGGTGCAGCGTTACGCGCACCTGGCGGTGGCGCACCTGGCGCAGTGGGTCACGCCGCTGACGGCCGAGCCGGTGCAGATGCTAGCTGCAGTTTAGCTGCAATGAGACTGTCCGACGAGGGAAGGAAACGGCTGAGAGCCTGATTAGACTTGGCGCGCCCGGCTGGGATCGAACCAGCAACCCCTGCCTTCGGAGGGCAGTACTCTATCCATTGAGCTACGGGCGCATTTGACAGTGAAACGACCCCGATATACAGGCCGCCCACGATTGGCAAGACGGCAAGGATACCCGGTTTCCCCTGACGCGTCCACCTTGCCCGCCGAATCGCCGCCGGGCCGCGCTGCGTGCGGGTAAACACGCGCCATCGCGCCGCTCGCCGTGATGTAAACGTTCCGTCTATAATCGTCCGTGCTTCATTGGACTGCCATTTTGCCGTTGCACCGCGCTCACAATTCCTATTCATGGAGACGAGGCAAGCATGAGCGAAGCACCCCACGAATCTCCCGTCAAAACCCCCGGGCAGTTGGTTGCCGTCATCATCGCGTCGTTCGCGATCCCGATCGTCCTGATCGTCCTGTTCGCCACCTATGCGAACCATGTGTTCCGTTCCGGCGCCGGCACGGACGCGCTGTCCGACGAGCAGGTCGCCGCACGTATCAAGCCGCTCGCGCAGGTCGACGTGAAGGACGCCAACGCGCCCCGCACGTACAAGACCGGCGAGGCAGTCTACAAGGCCGTCTGCGTGACCTGCCACGGCACGGGCGCCGCCGGTGCGCCGAAGTTCGGCAACAAGGACGACTGGGCGCCGCGCATCTCGCAGGGCTTCGACACGCTGCTGAAGACGGCCCTCGCCGGCAAGGGCGCGATGCCGCCGCGCGGCGGCACGAGCCCCGACGACGTCAGCGACTATGAAATCGCCCGCGCGATCGTCTACATGGCGAACAACGACGGCGCGAACTTCCCCGAACCGGCCGCGCCGGCCGCCAACGCGGCGCAGCCCGCCAGCGGCACGGCAAGCGCGTCGGGCGCGGCCGACGCCGCGAGCGCGCAGATCGCCGCGGCGCAGGCCGCGATCGCCGCGATCCCGAAGGCCGGCGAACAGCCCGCGGCCGCACCGGCCAGCGCCGATGCGGCAACCGCCGGCAAGGCGCTGTACACGTCGACCTGCCAGGCCTGCCACGCGGCAGGCGTGCTCGGCGCGCCGAAGTTCGGCAGCAAGGAAGACTGGGCGCCGCGCCTGAAGGACTCGATGGATACGGTCTACAACTACGCGCTGCACGGCAAGGGCGCGATGCCGCCGAAGGGCGGGGCGAACAACGCGTCGGATGCCGACGTGAAGGCGGCCGTCGACTACATGGTCAACGCGTCGAAGTAACGCCGGCCCACCCGTAAAAAACCCCCGCGGCGCACGCGCATCGCGGGGGTTTTGTTTTGCCGGGCCGCCGGATCGCCGGCTGCCGGATCGCCGTGCGCCCGACGGCGCCGCCGCATCACTTCTGCAGCAACGCCTTCAGGCTCGCGAGCCGATCCTTCGGCGACATCGGCGCTTCTTCCGGCGTGGGCGGCGGCGCTTCGTCGAGGCCCATCTCGGGGATGAAGCGAGACGGCTCGCACACGACCGTCTCGCGCGCCCGCTTGCGCTTCTTGCACCAGTTCAGGTGCAGGCTGCGCTGCGCGCGCGTGATCGCGACGTACATCAGCCGGCGCTCTTCCTCGATCCGCTCGCTGTCGATCGGGCCGTCGTCCTCGCTGCCGCCGCGGTGCGGCATGATGCCCTCCTCGACGCCGACCAGGAACACGTGCGGATACTCGAGCCCCTTCGACGCATGGACGGTCGACAGCCGCACGGCGTCCGGATCCTCGTCCTTGCCCTCGAGCATCGACATCAGCGCGACGGTCTGGATCAGGCCGAGCAGGTTCTTGCCCGTATCGGCGAGCCCGTCCGCGTTGTGGAAGCCTTCCGCCTCGCCGTCGACGGCCTCCGTCTCTGGCTTCGTGCCCTTGCGCTTCAGCCATTCGAGGAATTCGAGCACGTTCTGCCACTTCGACTGCGCCTGCCGCTCGTCGAACGCGTCGTACAGGTACGCCTCGTAGTGGATCGCCTCCATCATGTCGTCGAGCACGACGGTCGCGGGCTCCTTGTCCGCGCGCTCGGTCAGGCGCTGGATGAAGTCGCAGAACATCCTGAGCGGCTCGACCTGGCGCGCGGACAGCCGCGCCTCGATGCCGCCCATGTACACGGCCTCGAACAGCGACACCTTCGCCTGCCCCGCGAACGAGCCGAGCGCCTCGAGCGTCGTGTTGCCGATCCCGCGGCGCGGCGTCGTGACCGCGCGGATGAACGCGGGATCGTCGTCGGCGTTCGCGATCAGCCGCAGGTACGCGCACAGATCCTTGATCTCGGCCTTGTCGAAGAACGACTGGCCGCCCGACAGCACGTACGGGATCCGCTCGCGCCGCAGCACCTGCTCGAAGATGCGCGCCTGGAAATTGCCGCGATACAGGATCGCGTAGTCGCGGAACTGCGCGCGCCGCTCGAACTTGTGCGCGGACAGCCGGAACACGACCGATTCGGCCTCGTGCTCCTCGTCGTTGCACGGGGTGACGGTGATCGAATCGCCCATCCCGTGCTCGGACCACAGCTTCTTCTCGAACAGCTTCGGGTTGTTCGCGATCACATTGTTCGCGGCGGTCAGGATCCGCACCGTCGACCGGTAGTTCTGCTCGAGCTTGACCAGGTGCAGCTTCGGGAAATCCTTGCCGAGCTGCGCGAGGTTCTCGAGCGTCGCGCCGCGCCAGCCGTAGATCGCCTGGTCGTCGTCGCCGACCGCCGTGAACGCGGCGCGCGGGCCGGCGAGCAGCTTCAGCAGCTCGTACTGGCACGCGTTGGTGTCCTGGTACTCGTCGATCAGCAGGTAGCGCAGCTTGTTCTGCCAGCGGTCGCGCACCTGCTCGTTCTTCGCGAACAGCTCGGCGGGCAGGCGGATCAGGTCGTCGAAGTCGACCGCCTGGTACGCATGCAGCGTCGCCACGTAGTTGCGGTAGACCAGCGCGGCCTGGTGCTCGTCCTCGTTGGCCGCGATCGCCATCGCCTCGTCGGGCATGATCAGGCCGTTCTTCCACAGCGAGATGATGCTCTGGATCTTGCGGATCAGCCCCTTGTCGGTGGTGCCGAGCTGCTCCTGGATCATCCCGAAGCAGTCGTCCGAATCCATGATCGAGAACTGCGGCTTCAGGCCGACGTGCTCGGCCTCCTGGCGCAGGATCTGCACGCCGAGCGAATGGAACGTGCAGACGGTGAGCTGGTTGACGGGCACCTTGCGGCCTTCCTTGCCGGGCGTGGTGAGCGTCTTGCCCTCGAGCAGCTTCGACACGCGCTCGCGCATTTCCGCGGCCGCCTTGTTCGTGAACGTGACGGCGGCGATGTGGCGCGGCTCGAAGCCTTTCGCTTCGATCAGGTGCGCGATCTTCTGCGTGATCACGCGGGTCTTGCCGCTGCCCGCGCCGGCGAGCACGAGACAGGGACCGTCGAGGTAGCGCACCGCTTCGTTCTGGGCGGGATTGAGGCCTGCGGACATGATGACGGATGGTGTTGCGGTTGACGGCGGAACGCCGGGAGGATGCCGTGCGCGGCAGGCTGGCGAAGCAGGCGGACACGCGGGCAGGACGCGCATGTTAACACGTCGGCGGCGCGTATTTCGGGAGCGCCGCCGGACGGGGCCGTGCGGGCCGATCGCCCGGCCGCGCCCTGTCCGTCCGGCCAATCCGGCCCCGTTCGCGCACCGATCGGCCACAATATGCGCACACCGGCGGCGCCGCACGCCGGGCCCGCATGAACCGCCTGAAACGCCACCGGATCGACACCATGGGATACCCGCTCGCCACCGCCGCCCTCGGCCCGCTACTGTTCGCGCAGGGGCGCTACGTGCGGCGCGTCACGCCGCGGCTGCCCGAGGCGGCCGGCCCGCGCGACGGCGTGGCCGGCAACGGCCCGCCGCTGCGTGTGCTGGTGGTCGGCGATTCCGCCGCCGCGGGCGTCGGTGTCGCGACGCAGCACGACGCGCTGTCCGGGCAACTGGCGAGCGAACTGGCGGCCACGCACCGCGTGAGCTGGAAGCTGCTCGCGCGCACGGGCCTGACCACCCGGGATCTCGTCGATTGGCTCGCCGCCGAGCCGGCCAAGCCGTTCGACGTTGCCGTGACGTCGCTCGGCGTCAACGACGTGACGGGCGGCGTGCCGCCGGCCCGCTGGCAGGCGGCGCAGGCCGAACTCGTCCGGACGCTCGCCGGGCGCTTCCGGGTCGGGCACGTGATCCTGTCGGCAGTGCCGCCGATGGAACGCTTTCCGGCGCTGCCGCAGCCGCTCGCGTGGTATCTCGGGCTGCGCGCGAAACGGCTCAACGCGGCGCTCGCCGGCTGGGCCGCCGCGCAGCCGCATTGCACGTTCCTGCGAGTCGCGCTGCCGCTCGAACGCCACCTGATGGCCGCCGACGGCTTCCACCCAGGCGAAGCTGCATGCGCCGTGTGGGCCGCACAGGTCGCTGCCGCCGTGCGGCAGCGGGCGGCCGCATGACACGGCACGGCGCTCACGCGCCGGCCGTTTGCCTCGAAGCCGGGCAGGCAGCCACGCGCGCACGGTGCGCGGTCTCGCGCAAATGCCGGCTTCCATTGCGCATGCGCCGCGTCTCCCCGCGCATTTCGCCCAACGCGCCAGTACAAGCGGCGGCGCCATGCCAAAATAGCCGGTCGTCCTCGCGCCGCCTCGGCGCGCCATCCTTTAATTTCCTTCGCAGCCAGGAATTGCCATGTCGTCATTGCTCAGGATTGGTTTGATGGGTTTCGGTTTCGCCGGCGCGACGTTCCACGCGCCCGTGATCGCCACGAGCGGCCGCACTGAAGTCGCCGCGATCGCGACGGGCCAGCCCGATCGCGCACAGGCCGCGTATCCGGGCGCGCGCGTCGTCCCCGACCTCGACACGCTGCTCGGCCTCGACGACATCGAGTGCGTGGTGATCGCCACGCCGAACGACACGCACTTCGCGCTCGCGCGCCAGGTGCTCGAAGCCGGCCGTCACGTGGTCGTCGACAAGCCCGTCACGCTCACCGCCGACGAAGCACTTGCGCTTGCGCGGCTCGCGAACGCGCGCAGCCGGCTGTTCGCGCCGTTCCACAACCGCCGCTGGGACGGCGATTTCCTCACCGTGCGCCGCATCGTCGAATCGGGCGAGCTCGGCCGGCTGACCTGCTTCGCGTCGCACTTCGACCGCTTCCGGCCGACGCCGCGCACGCGCTGGCGCGAGGAGCCCGCACGCGGCGGCGGCCTGCTGCTCGACCTCGGCCCGCACCTGATCGACCAGGCGCTCGTGCTGTTCGGCGTGCCGGAAACGGTGAGCGCAACCGTCAAGACGCGCCGCGACAACGGCACGGCGCCCGATTTCGTGCACCTGCTGCTCGGCTATCCGGACAAGGACGTCGCGCTGCATGCGAGCGCGCTGGCGGCGATCGAGCCCGCGCGCTTCACGCTGCACGGCACGCGCGGCAGCTACCAGAAGTTCGGGCTCGACACGCAGGAAGACCAGCTCAAGGCCGGCCTCACCGCGGACGACGTCGAGTTCGGCGGCGGCAACCCGCCCGGCCTGTTGCGCGTGCTCGACGGCGAAGTCGAAGTCGAGCGCCCGGTGCCGACGCTCGACGGCCAGTACGCGGAGTTCTACCGCGCGCTCGCCGCGTCGATCCGCGACGGCGCGCCGTTCCCCGTCACCGCGCAGGACGCCGTCGACGTGATGACGATCATCGAGCTCGCCGCGCAGAGCGAGCACGACGGCCGCCGGCTGCCATTCGTGCGCCGCACGGTCTGACACCGCGCGCCGGCCGGTTGCGGCCGGCACGCGTGTGCCGGGGCAACCGGAACAATCGGTTACAAATGCCGGGGGAACGAAAGTCAGCGGTAGACCTGTCTGACGCGTTTCTCAAAAAAAGTCGATCCGACACCAATCCGTCAGGAGAATGTTGATGCAACGGTTGATTCGCGCAGCAGCGTGCTGCGTGCTGGTTTCCTCGCTCGCGGCCTGTGTCGTGCAGCCGCAGCGGCCTGCCCGGCAGGCGCCCCCGCCGCGGCCGAATCCGCAGGTCGTCGCGAACGAGCGCATGCAGGAGGTCCAGGGCCGGATCGACAACCTGCATCGCCGCATCGACGCGCGCGTGAACGGCGGCTACTACCCGCCGCCGTATGGCGCGCAGCTTCACCACCGCCTCGACGTGATCCGCCAGGAAGCGAACGACATGGCCGCGCAGCACAGCGGCGGCCTGTCCGGCGACGAGCAGCGCGTGCTGAACCAGGAACTCGACACGGCCGCGCGCGCGATCGGCGAGTAACGCGCCGGCGCCCGCCGGAGTGGAAAAAAGCGGCGGCACGGGTTGCCGCCGCTTGTCGCGAAGCGACATTCTTTTGCTCAAATTGACAAGGTCCAACCGCTCGCGTACAGTCGCCCGCACGCGTCGGGAGAGCGTGTGACCGCGTTGCTGAAACGCCGGTCGCGCCGCCGAAGGGGCACACCCGCAAACTCTCAGGCAAAAGGACCGACCGCGTCGGGGAATCCCGTCCGCGCATTGCGCGGGCCGCACTCCCCGCACTCTGGAGAGCGGCAGTAGCCCGCTGCGCACATGCTGCGCGGGCAAGCTGCCCACCGAAGGGGCGCGCGCTCGCCGGGCTTTGCTCGCAGCGCAATCTCTCAGGTATCGAGGACAGAGGGGCATGTACCTGATCGCTCGCAGCCCGTCGGCCGCGGCGGTCGGCACATGGCCGTTCTGATCCGCGCGCAAGCGCCTTGCCTGAGGCCTCGATGACTGCACTGAATCACACCCCGCTCAACGCCGCGCACCGCGCGCTCAATGCCCGCATGGTCGACTTCGGCGGCTGGGACATGCCCGTCAACTACGGCTCGCAGATCGAAGAACACGAAGCCGTGCGCACCGACGCCGGCATGTTCGACGTGTCGCACATGTGCGTCGTCGATTTCACCGGCAGCCGCGTGCGCGCGTTCTTCGAGCACGCGATCGCGAACAACGTCGGCAAGCTCAAGACGCCCGGCAAGGCGCTCTACTCGTGCCTGCTCAATCCGCAGGGCGGCGTCGTCGACGACCTGATCGTCTACTACTTCACCGAAGAATTCTTCCGCGTCGTCGTCAACGCCGGCACCGCCGAGAAAGACATCGCGTGGTTCAACAAGCTCAACGAACAAGGCGGCTACGGCCTCACGATCGCGCCGCGCCGCGATTTCGCGATCGTCGCCGTACAGGGCCCGAACGCCCGCGAAAAGGTCTGGACGACCGTGCCCGCCGCGCGCGCCGCGACGAGCGAGCTGAAGCCGTTCAACGCCGCGCAGGTCGCCGGCACGCCGTTCGGCGATCTCACCGTCGCGCGCACCGGCTATACCGGTGAAGACGGCTTCGAGGTGATCGTCCCGGCCGTGCATGTCGAAGCGCTGTGGAACGCACTGCAGCAAAGCGGCGTGCGCCCGTGCGGGCTCGGCGCGCGCGACACGCTGCGCCTCGAGGCCGGCATGAACCTGTACGGCCAGGACATGGACGACACCGTGTCGCCGCTCGACGCGGGCCTCGCGTGGACGGTCGACCTCACCGCACCGCGCGACTTCGTCGGCCGCGCCGCGCTCGAGCGCGACGGCACGCGCGCCGCGTTCGTCGGCCTGGTCCTGCAGAAGGAAAACGGCAAGGCGGGCGGCGTGCTGCGCGCGCACCAGAAGGTCGTCACGCCGCACGGCGAAGGCGAGATCACGAGCGGCACGTTCTCGCCGTCGATGCAGGAATCGATCGCGTTCGCGCGCGTGCCGACGGCCGTCCAGGTCGGCGACACGATCCAGGTGCAAATTCGCGACAAGAATCTTCCCGCGCGCGTGGTAAAACTGCCGTTCGTGCGCAACGGCAAGGTCCTCGCTGCGTAACGGCCGGGGGCCTGCCTCCCGGGAAGCCGGGAGATGGCGCCCGGCGCAAACCACATCCGGCGCGCCCCGGCGGCGCGCCAGCAGAACGAATCACACCCTTTTATCCAGGAGCATCCGATGAGCAACGTCCCGGCCGATCTGAAATACACCGAAGAACACGAGTGGATCCGCACCGAGGCAGACGGCACGCTGACGGTCGGCATCACCGATCACGCGCAGAGCACGCTCGGCGACATCGTCTTCCTCGAACTGCCCGAAGTCGGCAAGTCGGTGACCGCGGGCGACGCGGTCGGCGTCGTCGAATCGGTGAAGGCGGCATCCGACATCTACTCGCCGGTGTCCGGCGAGATCGTCGAAGTCAATGGCGCGATCGTCGACGCGCCGGACCAGGTCAACGGCGACGCGTACGCAAGCTGGCTCTTCAAGATCAAGCTCGCGGCCGGCGCATCGACCGACAAGCTGATCGACGCCGCCGCCTACACCAAGCTGATCGACTAATTTCCTTACCCGAACCGCGCGGGGCCGGCCAGCCGCCCCGTCCCGCGCGGGACCAGAGTCACGCCATGAAGCTCGAACACCCGGACCGCCTGATGAACCGCACGCCCCTCTCGCTCGCCGCGCTCGAAACGCACGACGCGTTCGCCGAACGCCACATCGGCCCCGACGCCGCCAGCCAGCAGGCCATGCTCGACACGCTCGGCTTTGCGTCGCGCGCCGCCCTGATGGACGCCGTGATCCCGGCCTCGATCCGCCGCGCCGAAACGCTGCCGCTCGGCCCGTTCGCGCAGCCGAAGAGCGAGGCCGAAGCCCTCGCCGCGCTGCGGGTTCTCGCGGACAAGAACCAGGTGTTCCGCTCGTATATCGGCCAGGGTTACCACGACACGCACACGCCGGCGGTGATCCTGCGCAACGTGCTCGAAAACCCGGCGTGGTACACGGCCTACACGCCGTACCAGCCCGAAATTTCCCAGGGCCGCCTCGAGGCGCTCCTGAACTTCCAGCAGATGGTGACCGACCTCACGGGCCTCGCGATCTCGAACGCGTCGCTGCTCGACGAGGCCACCGCCGCGGCCGAAGCGATGACGCTGCTGCAGCGCACCGGCAAGCCGAAGTCGAACGTGTTCTACGTCGCCGACGACGTGCTGCCGCAGACGCTCGAAGTGATCCGCACGCGCGCGCTGCCGATCGGCATCGAGGTCAAGACGGGCCCGGCCGCCGACGCGGCACAATCGAACGCGTTCGGCGTGCTGCTGCAATACCCGGGCGTGAACGGCGACGTGCGCGACTACCGCGCACTCACCGAAGCGATCCACGCGGCCGGCGGCCACGTGGTCGTCGCGGCCGACCTGCTCGCGCTCACCGTGCTGACGCCGCCCGGCGAATGGGGCGCGGACGTCGCGATCGGCAACACGCAGCGCTTCGGCGTGCCGATGGGCTTCGGCGGCCCGCACGCCGCGTATCTCGCGGTGCGCGACGAATTCAAGCGCCAGATGCCGGGCCGCCTCGTCGGCGTGACGGTCGACGCGCAGGGCAAGCCCGCGCTGCGCCTCGCGCTGCAGACGCGCGAACAGCACATCCGCCGCGAAAAGGCGACGTCGAACGTGTGTACCGCGCAGGCGCTGCTCGCGATCATGGCCAGCATGTACGCGGTCTACCACGGCCCGCACGGGCTGAAGACGATCGCGCTGCGCGTGAACCGCATCGCGGCGCTGTTCGCCGCCGGCGTGAAGCAGCTCGGCTTCGCGACCGTCAACGACACGTTCTTCGACACGCTGACGATCGACACCGGCGCGCGCACCGCGCAGGTTCACGAATTCGCGAAGGGCAAGCGCATCAACCTGCGCCGCGTGAGCGACACGCAAGTCGGCGTATCGGTCGACGAAACGACGACGCGCGACGACCTCGCCGATCTCCTCGATGTGTTCGCGCAGGCCGCGGGCGGCACCGCGCCGGCCGTCGACGCGCTGGACGCGGGCCTCGCCGGCGTCGCCGCGCTGCCGGCCGGCCTCGAGCGCACGAGCGCGTACCTGACGCACCACGTGTTCAACCGCCACCATTCCGAAACCGAAATGCTGCGCTACCTGCGCAGCCTGTCGGACAAGGATCTCGCGCTCGACCGCTCGATGATCCCGCTCGGCTCGTGCACGATGAAGCTGAACGCGACGTCGGAAATGCTGCCCGTCACGTGGCCCGAGTTCGGCGGCATCCACCCGTTCGCGCCGGCCGACCAGACCGTCGGCTACCGCGAGATGATCGACCAGCTCGAGCAGATGCTCGTCGCGGCCACCGGCTACGCGGCCGTGTCGCTGCAGCCGAACGCGGGCTCGCAGGGCGAGTACGCGGGCCTGCTGATCATCCACGCCTACCACGCATCGCGCGGCGAAGCCCACCGCGACGTGTGCCTGATCCCGGCGTCCGCGCACGGCACGAACCCGGCGTCCGCGCACATGGCCGGCATGAAGGTCGTGGTCGTCGCCTGCGACGCGCAGGGCAACGTCGACATCGCCGACCTGCAGGCGAAGGCCGAGCAGCACTCGAAGGACCTCGCGGCGATCATGATCACGTATCCGTCGACGCACGGCGTGTTCGAGCAGAACGTCCGCGAGATCTGCGAGATCGTCCATGCGCACGGCGGCCAGGTGTACGTCGACGGCGCGAACATGAACGCGATGGTCGGCCTGACCGCGCCGGGCCAGTTCGGCGGCGACGTGTCGCACCTGAACCTGCACAAGACCTTCTGCATCCCGCACGGCGGCGGCGGCCCGGGCGTCGGCCCGGTCGCGGTCGGCACGCACCTCGCGAAGTTCCTGCCGAACCAGCGTTCGACCGGCTACGCGCGCGACGAAAACGGCATCGGCGCGGTGTCGGCCGCCCCGTACGGCTCGGCGTCGATCCTGCCGATCTCGTGGATGTACATCGCGATGATGGGCGCGAAGAACCTGACCGCCGCGACGGAAACCGCGATCCTCAACGCGAACTACATCGCGAAGCGCCTCGCGCCGCACTACCCGGTGCTGTACTCGGGCCCGGGCGGGCTGGTCGCGCACGAATGCATTCTCGACCTGCGTCCGATCAAGGATTCGAGCGGCATCAGCGTCGACGACGTCGCGAAGCGCCTGATGGACTACGGCTTCCATGCGCCGACGATGAGCTTCCCGGTGCCGGGCACGCTGATGGTCGAGCCGACCGAATCGGAATCGCAGGAAGAACTCGACCGCTTCATCGCCGCGATGATCGCGATCCGCGAGGAAATCCGCGCGGTCGAGGAAGGCCGCGCCGACCGCGAGGACAACCCGCTGCGTCACGCACCGCACACGGCGGCCGTCGTCACCGCGAACGAATGGCCGCACGCGTACTCGCGCGAGCAGGCTGCATACCCGGTCGCGTCGCTCGGCACGAACAAGTACTGGCCGCCGGTCGGCCGCGCGGACAACGCGTACGGCGACCGCAACCTGTTCTGCTCGTGCGTGCCGATGTCGGAGTACGCATAACGCGCGCCAGGCCCCGAGCCGTCCGATGGTGATCGCACCGCACGCAACTCCGTGTTGCGTGCGGTTTTTGCGTTCGCCGCTCGAACCGGTGCGCGTTCGTCCGCCAATCCGGCTAACATCACACGCGATCCAGCCAATGAAGGAGTTCCGCATGGTGCGTCCGATGTTTCCGGGCCATGGTGCAACGCAGAGTCGGCCGCGTGCGCGCCGGTTCGTGCCGATGCTCGTCGCGTCGCTGTCGTTCGCCGCCGCCGGCCTCGGCGCGTCCGGCAGCGCGCGCGCGGCGATGAATTTCTGCGCGGCGCCGGCACTGCAGGCGAGCGAGACGACCCAGGCCGAGCCGGGCGTGCAGGCGCTGATCCGCAGCGTCGACGCGCGTATCGGCGAGCAGCCGAAGGCGATGCCGCGCGTGCACACCGAGGGCACGCTGCCGCACGAAGGCATCTACGATCAGAGCGCCGCCGCGCTGAAGGACATGGACCTGATGCGCGATGCGGCGCTCGCGTGGCGCGTGACGAACGCGCCGCGCTACCTGCAGCTCGTCGACCGCTTCCTGTCCGCGTGGGTCGCGACCTACCAGCCGAGCTTCAACCCGATCGACGAGACGCGCTTCGAAAGCCTGATCATCGCGTACGACATGACCGCGAGCGCGCTGCCGGTGAAGACCCGCAACGCGACGGCCGCGTTCATCGCGAAGCTCGGCGCCGGCTATGTCGCGCAGATCGACGCGCAGAAGCGCCCGCTCACCGGCACCTGGCGCAACAACTGGCAGAGCCACCGGATCAAGCTGATCGCACTGTCCGCGTTCACGCTCGGCGACCGCAGGATGATGAACGCCGCGCAGCGGCTGTTCGTCGAGCATCTCGCCGACAACATCGGCCCGGACGGCAGGACGTGGGACTTCGAGGAGCGCGATGCGCTGCACTACGCGGTGTACGACCTGCAGCCGCTGGTGACGGCCGCGCTCGCCGCGCGCCGCTTCAACCGCAACTGGCTGCGCGAGCGCGGCGCGAACGGCGCGACGCTCGAGGCCGCGCTCGACTGGCTCGTGCCGTACGCGCTCGGCGAGAAGACGCACGAGGAATTCGTGAATTCGCCGGTGCCGTTCGACGCGAAGCGCCGCGAGGCCGGCCTGCCGGGCTACACGGGGCAGTGGGACCCGAAAAACGCCACTGAACTCTTTCATCTGGCCGCGCGGCTGGACGGGCGCTACGCCCGCGTCGCGCAGCAGCTTTCCCCGACGCCGCCCGCATGGCTCGCCGCGTGCCTGCCATTGCAGGCGCGCTAGCACTACTCTTAAAGCAAGGCAGGTATCGAAATGGCAGTCAGCGTGTTTGACCTCTTCAAGATCGGCATCGGTCCGTCCAGTTCGCATACGGTCGGACCGATGCGCGCGGCGCTGATGTTCGTCCAGGGCCTCGAGCGCGACGGGCAGCTCGATGCGACGGCCCACGTGAAGGTCGAGCTGTACGGCTCGCTCGGCGCCACCGGCAAGGGCCACGGCACCGACCGTGGCGTGATGCTCGGCCTGCTCGGCGACGCGCCCGACACCGTCGATCCCGAAACCATCGACGCGCGGCTGGAAGAGGTCCGCAAGTCGAAGAAGCTCGCGCTGCTCGGCACGCATCCGGTGCCGTTCGTGCTGAAGGAGAACATCGCGTTCTACCGCCAGGCGCTGCCCGAGCATCCGAACGGGATGAAGCTGCGCGCGTCCGACGCGAACGGCGCGGTGCTGGTCGAGCGCACGTACCTGTCGGTCGGCGGCGGCTTCGTCGTGACGGCCGGCGCGCCGAACACGAAGGTGCTGAGCGCGGCCGAGCAGATGACGCACCCGTTCCGCACCGGCGCGGAGCTGCTCGCGCTGACCGAATCGACCGGCAAGTCGATCGCGCAGCTGATGTGGGAAAACGAGCGCGCGTGGCACACCGAGGAAGAAACACGCGACGGGCTGCTGAAGATCTGGGCCGTGATGCAGTCGTGCGTGTCGCGCGGCTGCGGGATCGGCAACCCCGATGCCGACGGCAACCTGCCCGGCCCGTTCCAGGTCAAGCGCCGCGCGCCGCAGCTGTACCGCACGCTGACGGGCAGCCCGGAGCGCGCGCTGCAGGATCCGCTGTCGATGATCGACTGGATCAACCTGTACGCGATCGCGGTCAACGAGGAAAACGCGGCCGGCGGCCGTGTCGTCACCGCGCCGACCAACGGCGCGGCCGGCATCATCCCGGCCGTGCTGCACTACTACACGCGCTTCACGCCCGGCGCGAACGAGCAAGGCGTGATCGACTTCCTGCTGACGGCCGCCGCGATCGGCATTCTTTACAAGCTCAACGCGTCGATTTCGGGCGCGGAAGTCGGCTGCCAGGGCGAAGTGGGCGTCGCCTGCTCGATGGCGGCGGGCGCGCTCGCGGCCGTGCTCGGCGGCACGCCGCAGCAGGTCGAGAACGCGGCCGAGATCGGCATGGAGCACAACCTCGGCCTCACCTGCGACCCGGTCGGCGGGATGGTGCAGATCCCGTGCATCGAACGCAACGCGATGGCGTCGGTGAAGGCCGTCAACGCGGCGCGCATGGCGCTGCGCGGCGACGGCTCGCACTACGTGTCGCTCGACTCGGTGATCAAGACGATGCGCGAGACGGGCGCCGACATGAAGACGAAGTACAAGGAAACGTCGCGCGGCGGGCTGGCGGTGAATATCGTCGAGTGCTGAGGCAGTACGCGACGGTAACGCGGGGCGAATCGATATCCCGCATTACCGTCGAACGCAGCCAACGCACTAATCGTTCAGCCAGTTTTCCATCCGCAACCCCGGATAGCTCGCAAAATCCCGCTCGTTGTTGGTCACGAGGACGACATCGAGCGATACGGCATGAGCCGCGATCAGTTTGTCGAGATGATCCTTCTTCCGCTCGCGGGTTGCTTCACGGACAGGACCGTACGCTTGCGCAGCCGCGACGTCGAACGGCGCAACGGGAATATCGTCGATCAGCGCGGCAAGATTGCGGCGCTCCCGTGCAGGACTCGCACACACGGCGACGCCATACTCGAGTTCGGCATACGTGATCGCCGACATCACGACGTCCCCTGTGTAGCATTGCGCGAATCGTCTTGCGACCTGCTCCGGCTGATTCTTCATCAGATGGATGCACATGTTGGTGTCGAGCATATAGCGCGGCATCACAGACCCTCGCGCTCGGCCTGCTCCTGATCGCCGCGTCCTTCGGACATGAAATCCGGCCCGAATTTCGCGAACTTCTCGAGCACTCGGGTCAGAGGCCGCCGCGTAGGCCGAATACGGATTTCGTCACCCACTCGCTCGATTTCCAGTTCGATATCGCTGCGCTCATAGGCAAGGTCCGCTGGAATCCGTACGGCCTGCGAGTTGCCGTTCCGAAATACCCTGGTGGTATGCATGTCGATCTCCCATCCGGATGTACGTCGGATGTACTTTAGGTCATTTCTGATCTCTTGTAAATCCATGTGTGTACATGATGATCCGCTCGGCAGAGGTGTGCTCAATGGGGTCGTGCCTCGATCCGTAAGCAGAACATTTGCACGTCCATCTTTCCCCTCCCGTCATGATGTTCCTCCGGTGCTCGAGGGCTTGATTCAGCCCCGTTCCGACACTTGGTGAATTGCATCGAGCACCGAGCCCGGGGCCATGCATCACGGCCACTGCCGCCGCGCACGCAATACGCGGAGAATCTCCACGATGTTGTCGGCCGGCCGGATCCGATACACGAGCACGTAGTTCGGCGCGACCACCAGCTCGCGCGTGCCCGCCACGCGCCCTTGCCGATACAGCTCGGCGCGCGCGGGCAACGCCGCGGCCCGCTTCTCCAACCGCTCGTCCAGCTCGAGCGCGGCCAGCGGGTCGTCCTGGCCGATGTAGTCCATGATCGCGGCGCGGTCCTCGCACGCCTTCGGATGCCAATGCAGCGCGAGGGTCAAGCAGCATTACCCCGCTTGCCCGCGATCCGTTGACGCAGCGCGGCACGGCGCGACGCAAACTCTGCGCTGACCTCGGCATCGGGAATCGACGGGCGCGGATCGTCCAGCGCCTGCTGCACCTGCTCGCGAAACCAGCGGTCGTGGACTGCCGCTTCATGGGCCGCCTTCAGCGCGGCCGCACGATCGGGCCGGGTCGCCCGGCCGGCTGCATCCGGGTCGAAATCCGACGCGTCCACATCGAACCGGCTGATGCCGATCTCGCGCAGAAACCCGACCAGCGTTTCAAAACGGCGGAACACGCGCACGTCGCCGTGCTTGGCCGCCAGGAGCCGTTCGCTCGCGCCGCAGCGGGCCGAAACGGCCCAGCCGTTGCCGCAGCCGATCACACGCGCGGCGTGCACGGCGCCGGCCTCGACGAGCTGGACGAGCGTCTTTTGATCGATCGTTTCGGTTGTCATGGTGGATTCTCGATTCCGTTCGTCATTCCGGGAAATTTTACTATTGAATGGCATCCCATTTTATTATTACTTGGTAGACGCGACATCGACGATCGAGACCCGTATTCGTCTCGACATTCGTAGCCCTCACTTTTCCCTGTCGGGCGATCGCGCACAAGCTGCCCGTTCGGCCAACCGCAACCGGCGAACGCGGGCGACGCGCCGTCCGAATCACTCCGTGTTCCGACACTTTTCACCGCCCCGCCGACAGGCGTAAGCTGTACGTCCCGCTACCCAGGGAGACGGCAGCCCATGTCGCATTCCAAGGATCTCGAGCCGCGCGCCACCACCGGTGCGCGACTGCTCGTCGATGCGTTGCTCGCCAATCACGTCGAACGCGTGTTCTGCGTGCCGGGCGAGAGTTTCCTCGCCGTACTCGATGCGCTGGCGGACGACACCGCGCGCATCCAGACGGTCGTCTGCCGCCACGAGGCGGCCGCCGCGAACATGGCCGAGGCCGTCGGCAAGCTGACCGGCCGCCCCGGCATCGCGTTCGTCACGCGCGGGCCCGGCGCGACGCATGCGTCGATCGGCGTGCACACCGCGTTCCAGGATTCGACGCCGATGATCCTGTTCGTCGGCCAGTGCGCACGCGAGCACCTCGACCGCGAAGCCTTCCAGGAAATCGACTACCGTCGGATGTTCGGCCAGATGGCGAAATGGGTCGCGCAGATCGACGATCCGCGCCGCATCCCCGAATACCTGAGCCATGCGTTCCACGTCGCGATGTCGGGCCGGCCCGGCCCGGTCGTGCTCGCGCTGCCGGAAGACGTGCTGTCCGAAGCATGCGCGCCGCAGCCGGTCGTGCCGGCCGCGAAACGCGTCGCCGCCGCGCCGTCGGCCGCGCAGATCGACGAGCTGCGCGAGCGGCTCGCGCGCGCGGAACGGCCGCTCGCGATCGTCGGCGGCAGCGGCTGGACGCCCGACGCGTGCGCGAACCTGCGCAGCTTCGTCGAGCGCTGGCAACTGCCGGTCGCATGCGCGTTCCGCTACCAGGACACGATCGACAACGCGCACCCGAACTACGCGGGCGACGTCGGGCTCGGGATCAATCCGGCGCTCGCGAAACGCATCCGCGACGCCGACCTGCTGCTCGTGATCGGGCCGCGCCTCGGCGAAGCGACGACCGGCGGCTACACGCTGCTCGACATCCCGAAGACGCGCCAGACGCTGATCCACGTGCACCAGGGCGCGGACGAGCTCGGCCGCGTGTATGCGGCCGACCTGCCGATCGTGTCGGGAATGCCCGAGATCGCCGCGCCGCTCGCCGCGCTCGAACCGCCCGAGCGCCCTGCGTGGGCCGGCACGGCCGCCGACGCGCATCGCGCGTACCGCGAATGGCACGCGCCGCTGCCGATGCCCGGCGACGTCCAGCTCGGCGACGTGATGGTGCAGTTGCGCGAGCGCCTGCCGCACGACGCGATCCTGACCAACGGCGCCGGCAACTATGCAATCTGGCTGCATCGCCACTTCGCGTACCGGCACTTCCGCTCGCAGCTCGCGCCGACGAGCGGCGCGATGGGCTACGGCATCCCGGCCGCGCTCGCCGCGAAATCGCTGTACCCGTCGCGGGCCGTCGTCGCGCTCGCGGGCGACGGCTGCTTCATGATGGCCGGCAACGAGCTCGCGACCGCGATGCAGTACGGGCTGAACATCGTCGCGATCGTCGTCAACAACGGGCATTTCGGCACGATTCGCATGCATCAGGAGCGCAACTATCCGGGCCGCGTGCACGGCACGGGGCTCACGAATCCCGATTTCGCCGCATATGCGCGCGCGTTCGGTGCGCATGGCGAGACGGTCGAGCACACCGCCGATTTCGCGCCCGCGCTCGAGCGCGCGCTGACCTGCGGGCTGCCTGCGCTGATCGAGATCCGCATCCCGCAGGACGCCAGCACGCCGGCCGCTACACTAGAACAGATCCGCGAGCAGGGCCGCCGCGCACGCGGCGGATGACGGTGGAAATGCGCACCGCGCCGCGCGGCGTCGCGCTGTCGCACGACGACGCGCTCGTGCTCCCCGGCACGCTGCTCGCGCCCGACGGCACACTCGTCGCGCCGTACGACATCGAGCACGGCGATGCCCGCGCCGTCGGCCACGTGCCGGCCGCGGCCGCGCTCGGCCTGCTGCACGCCGCGCACCGGCCGTTCCGGCTCGACTACGACGGCGCACGGCATGTGCACGTGATCAACGGGATGGGCGTCACGCTCGGCGATTCGGTGATCGGGCTGACCGCGCTCGCCGCACTGCGCGCGGCGCACGCGGGCCTGCGTTTCACGCTGTACCGGCCGGCCCGCACGCCGCGCCATGTCGACGCGCTGTATGCGCTCGCGGCCGACGTCGTCGCTCCATCGCGCACGCTGCCGTGCCCCGTCGACGCGCTGCCGGCGGACGCGCCGTGCATCGACGTCGGCAATCACCTGTACTGGCCCGCGTTCGCGCGGCTGCCAATGATCGATTTCTTCCTCGACGCGCTCGGCGCCGACCCGGCCGCCGTGCCGGCCGCCGCGAAGCGCAACCGCTGGCTCGCGCGGCTGCCGCTGCCCGCGCTGCCGGCCGCATGGCAGCGGCCGTACGTGCTGTTCTGCCCGAATGCGAGCACCGCGGTGCGCAGCGTGCCGCCCGCGCTGCGCGCGGCGTTCGTGGAACGGCTCGCGCAACGCTACGGGCTGCCGGTGGCCGGGTTCGGCCCCGTCGCGCATCCGGCCTACACCGACGTGAGCGGCGACGCTGCCGATACCGCGCGCTTCATCGCATGGATCAAGGGTGCAAGCCTGTTGTTCGCGCCCGACACGGCCGCGCTGCATCTCGCCGACGGTTTCGACGTGCCGACGCTCGCGTGTTTCACGACGATCGGGCCGGCGCTGCGCGTGCGCGACTATCCGCATTGCGTGCCGGTCGAACTCGACGTGCCGGCCGAATTGCACGGGCTGCATCGCAGCGAGCGGCCGGCCGATCTCGCGGCGGTCGAGGCCGCGTATCGCGCGATCGACTGGGATGCGCTCGCGTGGCCGGCGCCGCGCGAAGCGGCGGCGATCACCGGATAAGAAAACAGCACGCGGCAGCCAGCCGGAACGCCGTCGTCACCCCGCCGCGACCATCGCCGCGCGATCGCGCAGCGTCTCCGACGGCCGCTTGCCGAACAGCCTTCGATAATCGGTCGCGAACTGGCTGAGATGCCAGAAGCCCCACGCCTCCGCGACGTCCTGCACCGAGCCGGCCGCGCGGCCGCACAGGTCGCGCCGCGCGCCGTTCAGCCGCAGCGTGCGCAGATAGGTCGCGGGCGCCATCCCGAGCACGTCCTGGAAGCAGTATTGCAGCGTGCGCCGGCTCACGTGCAGCTGTTCGCACAGCTCGGGCACGCCGACCGGACGCGTGCGGTGCGCAAGCACGTAGTCGCGCGCCTGCTCGACGATCCAGCGGCGCGTCGACGGCGCGCGGCCGGCGCCGTCGTCGGCCGGTTGCGCACACGCATCGAACAGCGCGGCCAGCACCTCGGCCTGCAGCTCGTCGCGCTGCGCATCGGGCAGCGGGCCGGCCACGGCCACGGCCACCGCGCCGTCGAGCCGGCGGCCGAGCAGCGCGCACAGGCGCGCGAGCCGCGCATCGCCGACCTGCATCACGCGCTGCGTGAACAGCCGCTCGTCGAGCGCGCAGCGTTCGACCTCCTCCGCATAGCGGCGCAGCACCTCGCCGCGCACGACGACGCCGTAGATCGAGAACTGCGCGGGCGTCAGCAGTTCGAATTCGACGTTGCCGGGCCGGAACGCGAGCGCGCCGGGCCCGATCCGGCATGCATCGACGCGTGCCGCGCCGTCGCACACGAGCGGGATGCCGAACCAGTACGCATCGCCGCGCACCTCGCATGCCTGGCGCAGCAGATGGCTGGTCGATTCGCGAAACAGCTTCATCGTGTCGAGCGGCAGCTCGGTCAGCGTGCCGACGAAGCGGCCGGCCGCGAGCTGGTCGTAGGTCTGCCGCCAGCCGATCAGGTTGCGCGCCTGCTCGTCCGCGTCGTGCGCGACGCTGACGACCGCCTGCCCGGCCAGCGCGTCGTCGCCTTGCGCGTTGCGACGCGTGTCTTCGGCCGTCGGTTCTTCGATACTCGCCACGTATTGATCCATCGTGTTCTCCCTCGCCTGCCCGGAACCCCACCTGTCACGCAAGTCCCGTGCCGAACCGCGTGGCCCGGCGCACAACCCGTCATTTCACGCTGTCCGGCCGTTGTGCGCGATACGGGCGCACCCGAAGGCGGCGTGCCGCGCACGCCGCCGGTGCGATCCGCGCTGCGACCGCGCATATCCGCTGCCGTCGCCACCGGCTACCGAATACCGGCTACCCGGCCGGTTTCAGCCGCACGACCCGCGTGCCGCAGTTGCCGTACGCCTGCGCGACCGCCAGATCGACGATCGCGCTGCCGGTCGGCCAGGGCGCCGCTTCCGCTTCGGGCAAATCTGCGCGCAGCGTCGCGCGGCCGTTGATCCGGTATCGGATGCCGCGCACGAAATCGACGAACAGCAACCCGACCCCGCTGCCGTCGCACGCTGTCGCGTCGATCCGGCCATCGCCGTGTGCGGGCAACACGAACCGCAGCGTCTTCGTGTCGATCACGCGGACGACGGGCAGCAGGTCGCCGTTCGCGTCGCGCAAGCTCTGCACGATGTCGCAGGTCACGGCTGCGCGTCCCCCGCATGCAGTGCCGACGAACATGAACGGCTGCGTTTCGACGAACTGCCGCACGCCGATGCTCACGCGCGTCGTGACGGCGTCGCTCATCCGCTCGGCTTCGTCCGCCACGCCGAAGCGGTGCTGTGCGTCGAGTTCGCCCGCGTGGAATACGGGGTGGCGCGGAAAGGATCGGGGAAGGTCTGCCATGCCGGTTTTCGTTACACGCATCGGCGCACCGGGCCGCAGCGAACACGCGGCTGCCGCTATCGTTTCCGGCGCTGGCCGCGACGGTGCGAGGCCTGCGCCGGGTGTCGGATGTCGAAGTCGAAAATGGCGAAGTGCCGGCTGACCGGATGACAGGCAGTCAGCACATCGCACCCGCGTGTGCGCCGCTCGACGGTCGGGCAAACATCGCTCGGCCGTCGAACGTTCTACGCAGCCCGCGCATCGCGCGTGTCACCGCCGAACACCGGCAACCGTACGGCCGGCCCCGGCGCTTCGCCACTGCCTTGACGATCAGGTCAGAAGAACCCGAGCGCCTCGGCCTGGTAGCTGACCAGCAGGCACTTCGTCTGCTGATAGTTCGACAGCGCCATCTTGTGCGTCTCGCGGCCGATCCCCGACTGCTTGTAGCCGCCGAACGCCGCGTGCGCCGGGTACAGGTGGTAGCAGTTGGTCCACACGCGGCCGGCCTCGATCTCGCGGCCCATCCGGTACGCACGCGTGCCGTCGCGCGTCCACACGCCCGCGCCGAGCCCGTAGAACGTGTCGTTCGCGAGTTCGATCGCTTCCTGCTCGTCCTTGAACGTCATCACCGACGCGACCGGCCCGAAGATCTCTTCCTGGAACACGCGCATCTTGTTGTTGCCGAGCAGCATCGTCGGCTTCACGTAGTAGCCCGTGCCGAGTTCGGCAGCCGGCGCCGTGCGTTCGCCGCCCGTCAGGCATTGCGCGCCTTCGCCGCGGCCGATGTCGATGTACGACAGGATCTTGTCGAGCTGCTGCTGCGACGCCTGCGCGCCGATCATCGTCTGCAGGTCGAGCGGGTGGCCGGACTTGATGCGCTCGACGCGCGCGACGGCCTTCTCGATGAAGCGTTCGTAGATCGATTCCTGGATCAGGATGCGCGACGGGCACGTACATACCTCGCCCTGGTTCAGCGCGAACATCGCGAGCCCTTCGAGCGTCTTGTCGAGGAACGCATCTTCCCGATCGAGCACGTCGGCGAAGAAGATGTTCGGGCTCTTGCCGCCCAGTTCGACCGTCGACGGGATCAGGCTCTCGGCCGCCGCGCGCAGGATGTGCTTGCCGACCGGCGTCGAGCCCGTGAACGCGATCTTCGCGATCCGCTTGCTGGTCGCGAGCGCTTCGCCCGCTTCCTTGCCGAAGCCGTTCACGATGTTGATCGTGCCGGCCGGGAACAGGTCGCCGATCAATTCCATCAGCACGAGCACCGACGCAGGCGTCTGCTCGGCCGGCTTCATCACGACGCAGCAGCCGGCCGCGAGCGCCGGCGCGAGCTTCCACGCGGCCATCAGCAGCGGGAAGTTCCACGGGATGATCTGGCCGACGACGCCGAGCGGCTCGTGGAAGTGGTACGCGACGGTGTTGTCGTCGATTTCGGAGATGCCGCCTTCCTGTGCGCGGATACAGCCCGCGAAGTAGCGGAAGTGGTCGACCGCGAGCGGCAGGTCGGCCGCCATCGTCTCGCGCAGCGGCTTGCCGTTGTCGATCGTCTCGGCCACGGCCAGCAGCTTCAGGTTCTTTTCCATCCGGTCGGCGGCGGCGAGCAGCAGGTTCGCGCGCTCGGCCACGGACGTCTTGCCCCACTTGCGGCGCGCGGCATGCGCGGCGTCCAGCGCCAGCTCGATATCGTCGGCGCCCGAGCGCGGAATGCGGCAGAACGGCTGGCCGTTGATCGGCGACACGTTCTCGAAATACTCGCCCTTCACCGGCGCCACCCACTTGCCGCCGATGTAGTTGTCGTACTGCTGACGGTACGGGTATTCGACGTCGAGGCCCAGTTGTTTCAGATCAAACGGGTTCATACATGTCTCCTGTTCATCGTGCTTGTGTGAATGCAGCGCCGGTTGGATCGCGCTGCATCGGTTTACGCAACATGCGTGCCAAACGGACGGGAGCGGAACGAAAGCACGACGACCACGGCCGGCCCGCGTGCGCGCCGTGCGGTGTTCACGCACGCAGCACGGCGGGTGTGCCGATTCGGAACACCGCGACTGCGCAGCGGCGTGGCCGGTGTTCGGAATTTCCACAGCGGCTGTGCCGGACGGCACGGACATGCAGACTGCGACGCGTGGCATGTCGCTTGCGTGCGAATCGCGCATCCCGTCCATACGCAGCGGCGTTCGCGCCGACCGACACCATGAGCGACTCCGGCCCCCTGACCGACGACGCCGTCGCGTTCATCCGCGAGCAGGTGTTCGTGATCGTCGCGACCGCCGACGCGGCGGGCGACAGCGACTGCTCGTACCGCGGCCGCCAGCCGCGCGCCGACGGCTCGTTCGAGCCGCTCGTCGACATCCCCGACCGCCGCACGCTCGTGCTGCCCGACTTCGCGGGCAACAACCTGTTCAACACGATCGGCAACCTGCTCGTGAATCCGGCCATCGCGCTGCTGTTCGTCGATTTCATGCGCCAGACGACCTGGCTCGTGCGGGGCCGCGCGACGATCGACGAGGATGCGGAAAGCCGCGCGCATCTGTGGCCCGACGCGCGGCGTTATGTGGTGATCGAGGTGGAGCACGCGCAGGCGCGCGCGGATGCGGCGCTGCCGTTACTCGTGCTGGCGTGATGCGATGCGTTTGGCGGATCGTCAGCGTGCGGATGCGCTCATGACGAAATGCGCCGGCGCTCCGGCTGCCATTACCTGAACGCCCATGCTCGACGACGCAACGCTCAACGCCCGTGCGTCTCCGCACAAGCCGGTTCGATCCGGCTGCGCGCCGGCGCGTCGGCTGGCGCATGCCCGTCCGCGTCGTCGCCCGCTTCAGCCGCCGGCCGCCCGCCGAGAAACACGAACACCACCACCGCGCACAGCACCGTGACGACGGCCAGCCCGGTCAGCAGCCGATCAAACGCGTGCGTATAACTCGCAAGCAGCGCCGCGTGACCGACACCCGGCAACGCAGCAGCCGCACCCGCGAGGTCGCCGGTCGCGAGCCGCGCGGCCGCACGCAGCGTCGCGTCGGGCGTGCCGGCGGCACCGGCCGCCTGCCGCAGCCCCGTCTGCGCGAGCGCGGCCAGCACCGCGCCGACGATCGCAAGCGCGATCCCCTCGCCGGCCACGCGCGTCGTGCTGAAGATCCCCGTCGCCATCCCCGCGCGTTCCTTCGGCACGACGCTCACCGACAGCCCGTCCATCAGCCCCCACGGCATCCCGGCGCCAACCCCGATCGCCAGCATCGGCGCAATCGCCGCCGTCCCCGCGCCGCCGCGCAGCGCGACACCCAGCCACATCAGCCCGCCCGCCGCGACCACCAGCCCGAGCGCCGAGATCACGCCGGCCGACAGCCAGCGCGTGAGCGTCGCGGCGGCGAACGGCACGACGAGCATCGGCGCGGAGATCGCGAGCATCAGCCAGCCGGCGTCGATCTCGCTGAAGCCGTCGATGCCGATGAAGCGCAGCGGCAGCACGACGAGCAGCACGATGTAGCAGCAGCAGGTCGACACCGGCAGCACCTGCACGCCGACGAAGCGCGCGATGCGGAACAGCGACAGGTCGAGCATCGGCCGCGCGACGCGCGTCTCGATCGTCACGAACGCGCATGCGCCGAGCGCCGCGCCGGCCAGCAGCACGATCACGAGCGCGCTCGTCCAGCCGCGCGCGGGCGCCTCGATCACGCCGAACGTGAACAGCGTCAGCGCGGCGGTGAACGCGGCCGTGCCGGGCCAGTCGAGCCCCGTCGCATGCGGGTCGCGCGACTCGCGCATGCGCGGCAGCCCGAATGCGAGCGACAGCACGCCGGCCACCGCGCTCGTGACGAAGATCGCGCGCCAGCCGTAGTGCCCGATCAGGCCGCCGGCCAGCACGGGCCCGAACGCGAGCCCGATGCCGAAGGTCGTACCGAGCAGGCTGAACGCGCGCGTGCGCGCCGCGCCGTCGAACTCCTGCGCGAGCGCGGCCGTGCCGCCCGCGAGCGCCGCGGCCGCCGCGAGCCCTTGCGCGGCGCGCAGCAGGTCGACCGCGAGCATCGACGGCGCGAACGCGAGCGCAACCGACATCAGCGTGAAACCGCCGACGCCGATCGCGAACAGCCGCTTGCGGCCGAACTGGTCGGCCAGCGCGCCGGCCGCCATCAGGAAACTGCCGAACGCGAGCATGAACGCGTTGGTGATCCAGTTCATCGCGACCGTGCCGCCATGCAGGTCGCGGCCGATCGCCGGCGTCGCGACCGCGCCGCCCGAAAACGACAGCGGCAGCGCGACGGCGGCCATGCAGACGGCGGCCAGCACCCACGCGCGCCGCCGCGCCGAAACCGCCGATACGGCTGAAAACGGGTGATCCATCATCGCTCCTCGAAAAGCCGGCGCGGATGCGCCGCCAGAGCGACAGAAGATAAATCCGATTCAATCCGTGAAAAACCACGCGAAGTTCCACATATAACGGATTAAAATTCCGCAATTCACTCGCCGCGCCCGTCGGCGCATGCACTTCGATTCGATGGAAAACCTGACCGCCATCGTCGCCTTCGTCCGCACCGCCGAAGCGCTGAGCTTCGTCGCGGCCGGTCGCGCGCTCGGCATCTCGGCGTCGGCGGTCGGCAAGACGATCGCGAAACTCGAGCAGTCGCTCGGCGTGCGCCTGTTCAACCGCACGACGCGGCGCGTCACGCTGACCGAAGAGGGGCGGCACTTCTACGAACGCTGCCAGCGGATCCTCGAGGATTTCCGCGATGCGGAAGCGACCGTGACGGCATCGGCGCAGCGCCCGCGCGGCAAGCTGCGCGTGAGCCTGCCGGTGATCGGCTACCGCTTCCTGCTGCCGGTGATGCCCGAGTTCCGGCAGCGCTATCCGGACGTCGAGCTCGATCTCGATTTCAACGACCGGATGGTCGACGTCGTCGAAGGCGGCTTCGACGCGGTGATCCGCAGCGGCCCGCTGTCGGATTCGAGCCTGATGTCGCGGCGGCTCGGCCCGTTCGCATTCGTGCTGTGCGCGACGCCCGCGTATCTCGCGCAGGCAGGCACGCCGCACACGCCGCGCGATCTCGAAGCGCACGAATGCGTGCGCTACTGCTTCCCGACCACCGGCAAGCTGCAGGACTGGGCGCTCGCGGCCGACGACGGCACGCCGCTGAAGCTGCGCACCGCAATGACCTGCAACAACATGGAAGCGCTGCGCGGCACCGTGCTCGCGGGGCTCGGCATCGGCTACATGCCCGATTTCCTCGCGCGCGACGCGCTCGAACGCGGCGAGCTCGTGACCGTGCTCGACGACTACCGGATCGCGCCGGGGCAGTTCTCGATCGTGTGGCCGTCGAGCCGGCAGTTGTCGCCGAAGCTGCGCGTGTTCGTCGATTTCCTGTGCGAGCGGCTGTTCAGGTAGCCGCCCGGCACGCAGTCGCGCAGCGCGCTGTCACGTTGCCCCGATCCGCTCCGCTTGCGCCGGCGGCAACAGCGCGTCGCTGTCGTCCTTCAACCCGACGCCCGTCAGCCCGAGCCTGCGCGCATGCGTCATCAGGTAATGCAGCTTGTGCGCGGCGGCCGCGTGCGGCAGCCCTTCGGGCCGCACGTTCGAGATGCAGTTGCGCAGCGCGTCGTGGCAGCCGACCTTCGGCGCCCACGTCAGATACACGCCGAGGCTGTCCGGCGAGCTGAGCCCCGGCCGTTCGCCGATCAGCATCGCGACGACCTTCGCGCGCAGCAGCTCGCCGATCTCGTCGCCGAGCGCGACGCGCGCCTGCTTCGCGACCACCACCGGGCCGATCCGCCAGCCGTCCGCGTCGAGCCTTGGCCGCACGGCCTGCAGCAGCGGCAGCGCCTGCTTCGCGGCCGCGAACGCCGACAGCCCGTCGCCGACCACGAACACGACGTCGGGCGCATCGTCGAGCGCCGCGCCGTAACCGGCCAGCAGCCCGCGGCTGTCATCGGAAAGCTTGCGGCCGAGATCGGGCCGGCGCAGATAGTGGTCGCGGTCCGGCGCGGCGCTCTGCACGCCGAGCGTCGGCAGCAGGCCGGCCGCCTCGATCGCGCGCCGCAGCGCGTCCGCGTCGAGCGGCTGGTGCACGGCGTCGCGCGCCTGCGCATGCGACAGGTTGAAGGCCAGCAGCGGCGCGGTCGGCAAGCTGTTGCCCGCGCGGCCGAGCGCGATTCGCGCGTTCGTGAACGACTTCAGCTGGCCCCACGGATTCTTTTCGACGGCATCGCTCATGCTGACAACCCCATCCAGTCGTTCGCGCCGGCCAGAAGCGGCACGCGGGCCGACGCGGCGCGCAGCGCGCCGTGCGCATCGGCGATCTCCATCGTCTCCAGCCACTCCTCGAACTCCGGTGCGCGACGCAGGCCGAGCACCTCGCGCACGTAGAGCTGGTCGTGAAACGACGTGCTCTGGTAGTTCAGCATCACGTCGTCCGCGCCCGGAATTCCCATGATGAAGTTGATGCCGGCCGCGCCGAGCAGCGTCAGCAAGGTATCCATGTCGTCCTGGTCGGCTTCCGCGTGGTTCGTGTAGCAGATGTCGCAGCCCATCGGCACGCCGAGCAGCTTGCCGCAGAAGTGATCCTCGAGCCCCGCGCGGATGATCTGCTTGCCGTCGTACAGGTATTCGGGCCCGATGAAACCGACCACCGTGTTCACGAGGAACGGCTCGAACTTGCGCGCAACGGCATACGCGCGCACTTCGCAGGTCTGCTGGTCGACGCCGTGATGCGCGTTCGCCGACAACGCGCTGCCCTGGCCCGTCTCGAAGTACATGAGATTGTTGCCGACGGTGCCGCGCTTCAGCGACAACGCGGCCTCGCGCGCCTCGCCGAGCAGCGCGAGCGAGATCCCGAAGCTTGCGTTCGCCTTCTCGGTGCCCGCGATCGACTGGAACACGAGATCGACCGGCGCGCCCTTCTCGATCGCCGCGATCGTGTTGGTCACGTGCGTGAGCACGCACGACTGCGTCGGCACGCCGTAGCGTTCGCGGAACCCGTCGATCATCGCCAGCAGCTTCACGATCGCCGCGAGGCTGTCGGTCGCCGGGTTGATGCCGATCATCGCGTCGCCGCAGCCGTACATCAGCCCGTCGAGCATCGACGCGGCGATCCCCTTTACGTCGTCGGTCGGGTGGTTCGGCTGCAGCCGCACCGACATCCGGCCGGCCAGCCCGACCGTGTTGCGAAAGCGCGTGACCACGCGGCGCTTGCGCGCGGCCGCGATCAGGTCCTGGTTACGCATCAGCTTCGACACGGCCGCGACCATCTCGGGCGTGAGGCCCGGCGCGATCCGTTCGAGCGCCGCGCCGTCGGCCGCGGGCGACAGCAGCCAGTTGCGGAAATCGCCGACGGTCAGATGCGAGATTTCCGCGAACGCGGCAGCGTCGTGATCGTCGACGATCAGGCGCGTGACCTCGTCGTCTTCATACGGGATCACCGCTTCGTTCAGGAACGCCTTCAGCGGCACGCCCGCGAGCGCGATCTTCGCGGCGACGCGCTCCTCCTCGCTCGCCGCCGCGACGCCGGCGAGCTGGTCGCCGGAACGCAGCGGGCTCGCCTTCGCGAGCAGCGTCTTCAGGTCCGCGAAGCGGTACGTGCGCGGACCGATCGTCTCCGTATAGGACATCGTGCGAGTCTCCTTCCTTGCCAAAAGCCGACGGCGCGCCCGTTCGACGGGGCGCGCCGGATGCCGTCAGGAACGGCCGTTCACCTTCGCCATGCTCACTCCTCCAGCAGCGCGTCGCCGGGCGCGCTCGCGCGCTGCGAACGGGTCGCGAGGAAGTACGCGTAGCCCACCGCGAGGAAGCCGACGAACACCAGCGCGACCAGCCCGTTGAAATACACCATCGTACCGAGACAGACGAGCGCCGCAAGAATCGCGAATGCCGGGAAGATCGGGTACAGCGGCGCGCGGAACGGCCGCGCCATGTTCGGCTGCGAGCGGCGCAGCTTGAACAGCGACGCCATGCTCACGATATACATCACGATCGCACCGAATACCGACATCGTCACGATGTTCGCGGTCAGCGTCTGCCCGCCGAACTGGATCAGCTCGTCGCTGTAGATCGCCGCGATGCCGACCACGCCGCCCGCGAGGATCGCGCGATGCGGAGTCTTGAAGCGCGGATGCACCTTCCCGAGCCATTCCGGCAGGTAACCTTCGCGGGCCAGCGCGAAGATCTGGCGCGAATAGCCGAGGATGATCCCGTGGAACGACGCGACGAGCCCGAACAGCCCCAGCCACACGAGCATGTGCATCCAGCCGCTGTTGGCGCCGACGATGTACTTCATCGCCTGCGGCAGCGGGTCGTTGATGTTCGCGAGCTTGGTCCAGTCGCCCGCGCCGCCGGCGAACACCATCACGCCGATCGCAAGCGCGACGAGGGTCAGGATCCCGGCCACGTAGGCGATCGGAACCGAGCGCTTCGGGTTCTTCGCTTCCTCGGCGGCCATCGCGACGCCCTCGATCGCGAGGAAGAACCAGATCGCGAACGGGATCGCCGCGAACATCCCGTGGAATGCGCCGACGCTGAAATGATCGGCGCCCGACCAGCCGCCCTTCATGAAGTTGCTCCACGTGAAGCCCGGCGACACGACGCCCATGAACACCAGCAGTTCGAAAATCGCGAGCAGCGTGACGACGAGTTCGAACGTCGCGGCGATCTGCACGCCGACGATGTTCAGCGCCATGAACACGAGATACGCGCCCATCGCCGCGTGTTTCGGCTCGAGGCCGGGAAACTGCACGTGCAGGTATGCGCCGATCGCGAGCGCGATCGCGGGCGGCGCGAACACGAACTCGACGAGCGTCGCGGCGCCGGCGAGATAACCGCCCGTCGGGCCGAATGCACGGCGCGCATACGCGAACGGGCCGCCCGCGTGCGGGATCGACGTCGTCAGCTCGGTGAAGCTGAAGATGAAGGTCGTGTACATCGCCGCGACGAACAGCGCGGTGACGACGAAGCCCAGCGTACCGGCGCTCGCCCAGCCGTAGCTCCAGCCGAAGTATTCGCCGGAAATCACGAGGCCGACCGCGATGCCCCACAGTTGCCAGGTCCCGAGCGTCTGCTGCAGCGCGGGCTGGCCGGACGACTTGGCGCCGGCGGCGGGCCGGCCATTCGACTCTGCTTTCATCGGACTCTCTCCTCAAATGCGCCGGGCCTGACGGCCTGCGCGACTGAGAATCGATGCTAGAGAGTCATTAAACGACGTGTTATCGAAATTCGGCAAAGATCGCGGCTGACATTTCGCTGACGGAAACGCCGAGCCCGGCCGCGCGACGCGCTCCGATGCACCGGGCGCGCACGCCTGACCGCCCCCTGCGGCCACCGCCGCCGGCCGCGCGAAGCGGCCGGACGGATGCGCGCGGCAGGCTTACTGGCCGCTGCGCTGGTTGAACCAGCGGTCGAGCAGCTTGCCGGCCGCTTCGCGGCCGCCGAGGCCGAACGACAGCGCGACGGCCACCGCGATCGCGCCGAGCACGAGGCCGAACGCGAGCTGGACGATCTCGTTCGCGATGCCCATCGCGCGCAGCCCCATCGCGAACACGAGGCCGAGGATCGCGAATTGCGCGATGCGCGCGAACAGCACGCTGTGCTCGCGATCGGCCTGCTCGATCACGCGGCGCGCGAGGCCCGCGAGCCACACGCCGATCACGAGGATCACGCCGCCCATCAGCACATGGCCGCCGAATTCGATGAACAGCGTGACGACGTCGCGCACCTGCGAGAAGCCGAGCCGGTTCGCGGCTTCGACCGACGCGAACAGCATCGCGAAGAACACGATCAGCCGCGCGACCAGCACCGACGGCTGCAGGATTCCCGAGAACACGCGTTCGACGCCGAGCACGGCCGGCAGCCCGTCGGCGCCGGCGGCTTCCAGCAGCTTCTGCGCGAGCGACGCGACGAAGCGCGCGAAATAGAACGTGACGAGCACGATCACGATCGCCGCGACGATGTCCGGCACCGCGCCGAGGAACTGGTTCAGCATGTTGGTCGCGGGGCCCGAGATCGCGTCGATCTTCAGCGCGTCGAGCGCGGAGATCAGCGTCGGCACGAACACGAACACGTAGACGATCGTGCCGATCAGGCTCGACACGCGCACCGGCGTCGGGCTGTCGAGACGCTGCGTGAGGCGGTCGGCGCCGGCGGCGGCGAGCAGGTTCGTCACGAGGCCGCGCAGCACGCGCGCGACGACCCAGCCGACGAAGCCGATTACCGCGGCCGCGAACAGGTTCGGCACGATCGCGAGCAGCTTGTCGACCATCCCCTGCACCGGCGACAGCAGCCCCGACAGCGCGAACGACGCGAGGATCGCCGGCAGGAACATCAGGATCACGAGCCAGAACAGCACGTCGCCGAGATAACCGCTCATCGGCTGCATGCCCGTGCCTTCGGACAGCTTGTCGTCGATCTTGCTCGCCTTCAGCGCGCGGTTCGCGAGGCTGCGCAGCAGCGACGCGATCAGCCACGCGATCAGCGTCAGCGCCGCGCCGCCGATCAGGTTCGGCAGGTAGTCGACGATGTGCGTGACGAGCAGCGAGAACGGATTGGAAACCGCGTACAGGTTGAGCACGTTGAAGATGCCCACCGCGGTGACGAGCAGCACGAGCCAGAACAAGCCGCCTGCGATGATCCGCTCGACGTACGCGCCCTGGCCGGTGCTTTCGTTGATCCGCTGATCGACCTTCAGCGCGCTGAGCAGGCGCAGCGCGCCGGCCCGCGCCACCACCGCGATCAGCCAGCCGATCACCAGGATGCCGATCGCGCCGGCGATCTTCGGCAGATATCCGCCTAGCGTGGTCTGCAGCGACGTGATGAAGCTGGAAGCATCCATTTCTTGTTCTCCCGAAAAACGTGGCGTTGCGATTGAACATCGACGAACTACCTGCGTACTTCGAATGGTGTGCGTTGCCGCTTGAGCAACTTACCCGAGAAAAATGACGCCTTCACCCGATTTCACCGTCTTTAACTTTAGTCATAGATCGCACGGGGACAAGACCCCATTTCGGCAAATAAAAAGGGGCGGATTTGTCGACCGCTACGCATTTCCGCAAGATTTATCCATTCGGGCCGTGCTACCGTGGCTTCGGTTCTTGCCCGGACACGCCGATGACAGTCGAAACGAAAACCGACAAACCCGCGTGGGTCCGCTATGCGGCCAGCGTGGCGCGCGTCCACGAATACATCCGCGCGCACCTCGACGGGCCGCTCGACCTGAACCGGCTCGCCGAAGTCGCGTGCCTGTCGCCGTATCACTGGCAGCGCGTCTACCGCGCGCTGTACGGCGAGTCGATCGTGCTGACGGTGCGGCGGATGCGGATCGTGCGCGCGTCCGAGGATCTCGTCTGCACTGCGCGGCCCATCGACGAGATCGCGCGGCGCGCGGGCTACGGTTCGACGCACGCGTTCGCGCGGGCGTTTCGCGACGCATACGGCGTGCCGCCCGCGCAGCACCGGCGCACGGGCGTCCACCGGCCCATCTATCCGCTACAGAGAGGAGAGGAAGACATGTTCAAGCATGAAGTCGAGATCCGGCGCCTGCCGGAACTGCGCGGCTACGCGGTGGCGCACACCGGCGCGTACCTGAAGGTCGGCGACGCGTTCGCGCGGATCGGCGCGTGGGCCGGGCAACACGGGCTGATCGGCCCGGGCGCGAAGATGATCGGGATTTTCTACGACGATCCGGACACGACGCCGGAAGCGCAGTTGCGCGCGAAGGCCTGCTTCATGCCGGCCGACGGCACGCCGGACGTCGAGCCCGTGCCGCCCGTCGAACGTGCGGCGGTAGCGGGCGGCGAATACGCGGTGCTGCTGCATACGGGGCCGTATGCGGACCTGAAGACCGCCTACCAGTGGCTCTACGGCGACTGGCTGCGTCACTCGGGCCGCGAGGCCGCCGACGCGCCGCCGTTCGAGCTGTACCTCAACACGCCGATGGATGCGGCGCCGGCCGACCTGCGCACCGAGATTTACCTGCCGCTGCGCTGATCGAAGGGCCGGTGCGCCGGGGCGAGCCGGCGCGCTGTTCCAGGGCGATGTCCGTTGCGGGCGCCACGCCGTCGTTGGCGGTTCCGATGCCGGCAACCAGGCCGGCGATTGCGCGTTAGCCGGCCTGCGTCCCGCAGCCCGGGCAGAAGCGCGCGTCGGCGGCCAGCGCCGCGTGACAGCGGCTGCAAGCCTTGGCGCGCTGCGACGCGCCGCACTGCGCGCAGAAACGCGCATCCGCCGCGTTGAGCGCACCGCAGCCCGCGCAGGCGAGCTGGCTCAGCGGCATGTTGCCGCCTTGGCCGCCTTGACCATCGGCCGGCGCCTGCCAGCCCCAGCCGTGACGATCGCGACCGCGCGCATCGTGGCCGCCGTGCCCGTCCCGGCGCTGCCCGCCGTGATGCCCGCCACCGCTACTGCTGTTGCCGTGCCCGCTGCCGTGGCCGCCCAGGATCCGTTTCAGAAAACTCATCGCACGCTCCTCAACGCGTGGCCTGCGCGCCGCCGAATGCCCCTGAGGACGACAGCAACCGCAAGCCGTTGGCGACGACGATCAGGCTCGCGCCCGCGTCCGCGAATACCGCCATCCACATCGTGCCGAGCCCCGCGACCGTGAGGCCGAGGAACACGATCTTCACGCCGAGCGCGAAACCGATGTTCTGCACCAGCACGCGGTGCGTCGCGCGCGACAGCCGCACGAACGCGGGAATCTTGCGCAGGTCGTCGTCCATCAGCGCGACGTCGGCCGTCTCGATCGCCGTGTCGGTGCCCATCGCGCCCATCGCGAAACCGATGTCGGCCCGCGCGAGCGCCGGTGCGTCGTTGATCCCGTCGCCGACCATCCCGACCGCGCCCGCGCCGCCGGCCGACAGTTCCTCGACCGCCGCGAGCTTGTCTTCGGGCAGCTGGTTGCCGCGCGCGTCGTCGATGCCGGCCTGCTGTGCGATGGCTTGCGCAGTGTGCGGGTTGTCGCCCGTCAGCATCGCGGTGCGGATGCCGAGCGCGTGCAGGTCGGCAATCGCGTCGCGGCTCGTGTCCTTGATCGTGTCGGCCACCGCGAAGATGCCGAGCACGCGCGCGTCGTCGACCAGCACCACGACGCTCTTGCCCTGCCGCTCGAGCGCATCGAGCTTCGTTTCGAGGGCCGGCGAGCAGCGCTCGAGTTCCTCGACGAGCCGATGGTTGCCGAGCCAGTAGCGCGTGCCGTCGATCGTGCCGCGCACGCCGCGCCCGACCAGCGCTTCGAAGTCCTGCACATCGGCGAATGCCGCCGTTCCGGCGTCGCGCGCCGCGGCCGCGATCGCCTGCGACACCGGGTGATCCGAGCGCGCGGCGAGGCTCGCGCCGAGGTGCCGGATACGCTCGGCATCGACGTCGGTCGCATGCGCGTCGAAGTCGGTCTGCACCGGCTTGCCGTGCGTGATCGTGCCGGTCTTGTCGAGCGCGAGCCACGCGAGCTTGCGCCCTTCCTCCAGATAGACGCCGCCCTTCACGAGAATCCCGCGCCGCGCGGCGGCCGCGAGCCCCGATACGATCGTCACCGGCGTCGAGATCACCAGTGCGCACGGGCACGCGATCACGAGCAGCACCAGCGCGCGGTAGATCCAGTCGTGCCACGCACCGCCCATCACGAGCGGCGGCACCACCGCGACCAGCAGCGCGACCGCGAACACGATCGGCGTGTAGACGCGCGCGAACTGGTCGACGAAGCGCTGCGTCGGCGCCTTCGCACCCTGAGCCTCCTCGACCGCATGGATGATCCGCGCGAGCGTCGAGTTGGCCGCAACGGCCGTCACGCGGTATTCGAACGAACCCGCTTCGTTGATCGTGCCTGCGTACACCGCATCGCCGGCCGTCATTTCGACAGGCAGGCTCTCGCCGGTGATCGGTGCCTGGTTGACCGTCGAGCGGCCGGCGACGACTTCGCCGTCCAGCCCGATCCGCTCGCCCGGCTTCACGCGCACGACCGCGCCGAGCGCGACCTGCGCGGCCTCGATCGTGCGCCACGACCCGTCGGCATCCTGCACGGTCGCGGTGTCCGGCGCGAGCTGCATCAGGCCCTGGATCGCATTGCGCGCGCGGTCGAGCGACTTCGCCTCGATCAGCTCGGCGATCGTGAACAGCACCATCACCATCGCGGCTTCCGGCCACTGGCCGATCGCCATCGCACCCGTCACCGCGATGCTCATCAGCGCGTTGATGTTCAGGTTGCCGTTGCGAATCGCGATCCAGCCCTTCTTGTACGTGGTGAGCCCGCATGCGAGCACCGCGACGAGCGCGAGCGCCGCCGACAGCCACACCGGCAAGCCGGCCCAGGTCGCCCCCTCGGACGCGATCGCGGCGACGCCCGCCAGCGCCAGCGGCCACCACGGCTTCGCGGGCGCGTCGGCGACGCGCGCGGCCGGTGCGCCGGCCGCTGCGGCCTCGGGCGTCATCCCGAGCGTCCGGATCGCGCTTTCGATCGCCGGCTGGGCGCCCGGCACGTGCTCGACGGTCAGCATCCGCTGCATCAGGTTGAATTCGAGCGCCGACACGTCGCTCATCCCGCCGAGCTTCTTGCGGATCAGCGTTTCCTCGGTCGGGCAGTCCATCTGCATGATCCGGAACGCGGAGCGCACGTGGCCCGATGCGGTCGCCTGCGCGACCGGCAGCGGTGCGAGCGTCAGCGCGGCGGGCGCGCAGCAGTCGCCGGCCGCGTGATCGTGATCGTGATCGTGATCGTGGTCGTGGTCGTGGTCGTGGTCGTGGTCGTGGTCGTGGTCGTGGTCGTGGCCGGCATCGTCGTGCGCGGCGTGGTCGTGCGAGCACGCCGCGCCGTGTACATGCGCGTCGCCATGTGCATGATCGTGGCCGGCATCGCCGTGCGAACACGCGGCACCGCGCCGATGCGCGCCGCCGTGTGCATGGTCGTGATCGTGCCCCTCACCGCCGCCGTGGCCGCGCGATGCGGCGTCGCCATGCGCGTGCTCGCCGGCCGCCGGCACCTCGTTGGCAACGGTCGCCGCGTGCGTGTCGCGCGCGTCGGCGCAGCACGTGTCGGCGCCGCCGGCATGGCGGTGTCGTGGGTCGTGGGTACGCTGGGCGTCGGTCATGACAACCTCCTTTATGGCTTGACGGTGTAGAGTTAACACCCTGAAGCCACTACAAGGTCAACCCTTGCACGGGAGAAAGGCATGAAGATTGGCGAACTGGCCAAAGCGGCCCGCTGCACCCCCGAGACGATCCGTTTCTACGAGAAAGAGGGGCTGATGCCGGACGCGGAGCGCACCGACGCGAACTACCGCAACTACACCGACGTGCACGTGGAACGGCTGCGCTTCATCCGCAACTGCCGCGCGCTCGACATGGCGCACGACGAGATTCGCACGCTGCTGCAGCTCACCGACACGCCGGCCGACCGCTGCGATTCGATCAATTCGCTGCTCGACGACCACATCGGACACGTCGACGCGCGCCTCGCGGAACTCACGCATCTGCGCGACCAGCTCACCGAATTGCGCCGCAAATGCGTTGGCGAGCATTCGGTCGAGGATTGCGGAATCGTGCATGGTCTCGCGACGATGGAAACCGTCGCGCCGGCAGCGAAGCGCTCGCACCTCGGCTGAAACCCTTGTGAAATAAGATAGTCTGATTGAAAATAGTTATATTCTTACTAGATATAGCATAACTATTTATGTCAACGAGCCGCCCGTCCCCGCTCGCGCTGGCCGTCCTCGCGACGCTCACCGAAACGCCGATGCATCCGTACGGGATGCTGCAGCAACTGAAGGCCCGCGGGTACGACGAAGTCGTCAACGTGCGGCAGCGCACGAGCCTCTACCAGACGATCGACCGGCTGCTGCGCGACGGGCTGATCGCCGTGCACGACACCGAGCGCGACGGCGCTTTCCCCGAGCGCACGCTGTATGCGCTGACCGAAGCCGGGCACACGGCGGGCCAAACGTGGCTGCATGCGCTGCTCGCGGAGCCCGCGCGTGAATTTCCGGTGTTCGGCGCCGGCCTCGCGTTCCTGCCGCTGCTCGACGCAGAAGATGCGCGGCACCAGCTCGAACTCCGGATTGCCCGGCTCGACGCCGAGCGCGAGCGCCTGGAAGCGCTGCGCAATGCCGCGCAGGCCGACCAGGTGCCGCGCCTGTTCCTGCTGCAGAACGAACACGCGCTCGTGCTGCTCAATGCGGAACTCGACTGGGCGCGCAGCGTCGTCGAACACCTGAAGATCGGCGCGCTGCGCTGGGTGGACGGCTGACCAGTAACGAAGGCCGAATCCCGCCGGCAACGGAAATCGCCCCGGTCAAAGCACCTTGCCGGGATTCAGGATGCCGCGCGGGTCCAGCGCGGCCTTCAGGCATCGCATCAGCCCGATTTCCGCGTCGCTGCGCGTGTGCGCGAGATAAGGACGCTTGAGCGCGCCGATCCCGTGCTCGGCCGACACCGAGCCGCCCATGTCCCGCACCACCGCGTACACGCAGTGATCGAGCGCGTCGGCGTCCGCGTCGGTCATCGTGGCCAGCGACACGCCGATATGCACGTTGCCGTCGCCGACGTGGCCGAAAAACAGGCACGTGAGCGCCGGCCAGCGCACCCGCAGCGCCGCCTCGCAGCGTTCGGCGAACGCGCCGAGCTCGCCCGTCGGCAAACTCACGTCGAAGTTGACGAGCTGCGGCAGCGCATCGATCGCGAGGCCTTCGCGCAGCGTCCACAGGTCGCGCGCCTGCCGCTCCGACGTCGCGAGCACCGCATCGTCCACGAGCCCTGCTTCGATCCCCGCCGCGAGGCCGGTTTCCAGCGCTCGATGCGCATCGCCGCCCGGCGCGCTCGTCGCGCACTCGATCAGCACCGCGAAACCGCCGTCACCCGCGAACGGCGCAGTGACGCCCGGCGTGTGGCGCGCGACGTAGTCGTAGAAGGCCGGCCACATCGCCTCGAAGCTGACGACCTCGGGCAGCGTGCGCACGCGGTTCCACAATCCGACCACCGCGTCGTAATCGCGCACGCGGCAGAGCGCGGTGGCCGGCGCGGCGAGCAACGGGTGCAGCCGCAGCACGGCGCGCGTGACGACGCCGAGCGTCCCCTCGCTGCCGATGAACAGCTGCTTCAGGTCGTAGCCCGCGTTGTTCTTCAGCATCCGGTTCATCGACGACACGACCGTGCCGTCCGCGAGCACAGCCTCGAGCCCGAGCACCTGCTCGCGCATCATCCCGTAGCGGATCGCGCGCGTGCCGCCCGCGTTCGTCGCGAGCATGCCGCCGATCTGGCACGAGCCGCGCGCGCCGAGATCGACGCCGAACGTGAAGCCCGCCGCTTCCGCGGCTTCCTGCACCGTCTGCAGCGGCGTCCCGGCGCGCACGGTCATCGTGCCGGCCGCCGCGTCGAGCGCTTCGATGCCCGCGAAGCGTTCCATCGACAACACGACCTCGCCGCCGAGCGCGACCGCCCCGCGTGCGAGCCCCGTCAGCCCGCCTTGCGGCACGACCGGCTGGCCGAGCCGCGCGCACAGCGCGAGCGTGCGCGACACGTCGTCGACGCTGCGCGGGCGCACCAGCGCACGCGGCCGCACGCCGGCCGGCTCGTTGTACGCGGTGAAGTAACGCGGCTCGATGTCGGCCGCGCGCGTGACGAGCGCGTCGCCCAGTTCGGCGACGAGCACGGCGTCGAGCGCATCGTCCGACAATGGCGCGCCGCCCTGTTCGCCGCCCGCGGCGGCCGGGTTCGGGTTCTGCATCGCGCGCGGCCCCGCTTACTTCGTCGAGATGTCGATATCGCCGAAATACTTCAGGCCGAGCGACTTCACCGTGCCGTCCGCCTTCAGCTTGTCGATCGCCGCGTCGAGCTTCGCCTTCAGCGCGTCGTCGCCCTTGCGCAGGCCGAATGCGATGCCGCTGCCGAGGATCCGGTCGTCGTGCACGGGCTGGCCGACGAACGAGAAGCCCTTGCCGTCCGGGCGCGACAGGAAGCCGCGCTGGCCGGACGGTGCGAGCACCAGTGTCGCATCGAGACGGCCCGCCACGAGGTCCGCATACGCCTGGTTCTGGTCCTGGTACGCGACGACCGCGACGCCGGCCGGCTCCCAGTGCGCCTTCGCGAAGGTTTCCTGGATCGACGCCTGCAGCACGCCGACGCGCTTGCCCTTCAGCGATTCGGGCGTCGGCAGCAGGCCGCTGCCGGTGCGCGCGATCAGCTGGGTCGGCACGCGATAGATGATCGTCGTGAAGTCGATCGCCTGGCGCCGCTGCTCGGTCGCGTTCATCGCCGAGTTGATCGCGTCGAACTTGCGGCCCTTCAGCGCGGGAATCAGGCCGTCGAACGACGTCTCGACCCATTTGCACGACAGCTTCGCCGTCTGGCAGACGGCATTGCCGACGTCGATGTCGAAGCCCTGCAGGTCGCCGTTCGGCGCTTTCGATTCGAACGGCGGGTATTGCGCCTCGAGGCCGAAGCGCAGCGTCTGCGCGTCGGCGAGCGCCGCGCCGGAGCCGATTGCGCACGCGAGTGCGAATGCGAGTTTCAGGGTTGCCGTGTGCTTCATCGTGATCTCCTGGGTCTGGTCGATGCGACGTCCTCGTCGCCGGTTTCATTGCTTACAGCGAACGCAGCCGCCGCGCGCCTTCGACCAGCGTCGCGTCGTCCTTCGAAAAACTGAGCCGGATCACGCCGGCGTCGGTGCCGTCGGTATAGAACGCCGACAGCGGAATCGTCGCGACGCGCGCGTCGCGGATCAGGCGCAGCACGAAATCGCAGTCGCTTTCGTCCGAGAAGTGCCGGAAGCGCGCGAGCATGAAGAACGAGCCTTCGCTCGGCAGCAGCTCGAAACGCGAATCGGCCAGCTCGCGTGCGAGCAGGTCGCGCTTGGCCTGGTAGAACGCCGACAGGCCGAGATAGCTGTCCGGCCGCGCGAGGATCTCCGCGAACGCGACCTGCATCGGCGTGTCGGCAGCGAACACCATGAACTGGTGCACCTTGCGGATCTCGTCCATCAGCTCGGCGGGCGCCAGGCAATGACCGACCCGCCAGCCGGTCACGTGGAACGACTTGCCGAACGACGACACGATCACGCTGCGCTCGGCCAGCTCGCGGTGGCGCGCCACACTCTGGTGCAGCGCGCCGTCGAATACGACGTGCTCGTAGACCTCGTCGGACAGGATCACGATGCCGGTGTCGCGCGTGAGCTGCGCGAGCCGCTCGAGATCGTCGGCCGAGAACACGGTCGCGGTCGGGTTGTGCGGCGTGTTCACGATGATCATCCGCGTGCGCGGCGTGATCGCCGCGGCCACCTCGTCCCAGTTCACGCGGAAATGCTCGGGCGACAGCTTGATCGCGACCGGCGTCGCGCCCTGCAGCCGCACGATCGGCGCATAGCTGTCGAACGACGGCTCGAAATAGATCACTTCGTCGCCCGGATGCACGAGCGCGCTGATCGCCGCGTACAGCCCTTCGCTCGCGCTCGCGATCACCGTGATCTCGGTCGCCGGGTCGTAGCGCGTGCCGTACAGCGCCTCGGTCTTCTCGGCGAGCCGCTCGCGCAGCGCCATCACGCCGGCCATCGGCGAGTATTGGTTGTGCCCGTCGCGCATCGCGCGCGCGACGCCTTCGACGAGCGCCGGATCGGGCGCGAAATTCGGCGCGCCCTGCGACAGGTTCAACGCATCGTGTTGCGCGGCCAGCTGGCCGATCACCGTGAAGATCGTCGTGCCGACGTCGGGCAGTTTCGAACGGGGCGCGGTGGCGCTTCGCATGACTCCTCCTTCTGATGTCCTTCGGGCTGGCCCGCGCGACACGCGCGGCCCTGCATCTGCCGCATGATTTAGCCCCAGCCAATATCGGCGGACAATCGAAAGTTCGTCATGGCGGCCATGCATTTTTCTCATGGCTCACGGTGTGAAGCACGCAGCGGCAAGGCTGAACTGCCGGCCTGATATGCGAATCAGGCATTACCCGTAGGGGATGCTACGCGTCCGCCGCCGCCAGATACGCGAGCAGCACGGCCCGCAGCTCGCCGCGCAGCGCGGCGAAGTCGAGCGCGGGCCCGAGCGTCAGCAATGCCTGCGAGAGGCCGCCGTAGCAGACCGTATGCGCCATCCGCGCGAGCCCGTCGAGCCGCGCGGCCGGCGGCGGATCGGCCGCGTGCGCGAGCGCGTCGCGCCACAGCGCGACATATGCGTCGTAATGCCGGCGGTATGCGGCGAGCGGCGACACCTGCCGCTCCAGCGCGAAGAACGCGCTCCACAGCGCGGCGTCGGCGCCGATCGCGTCGACCTGCAGGTCGACGAGCGCCACGGCGAGTTCGGCCCGCGGCGCGCCGCGCAGCCGCTCCGCCGCATCGCGCAGCCGGTCGGCCATCGCCAGCACATGCCGGTGGATGCAGAGCGCCGCGAGGCTCTGCTTGTCGCCGAAATACTCGTAGAAGGTGCCGATGCTCACGCCCGCGACGGCCGCGATCTCGCGAATCGTCGCCTTCGCGTAGCCGCGTTCGAGCAAAAGCCGAACGAACGCCTGCTGCAGCGCGTCGGAGCTCGCCTGTGCGCGCGACTGGCGCGGCCGGCGGCGCAACGCGGGCGCGGGTTGCGCCGCCGGCTGGCCGGGCGGCGCCGGAACCTGAACATGTCGCGGCGGCATATTTGCTACTCTGGAATTCAGCAGGGCATGCGTTTACCGGGAGCCGGAACCAGCGCCGCAGCGCCACCCGTGTTGCATGACGCCGGCCGCCCGCGAAGCATGAGACCGGAGACAACCTCGATGACCGAATCGACTCACGCCGTCACGAACCAGTTCGACGAACTGGTCGACTATAACCTCTTCGCGACGGACATCGCGCTGCGCGACGCGCTCGCCCGAGCGGGCGCCGACTGGGCCGTGCCGCAGCTCGACGCGTACGGCGCGCGGCTCGGCAGCGCCGACACCGCGCAACTCGCCGACGAAGCGAACCAGCATCCGCCGGAACTGAATGCGTTCGACCGGCGCGGCCGGCGCATCGACCGCGTCGATTTCCACCCGGCGTGGCACGCGCTGCTCGGCCAGTACCGCCACGAAGGCTTCGTATCGCTCGCGTTCCGCGACACACGCCGCGGCCGCTGGGCCGCGACCGCGGCCGGCTTCTACCTGCACGGCCAGATCGAGGCCGGCACGCTGTGCCCGGCGACGATGACGCAGGCCGCGATTCCCGTGCTGCAGAAGGAGCCCGCGCTGTGGAACCTGCTGCGCGACAAGCTCTACAGCGACGACTACGATCCGCGCGACGTGCCGGTCGCCGCCAAGCGCTCGATCTGGTTCGGCATGGGGATGACCGAGAAACAGGGCGGCTCCGACGTGCGCGCGAACACGACGCTCGCCACGCCCGTCGGCGCGGGCGGGCGCGGCGGCGAATACCTGCTGCGCGGCCACAAGTGGTTCTTCTCCGCGCCGATGTGCGATGCGCACCTCGTCGTCGCGCACACCGAAGGCGGCAGCCCGTCGTGCTTCTACGTGCCGCGCTGGCGGCCGGACGGCACGAAGAACGCGGTCGAGATCCAGCGGCTGAAGAACAAGGTCGGCAACCGCAGCAATTCGAGCAGCGAGATCGAGCTGAACGACGCGTGGGGGATCATGCTCGGCGACGAAGGCCGCGGCATTCCGACCATCATCGAGATGGCCACCTACACGCGGCTGAATTGCGTGCTCGGCAGCGCGGCGATGCTGCGCCAGGGCGTCGTGCAGGCGATCGCGTACACACGCCAGCGCCACGCGTTCGGCCGCGCGCTCGCCGAACAGCCGCTGATGCGCACCGTGCTCGCCGATCTCGCGCTCGAAAGCGAGGCCGCGCTCGTACTCGCGATGCGTCTTGCCGACGCGTTCGAGCGCGACGACTCGCCGCGCGAACGCGCGTGGAAGCGCATCGTCACACCCGCCGCGAAATTCTGGGTCTGCAAGCGCGCGGTCGAGCTGACCGGCGAGGTGATGGAAGTGTTCGGCGGCAACGGCTACGTCGACGACGGCCCGATCGCGCGGCTGTTCCGCGAGGCGCCCGTCAACTCGATCTGGGAAGGCTCGGGCAACGTGATGTGCCTCGACGTGCTGCGTGCGGTGTCGCGCGAGCCCGACTCGGCCGCCGCGCTGTTCGCCGAACTCGCCGACCTCGGCGCGGGCGAACCGCGCATCCGCTCGGCGCTCGACGCGCTGCGCGCGATGCTTGCCGCGCCGGCCGACACGCTCGAAGCGTCGGGCCGCGTGTTCGCGCAGCGGCTCGCGCTCGTCGCGCAGGCGTGCCTGCTGCGCCGCGATGCGCCGGCGGCCGTCGCCGACGCGTTCGTCGCGACGCGGCTCGCGGCGCCCGACTGGGGCCGCATCGCGGGCGGCTTCGATCCGCACGCGCTCGACGTCGCCGCGCTGCTGCAGCGCGCGTATCCGGCCTGACGCCGGTTCGCTCGCCTGAGTTCGCCTTCGTTCGCCCCGCCCGGAGCCCCATGAACCTCGTCGCCGCCCTCGACCGCGCCGCCCGCGCGACGCCCGACAAGCCGTTCCTCATCAGCGAATCCGCGACGATCACCTATGCCGCCGCGCGCGAGCGCTCGCACCGCGCGGCGGCCGTGCTGAGCGCGCTCGGCATCGCGGCCGGCGACCGCGTCGCCGCGATGTGCTTCAACACGCCGGCCTTCGTCGACCTGATGTTCGGCGTGTGGCGGCTCGGCGCGACGTTCGTGCCGGTCAACCACAAGCTGCAGGCGCCGGAAGTCGACTACGTGCTCGAACACAGCCGCAGCAAGGCGCTCCTGTTCGACGTGGCGCTCGCGCCGGTGGTCGAACGCATCGTTCATCCGGCGCGGCGCCTCGTGACCGAAGGCGAGCTCGACGGCGTGCCGTGCTTCGACACGATGAGCGTAACGATGGACGGTGTCGCGGGCATCGAACCGGCCGACGGCGACATCGCGCAGATCCTCTATACGTCCGGCACGACCGGCCGCCCGAAAGGCTGCGTGCACAGCCACCGCACCGTGACGCTCGCGGCGATGTCGGCGGCGCTCGCGACCGGCATCGGCCGCAACGAGCGCACGCTGGTGGCGATGCCGATCTGGCATTCGTCGCCGCTCAACAACTGGTTCGGCGGCACGCTGGTCGCGGGCGGCACCGTCGTGCTGCTGCGCGAATACCATCCGTTGCGCTTCCTGCAGGCCGTCGAGCGCGAGCGCGTGACGCTGTATTTCGGCGCGCCGGTGTCGTACACGCTGCCGCTCGACACGATCGACGGCTTCGCGGCGTTCGACCTGTCGAGCGTGCGCGCATGGTTGTACGGCGGCGGCCCGATCGGCGCCGCGCAGGCCGAACGGCTCGCACGCGCGTATCGCAGCGACGCGTTCTTCCACGTGTACGGGATGACCGAAACGGGGCCGGCCGGCACGACGCTGTATCCGGACGAGCAGATCGCGAAGGCCGGTTCGATCGGCCGCCACGGCGGCCCGGGCGTCGACCTGCGCGTCGTGCGGATGGACGGCATCGATGCGCAACCGGGCGAGACCGGCGAGATCTGGCTGAAGGCCGACAGCATGATGCTCGGTTATCTCGACGATGCGGCCGCGACGCGCGCCGCGTTCGCGCCGGGCGGCTGGTATCGCACCGGCGACGTCGCGCGGATCGATCAGGATGGCTACCTGTTCATCGTCGACCGGCTGAAGGACATGATCGTGACCGGCGGCGAGAACGTCTATTCGAAGGAAGTGGAGGACGTGCTCGGCGCGCATCCGGACATCGCCGAGGCGGCCGTCGTCGGCGTCCCGCATCCGGACTGGGGCGAGACGGTCGTCGCGCACGTCGTGATGCGCGCGGGCGCGGCGCCCGACGCGGACGCGCTGCGCGCGTTCTGCAGCGAGCGGCTCGCCGCGTACAAGATCCCGCGCGAGTTCGCGTTCGCGCAGGCGCTGCCGCGCACGCCGACCGGCAAGCTGCAGAAATTCCTGCTGCGCGTGCGCAAGGAGTAGCGCCCGCTCACGCCCCATGAAAAAAGCCACCAGGCCCGACGGCCCGGTGGCTTTTTCGCATGATCGACCGGGCAGCGACGTGCGCCGCCGCCCGCGAGTCACAGGCTGCTTACTTGCCGCCGATGCTCTTCAGCGGCTTCCACTCGCCCTTCTCGACCTTGTACATCGTGATGCCGCCGTTCTTCAGGTCGCCCTTCGCGTCATACGCGACGTGCGTCGACGTAACGCCCGCCATGTCGCTCTTCGCGAGCACCGGCAGGTACTTCGCCGGATCGGTCGAATCGGCCTTCTTCATCGCGTTGAGCATCGCCATCGCGCCGTCGTATGCGTACGGCGAGTAGGTCTGCACTTCTTCGCCGAAGCGCTTCTTGTACTTGTCGGCGTAGGCCTTGCCGCCAGGCATCTCTTCGAGCGGGAGGCCCGCCAGCGAAGCGATCGTGCCTTCCGACGCGTTGCCCGCGATCTTCAGGAACGTCGGCGTCTTCACCATTTCGCCGCTCATCAGCGGTGCCGCGATGCCGAGCGCCTTCATCTGCTTGACCATCGGCGCTGCCTGCGAATCCGCGCCGCCGTAGTAGACGAGGTCCGGCTTCGCCGCCTTCAGCTTGGTCAGGATCGCCTTGAAGTCGACCGCCTTGTCGTTCGTGAATTCGCGGTCGACGATCGTCGCGCCGCCGGCCTTCGCGGCCTTCTCGAACTGGTCGGCGAGACCCTGGCCGTAGGCCGTGCGGTCGTCGACGATCGCGATCTTCTTCATGCCGAGATCCTTCGACGCGAACGTGCCGGCCACCGAGCCCTGCTGCGTGTCGGACGTCATCATGCGGAAGGTCGTCTTGTAGCCTTGCTGCGTGTATTCCGGTGCCGTCGCCATCGCGATTTCCGGAATGCCAGCGTTCGCGTAGATGCGCGAAGCCGGGATCGTCGTGCCCGAGTTGAAGTGGCCGAGCATGCCCTTGATGCCGTCGTCGACGAGCTTCTGCGCCACCGTCGTGCCCGTGCGCGGGTCGGCCTGGTCGTCCTGCGTGCTGAGCACGAACTTCACGGGCTTGCCGCCGATCTTCGGGTTCGTCGCGTTGAAGTCTTCCAGCGCGAGCACGATCCCGTTCTGCATATCCTTGCCGTAGTGCGCCTGCGCGCCCGTCATCGGCCCTGCGTAACCGATCTTCACGTCATCCGCATGGGCCGTCCCCGCCAGCGACATGACCGCGACGAACGTCGCGCCTGCCACCTTTTTCATCGTGTGTTGCATAGCATCTCCTTGGTACCAGGGTAAATGAAGCGGCTTCGGGATCGCCTTGCCGCTTCTTTGTTTGATCCGAACGGCAAGGATGATCAGCCGATCGTCATCAAATTCGCATTGCCGCCCGCCGCGGCCGTGTTCACGCTGACCGAGCGCTCGGTCAGCAGCCGCTCCAGCGCGTAGTCGTCCGCGTCGCCGTTCTCGAACGCGCCCACCGACACGCCCTGCACCGACACGATCGGGCCCGGCCGCTGCGCGACGTCCTTCACGAGCGTCTGCAGTTCGTCGCTGTCGCCTTCGAACAGCACCGCGTCGAACGCCGCGTCGGCCTGCTTGCGCACGGCCGCGTGCGGCTTCAGCGACGCCGGCAGCGCGGCGACGAGCGCCTCGCCGGCCGCGCCGGCGAACAATGCGCGGTTGCCGGTCGCGAGCACCGCCGCGAACTGCGCGCGCGCGCCGCCCGGCGTCGCCGCGACACACAGCACCGTGCCGCGCGGGCCGAGTGTATACGTGTTTCGCTCGCCCGTCGGGCCGGTCAGCACCGCGGTCGCGCCGGCCGGCACCTGCGCGAGATAACCGTCGCAACGCGCGGCCAGCGCCGGTTCGCGCTGCTCGATCAGCCAGTCGCGCAGCGTCGTGAGCGCCGCCGCCGGGTTGCCGCGCGCGTCGCCTTCGACCGCGCCGTCCGCCACCAGCGTCTGCGCGAGCGAGCGCGGCAGGCCCGACGGACGCGTCGCGAGCAGGCGCTGCAGGTACAGCGCGCCGCCGGCCTTCGGGCCCGTGCCCGACAGCCCTTCGCCGCCGAACGGCTGCACGCCGACCACCGCGCCGATCACGTTGCGGTTCACGTAGATGTTGCCGACGTGCGCGTTCGAGATCACGTGTGCGATCGTCTCGTCGATCCGCGTGTGGATGCCGAGCGTCAGGCCGTAACCCGTCGCGCGGATCTGCTCGAGCAGCTTGTCGAGCTGGTTGCGGCGATAGCGCACGACGTGCAGCACGGGGCCGAACACTTCACGCTTGAGCTCGTCGATGCTGCCGATCTCGATCAGCGTCGGCGGCACGAACGTGCCGTGCGCGCATGCATCGGGCGCCGGCAGTTGCGTGACCGCGTGGCCCTTGTCCTTCATCGCCGCGACGTGCGTGTCGATCGTCTGCTTCGCTTCGCCGTCGATCACCGGGCCGACGTCCGTCGACAGCCGGTCGGGGTTGCCGAGCGCGAGCTCGTGCATCGCGCCCTTCAGCATCGTCAGCGTGCGGTCCGCGACATCGTCCTGCAGACACAGAACGCGCAGCGCCGAACACCGTTGACCGGCCGAGTCGAACGACGACTGCATCACGTCTGCGACGACCTGCTCCGCGAGCGCCGACGAATCGACGATCATCGCGTTCTGGCCGCCCGTTTCCGCGATCAGCGGGATGGGCTTGCCGTCCGGGTCGAGGCGAGCCGCCAGCGTCTTGTTGATCAGGCGCGCGACTTCGGTCGAGCCCGTGAACATCACCGCGCGCGTGCGCGGATCGGCGACCAGCGCCGCGCCGACGGTCTCGCCGTCGCCCGGCAGCAGTTGCACCGCGCCGGCCGGCACGCCGGCCTCGCGCAGCAGGCGCACGGCTTGCGCGGCGATCAGCGGCGTCTGTTCGGCCGGCTTCGCGAGCACCGTGTTGCCGGCTGCCAAGGCTGCCGCCACCTGGCCCATGAAGATCGCGAGCGGGAAGTTCCACGGGCTGATGCAGACCACGGGGCCGAGCGGGCGGTGCGTGTCGTTCGAGAATTCGTCGCGGATCTGCGCGGCGTAGTAGCGCAGGAAGTCGACCGCTTCGCGGATCTCGGCGATCGCGTTCGGCAGCGACTTGCCGGCTTCGCGCACGATCAGGCCCATCAGCGTATGCATCTGCGCTTCGAGCAGGTCGGCTGCACGCACGAGGCAATCGGCACGCGCGTCGACCGGCGTTGCCTGCCAGATCGGCGCGGCGGCCACCGCGTGCGCGAGCGCCGCGCTTACGTGTTCGGCCGTCGCTTCGCTGACCGTGCCGACCGTGTCGCGCTGGTCGGCCGGGTTGCGCACGTCGCGGGCCGGTGCGTCGGCGAGCGCGTCGTCGGCGAGCATCGGCGCCGCACGCCACGGGAAATGCGCGCTCGCGAGCAGCGCGGACGACAGCGACGCGAGACGGTGTTCGTTCGACAGATCGAGACCCATCGAGTTGGGACGCTCGTCGCCGTACAGGTTGCGCGGCAGCGGAATCTTCGCGTGCGGCGCGCCGAGCGGCACGACCTTCATCGCTTCGTCGACCGGATCGGCGACCAGCTCCTTCACCGACACGGTTTTATCGGCGATGCGGTTCACGAACGACGTGTTCGCGCCGTTTTCCAGCAGGCGGCGCACCAGGTACGCGAGCAGCGTCTCGTGCGTGCCGACCGGTGCGTACACGCGGCACGGACGATTCAGCTTGTCGCGGCCCGTGACTTCCTCGTACAGCGGCTCGCCCATCCCGTGCAGGCACTGGAATTCGTACTGGCCCGGGTAGTAGTTCTGGCCCGCGAGCTGGTAGATCGCGGCCAGCGTGTATGCGTTGTGCGTCGCGAACTGCGGGTAGACGGCGTCGGGCGCCGCGAGCAGCTTCTTCGCACACGCGAGGTACGACACGTCGGTGTAGATCTTGCGCGTATAGACCGGATAGCCTTCGAGGCCGTCGACCTGCGCACGCTTGATCTCGCTATCCCAGTACGCGCCCTTCACGAGACGGATCATCAGGCGGTGACGGCTGCGGCGCGCGAGATCGATCAGGTAGTCGATCACGAACGGGCAGCGCTTCTGGTAGCCCTGCACGACGAAGCCGATGCCGTTCCAGCCCGCGAGATCCGGATCGAAGCACAGCGCCTCGAGCAGGTCGAGCGACAGTTCGAGCCGGTCGGCCTCTTCCGCGTCGATGTTCAGGCCGATGTCGTAGCGGCGCGCGAGCAGCGCGAGCGCGCGCACGCGCGGCAGCAGCTCGCTCATCGTGCGGTCCTGCTGCGAGCGCGAATAGCGCGCGTGCAGCGCCGACAGCTTGATCGAGATGCCCGGGCCCTCGTAGATGCCGCGGCCGCCGGCCGCCTTGCCGATCGCGTGGATCGCCTGCTCGTACGACGCGTAGTAGCGCTGCGCGTCCTCTTCGGTCGTCGCCGCTTCGCCGAGCATGTCGTACGAGTAGCGGAAGCCGCGCGCTTCGTACTTGCGGCTGTTGGCCAGCGCTTCGGAGATCGTCTCGCCGGTGACGAACTGCTCGCCCATCAGGCGCATCGCCATGTCGACGCCCTTGCGGATCAGCGGCTCGCCGCCGCGGCCGATCAGGCGCGTGAGCGCCGACGACAGGCCCGCTTCGCTGTTGGTCGTCACGAGCTTGCCGGTGATCATCAGCCCCCAGGTCGCCGCGTTCACGAACAGCGACGGCGCGTGGCCGACGTGCGAGCGCCAGTCGCCCTTGCTGATCTTGTCGCGGATCAGCGCATCGCGCGTCGCGCGATCGGGAATGCGCAGCAGCGCTTCGGCGAGGCACATCAGCGCGACGCCTTCCTGGCTCGACAGCGAGAACTCGTGGATCAGCCCTTCGACGCCGCCGCCCGAGCTCTTCTCGCGCAGCGCCTCGACGAGCTTCGTCGCCAGCGCCTGCGCGTCCGCCTGCAGGTTCGCGGGCAGGCGCGCCTGGCCGAGCAGGAACGGCACGCATTCCGGCTCGGGGCGGCGGTACGCGGCCGTGATCGCCGCGCGCAGCACCGATTGCGGCTGCACGTTCTGCGCGAACTCGAGGAACGGATGCGGCGAGTTGTCGTCGTCGCCGTCCGCAGCCTGACCGTCGGCGAGCTCCGTGACACCACTGTGGCCCGACAGCTCGGGCGGCAGCTGGCCGTGCTCGATCCGCTCGAGATACGCGAAGATCGCCTGCTTGATCAGCCAGTGGGGAGTGCGCTCCAGACGCGCGGCTGCGTCCTTGAGGCGCGAGCGGAGAATGTCGTCGACTTTGACGCCGAGAGTCGTGCTTGCCATGGTGGGTTCGTGCGCCGGTGCGAGCCCGGCAATGTGGTGTGAGAGGATGCGCGAAATCCTACGGCACGCAATAAAAAGGTGCAACCAAATTGAGAGATGGGTTGCACCCTTGAGTTAGTCAATATAATCAGCCACTTAGAAGGTTGCAACCTAGGGGTTGCCCGTGGTCCGGGGATCGGTGTTTTCCCTGATCGAACCGATTCGACATGCGCGTGCAACCCCCGGCGCGCACGGCAGCGGACGAAAACGGGTTGCACTGGGTGTGGCGGCGAGTGAGCCGCCTGATATGAGTGCGCGACGAGAGACGGTTCGGAGGGGCCCGGCGGCCCGGGCTTCAATGCGGAAGCGCGCCGCGCGACGGCTGCGCGGGGCGCCGCTCAGATATCCAGCGGATCGACTTCGACGCTCCACCGCAGCACGCCCTTCAGCGCACGCAGCTCCGGCTGCCATGCGCGCAGCGCATGCTGCAGCGCCGCTCGCGATGCGCTTTCGAGCAGCAGCTGCGCACGGTGGACGTTCGCGACCTTGACGATCGTCATCGGCACCGCGTCGTACACGGTCACGCGATCGGCGCCCGGCAGCCCCGGCAACGCGGCTGCGGCCTGCAGCAGGAACGCGAGCGCCGCGTCGAGCGTGCGCCCTTCGGCGCGCAGCAGCGCCTGGTAGACGAACGGCGGCAGGTGCGCGTCGCGGCGCTCGCCGAGCGTCGAATTCGCGAAGCCGACGTAATCCTGCCGCCCGAGCGCGTGGTACAGCGCGTGACGCGGGTAGCGCGTCTGCACCATCACCTCGCCCGGCAGCCCGGCGCGGCCCGCGCGGCCGCTCACCTGCATCAGCTGCGCGAACAGCCGTTCGCTCGCACGGAAGTCGTGCGAGAACAGCGCGGTGTCGGCATTGAGCACGCCGACCAGCGACACGCGCTGGAAGTCGTGCCCCTTCGCGATCATCTGCGTGCCGACGAGGATGTCGACCTCGCCCGCGTGCACGTCGGAAAAGAGCGCCTGCGCGCTGCCCTTGCGGCGCGTGCTGTCCGCGTCGATCCGCAGCACGCGCGCGCCCGGCACGGCCTCGGCGAGCGCCTCCTCGATGCGCTGCGTACCGCGCCCGAGCGGCGCGATGTCGACGTTGCCGCACTCGGGGCACGACCGAGGAATGCGCGCCTCCCAGCCGCAGTGATGGCAGCGCAGCGCATGCTCGGGCTTGTGCAGCACGACGTACGCGCTGCAGCGCGGGCAGCCCGCGACCCAGCCGCAGGCGTCGCACGCGAGCTGCGGCGCGTAGCCGCGCCGGTTCAGGAACACGAGGCTTTGCTCGCCGCGCTCGAGCCGCGCCTTCAGCGCCGCGACGAGCGGCCCCGACAGCCCGCCCATCGACGCGCGCCCGCGCCGCCGTTCCTCTTCGAGATCGATCAGCCGCACGGTCGGCAGCGTCGCGTCGGCCACCGCGCGGCGCGACAGCGTGAGCCGCGTGTAGCGGCCCTGCTCGGCCTGCCACCAGGTTTCGAGCGACGGCGTTGCCGAGCCCAGCACGACCGTGATGCCGAGCTGCTTCGCGCGCCACACGGCGAGATCGCGCGCCGAGTAGCGCAGCCCTTCCTGCTGCTTGTACGCGGGCTCGTGCTCCTCGTCGACGACGATCAACGCGAGCGTCGGCATCGATGCGAGCACCGCGAGGCGCGTGCCGAGCACGATCCGCGCGCGGCCCGTGTGCGCGGCGAGCCAGTTGCGCGCGCGCTCGCCCTCGGCGAGCCCGCTGTGCAGCGTGACGATCGCGTCGTCTGCGAGCGCACCCGCGAAGCGCGCGCGAAACGCGGCCTCGAACTGCGGCGTCAGGTTGATTTCAGGGACGAGCACGAGCGCCTGCGCGTCCGGCCGCGCGTCGAGCAGCGATGCGAGCGCATGCAGATAGACCTCGGTCTTGCCGCTGCCCGTCACGCCGTGCAGCAGGAACGGCGCGAAACCCTGCGCGGCGCGGATCGCGTCGAGCGCCTCGGCCTGCTGGTCGGTGAGCGCCGGCGGCACAGCTCGTCCACCGGTTGTCGACAGGTTATCCACAGCTTTGGGCACAGGCGCGCCGTTCCAGCCGATCTCCTCGACGTCGACCCAGCCGCGCACCGCCCAGTCGTCGAGCGTCGCGGCCGCCTTCGGATGCAGCGCGCGCGCGTCGGGCAGTCCCAGCGAGCCGGTGTCGACGAGCGCCTGCGCGAGCCGCCGCAGCGCGGCCCCGCGCGCGGGCAACGCATCGGGCAGCGCCGCACGGCCGGCTTCCGTCGGCCGGTAGCGCACCTCGGGCGCCAGCAGCCGCCCCCAGCGTCCGGCGTCGCGCAGCGCCTGCGGCAGCGCCGGCAGCGCGACCTCGCCGCGCCCGCGCTGATAGTAGTCGGCGGCGAACGACACGAGCGCGAGCCAGTCCGCCGACAGCGGCGGCAAGTCGGTGCAGATCGCGTCGATCGCGCGCAGCCGGGACGGCGGCACGTCGGTGTGAGTCGTCACTTCGCAGACGAGTCCGACAGCCTGCCGCTTGCCGAACGGCACCTGCACGAGCGTGCCGGGCACGGGTGCCGGTTGCGCATCGCAGCGGTAGTCGAACAGGGTCGCGAGCGGATGGTCGAGCGCGACGCGCAGGTAGGTACCGTTCATCACGGCGCCCCGGCGGCGGTACGTGCCGCATGGACGGCTTGCACCCGCGTCCGCATCGCGGCAGCGAACTTAAAGTAAAACTTCAGATTCGGCGCTAAGTTTTGGATTCGCATTAGGAATCGCCGTATACCCTGCCCAGCCTGTGGATAACTTTGTTGAGAACTCGCCGCTCAATGGCCGCAACGCGCGCCGGGCCGTGTTTTCCACGGTTTTCCGCCGTTTGCGGCGGTGCCCCGCGGAGCCTTATTCCATAAGGCTGCTATTCAAATTACCAAACCATAGCGAGACAATTTGACCGACACGGGGCTCTACCGCGCTGCAACGTGGAAAATGTGTATAAGTCAAGTCTTGACAAGCAACGAATCGGCAACCGGTACGGGGTTGCGTCCTGTTTAGCGCCGGCAGCGAAACGCTGTCACCCCGCAGTGCAGCATGACAGCGCTTGCGTTCAGCCGGCGGCTCCGCTACGGATCGCGCGGCTGTGGTTATGTACCTCGTCGACGAGTTCGGCGACGTGATCGGGCGACGTGAATTGCGAGATGCCGTGCCCGAGGTTGAATACGTGGCCCGGGTGGTTGCCGTAGCTGTCGAGCACCGCGCGCGCCTGTTCGCGCACCGCGGCCGGCGGCGCAAACAGGATCGTCGGGTCGAGGTTGCCCTGCAGCGCGACGCGCCCCGCGACGCGCTCGCGCGCGGCGCCGAGGTTGACCGTCCAGTCGAGCCCGACCGCGTCGACACCGGTCGCCGCGATCTCCTCGAGCCACAGCCCGCCGCCCTTCGTGAACGTGATCACCGGCACGCGCTCGCCGTCGTGCTCGCGCTTGAGCTGCGCGACCACGCGACGGATGTAGTCCAGCGAAAAGCGCTGGTACGCGCCGTCCGCCAGCGCGCCGCCCCACGTGTCGAAAATCATCACGGCCTGCGCGCCCGCTTCGATCTGCGCGTTCAGGTACGCGGCCACCGCCTGCGCGTTCACGTCGAGGATCCGGTGCATCAGGTCGGGGCGCGAATACGCCATCGACTTCACCGTGCGGAAATCGTCCGACCCGCCGCCTTCGACCATGTAGCACGCGAGCGTCCACGGGCTGCCCGAGAAGCCGATCAGCGGCACGCGCTGGCGGCCCTGGCCGTCGGTCAGCGCGCGGCGGATCTCGCGCACGGCGCCGGTCACGTAGCCGAGCGTGGCTTCGATGTCCGGCACCGCGAGCTTCGCGACGTCGGCCTCGGTACGCACCGGATGCGCGAACTTCGGCCCTTCGCCGACCTGGAAGTCGAGGCCGAGCCCCATCGCGTCCGGAATCGTCAGGATGTCCGAGAACAGGATCGCGGCGTCGAGCGGGAAACGCTCGAGCGGCTGCAGCGTCACCTCGGTCGCGTAGTCGGGATTCTTCGCGAGGCCGAGGAAGCTGCCGGCGCGCGCGCGCGTCGCGTTGTATTCGGGCAGGTAGCGGCCGGCCTGGCGCATCAGCCAGATCGGCGTGTAGTCGGTCGGCTCGCGCAGAAGCGCACGCAGGAAGGTGTCGTTGAGCAGGTTATGGGCCACGGTAGGAGCGACGATGCGAAGGCAAAGCGGCATTTTACCGGACAGCCGGCGTCAGGCTGCGCATGCCGATGCGATGGCGGCCATATGACGCGCGCGACGGCTCCGTTATGATCGGACGCTCATATCGAACCGAACGAAGGAGGAGACCGATGAAGACATTCGCCACGCTCGCCGCGGCCGCATTGCTCTGCTGCGCCGCTGCGCACGCGCAGACCGGCGCGGGCAGCGCCGCCGCCGCCCCGGGCGCCGGCTCGCGGCTCGACGACGTGCTCGCGCGCGGCACGCTGCGCGTCTGCACGACGGGCGACTACAAACCGTATTCGTACTACCGCGCGGACGGCCGCTTCGAGGGCATCGACATCGACATGGCCGAATCGCTCGCGAAGTCGCTCGGCGTGAAGGCCGACTACGTGAAGACGAGCTGGTCGAACCTGACCGGCGATTTCGTCGCGAAATGCGACGTCGCGGTGGGCGGCGTATCGACGACGCTCGAGCGCCAGAAGCGCGTGTTCTTCACGCAGCCGTACGTCGTCGACGGCAAGACGCCGATCGTGCGCTGCGCGGACGCCGACAAATACCAGACCGTCGCGCAGATCGACCGGCCCGAAACACGCGTGATCGTGAACCCGGGCGGCACCAACGAACGTTTCGCGAAGCAGTACTTCACGCACGCGAACCTGACCGTCTATCCGGACAACGTGACGATCTTCAAGCAGATCCTCGCGGGCAAGGCGGACGTGATGGTGACGGATGCGTCCGAGACGCAGCTGCAGCAAAAACTGAATCCGGGGCTGTGCTCGGTCCATCCGGACAAACCGTTCCAGTTCGGCGAGAAGGCGTACATGGTGCCGCGCGGCGATGTCGCGTTCCAGCAGTACGTCGACCAGTGGCTGCATCTCGCTCTGTCGACCGGCGAATACCAGGCGATTTCGGACAAGTGGCTGAAGTAAGCGCGCGTGTTTGCGGCGGCCGATGACGGGCACCGCCCCCGTGGCCGCTGCCCGCTGAAATCGCTGCGCGGCGGCGGCCGGCCTGCCGCAGTTACACATCGCCACTTTGCCCTGGCGAACCGCTGCCGCGCGAAATCACCCGAATCGGCCAAACGGCCGACTTCCACACATCCCGATCACGTTTCAAAATCTTTCTGACGAATGAATCGTCATCCGCGGTATCTGCCGCGCGGTGCGTTTTCTCACGTGTAAATCGGCAATTCATCGCGCCCGATACGCGTGAAAAACGCGCCGTATGCATATGATGAAAACGCTGCGGAAAATATGGGTAAAAATGACCTTTTTCAGGACCCCGAAAACAGCAAAAAATCCCGGAAAGCCTTATCTGGCGGGCGTTACAACCTGAAACACTTTGTTACCGCGATGGGTCGGTAATTCGCCCACAATGGCCTCAACGGTTTCAACACGGATGCGGTCTCGTGTGCCAAGTGTGAGCGGACGCGAAGCGCTGCGAGCCAGTCGGTCACGTACCGAAGCCCTTCCCAGGGGCATCCCTGTTGGAGTCGTTTCCGGCTCCCCGCCGGACTCGGTTTCATCTTTGGTCTCCTCGCGCTAACCCCGTAGCGTGTGGTTTTTAGCGGGCTAATAAGCCCGCTTTTTTTCGTCCATCGAAAACGCAACGGCCCGCAGGCCGCCGCGTTTTTCCCGCCGCCGGGCCGCCAGGCCAACTTACGCGGTCTTCTGCACGTCGAGCTTCAGTTCCTCGATCATCCGGTCGCGCATCACGAATTTCTGCACCTTGCCCGTCACCGTCATCGGCAGCTCGTCGACGAAGCGGATATAGCGCGGAATCTTGTAGTGTGCGATCTGCCCGTGGCAGAACGCGCGCACGTCGTCCTCGGTCATCTGCTCGTCCGCGCGCAGCACGATCCACGCGCACAGCTCCTCGCCGTATTTCGCATCGGGCACGCCGAACACCTGCGCGCTCTGGATCTTCGGATGCCGAAACAGGAATTCCTCGATCTCGCGCGGATAGACGTTCTCGCCGCCGCGAATCACCATGTCCTTCAGGCGGCCGACGATGTTGCAATAGCCGTCCGCGTCGAGCGTCGCGAGGTCGCCCGTATGCATCCAGCCGTCGACCAGCACCTCGCGCGTCTTCGTGTCGTCGTCCCAGTAGCCGAGCATCACCGAGTAGCCCTTCGTGCACAGCTCGCCCGTCGTGCCGACCGGCACGACGTCGCCGCTCGGATCGACGATCTTCACTTCGAGATGCGGCTGGATGCGCCCGACCGTCGTCGTGCGTTTCTCGAGCGGATCGTCGGTCGAGCTCTGGAACGACACGGGGCTCGTCTCCGTCATCCCGTATGCGATCGTGATCTCCGACAGGTGCATCTGCGATACGACGCGCTTCATCGTCTCGATCGGACACGGCGAGCCGGCCATGATCCCCGTGCGCAGCGTCGACAGGTCGAATGTCGGGAACTCGGGATGATCGAGCTCCGCGATGAACATCGTCGGCACGCCGTGCAGCGCGGTGCAGCGTTCGTCGGCCACGGCCGCGAGCGTCGCGACCGGGTCGAATGCTTCGCCCGGGAACACCATCGCCGCGCCCTTCGATACGCACGCGAGTACCGCGAGCACCATCCCGAAGCAGTGGTACAGCGGCACGGGGATGCAAAGCGCATCCTGCTCGGTGAAGCGCATCGCCATCGCGATCGAGCGCGCGTTGTTGACGACGTTGCGATGCGTGAGCGTCGCGCCCTTCGGGCTGCCCGTCGTGCCGCTCGTGAACTGGATGTTGATCGCGTCGGTGGACTCGAGCGTCGCGCCGATCGCATCGAGCAGCGCGGGGTCGACGGCCTGGCGGCCGCGCGTCATCACGTCCGCGAAGCGGAACATGCCGGCCAGCGCGACGTCGCCCATCGACACGACCGTGCGCAGGCTCGGCACGCGCGCCGCCTGCAAGTTGCCCGGCGTCGCGGTCGCGAGCTCCGGCGCGATGGTCTGCAGCATCTCGACATACGCCGACGACTTGAAGCGCTCGGCCGCGATCACGGCCTTGCAGCCGACCTTGTTCAGCGCGTATTCGAGTTCCGACAGCCGGTAGGCCGGGTTGATGTTGACGAGCACCGCGCCGATACGCGCGGTCGCGAACTGCGTGAGCAGCCATTCGCTGCGGTTCGGCGACCAGATGCCGACGCGGTCGCCCTTCACGATCCCGAGCGTGGCGAGGCCGGCCGCGAGTACGTCGACCTCGTCTGCAAATTCGCGCCAGGTCCAGCGCACCTGCTGCTCGCGGAACACGACCGCCGGACGTTCGGGGAAGCGGCCGGCGGTATCGCGCAGGAACCGGCCGATCGTCGCTTCGGATAGCGGCACGTCGGTCGCGCCGCGCACGTACGACAGTCCGTTTTCGGGCGCGATCAGCGCCCCCACGCCAAGGTCTGCTGCCATGAATGTCTCCGTCTTTTTTGTCCGATCGGCCCGCGTGCGCTTGCTGCGCCCGCCTCCGTCGCCACACTCGCGACGGGCGGCCTGACTGCGGATGATGACGCGCTCCGCTGACGACACTCTGACATCAATTCGCGGCGGACGGATGAAATAGCACGACCGGACGAAACACTACGGCATGCAAAGTACAGACGAAAAAAAAGCAGCCCGAGGGCTGCTTTTTTTCGCGGGATACGCGGCGCGGCTCAGTGCCGGCTGCGAATCTTCGCCAGACGCTGGATCGCCTCGAGCTGCGCCATCGCGGTCGCGAGCTCGGATTGCGCCTTCGCGAGGTCGAGATCCGACTTCGCGTTCTGCAGCGTTTCCTCGGCACGCTTGCGCGCTTCCTCGGCTTTCGCCGCGTCGAGGTCCTTGCCGCGGATCGCGGTATCGGCGAGCACCGTCACGGCGCCCGGCTGCACTTCGAGAATGCCGCCTGCGACGAACACGAATTCGTCGTTGCCGCCCTCGACTTCGATGCGCACCGCACCCGGACGAATCCGCGTGATCAGCGGCGTGTGGCCCGGCAGAATACCCAGCTCACCCGTTTCGCCCGGCAGCGCGACGAATTTCGCCTCGCCCGAGAAGATCTGCTCTTCCGCGCTGACGACGTCTACTTTGATGGTTGCCATATCGACTCCTGTCGACGGGAGTTAGCGCTTCAGCGCTTACTCCCGTCCCATGCACGGCGGTTGAGCGTGTTGCGGTCGGCGCGACCGGCCGTGAAGCAAATCGACAACAGCGATTCACTGCACCGTGGCCGGATCGCACCAGCTTGCTGCCACTCAGACCTTTACTGGATCTTCTTGGCCTTTTCGAAGGCTTCGTCGATCGTGCCGACCATGTAGAACGCCTGTTCCGGCAGGTGGTCGCACTCGCCGTCGACGATCATCTTGAAGCCGCGGATCGTTTCCTTCAGCGGCACGTACTTGCCCGGCGAGCCCGTGAACACTTCAGCGACGTGGAACGGCTGCGACAGGAAACGCTGGATCTTACGTGCGCGCGCGACCGACAGCTTGTCTTCCGGCGACAGTTCGTCCATGCCCAGAATCGCGATGATGTCGCGCAGTTCCTTGTAGCGCTGCAGCGTCTGCTGAACGCGACGGGTGATCGAGTAGTGCTCTTCACCGATCACGTTCGGGTCGATCTGGCGCGACGTCGAGTCGAGCGGGTCGACCGCCGGGTAGATACCCAGCGAAGCGATGTCACGCGACAGAACGACGGTTGCGTCAAGGTGGCCGAAGGTCGTAGCCGGCGACGGGTCGGTCAAGTCGTCCGCAGGGACGTACACGGCCTGGACCGACGTGATCGAGCCCTTCTTGGTCGACGTGATGCGCTCTTGCAGCTTGCCCATTTCTTCAGCCAGCGTCGGCTGATAGCCCACTGCCGACGGCATACGGCCGAGCAGTGCCGACACTTCGGTACCGGCCAGCGTGAAACGGTAGATGTTGTCGACGAAGAACAGCACGTCGAGGCCTTCGTCACGGAAGTGCTCGGCCATCGTCAGGCCGGTCAGCGCGACGCGCAGACGGTTGCCCGGCGGCTCGTTCATCTGGCCGTACACCAGCGCGACCTTGTCGAGAACGTTCGAGTCCTTCATTTCGTGGTAGAAGTCGTTCCCTTCACGGGTACGCTCGCCCACGCCCGCGAACACGGAGTAACCGCCGTGTTCCTTCGCGATGTTGTTGATGAGCTCCATCATGTTGACGGTCTTGCCCACGCCGGCACCGCCGAACAGGCCGACCTTGCCGCCCTTTGCGAACGGGCAGATCAGGTCGATGACCTTGATACCCGTTTCGAGCAGTTCGGTCGACGGCGACAGTTCGTCGAACGCCGGAGCCTTCTGGTGGATCGAGCGCGTATGCTCGCTCACGATCGGGCCAGCCTCGTCGATCGGACGGCCGAGCACGTCCATGATCCGGCCGAGGGTCGGCTTGCCGACCGGCACCGAGATCGGATTTGCCGTGTTCTTCACGGTCAGACCGCGGCGCAGGCCGTCGGATGCACCCAGACAAATGGTGCGGACCACGCCGTCGCCCAGCTGCTGCTGGACTTCGAGCGTCAGTTCCGAGCCATCGAGAATAAGCGCGTCGTAGATCTTCGGCATGCTGTCGCGCGGGAATTCCACGTCGATAACGGCGCCGATGCACTGTACGATCTTGCCTTCTACCAAAGCAGCAGTACTCATCGCTTTTCCTTTAAATACCTGATTCTTTACTCGCGCAAAGGCGCAGTTGTCGTCCGGGCGCGCGCTTAAACAGCGGCTGCGCCGCCGACGATCTCCGACAGTTCTTTCGTAATCGCGGCCTGACGGCTCTTGTTGTACACGAGCTGCAGTTCGCTGATCACCGTCTTCGCGTTGTCGGACGCGGCCTTCATCGCGACCATCCGCGCCGATTGCTCGGACGCCATGTTCTCCGCGACGGCCTGGTACACCAGCGCCTCGACGTAACGCACGAGCAGTTCGTCGACGACTGCCTGCGCGTCCGGCTCGTAGATGTAGTCCCACGACGTGGCCGGCGTACCGTCATCGGCCTCGAAGTGTTCCGACGACAGCGGCAGCAGCTGCTCGATCACGGCTTCCTGCTTCATCGTGTTGACGAAGCGCGTGTAAGCGATATAAACCGCCGACAGCTTGCCTTCCGAGTACAGGTCGAGCTGCGTCTTCACCGCGCCGATCAGCTTGTCCAGATGCGGGGTGTCGCCGAGGTGCACGACCTGCGACATCACCTTCGCGCCGAAGCGGTTCAGGAACCCGAGGCCCTTGCTACCGATCGCGGTGGCTTCGACCTTCTGGCCCTTCTCTTCCAGCTCCTTGAACTTCTGCACCGTCGCACGCAGCACGTTGGTGTTCAGACCACCGCACAGACCCTTGTCCGTCGTGACGAGGATGATGCCGGCCGTGTTCGTGCCGTCGTTCGCCACCATGAACGGGTGGCGGTACTCCGGGTTCGCACGGCTCATGTGCGCGGCGATGGCACGGACCTTGTCCGCGTACGGACGAGCAGCGCGCATGCGTTCCTGCGCGCGGCGCATCTTCGATGCGGCCACCATCTCCATCGCCTTCGTGATCTTGCGCGTGTTCTGCACGCTCTTGATCTTGCCGCGAATTTCCTTCATTCCAGCCATAGCTTGCTCCTTGACCGAAGCGGCGCGAACGCGTCAGCACCCGCGCGGCCTCAGTGTGTCACTCGCGGATCAATAGGCACCGGACTTCTTGAAGGATTCGATCGCCGAGCGCAGTGCGCCTTCGTCGTCCTTCGAGAGATCCTTGGTGTCTTCGATGCGCTTGATGAGGTCAGCGTTGCTGGTCTTCAGGCTTTCGCGCAGGCCCTTCTCGAACGGCAGCACTTGCTTCACGTCGAGGTCGTCGAGGTAGCCGTTGTTCGCGGCGTACAGCGACACGGCCAGTTCCCACACCTGCAGCGGCTGGTACTGCGGCTGCTTCAGCAGTTCCGTCACGCGGCGGCCGCGCTCGAGCTGCTTGCGGGTCGCTTCGTCGAGGTCCGATGCGAACTGCGCGAATGCCGCCAGTTCACGGTACTGCGCGAGGTCGGTACGGATACCGCCCGACAGCTTCTTCACGACCTTCGTCTGAGCGGCGCCACCGACTCGCGACACCGACACGCCGGCGTTGATTGCCGGGCGGATGCCTGCGTTGAACAGGTCGGTTTCCAGGAAGATCTGGCCGTCGGTAATCGAGATCACGTTCGTCGGAACGAACGCGGTCACGTCGCCTGCCTGCGTTTCGATGACCGGCAGTGCCGTCAGCGAACCGCTCTTGCCCTTCACTTCGCCGTTCGTGAACTTCTCGACGTACTCTTCCGACACGCGAGCCGCACGCTCCAGCAGACGCGAGTGCAGATAGAACACGTCGCCCGGGTACGCTTCACGGCCCGGCGGGCGGCGCAGCAGCAGCGAGATCTGACGGTATGCCCAAGCCTGCTTGGTCAAGTCGTCATAAATGATCAGCGCGTCCTGGCCGCGGTCGCGGAAGTATTCGCCCATCGTGCAGCCGGCGTACGGTGCCAGATACTGCATTGCTGCGGAATCCGATGCCGTGGCGGCGACGACGATCGTGTATTCCATCGCGCCCGTTTCTTCGAGCTTGCGAACCACGTTCATGATCGACGAAGCCTTCTGGCCGATCGCGACGTAGATACAGATCAGGTCCTTGCCCTTCTGGTTGATGATCGCGTCGAGCGCCACCGCGGTCTTGCCGCACTGACGGTCGCCGATGATCAGCTCACGCTGGCCACGGCCGATCGGCACCATCGCGTCGATCGACTTGATGCCCGTCTGCACCGGCTGCGACACCGACTTGCGCCAGATCACGCCCGGGGCGATCTTTTCGATCGCGTCGGTCAGCTTCGCGTTGACCGGGCCCTTGCCGTCGATCGGGTTGCCGAGCGCATCGACCACACGGCCGACGAGTTCCGGGCCGACCGGGACTTCCAGAATGCGACCCGTCGTCTTGACGACGTCGCCTTCCGAGATGTGTTCGTATTCGCCGAGAATCACCGCGCCGACCGAGTCGCGCTCGAGGTTCAGCGCGAGGCCGAACGTGTTGCCCGGAAACTCGAGCATTTCGCCCTGCATCACGTCCGACAGGCCGTGGATACGCACGATACCGTCGGTCACGGAGATCACGGTGCCCTGGTTGCGAACGTCTGCGCTCGCTTCAAGGCCCTGGATCCGGCTCTTGATCAGCTCGCTGATCTCAGAGGGATTGAGTTGCATTATTCGCTCCTGATAGTCAATTCTGTTGCGTGCCGGCGTGGCGCTCAGGCGGTCAAGGCAGCCTGCATCGATGCGAGGCGCGCGCGAACCGAGGTGTCGAGCACTTCGTCGCCGACCGTCACGCGCACGCCGCCGATCAGCGACGAATCGACTTCGACCGTCGGTTTCAGCTTGCGCTTGAACTTGCGTTCGAGGCCCGAGACGAGACTTTCGAGATCCGCGCCGTTCAGCGGGAACGCGCTCACGATCTCGGCGTCGGCAGCACCTTCACGTTCGTTCTTGAGCGCCTCGAACTGCTCGGCAATTTCCGGCAGCAGCGCGATGCGATGATTGTCGACCAGCATCTGCACGAGGTTCTTCGCTTCGGCGCCGGCCGCGAGCGGCGACTTCACCGCAGCAAGCAGCAGCTCGGCTACTTGCGTGCGCGTCACCTTCGGGCTCGACGCGACCGACAGCACTTCCGGCAGATGCGCAACCTGGGCCAGCTCTTGCACGAGCGTGGACCAGGCGGCGATGTCACCGCCCTCGGCCACGCGGAACAGCGCTTCTGCGTAAGGGCGGGCGATGGTTGCAAGTTCGGCCATGATCAGAGCTCGGCTTTCAGTTGATTCAGCAGTTGGGCGTGGGCCGTTTGATCGACTTCGCGCTTCAGGATCTGCTCGGCGCCCTTCACGGCCAGCGAGGCGACTTCGCCACGCAGCGCTTCGCGCGCCTTCACGATTTGCTGTTCTGCTTCCGCCTTCGCCTGGGCGACGATGCGGGCGGCTTCAGCCTGGGCGTTGGCCTTGATTTCCTCGGCGACCGCCTGTGCACGCTTTTCAGCGTCGGCGATGCGCTGCTGGCCGTCGTTGCGGGCCTGCGCGAGTTCCTGGTCCACGCGCTTGTGCGCTGCGTCGAGTTCCGCCTTGCCCTTCTCCGCGGCGGCGAGGCCGTCGGCGATCTTCTTCGAACGTTCGTCGAGGGCGTTGATCAACGGCGGCCACACGAACTTCATCGTGAACCACGCGAGGACCAGGAACACGACCATTTGCGCAAACAGAGTTGCGTTGAGATTCACGGTGTTTCCTTATCTGCTATTCCGGAAAAATGAAACGGTAAGGCGCTCATCGAGTTGCATTCGATCAGCGCCCCAAGTCTCCGTTCCGCCCTGCGCCGGCTTGCGCCGGACGCATATTTCCGAGGAACCTTAGCCTGCGACGAGCTTCGACAGGAGCGGGTTCGCGAACGCGAACAGCATTGCGACACCAACGCCGATCAGGAATGCAGCGTCGATCAGACCAGCCAGCAGGAACATCTTCGTTTGCAGCGGGTTGATGAGTTCCGGCTGACGTGCGCAGGCTTCGATGTACTTGCCACCCATCAGCGCGATACCGATACAGGCGCCGATTGCACCCAGGCCGATGATGATGCCGATACCGATGGCGGTCAGACCCTGGATGTTGGCGATGTAAGCTTGCATGATCACTCCTTTGTGAAAAGACTTGGAACTGAGATTTAAAAAACTAAAACGAAGACTCTTTGTTGCACGCCGCGCTTAGTGCGTGTCGTGCGCCTGGCCGAGATACACCAGCGTCAGCATCATGAAAATGAATGCCTGCAACAGAACAATCAGGATGTGGAAGATTGCCCAGACGCTACCCGCGATCACGTGACCAACGAAGCCGAGGAACGTTGCGTCGCCACCGAAGCTCCACATGCTGCCGAGCAGGGCGATCAACAGGAACAACAGCTCACCCGCGTACATGTTGCCGAACAGCCGCATACCGAGAGAGACGGTCTTCGCGAGATATTCGACGATGTTGAGCGCGAGGTTCGGGATCCACAGCAGCGGGTGGGCACCAAACGGGGCCGACAGCAGCTCATGCACAAAGCCGCCCGCGCCCTTGATCTTGATGCTGTAGTAGATCATCAGGACGAACACGCCGAGCGCGATGCCGAGCGTGCCGTTCAGGTCGGCCGTCGGGACGATGCGATGGTGGGAAATCACGTCCGACAGACCGAGCAGGCCGATGACGCGGCCCGGCAGGTCGACCGGGAGGAAGTCGAGCGAGTTCATCAGCGCGACCCACACGAACACCGTGAGGGCGAGCGGAGCGATGAAGGTGCGATTGCCGTGGACGATGGCCTTCGACTGGTCTTCGACCATTTCGACGAGCATCTCGATCGCGCACTGGAAACGGCCCGGCACGCCCGACGTCGCCTTGCGGGCGGCCAGACGCAGCAGGAGGATCGTCACGATGCCGCATACGATCGACCAGAACAGCGTGTCGAGATTCCAGACGTGGATGTCGAAAATCGACGTCTGATGCGAGGTGGAGAAATTCTGCAAGTGGTGCGCAATGTACTCGGACGGATCCGGACCGCGCGTGCCTTCGCTAGCTGCCATATCGTTAATGCCACCCAAATTGTCGAAAATCGTTTTGCCTGTTCCGCAACACGTTATTGCGGGAACGGGCCGGTGCGGTTCGTTGTCGAAACCGCACGCTGCTTGTTGCTTACCGCCAGGCCAGCGCGATCCAGTACGTCTTCAGCACGACGAGGTACGTGACGAGGAACGGCACCCAATGCACGCCGGCCCAGCCGAACGCCACTGCTGCGAACATCCCGATCGTCAGGCCGAGCTTCAGGGCTTCGCCCATCACCCAGCTCATCACGGTGGCCGAACCACCTGCCTTCAGTCGTGCCACGAACAGCGCACTTGGTACCCAGCCGATCGCTCCACCCAGAAACGCGGATTGCGCAGCGGCGCCCGGCGACTTCGAAAACAGCCACCACGCCAGCGTTGCAACCAGGGACAAGACCACTTGCGCGAACACCACCTTGGAGGGGGTCACGCGCGAGGGCTTGCTCACGTCCGGACCGAACAGCCTCTCGGCTTCTGCCCGTGTGAGCGGAACGATATTGTTATCTTGTTGCTCGGCATCCCAGTCATCGTCGGATTCGCGCCGCTCGCCGGCCGCCGAAGCGGTGCGTTGCGTGCGCTGATCATCGTGCCTGTCGTCCGGCGCCTGACCCGCCATCGCAATCTTCCGCAAAATCCTTGAATCCGGCCCCAAGCTTTCCGAAAGCTTTCAGGGGTGCCTAGCTAACAAATCCGGGCGATTGTAAGCGATAGTTGCAAGTGATTCAAGGCTTTAGACGCGACAAAAACCTGCATAAAACGACGCCTCATCATGTGAAAAACACGCGATTCGACGACGTACGATGACAGTTGTAAGGTCGGATTTTTGCACCGGTATTTCTTGCTCGAAAAATGTCCGGTGACGGTGGATGGCGTGGAAGCGATGCCCGACGCGGGATCGAACGAAACGGCACGATCGCCGCCGAAAATCCGCTGTGATGCAACTGCCCGGAACGACTCGGCGCGACATCCCGGGACAAGCAAAACACTGTGGCCAGTCAGCCGCACCCGATACACGCAATTCGATCGGATGCCGGTGCATCGAACCATCCAGCCAGTTGTCGCGCCACCACAGACGATCGACTGTGAATCGCCGCACTTATCAACAGCCTCGCAACCATCGCGAACGCTGTGCGCCCTCCCCGCCTCTCGAACCGCACACCTGTGCCGCAACGCTCAACCGTGCACGAGCAGCCACGCGCCGAGTGCCGCGCTCACGAGCGCGAACGGAATCGAGACCAGGTGGAACGGCAGCCACATGCGCGGCTCCTTCGCGAGACGCACCGCGATCAGGTTCGCGAGCGAACCGATCGCGAAACCGAAGCCGCCGACCGATACGCCGAACGCGAGCGCGCGCCAGTCGTGCGTGAATTCCGATAGCAGGATAGCGGCCGGCACGTTGCTGATCCCCTGCGACAGGACGGCGCCGGCCGCAAATACGCGCAGCGGCGAATCGAGGCGCGCATGCGCAATCGCGTCGTGCACGACGGGCAGCGCAGCCGCGCTGCGCAGCACCACGAACATCAGTACGAAGATCAGCAGCAGCAGCCAGTCGATCTTCAGGACTGCGTCACGTTTTACGGCGAACAGCATGATCGCAACCGCAACCAGACCCGGCAGCGGATGGTGCGCATCGGCGAGCAGCACGAATGCCGCGAACAGCACCGCTGCAATCAGCGCGTGCATGCGCTGCACGGGCAATGCGACGACGTCGCCGGACAGGTCGAGCGGTTTCGCGCGAAACGCGCATGCGGTCAGCGCGAGCAGCAGCGCCATCAGCGCGATCGCGAGCGGCCCGAGCGTGACCACGAAGCGGCCGAACGACATGCCGCTCAATTGCCACAGGAAAAGATTCTGGGGATTGCCGAGCGGCGTCGCGACGGACCCCGCATTGACGGCCAGCGCGACGACGATCACGAGCCGCCGGAACGGCAGCGGCGTCAGCGCACGCAGCGACACCATTAACGGCACGACGACGAACAGCGCGACGTCGTTGGTCAGCCACATCGACAGCGCTGCCGCGAACACGACGAGCAACATCGCGAGCCCGCGCTCGGAATGCACGTGATGCACGATGCGGTGCGCGAGCCACATCAGGCAGCCGGACAACTCGAGCGCCTTGGTCAGCATCAGCAGGCCCGCGAGCGTCGCGACCGTCTGCCAGTCGACTCGACCGGCGAGCACGGAAAATGGTTGCGGACGCACCCATTGCAGCACGAGCAGGCCAAGCACGAGCACCGATAGCACGGGCTCCTGCACAAGCCATCCGAGCCACCGGTGCGGCGCCGGTGCGCCCGTCTCCTTCATCGTCAACGCGTTACTCTTCGGTCGCTACGTTGCCGCGCAGCCGCGCGAGAATGCCCTCGAGTGCATCGAGGTTGCCGAAGTCGATCAGCACCTGCCCTCGACCGCGGCGGCCGAGCTTGATCTTCACCGTCGACGCGAGCAGGTCAGACAACTCCTCCTCGAGACGGCGCGTGTCGCGGCCGCCGTCGTCCTTCGCGCGCGCCTTCACGGCCGGCGCTTCCTTCGTCGTATGTGCGACGAGCTTCTCGGTTTCGCGCACCGACATGCGCTTGTTGACGACCTGGTGGGCGAGCGTGATCTGCGTTGCCGCATCGACGGCGAGCAGCGCGCGCGCGTGCCCCATGTCGAGATCGCCGGCCAGCAGCATCGTCTGCACCGGCGAAGCGAGGTTCAGCAGGCGCAGCAGGTTCGACACCGCGCTGCGCGAACGGCCGACCGATTCGGCCGCCTGTTCATGCGTGAAACCGAACTCGTCGAGCAGGCGCTGGATGCCGTGCGCCTCTTCAAGCGGGTTCAGATCCTCGCGCTGGATGTTCTCGATCAGCGCCATCGCCGCGGCGGCTTGATCGGACACGTCCTTCACGAGCACCGGCACTTCGTCGAGGCCTGCCAGGCGCGCCGCGCGGAAACGCCGCTCGCCCGCGATGATCTCGTATTTGTCTGATGAAATGGGCCGTACCAGGATCGGCTGCATCACGCCCTGCGCGCGAATGCTTGCCGCGAGCTCCTGCAGGCTGCCTTCGTCCATCCGCGTCCGCGGCTGGTACTTGCCGGCCTGCAGCTTGCCGAGCGCGAGCGTGTTCGGCGCGCCTTCGATCTTCACCGCTTCGGTGATATCGGCGCTGCCGCCGAGCAGCGCTTCGAGGCCACGTCCCAAGCCCTTCTTCTTTGGTACCGCGTTCATGTCTTTCTTCCTCGCTTCGCTCATGTCCGGATCACGACACCTCGAACGCGCGAACGCGTTCGATCATCTCGGCACCGAACTGGATATACGCCTGCGCACCACGCGAGTTGCGGTCGAACACGACGCCCGGCAGCCCGTAACTCGGCGCTTCCGCCAGACGCACGTTGCGCGGAATCACCGCGTCGAACACCTTGTCGCCGAAGTGCGCTTTCAGTTGATCGGAGACTTGCTGCTGCAGCGTGATGCGCGGATCGAACATCACGCGCAGCAAGCCGATGATCTTCAGGTCGCGGTTCATGTTTGCGTGAACCTGCTTGATCGTATTGACGAGGTCCGACAACCCTTCCAGCGCGAAGTATTCGCACTGCATCGGGATCACGACGCCATGCGCCGCGCACAACCCGTTCAGCGTCAGCAGCGACAGCGTCGGCGGGCAATCGATCAACACGAAGTCGTAGTCGTCGGCCACGTGCTCGAGCGCGACCTTCAGCCGGCGCTCGCGATTGTCGATGCTGATCAGTTCGATCTCGGCACCGGACAGCTCGCGGTTCGCGGGCAGCACGTCGTAGGTGACGCCTTCCGGACGCACGCGCGCATCGGTCACCGACACGCCGTCGACCAGCACTTCGTACACGGTCGATTCGCACGCGGCCTTGTCGATCCCGCTGCCCATCGTCGCGTTGCCCTGCGGGTCGAGATCGATCAGCAGGACTCGTTGCTCCTGCGCTGCAAGGCTTGCGGCGAGATTGACCGATGTCGTCGTCTTGCCGACGCCCCCCTTCTGGTTCGCAACGCAGAAGATCTTTGCCATCGTTGGTGTGTTCCCTTTACCTTCAAACAAACGGCGCGTACCGCGCGCCTTCATTTCGCTTCGTCGACGGCCACTTCGATCAGATGCCGCTCAGCATCGAGCATCGGCACCGTCAGCCGCATCGTCTGCTTCACACGGCTACCTTCCGGCAACCGTGCAATCTCGTCGTCCGGGTGTACGCCCTTCATTGCCCAGATCGATCCGCCCGGCGCAACCAGATGTCGAGCAAGTTTAACGAAGTCGGACAGATCAGCGAAGGCGCGGGATACGATCATGTCGAATTTTTCCGGCACTTCGACGCCCGGCTGCAGCGATTCGACTCGCCCGGTGACCACCGACAGGTTCGCGAGCTTCAGCTCCGCGCGCATCTGCGTCTGGAATGCCGACTTCTTCTGCACGATATCGTTCAGTGTGACCTGCCAGTCCGGCTCGACGATCGCCAGCACGATCCCGGGCAACCCGCCGCCCGAGCCGACGTCGAGAACGCGGGCCGACGCACGGCCACGCAGATGCGGGACGATCGAAAGCGAATCGAGGATGTGCTGGATCAGCATCTGCTTCGGGTCGCGGATCGCGGTCAGGTTGTAGACCGCGTTCCACTTGCCGAGCAGCGCGACATAGTCGAGCAACTGGTTGCGTTGTGCATCCGTCAGTCTGAGGTCGAGCGCCGTCGTGCCGTCGACGAGCATCCCTTCCAGTACGTCCCGATTAACCGCCGGCGCGCGACGCGCCGTCATTGTTGCGTCGGGACGGCGCCGTCCCCCTGCTCCGTTGCCTCTGCGGCAGTACCATTACGGCGGCCCAGGCCGCGGCGCTTCAGGTGCACCATCAGCAGCGAGATCGCCGCCGGCGTGACGCCCGAAATGCGCGACGCCTGCCCGATCGTTTCCGGCCGGAACTCGTTGAGCTTCTGGCTCACCTCGAACGACAGGCCACGAACTTCGCGGTAATCGATACCGTCCGGCAGACGCGTGTTCTCGTTCGCGTCGTTACGTTCGATCTCGGATGCCTGGCGCTCGATATAACCCTGATACTTGATGCCGATCTCGACCTGCTCCTTGATCTGTTCGAGCAGCACCAAATCATCGGTCAACGGCTCGGCCGGGCCGCATTCGCCGCCCTTCAGGCCGCACACGCCGTCGTAGCTGACGCCCGGACGGCGCAGCAGCTCGGCGAGGCTGTATTCGTGATCGATCGCCTTGCCGAGCAGCGCGGTCGCCTCTTCCGGCGGCAGCGTCTTCGGCGTGACCCACGTCGACTTCAGGCGTTCGGTTTCACGTGAAACAGCGTCGCGTTTCCGGCTGAATGCGTCCCAACGCACGTCGTCGACGAGGCCCAGTTCGCGGCCGATCTCGGTCAAGCGCATATCGGCGTTGTCTTCACGCAGGCTCAAGCGATATTCGGCGCGACTCGTGAACATCCGGTACGGCTCGGCCACACCGCGCGTCACGAGATCATCGACGAGCACGCCAAGGTATGCCTGGTCGCGGCGTGGGCACCATGCGTCCTTCTCCTGCACGTAGCGGCCCGCATTGAGGCCGGCCAGCAGGCCTTGCGCGGCCGCTTCTTCATAGCCGGTCGTGCCGTTGATCTGGCCCGCAAAGAACAGCCCGTTGATCGCCTTCGTCTCGAGCGATGCCTTCAGCGCGCGCGGGTCGAAGTAGTCGTACTCGATCGCGTAGCCGGGGCGCAGGATATGCGCGTTCTCGAGGCCGCGCATCGAATGCACGAGCTCGAGCTGGACGTCGAACGGCAGGCTTGTCGAGATTCCGTTCGGGTAGAACTCGTTGGTCGTCAGCCCTTCCGGCTCGAGGAAGATCTGGTGCGATTCCTTCGATGCAAACCGGTGGATCTTGTCCTCGATCGACGGGCAATAACGCGGCCCGACGCCTTCGATCACGCCTGTATACATAGGCGAACGGTCGAGACCGCCGCGAATGATGTCGTGCGTGCGCTCGTTCGTATGCGTGACCCAGCACGGCAACTGCTGCGGATGCTGCTCTGCACGGCCCAGGAACGAGAACACGGGGATCGGATCGAGGTCGCCCGGCTGCTCGTCCAGCTTCGAGAAGTCGATCGTTCGGCCGTCGATACGCGGCGGCGTACCGGTCTTCAGGCGGCCCTGCGGCAGCTTCAGCTCCTTCAGGCGCGACGACAGCGACACGGCCGCCGGATCGCCCGCACGACCGCCCGTGTAGTTGTTCAGGCCGACGTGGATCTTGCCGTCGAGGAACGTACCGGCCGTCAGCACGACTGCGCGAGCACGGAAGCGGATGCCGATTTGCGTGACGGCGCCCACCACGCGGTCGCCTTCGACCATCAGGTCGTCGACGGCCTGCTGGAACAGCCACAGGTTCGGCTGGTTCTCGAGCCGGTGGCGGATCGCGGCCTTATACAGGATGCGGTCGGCCTGCGCACGCGTCGCACGCACGGCCGGGCCCTTCGACGAATTGAGGATCCGGAACTGAATACCGCTCTCGTCCGTCGCGGCGGCCATCGCGCCGCCCAGCGCGTCGACTTCCTTGACCAGATGGCCCTTGCCAATGCCGCCGATCGACGGATTGCAGCTCATCTGCCCGAGCGTTTCGATGTTGTGGGTCAGCAGCAGCGTCTTCGCGCCCATTCGGGCGGACGCCAGCGCCGCTTCCGTGCCGGCGTGACCGCCACCGACGACGATGACGTCAAATTCTGTGGGAAAAAGCATGGTGGATTCCGTACGCAGGGCTGCGCACGAACCTATCAGAGAAATGTATGGGCCGAATTATAGCGGGTTCGCTTTTCACTCGAAGGCCGTCCGAATGGTAGGGTCCGTTCATTTCGTCATTTTTTCGACTGCGGATGAATGAATTCGTGGGGTCGCGCCTTCTCCAGCAAGGCTCCCGGCCGGGATGACGCATATCGTCGTGGCTGTGCAAAAAACAGAGCAGCGGGGAAATAGCCCGCAGAGGACAGACCGACATCGATTCCTGTGGCCGGCACGACAGCCTTGGCGCCAGATCCTGTGCCCCCGCCTCCTCACCGACTTCCCTGTTGTTGGTCCGGCACTTATCCCCGAGATTCGGCACATCGTCAGCCTGTGCAGAGATCCATGCACCAGGAATCCAGCCTGTGGAACACGCGGCCACCCACTCCCGAGCGAGACACTGGATCGTCACCCGCTCTGTGGACGCGTTACCCACCGCCGCCACACAGAACTTCCGACTATTCCCCGGATACTTATCCGCTGGCCGCGAACCACCGGCCATCGAGACATTGCTCCAACCCCACAAACAAAAACGGCGTGTTTCACGTGAAACACGCCGTCCGTTTCCCGCCAACCGCCGCGACTATCAAGCCGTCTTCTTCGCCAACCCGAGGTACGTTTCGATCACGCGCGGATTCTGCGCAAGTTCGGCCGCCGGCCCTTCCAGCGCAAACTCGCCCGTCTCCAGCACATAACCGTAGTCGGAGATCTGCAACGCGGCCCGTGCGTTCTGCTCGATCAGCAGCGTTGCAACGCCCGTACCGCGCAACGCACTGATGATATGAAAGATCTCCTTCACGATCAGCGGCGCGAGCCCAAGGCTCGGCTCGTCGAGCATCAGCAGGTCGGGCTTGCCCATCAGTGCGCGGCCGACCGCGAGCATCTGCCGCTCGCCGCCTGACAGCGTGCCGGCCGCCTGTTTGCGGCGCTCCTTCAGCCGCGGAAACAGCGCGAACACGTGATCGAGCTGGTCGAGAAAGTTCAATTCACCGGCCTGCTTGCGCCGATACGCGCCCAGCACGAGGTTGTCCTCGACCGTCATCGTGCTGAACAGCTCGCGCTTTTCCGGTACGAGGCACATCCCGCGCGCGACACGCTGCTCGACCGGCAACGCGCCGACGTCGTTGCCGCGATACACGACCGCGCCCGACGCATGCCCGGTCACCGGCAGCGCGCCCATGATCGCGTTCAGCAGCGTTGATTTGCCTGCCCCATTCGGGCCGATCACGCTGACGATCTGCCCGGCACCAACCTTGATCGCCGCGCCGTGCAGCGCCTCCACTTTCCCGTACCGGACTGCCAGCCCGCGCACGTCGAGAATCGGCATCGTCGTGTCCGTCATCACTCCACCCCGCCCAGATACGCTTCGAGCACCGCCGGATCCTGCTGCACGTCCTGCGGCAGACCTTCCGCGATCCGCGTGCCGAATTCCATCACCACCAGCCGGTCGGTGAGGTTCATTACGAAGTCCATGTCATGCTCCACGAGCAACACACTCATGCCTTCCGCCTTCAACCGCCGCAGCAGGTCGGCGAGCTGCTGCTTCTCCTGGTAACGCAGCCCGGCGGCCGGCTCGTCGAGCAGCAGCAGCGTCGGGTCGCAGCACAGTGCGCGCGCGATCTCGAGAATCCGCTGCTGGCCGAGCGCGAGGCTGCCTGCTTCGTCGTACATGTGCTTTTCAAGCCCGACGCGACGGATCTGGCGCGCAGCTTCGGCCAGCAACTGCGCTTCCTCGTGTGCATTGAGCCGCGCGACGCTGCGCCAGACCCCCGTATGGCCGCGCAGATGCGCGCCGATCGCGACGTTCTCGAGCACCGTCATCGCCGGCAGCAGCTTCACGTGCTGGAACGTGCGACCGATGCCGCGCCGGACGATCTGGCGCGACGTGAGCCCGTCGATGCGCTCGCCGCGGAACGTGATCGCACCGCCTGTCGGCTTCAGCACGCCCGTCACGAGGTTGAACGTGGTCGACTTGCCGGCGCCGTTCGGGCCGATCAGCCCGATGATCTGCCCTGCTTTCACGTCGAAGCTGACGTCGTTGACGGCCACGAGCCCGCCGAACTGCTTGCGTGCGTTGTCGACGACGAGCAGCGGCTCGCCGGCCGCGGGCTTCGCGCGCTGCGGCAACGGATCGGCATGCTCCGGCACATGCGCGCGCGGCCCGCGCGGGAACAGCCTCGCGACGAACGGCCAAACGCCCTGGCGCGCGTACTGCAGCAGCAGCACCATCAGCACGCCGAACACGATGATCTCGAAGTTGCCTTCGGAGCCGAGCAGCTTCGGCAGCAGCGTCTGCAAATAGTCCTGCAGCACGGTGAGGATTGCCGCGCCGAGTACCGCGCCCCAGACATGCGACACGCCGCCGACCACGGCCATGAACAGGAATTCGATCCCGTGGTTCAGGCCGAACGGGGTCGGGTTCACCGCGCGTTGCAGGTGCGCGTACAGGAAACCCGACACGGCTGCGAGCACGGCCGCATAGACGAAGATCACAACGCGCATCCACGCGGCGTTCACGCCCATCGCCTCGGCCATCACGCCGCCGCCGCGCAGCGCGCGGATCGCACGGCCCGGCCGGCTGTTCAGCAGGTTCTGCACCGACACGATCGCGGCCAGCACGACGGCCCAGATCAGGAAATACAGGCTGCGGCCGCTGTCGAGGGCGATGCCGAACAGGTTCAGCGCCGGAATCCCGTTGATCCCGTCGTACTTGCCGAGCAGTTCGAGGTTGCCGAACAGGTAGAACAGCGCGAGACCCCACGCGATCGTGCCGAGCGGCAGGAAGTGCCCGGACAGCCGCATCGTGACCGCGCCGAGCACGAGCGCGACGAGCGCCGTCAGCACGACGCCGACGATCAGCGCGAGCCACGGCGACACGCCGTAGCGCGTCGTCAGGAACGCGGTCGCATATGCGCCGATGCCGACGAACGCGGCCTGCCCGAAGCTCGTCATCCCGCCGACGCCCGTCAGCAGCACGAGTCCGATCGCGACGATCGCATAGAGGCCGATGTAGTTGAGCAGCGTGATCCAGTACTCGGGCACCTGCAGCGCGCCGGGCAGCACCGGCAGCGCAAACAGCACCACGAGAAACACCCAGAAGGTCTTGTTGCGTACCATCGTCTTCATCGCGTCACTCCTCTTCCTCTTCCGAGTGCGGCGTCACGAAGCTGCGCCACAGCAGCACCGGAATGATCAGCGTGAACACGATCACCTCCTTGTATGCGCTCGCCCAGAACGACGAATACGATTCGAGCACGCCGACGAGCAGCGAGCCGGCGGCCGCGAGCGGATAGCTGACAAGCCCGCCGATGATCGCGCCGACGAAGCCCTTCAGGCCGATCAGGAAGCCCGAGTCGTAGTAGATCGTCGTCAGCGGGCCAACGAGGATCCCGGACAGCACGCCGAGCCCCGCCGCGAACGTGAACGCGAGCCGCCCGGCTTCGGTCGTGCCGATGCCGACGAGCTGCGCGCCGAGCCGGTTCACCGACGTCGCACGCAGCGCCTTGCCGGCGATCGTGCGGCCGAAGTACACGTAGAGCGCACCGATCAGCACGAGTGCCGTGACGACGACGAGGATGCTCTGCACCGACACCGTCATGTTGCCGATCGACAGCGACGCGTCCGAGAATCCGTTGGTGCGCGAGCCTTCCGCGCCGAACATCACGAGCCCGAGGCCGACCATCGCGAAATGGACGGCGACCGACACGATCAGCAGCAGCAGCGTCGTGCCCTCGGCGATCGGCTGGTACACGAGCCGGTAGACGAACGGCCCCATCGGCACGACGATCGCGAGTGTCAGCGCGATCTGCGCGAGCATCGGCATCGGCTGCACAGCAAAACTGCGCGTGATCGCGAACACCGCGAGCGGCAGCAAGATGTAGCGGCTGCCGAGCGTCGCGAGCGTGCGGCCGAGCTGATGGCGGCGTTCGCGATGCCGGATCAGGCCGCCAACTTCGAGCAGGAAGCACGCGATGCCCATCACGAACAGCAGCCAGCAGGTAGCGGGGAATTTCTGCGCCTGCAACGCCGCAAGCGTCAGCGCACCGTAGGCGACGAATTCGCCCTGGGGAATGAAGATCACCCGCGTAACGGAAAACACCAGCACGAGCGCCAGCGACAGCAATGCATAAATGGCGCCGGTCGTGATGCCGTCTTGCGCGAGGATCGCCGCAATCGAGAGATCCATACGTGTCTTGTATCGAGAATGCTGCGGAAAAACGGCGACGGGAACGGCCGGTTGCACGGACGGCAAGATCGGCACGTCAGCGCGCCACGCGGCGAACCCCGGTGGTTCCATGCGGCACGGGCGCGGCCCGTCAGGCCCGGCGCCCTGCCGACGGCGTGCACGGCGCGGTTCGCGCCGCGCACGCCGGTTTCACGTGATGCTTACTCGGCCTGCAGCTTCCACTTGCCGTCGACGATCTGCACCATCACGCGCGCACGCGTGTCGAAGCCGTTGTGATCAGTCGACGTCATGTTGATCACGCCGTGCGACACCGGCAGGTCCTTCACGCTTTCGAGCGACGCGCGCAGCGCCTCGCGGAATGCCTCGCTGCCCGGCTGGCCCTTCTTCAGCGCTTCCGGAATCGCGCGCTGCAGCAGCAGCCCCGCATCCCACGCATGGCCGCCGAACGTCGCCAGCGAGCCCGCGCCATAGGCCTTCTCGTATGCGGCCTTGTAGCCGAGCGCCGCCTTCTTCACCGGGTTCGAATCCGGGAGCTGGTCGGTCACGAGCACCGGACCGGCCGGCAGGATCTCGCCTTCGCAATCCTTGCCGCATACGCGCAGGAAGTCGTTGTTCGCGACGCCGTGCGTCTGGTACACCTTGTTGCCCTTGTAGCCGCGCTCCTTCAGCGTCTTGGCCGGTAGCGCGGCCGGCGTGCCCGAACCAGCGATCAGCATCGCATCCGGATTCGAGCCCATCAGCTTCAGCACCTGCCCCATCACCGATGCATCGGTGCGGTTGAAGCGCTCGTTCGACACGATCTTGAGGCCGTTCTTCTCGGCCGCCGCGCTGAACGTCTTGTACCAGCTGTCGCCGTACGCATCGGCGAAGCCGATGAAGCCGACCGTCTTCACGCCGTGCTTCGCCATGTAGCCGGCGATCGCGTCGGCCATCAGCTGGTCGTTCTGCGGCACCTTGAACATCCACGCGCGCTTTGCGTCCATCGGCGCGATGATCTGCGCGCTCGCCGCGAGCGAGATCGTCGGCGTCTTGCCCTGCGACACGGGGTCGAGCATCGCGAGCGAATTCGGCGTGACGGACGAACCGATGATCGCGTCGACGTGGTCTTCGTCGATCAGCTTGCGCACGTTCTGCACCGCGCGGCTCGTGTCGGACGCATCGTCGAGCACGATGTACTGCACGCTCTTGCCCGCGATTTCCTTCGGCAGCAGCGCGATCGTGTTCTTTTCCGGAATCCCGAGCGAAGCGGCCGGCCCGGTGGCCGACAGCGTCACGCCGATCTTCACCTGCGCCGACGCCGTGGCCGCCGCGCACACGAGGCCCGCGGCAAGCACGGCCTCCATCCATCGATTCATCTTCATTTATGTTGTCTCCAAACGCTGCTCGAAAAATCCGCGGGTCGCTCGGGCGGCTCCCGTTTCCCAAACAAGTTAATAATTTAACTATCTCGTCTTGCCGCGCCTACGCTCGTTTTCCCGTGAAACGCCGCCACCGCGACAGGATCCCGACGGCGCGGCGCGGCGCGTGCGCGTACATCGCGGCCGACACGTTTGTTCGACCGTCACGATGCGCAGCACCAGTGTCGTCAGGATGAAGAAGGCGAAGAAATGCGGGAGCGTGCGCGAGATCGATGCGCGCGCAACGATCATCGGAAAGTGCGCCGGCCGGGCTCGGTCCGGCCACGCGCGGCGGCGGCGAAAGATCGGAAAAGCGGCGGTTCATGCCGAAACGGGTGCGAGCGCAACGACCGGCGAAGGCGCCATGCCGGCGAATTGCGCAGGAACGCGCGTACCGGCCGCAGGACGGCTCGGAAAGGCCGGGAAGTACCGATGCGCACCCAATGACGAACGAGCGGCGCCAGCCGCCCTTTCTGCCCCGATCCATCGTCCTGCGCTGCTCATCCAACCGTACTCCCTCTTCTGCATTGTGCTTGTAGGAGAACTGCCGACCGATTTTCCCGACCGCGCGGTCGGCGAAAGCCAAGTGTAACGGACGCGTTTCGCGCACGCCAACCGGGTAAGCCCGGACGGCCTGCGCATCGCAACGCGCCATCTACGACCGGATTGCGGGAAAGGGAAAAACGGGGGACGCGGCGAAGCGCGGAAAAGACGCGGTGCGAACGCAAGCGCGGAATACGGCAATTGCGCAGGCCGATGCACCATCGGTGGAAATCCGTGCACGCAAATGAAAAAGCGCTGTTGGATTCCGTCCAACAGCGCTTTGGGGTCCGGGCACTTTGTGCCTCGATTGTCTCCTCGTTCTCCACCTGCAAATTCGTTTCGCGGTGCATCAGAACTGAAATGAATCTTAAAGAGGCTTAAGCACCACGGCAACTTAGCATTTACCCCTATGGTGCATCGCCGCACGAAAATGGGGCACCAGCCTGCCGCGCGGCACCGTCTCGAGCCCGCTGCGACGCCGTTCCGGAGCGCGCCGGATGGTGCTTCGCATCAACGTGCCGCGACGCGCGCGGCATGCGCTCAGGACGCCCTGAGCGGCTTGATCCGCGCGACCATCTCGCCGACGATGCCGCGCCGGAACGCGAGCACGCACGCGATGAAGATCAGCCCGGTGACGATCGTCGTCGATTCGCCGAGCGAATGGAACCACGCGACGCCCGTCGTCGACGCGAGCCATTCGCCGATGTCGCCCAGCCGGTCTTCCAAAGCGACGATCAGCGCCGCGCCAAGCAACGGCCCGAACAGCGTGCCCATCCCGCCGACGAGCGTCATCAGCACGACGAGGCCCGACATCGTCCAGTGCGCATCGGAGAGCGTCTCGAAGCCGAGCACGAGCACCTTCAGCGAGCCGGCCAGCCCCGCGAGCCCGGCCGACAGGATGAACGCGAGCAGCTTGAAGCGGTCGGTGTCGTAGCCGAGCGAGATCGCGCGCGCCTCGTTCTCCTTGATCGCGACGAGCACCTGCCCGAACGGCGAATGGACGACCCGCACGATGAACGCGCACGCGACGACGACCACCGCCAGCACGACGTAGTACAGCGCGACGTCGTTCGACAGGTCGAGCAACCCGAACAGGTGGCCGCGCGGCACGCCCTGCAGGCCGTCCTCGCCGTGCGTGAACGGCGCCTGCAGGTAGATGAAGTAGACCATCTGCGCGAACGCGAGCGTGATCATCGCGAAGTAGATGCCCTGCCGGCGGATCGCGAACAACCCGACGACGAGCCCGAGCAGCGTCGCGGCGACGGTGCCGACGAGCACGCCGAGCTCCGGCGTGAAACCGAGCGTCTGCATCGAATAGCCGGTCGCGTAGCCGGCGGTCGCGAGGAACATCGCATGGCCGAACGACAGCAGCCCCGTATAGCCGATCAGCAGGTTGAACGCGGCCGCGAACAGCGCGAACGTGAGCACCTTCATCACGAAGACCGGATACGCGCCGATGAACGGCGCGACGAGCAGTGCGGCGAGCAGCACGCCGTAGAGCACTTTTCTCTGCATCATTTTTCCTTGCCGAAGAGGCCCGCCGGGCGGAACAGCAGCACGATCGCCATGATCACGAACACGACGGTGGCCGACGCTTCGGGATAGAACACGCGCGTGAAACCCTCGATCACGCCGAGCATCAGGCCCGTGACGATCGAGCCGAGGATCGAGCCCATCCCGCCGATCACGACCACCGCGAACACGGTGATGATCATCGGCTGGCCCATCAGCGGCGACACCTGGATCACCGGCGCGGCCAGCACGCCCGCGAACGCGGCGAGCGCGACGCCGAAGCCGTAGGTGAGCGTGATCATCATCGGCACGTTCACGCCGAACGCCTCGACGAGCTTCGGGTTCTCGGTGCCCGCGCGCAGATACGCGCCCAGGCGCGTCTTCTCGATCACGAACCACGTCGCGAGACACACCGCAAGCGACGCGACGACGACCCACGCGCGGTAGTTCGGCAGGAACATGAAGCCGAGGTTGGTCGCGCCGGAAAGCTGCGACGGCACGTCGTACGGCTGGCCCGACGCGCCGTAGATCGAGCGGAACACGCCCTCGACGACGAGCGTCAGGCCGAACGTCAGCAGCAGCCCGTACAGGTGATCGAGCTTGTACAGCCAGCGCAGCATCGAGCGCTCGATCGCGATCCCGAACGCGCCGACGACCAGCGGCGCCAGCACGAGCATCGCCCAGTACGGCAGCCCGAGATACGACAGCCCCATCCACGCGAGCATCGCGCCCAGCATGAACAGCGCGCCGTGCGCGAAGTTGATCACGTTGAGCAGCCCGAAGATCACCGCGAGCCCGAGGCTCAGGATCGCGTAGAACGAGCCGTTGACGAGCCCGAGCAGCAACTGGCTCAGCATCGCCGGCAACGGAATGCCAAAGATTTCCATCGACTTAGCCATCAGAATGAGTTTTCGTTGCGTGCGCAACCTTTCTGCATTGCACACGCGGGCGGCGCAGCGGGCACATCGCTGCAGCCGCCACCGCGCGGCGCGCCCCTGCGCGCCGCTACGTCGCGCTTACTTCCACATCGCGCAGCGCGTTTCCTGCTTGGTCGTGAACGCCTGTTCGCCCGGAATCGTCGCGAGCACCTTGTAGTAGTCCCACGGCTCCTTCGATTCGGACGGCTTCTTCACCTCCATCAGGTACATGTCGTGGATCATGCTGCCGTCCGCGCGGATGTAGCCCTTCGCGTAGAAGTCGTTGACCTTCGCCTTCTTCAGCTCGGCCATCACCTTGTCGGAGTCGGTCGTGCCGGCTGCCTGCACGGCCTTCAGGTAGGTCGTCACCGACGAATAGTCGGCCGCCTGCAGGCTCGACGGCATCTTCTTCATCTTGCCGAAGTAGCGCTGCGCCCACTGGCGCGATGCCGCATCGCGGTTCCAGTACCAGCTGTCGGTCAGCACGAGGCCCTGCGTCGTCTCGAGGCCGAGGCTGTGCACGTCGTTGATGAACATCAGCAGCGCGGCGAGCTTCATCGTCTTCGTGATGCCGAATTCCTTCGCGGCCTTGATCGCGTTGATCGTGTCGCCGCCCGCGTTCGCGAGGCCGAGAATCTGCGCCTTCGACGACTGCGCCTGCAGCAGGAACGACGAGAAGTCCGACGCCGACAGCGGGTGCCGCACGTAGCCGAGCACCTGGCCGCCGTTCGCCTTCACGACATCCGACGTGTTCTTCTCGAGCGCCTTGCCGAACGCGTAGTCGGCGGTCAGGAAGAACCACGACTTGCCGCCCTGCTTCACCACCGCCGAACCGGTGCCCTTCGCGAGCGCCATCGTGTCGTACGCGTAGTGGACCGTGTACGGCGTGCACTGCTCGTTGGTCAGCGTGTCGGCGCCCGCGCCGATGTTGATGTAGACCTTCTTCTTCTCGGCCGCGACCTGGTTCATCGACAGCGCGGTGGCCGAGTTCGTGCCGCCGACCAGCAGGTCGAGCCCGCCGCGGTCCATCCATTCACGTGCCTTCGATGCGGCGATGTCGGCCTTGTTCTGGTGATCGGCATAGACGACCTCGATCGGCTTGCCGAGCACCTTGCCGCCGAAGTCGGCGACCGCCATGCGGATCGCCTCGAGGCCGCCCTGCCCGTCGATGTCCGCGTAAAGCCCCGACATGTCGGTGATGAAGCCGATCTTCACGGTATCCGCGGCATGCGCGGCGCCGGCGGTGAGTGCGGCGGTCGCGAGCGCGAGACAGGCGTGTGCGAGGGTCTTCATTTTCATTGACGTCTCCTGTTGTTCTGATGCGTTGTGGTTGTTCGAGGGCCGCCACGGCTAGCGGCAAGGGAAACGGGGCGGCGTCATACCCCAAGCAGGTCGTGCAGGGTCGGCATCTTGCTTTCCAGTTCGGCCGCACGGAAATGCTCGACGATACGGCCGTGCTCCATCACGTAGAAGCGGTCGGCAAGCGGCGCGGCGAAGCGGAAATTCTGTTCGACCATCACGATCGTGTAGCCGCGCGCCTTCAACGCGACGATCATCCGCGCGAGCGCCTGCACGATCACCGGCGCGAGGCCTTCGGAAATCTCGTCGAGCAGCAGCAGGTTCGCGCCGGTGCGCAGGATCCGCGCGACCGCGAGCATCTGCTGCTCGCCGCCGGACAGCCGCGTGCCCTGGCTCTGCCGGCGCGACGCGAGGTTCGGGAACATCGCGTAGATCTCGTCGAGCGACATCGCATGCTCGCGCGACCCGATCGGCGGCGGCAGCATCAGGTTCTCCTCGCACGACAGGCTCGAGAAGATTCCACGCTCCTCCGGGCAGTAGCCGATGCCGAAATGCGCAATGCGGTGCGTCGCGAGGCCGATCGTCTCGTTGCCCGCGACCTTGATCGACCCGTTGCGGCGCCCCGTGAGGCCCATGATCGCGCGCAGCGTCGTCGTGCGGCCCGCGCCGTTGCGGCCGAGCAGCGTGACGACCTCGCCGCGGTGCACCGTCAGGTCGACACCGTGCAATATGTGGGATTCCCCGTACCAGGCCTCCAGGCCCGTGATCTCCAGCGCGGGCGTACCGCTCTCGACGCCGCTCAATTCGCGTTCCTCCCGTTCGCTGTGCTTCATGCGTGCGCCCCCGCGAGCGCCGCATCGGCGCTGCCCATGTAGGCCTCGATGACGAGCGGATTCTTCGACACTTCCGCATACGAGCCTTCGGCCAGCACCTCGCCGCGTTGCAGGACGGTGATCGTGTCGGAAATGCCCGCGATCACGTTCATGTTGTGCTCGACCATCAGGATCGTGCGGCCGCTCGCGACCTTCTTGATCAGCGCGGTCACGCGGTCGACGTCCTCGTGGCCCATCCCTTGCGTGGGCTCGTCGAGCAGCATCAGTTCGGGCTCCATCGCGAGCGTCGTCGCGATCTCGAGCGCACGCTTGCGGCCGTACGCGAGTTCGACGGTCGGCACGTGCGCGAAATCGGTGAGGCCGACCTGCGTGAGGAGATCCATCGCGCGATCGTCGAGCCGCTTCAGCGTGCGTTCGCTGCGCCAGAAGTGAAATTCGGTGCCGAGCGCGCGCTGCAGGCCGATGCGCACGTTCTGCAGCGCGGTCAGGTGCGGGAACACGGCCGAGATCTGGAACGAGCGGATGATGCCGCGCCGTGCCACCTGCGCAGGCCGCTCGTCGGTGATGTCGATCCCGTTGAAGACGATCTGGCCGGCCGTCGGTGTCAGGAACTTGGTGAGGAGGTTGAAGCAGGTCGTCTTGCCCGCGCCGTTCGGCCCGATCAGCGCATGAATCGCGCCGCGCCGCACACGCAGGTTGACGCCGTTCACGGCGGTGAAACCCCTGAACTCCTTCGTCAGTCCGCGTGTTTCCAGAATCGTGTCGCCGAGAATCATGTTCCCTTCCGTACGAAGTCAGGCGAAGCACCGGGAAGCGTGGCGCAAGCGGCCGCGAACAGGTCAGCGGATCAGCCGGCTGCCCCCGGCGCCGTGGTACGCCTCGAGGGTGGTCTCCCGCGCCGACGCGTATGCACATTGCGCAACATTGTCGCGCCGTTGGTGCAGTGCAATCATCGGGATTTGCACTTATAGGGCTGGCCGCGATGCCGCATGCGGCCATGCACGGTTTTTCGCCCCGCTTTTTTGACACGTGCATCATCGACTGTTGACCGCCCGCACGGCGCGGCTCGCGTGCAATTAAAAAAAAGCAGCGCGGCTCGCATGGATCTTGCCGTTCGAACCGCCGCAACCGGCATGGCCGCTGCAACGGCACGGCAGCTTGTTTCGCATATCGAATCAGCAGGCGCCCGCATGACGGCCCGCTGTCGCGCGTGTCAGCGTACCGTCACGCGGCCGTCACCGTGGCCTCCGTTCGCACCGGTGTCGCGTCGCGCGCCGCGCGGCGATCGGCACGAATCATGTCGCTCGCGCGCTCGGCGATCATCAGCGTCGGCGAATTGGTGTTGCCCGACGTAATGAACGGCATCACCGATGCATCGACGATCCGCAGCCCCGCGATGCCGCGCACGCGCAGCCGGCTGTCGACTACCGCGCGCTCATCGTCGGCACGCCCCATCCGGCAGGTGCCGACGGGATGGAAGATCGTCGTGCCGACGGCGCCGGCCGCTTCGATCAGTTCTGCCTCGGTCCGATACCGTGTGCCCGGCAGGATTTCCTCGGGACGATAGCGCGCAAGCGCCGGCGCGGACGCGATCCGGCGCGTGAGGCGCAGCGCGTTCGCGGCGACATGGCGATCGTGGTCGGTCGACAGATAGTTCGGCGCGATCGCGGGCGCGATGCCCGGATCGGCGCTCGTGACATGCACGCTGCCGCGCGACGTCGGCCGCAGATGGCAGACGGACGCCGTGAACGCGTTGAAGCTGTGCAGCGGTTCGCCGAAGCGTTCGAGCGACAGCGGCTGCACGTGGTATTCGAGATCGGGGCGCGTGAGTGCGGGATCTTCGGGATCGGATTTCGCGAACGCGCCGAGCTGCGACGGCGCCATCGACATCGGCCCGCGCTGCAGCAACGCATATTCGGCGCCGATCATCAGCTTGCCCCACCAGTGCGCGGACAGCGTGTTGAGCGTGCGCACGCCTTCGACGCGAAACGCCATCCGCAATTGCAGATGATCCTGCAGGTTTTCGCCGACGCCCGGCAGATCCTGCACGACGTCGATGCCGAGCGCCTGTAGCCGCCGGCCGCAGCCGATACCCGACAGTTCGAGCAGTTGCGGCGAATTCACGGCGCCGGACGTCAGCAGCACTTCCGCATGCGCACGCGCGACATAATCGGTGCCGCCTCCGTGATACTCGACGCCGACCGCGCGCCGCCCTTCGAAGATCACGCGCTGCGCCTGCGCGCCGGTGATCACGGTCAGGTTCGGGCGCGCCATCGCGGGCCGCAGGAACGCCTTCGACGTATTCCAGCGCACGCCGCGCTTCTGGTTCACCTCGAAATAGCCGACCCCGGAATTGTCGCCGCGGTTGAAATCGTCGGTCGCCGGAATGCCCGTCTGTTGCGCGGCCTGCGCGAACGATTCGAGGATCTCCCAGCGCAGCCGCTGCTTCTCGACACGCCAGTAGCCGCCGGCGCCGTGCGCGTCGCTCGCGCCCGCATGGTGATCCTCGCTGCGCTTGAAGATCGGCAGCACGCTGTCCCACGACCAGCCCGCATCGCCGGTTTCCTGCGCCCAGCTGTCGTAATCCTCGCGCTGGCCGCGCATGTAGATCATCCCGTTGATCGACGAGCAGCCGCCGAGCACGCGGCCGCGCGGATACGACAGCGCGCGGCCGTTGAGCGCCGCTTCGGGCTGCGTCTTGTACAGCCAGTCGGTGCGCGGGTTGCCGATGCAATACAGATAGCCGACCGGGATATGGATCCAGTGATAGTCGTCCTTGCCGCCCGCTTCGAGCAGCAGTACTTGGATGTCGGGATCCTCGGTCAGGCGGTTCGCGAGCACGCAACCCGCGGTGCCCGCGCCGACGATCACGTAGTCGAATTCGCCTTCGAGCGTGCGTTGAGTAGTCACTGCTTGTCTCCTGTCGATCAGAGTTAGCGCTTCAGCGCTTACTCTGATCCCATGGCGTGGCTGGATGGAGTTAGCGCTTCAGCGCTTACTCCATCCCCACGGCGGTCGACCTGAGTTAGCGCTTTAGCACTTACGCTGGTCCCATGGCGTGGCTGGATGGAGTTAGCGCTTCAGCGCTTACTCCACCCCCACGGCGGTCGACCAACGTTAGCGCTTTAGCGCTTACGGTGGTCCCATGCAAAGCTGTCGACCCGAGTTCGTGCTTTAGCACTTACGCTGGCCCCATGGCGTGGTTGAATGGAGTTAGCGCTTACGCCGGTCCCATGCAAATCTCGTTGTTGTGCGCCGCGCGCTGCGATGCCGCGCATCATTTCCAGCATAGTGCGTCACGGCGGGTGTCTGCAGCAGCGCCCGCCTGCCCGGCCATACTCCCCGCCCGATTCCACCGGAACGCGCCGGGCGACGCGACCGATGAAGCGTACTCCGGCTGCCGGCCGCCGATCCAATGAGTTATGCTGAACTGCGTTATAAGCAGCGCTCATATCACGACGATGGATCTCACCCTGCTCCGCGCGTTTGCGACGGTCGCGCGCGAAGGCAACCTGACGCGCGCCGCCGCGCAACTGCACCTGACGCAGCCGGCCGTCAGCCTGCAGATCAAGCATCTGCAGGAAACGCTCGGCGTCACGCTGTTCACGCGCACGTCGCGCGGGCTCGCGCTCACGCGCGACGGCCAGACGCTGCTGCCGCACGCGGAACGCGCGCTCGCCGCGGCCGCCGACGTGCAGCGCGCCGCTGCTGCGCTGCGGCACGAGGTGCGCGGCCGGCTGCGGATCGGCACGATCCTCGATCCGGGCTTCCTGCGGCTCGGCGGCTTCCTGCGCGCGCTGGTCGAGACCCATCCGCAGATCGAAACCGCGCTGCGGCACGGGATGTCGGGCTGGGTGATCGAACAGGTGCGCGCACAGGCGCTCGACGTCGGCTACTACATCGGCCGGCCGGGCGAGGACGATCAGCTCGACGGCGCGCTGTTCCACACCGTCACGCTCACGCATTTCCAGTACCGCGTGCTCGCGCCGGCCGGCTGGAAGGAGCGCGTGCAGCGCGCGCACGACTGGCGCGCGCTCGCCGCGCTACCGTGGATCTGGACGCCGCCGGCGTCCGCGCATCACCGGCTGCTGTCGCGGCGCTTTGCGGAAGCCGGCGCGCAGCCCGTGAAGGTCGCCGAGGTCGACCAGGAGCAGTCGATGCTCGACCTCGTCAAATCGGGCATCGGGTTGACGCTCGCGCGCGACTCGACCGCGCTGGCCGAAGCGCACGCGCACGCGCTGACGATCGTCGAACGCGTGACGGTGCCGACCGAACTGACGTTCGTGACGCTCGCCGAGCGGCGCGACGAGCCGGCGATCGCGGCCGCGCTGCGGCTGATCGAAGCCCAGTGGGCGATATGAGCGATGCTGATGAAGGCGCGGCCGCCACACGCCGGGCGCCGGCGTCGCGCGCAACACGCGTCATCTCGCCGCCCCCTGCCCGTCGTCATGCCGCCGTCCCCGCCTTTTTGCTAGATTGAGCGTTCGCACACCGCGAGACCCCGATTGAAGGAGACCCGCATGGCCCGCAACATCGAGATCAAAGCCCGCGCCCGCGAATTCGACCAGCTGCGCGAACGCGCGGCGACGCTCGCGGCCGAAGCACCGTTGTTCTACCGCCAGCAGGATTTCTTCTATGACGTGCCGCGCGGCCGGCTGAAGCTGCGCCGCTTCGAGGACGGCACGCCGGCCGAACTGATCTTCTACCAGCGCGACGACCGCGACGGCCCGAAGGCGTCGTACTACACGCGCAGCCCCGTGACGAATCCCGACGCGATGCACGCGCTGCTCGCGACCGCGCTGACCACGCGCGGGATCGTGACGAAAGAACGGCACGTGTACCTCGCGGGCCGCACGCGCATCCACCTCGACCGCGTCGACGGCCTCGGCGACTTCATCGAACTGGAAGTCGTGCTCGGCCCCGACGACGACGAAGCCGGCGGCGAAGCCGAAGCGCACGACGTGTTCACGAAGCTCGGCGTGTCGCAGGACGATCTGGTCGCGGTCGCGTACGTCGACCTGCTGAACGCCGACACGCCGCACGAAGCGGCCTGATCCGGCCCCGCCGGCGACGGTGCGGCACGCGCCGCCTGGGGCCGGTTCCCGCTGATAGCAGGCTTGCTCTGGCCGCCGCGTCACGCGGCGCCGGGCGCCAGGTGGGCGAGCGGCAGCGCGCCGTTGCGTTTGAAGGTCGTCAGCACGATGTTCGAGCGCACGCTGTCGACGCCCGGCACGCGCATCAGCTTCTTCATCACGAACTGCGACAGCGCGTTCAGGTCGGGCGCGACGATTCGCAGCAGGTAGTCGGCATCGCCCACCACCGCATGGCATTCGAGCACTTCCGGCAGCACGTCGATCTGCTGCTGGAACTGCTCGATGATCGAATCGCCGTGGTGCTTGAGCTTCAGGCTCGTGAACGCGGTGACGCCGAGCCCGAGCTTTTCGGGCCGCAGCATCACGCGGTAGCCTTCGATCACGCCGGCCGCCTCGAGCCGCTGCAGCCGCCTGCCGATCTGCGACGGCGACAGCGGCACCTCCTCGCCGAGCTGCTGATGCGTCGCGCGACCGAAGCGCTGCAGCACGTCCAGCAGCGCGAGATCGAAGTGATCAAGTTCCAGCATGAGCATTCTCCGCATTGATTCGTGATTTGATGCGAGATTATCGCATCACCAGGCAAATCAACGCCAACTTTGCGCCCATTCCGCGCGCAGGCCGCTCTACACTTGCATGGTTCCCAACCACAGCGTGCAGAGCCTGATCATGTCCACCGTCGTCACCGCGAAACTGCAGGAGCAGTTCGACGCGGGCCTCGAAACCCGCGCAGATTTCACCATCGACCAGCCGCTCGAACGCTACGGCCAGGTCGACCATGCGGTGTGGAAGCAGCTCTATGCACGCCAGTCGGCGCTGCTGCGCGGGCGCGCCTGCGACGCGTTCGTCGCGGGGCTCGGCAAGATCGACCTGCCGGCCGATCGCGTACCGTCGTTCGCGGACGTGAACCGCCAGTTGAAGCCCGCGACGGGCTGGGAGATCGTCGCCGTGCCGGGCCTCGTGCCAGACCGCGTATTCTTCGGGCATCTCGCGAACCGGCGTTTTCCGGTCACCTGGTGGATGCGCCGTCCCGACCAGCTCGACTACCTGCAGGAACCCGACTGCTTCCACGACCTGTTCGGCCATGTGCCGCTGCTGATCGACCCGGTGTTCGCCGATTACATGCAGGCGTACGGCCGCACCGCGCTCGCGGTCGCCGACGACGAAGCGGCGCTTGCGCGGCTCGCTCGCCTCTACTGGTATACAGTTGAATTCGGGCTGATCCGCGACCCGCGCGGCACGAACGGGCTGTCGATCTACGGCGCCGGGATCGTGTCGAGCAAGGGCGAGAGCCTGTACAGCCTCGAAAGCGCGGCGCCGAACCGGCTCGGCTTCGACCTCGAACGCGTGATGCGCACGAAATACCGGATCGACACGTTCCAGAAGACCTACTTCGTGATCGACGATTTCGCGCAGCTGTTCGCGCTCGCCGACGTCGACGGCCGCGCGCTGGCCGACCGGCTCGCGGCGCTGCCCGAATTCGCGGCCGGCGCGGTGCTCGATACCGACCGCGTGCTGCATCGCGGCACGGGCGAAGGCTGGCCCGACGACGCCGACGCGTAACGCGCCAGCGCGCGCCGGATGCCGGATGGCCGTCCCCGGATGCCCGTCCCCGGATGGCCGTCCCACAACTATGAAACAATGACCGGTGCCGGCTGCGCCGCGCGGCGCAGCCGCGCACGAGCGCCGTTACCGAACGAGAGGTGCAAGATGATCCACAAGCTCACATCAGAAGAACGCAAGACCCGGCTCGAAGGCCTGCCGCTCTGGACGGCCGTGCCGGGCCGCGACGCGATCCAGCGCAGCCTGCGCTTCGCCGATTTCAACGAAGCGTTCGGCTTCATGACGCGCGTCGCGATCAAGGCGCAGGAAATGAACCACCATCCTGAATGGTTCAACGTGTACAACCGCGTCGACATCACGCTGTCGACCCACGACGCCGACGGCCTGACCGAACGCGACATCGAACTCGCGCTGTTCGTCGACCGCACCGGCGCGCACGCGCAACCGGCCGCCTGAGCCCTTCCTCTGCCGCCGCGCGTCTTTCGGCGCGCGGGCGTCAACTTTTCATTTCGCTGAACGTTTTCTAGGATGTAGTCAGCGAAAGCCTTCAGCTTTCCAAGCCATCCTTAAGCCGCACGTAAGTCTCGTATGCTTTCCGCGCCTTGGGGTCCAAACCTTCCAGTTGCAGCGCGCTTTCGCGCTGTACAATCAGCAGCGCATACGGCTTGGAGAGCGCGCTGGCCTCTTCGCAGAGCTTGAGTTCGTCGCCGCTCGACGGCGAGCGGGCGCGCCAGAAATTGATCGCGGCTTCAAGGTCGTTGATCGAAATATCGGACATGATTGGATTTAATCGTTCGCTGGCCGCCATGCTTGATGTCACGCGATGCGGCGCCCCTGTGGAAACGGCTTCGTGCTGTCCGCGTGCCTGAACCGCCAACCCATTGTACTTGAGCGAACTTCATGCGACTCCTTCTGATCGAAGACGACCGCCCCATCGCACGCGGTATCCAGAGCAGCCTCGAGCAGGCTGGCTTCACCGTCGACATGGTGCATGACGGCATTTTTGCCGAACAGGCGCTGGCACAAAACCGCCACGAACTCGTGATCCTCGATCTCGGCCTGCCGGGCATCGACGGAATGACGCTGCTCACGCGCTTCCGCCAGACCAACCGCCACACGCCCGTGATCGTGCTGACCGCACGCGACGAGCTGAACGACCGGATCCAGGGCCTGAACTCGGGCGCCGACGACTACATGCTCAAGCCGTTCGAGCCGGCCGAGCTCGAAGCGCGCATCCGCGCGGTGATGCGCCGCAGCGGCCCGCACAGCGACATGCCGCGTCCGGAAGTGTCGCTCGGCGGCGTCCGCCTGTCGGGCGTCGACCGCCGCATCTTCAACGACGACAAGCCGCTCGAACTGTCACCGCGCGAATTCGCGGTGCTCGAGATGCTGCTGCTGCGTCACGGCCGCGTCGTCAGCAAGGCCCAGTTGCAGGATCACCTCACGCATTTCGGCGGCGATCTCGGCGATACCGCGATCGAAGTCTATGTGCACCGCGTGCGCAAGAAACTCGAGCAGTGCCGCGTCGAAATCGTCACGGTGCGCGGTTTCGGCTACCTGCTGCAGGAAATCCGCCAGACAGCGAGCGTCTGAGCGGCCGAGCGCCGGCCGGCCGTGTGCCGCCGGCGTATGCGCGCTGCTCCGCGTCGCCGCCCGGCGCACGACCGCGCCGCTCCTCGTGAGCGGCGCTTATCCATTTGCCCGTCGAAATGTCTCCTGATCCGGCTGTGACCACCAGCCTGCGCCGCTCGCTGCTCCGGCGCCTCGCCGCACCGCTGTCGATGCTCGCGCTGATGAGCGGCCTGATTGCCTACTGGCTCGCGTGGCAATACACGCAGCACGTGATCGACCGCTCGCTCGCCGATCTCGCGACCGCCATCTCGAAACAGATCCAGATCGCCGGCCCCGATGCGCCGTTCACGGTGCCGCCGCTCGCGCAGGCGATGTTCTCCGATCCGGCCGAAGCGCTGATCTACCGGATCAGCGACGGCGAACAGGAACTCGCCGGCGATCCGAAGCTGCCGCTGCGAGGCATCAACGTGCGCCGCATGCATCACGCGTACGTGTTCGAGGCCGAGTACGACAACCGTGCGGTGCGCGTCGCGCAGGTGCGCGTCGACGATGTCGAAGGCGGCAAGCCGATGGTCGTCGAGGTCGCTCAGCCGGTGCGGCATCGCTACCGGATCGCGGCCGAATTCCTCGTCGCGATCATGATGCCGTTGCTGCTGCTGCTGCTCGCGGGCTGGGGCATCGTGTGGCGCGTCGTGAACCAGCAGCTCGGCCCGCTCACGCATCTCGCCGATTCGCTGAACCGGCAGACTCACACGTCGCTGGAACCGGTCGACGAAACCGAGGTACCGCTGGAGATCCGGCCGCTGACGAGCGCGATGAATGCGCTGCTCGGCCGCCTGAAGACCGCGCTCGACGCGCAGCGCAAGTTCATCGCCGATGCCGCGCACCAGTTGCGCACGCCGCTCACGGCCGTGAAGCTGCATGCGGAGCAGGCAGCCGTCGCACGCGACCCGCACCAGACCTTCGCCGCGGTGCGCGAACTGCGCGCGGCCGCCGACCGCGCGGTGCGGCTGTCGAACCAGTTGCTGTCGCTCGCGCGTGCGGAGCCGGGCGAACAGGCCGCGCGGTTCGTCGACGTCGACCTCGCGGCGATGGCGTTCGAAACGGGTGCCGAGTGGGTGCCGCGTGCGCTCGCGTCGCATGTCGACCTCGGCTTCCAGCGCAGCGACGACCCCGGCGACGACGAGAAGCTGATGGTGCGCGGCAACCCCGTGCTGCTGCGCGAGGTGATCGCGAACCTGCTCGACAATGCGCTGAAATACGTGCCGCTCGCGCGGCCGGACGGCGCGCGGATCACGGTGAACGTCGCGCGCAGTGCGCTCGAAGACGGCCAGCCGGCCGCCGAGATCGTCGTCGAGGACAACGGCCCGGGCGTACCCGCTAACCAGCAGGCCGACCTGTTCAAGCGCTTCTTCCGCGGCGACGCGCAAAGCGGCAACGGCGTCGAGACGGGCGCCGGGCTCGGCCTCGCGATCGTGCACGACATCATCGCGATGCATGGCGGCACCGTATCGTACGAGGATGCGTCGGAAGGCGGTTCGCGCTTCGTGGTTCGGGTGCCGCTCGCCCAGCGCACGGAGAAACCGGCCAGCGAAACGCCGGCCACCGCGTCGGCGCATTGAGCGATTCCCCGGGCGATTCGCGTCGGGCGAGCGACCGTTGCCGGGCCGCCCGACGGATAAGGAAACGGGAAGGACTGCCGCGCAATTCGACAGCCGTCTGCTGAATCGGCCGCGCACGATGCGCCGCCGCCGGCTTCACTTCTTGTTTTTCTTGTCCTTCGCTCCGGACTCGGACTTGCCGTCCTTCTTGTCCTTCTTCTTTTTCTTCTTCTCGCCGTCATCCGACGTCGCGAGCAGCGTGCCGCGGCACGAAGCCGCGCCGCAATGGCATGCGTATTCGCGCTTGAGCTTCTTCGTCAGCTTCGCATCGATCACGAGGCCGTAGTCGTAGAACAGCTCCTCTTCCGGCCCGATGTCGCGCAGCGCGTGGATATACACGCGGCCCTTGACCTCCTCCGCTTCGCAGTTCGGCGCGCACGAATGGTTGATCCAGCGCGCGCTGTTGCCGTCGATCTTGCCGTCGATCACGCCGCCTTCGTCCAGTGCGAAGTAGAACGTATGGTTCGGCTCGCTCGGATCGTGCGGATGGCGACGCAGCGCTTCCTTCCACGAAATTCGCTCGCCTTTGTATTCCACTACGCGTTCGCCGGCCCTGATCGGCGCCACCGCAAACACGCCCTTGCCGTGTACACCCGAGCGGCGCACCGCGATCCTGCGTGAACTCATCGAACGAATCCTTGTGAAGACGAATGAATGGAAGACGGCCGCGATCGCGGCCCGGCGCGCGCCAAACGAAAACGCGGCACCGGTCGGTGCCGCGTCGGGGCATGCGGCGAATCACCCGCATCCTACACGTTCGATATTGCTTCGTTCAACATCGCGCGCAATATTGCGCGCTTGACGCTTCAACGCTGGCCGAACGCGATGTCGCCGAACAACGCCTTGTGCTCGCGCGGCTGCGAGCGCCAGTACTGCGGCGGCGCCGTCACCTGCGCGCCGAGCTCGGCCGCCGCATGCCACGGCCAGCGCGGGTCGTACAGCATCGCGCGCGCCATCGCGACGAAATCGGCATCGCCCGCCTCGATGAGCCGGTTTGCATGCGCGGGCTCTTTGATCAGGCCGACCGCCACCGTCGGCATCCCGACCGCGCGCTTCACGGCCTGCGCGAACGGCACCTGGTAGCCGGGCGACAGCGGAATCTTCTGCAGCGGCGACACCCCGCCGGACGACACGTCGATCCAGTCGCAGCCGCGGCGCTCCAGTTCGTGCGCAAACGCGATCGTGTCGTCGAGCTCCCAGCCGCCTTCGACCCAGTCGGTCGCGGACACGCGTACGCCGACCGGCCGGTCTTCCGGAAACGCCGCACGCACGATCTCGAAGATCTCGAGCGGAAAACGCATCCGGTTTTCGCGCGAGCCGCCGTATTCGTCGGTGCGCCGGTTCGCGAGCGGCGACAGGAACTGGTGCAGCAGGTAGCCGTGCGCCGCATGCACTTCGATCGCGTCGATGCCGAGCCGCGCGGCACGCTTCGCGGCAGCCGCGAACGCATCGCGGATCCGGTTCAGGCCCGCGGCGTCGAGCGCGAGCGGCGGCGTCTCGCCTTCCTTGTGCGGTACGGCCGACGGCCCGTGCGGCAGCCAGCCGCCGTCGGCGACGGACACGAGCTGACCGCCCTGCCAGGGCACGTCGCTTGATGCCTTGCGCCCCGCATGCGACAACTGCATCGCGATGCGGACCGGCGAATGCTTGCGGATCGCGGCCAACACGGGCTTCAGCGCGGCTTCGGTCACATCGTCCCAAAGGCCGAGGTCGCCGTGCGTGATGCGCCCGTCGGGCTCCACCGCAGTCGCCTCGATGCAAAGCAGGCCCGCGCCCGACAGCGCGAGATGGCCGAGGTGAATCATGTGCCAGTCGGTCGCTTCGCCGCGTTCGGCCGAATACTGACACATCGGGGAGATCACGATCCGGTTCGGAAGGGTCACGCCGCGCAGCGTGAACGGGGAAAACAGCGCAGTCATGGAGGCCACTCGCCTGGAAAGGGAAAGAGCGGACGAGCGTAGCACGCAGGCTTGAAGCGTGCAGATGGCGCGATCGGCAGTAAGCGGATGGTCAGGTACGGCCGGCAGCAGGTTGCCGGCGCGGCGGGACATGCGTTGCAAGCAGCGATGCGCCGGCCTGCAACGGATGCGGGCCGGGCCAAGGATTCGCGGCGAACGGCGCCGCCCGCGGCGTCAGAGCCCGATGCTGTCGAGCCACTCCGCGAACATGCGCCGCGCGGCCGTCTCGAGCGCGGGGCCGTGCTGCGCTGTATCGGCACGCAACTGACGGGCGTCGATGCCCGGCGTCGCCGCGATTTCGCCGGCGTTCCCGATCAGCCACGGTTCGAAGCGGTCGGCGCGGATTTCCGGATGGCACTGCAGCGCCAGCACGTGCTGCCCCCATGCGAATGCCTGGTGGCGGCAGGCCGGCGTCAACGCGAGATGGATCGCGCCGCCCGGCAGGTCGAACGTATCGCCGTGCCAGTGCAGCATCGAAGTCGCCGCGCCATCGAGATGGCGCAGCGGCGACGCGCGACCGGCATCGGTGAGCGTCAGCGGCGCCCAGCCGAGTTCGTGCTGCGCAGCCGGATAAACGCGCGCGCCGAGCGCACGGGCGATGAACTGCGCGCCGAGGCAGATGCCGAGGATCGGCAGCCCCGCGTCGATGCGCTGGCGCACGAGCGCCGCGAGCGGTGCGATCGTCGGATACTGCGCATCGTCGTACACGCTGAGCGGCCCGCCGAGCACGACGAACAGCGACGGCTGGAGCACGTCGAGCACCTCGAACCGCGACGACCCGACGTCTACATAGCGCACCCGCCGGCCCCGTTCGCCGAGCACCTGCTCGAAGCTCCCGAGATCCTCGAAATGCACATGGCGGATCGCCACGACTTCAGCGTTCATCATCGGCCTCCCGGTCGATCGACGGACGTCAGCCTGCGAAAATCTTCCAGGTCTTCTTCTGCGTCGCCGCGTCGGCTTCTTCCTGCACCGAGCAGTCGAGACGCAGGTCGCTGTCGGACATCGAGATGTCGAGCGCCGCGCAGTAATGCACGGTCTTCTTCGACAGCTTGCCCGGCTGGAAGTGGGCGCACGTCAAGCACATGCGCTGCGGCGGCGTCGCGCCGGCCACCTGCAGCTCGCGCAGCGTCTTCAGCAGCGCGCGATACAGTGCGCCCTGCTCGTCCGCGCCGAGCTTGCCGACCGCTTTCGTCAGGAATTCAGGCCATTGCAGCGCCTTCTTCGCGGCCGTGCGGCCACGGGCCGACAGGCGCACGGCCAGTGCGCGGCCGTCGTCCAGCGCACGACGCTTCTCGACAAGCCCCTTCGTCTCGAGCGTGCTGACCGCATCGCTCGTGGTCGCCGCGGTGAGCTGCGTCTCGCGCGCGATCTCGCCGAGCCGCATCGGGCCCTTGCGCTGCAGCAGCAGCACGAGAATTTCGCCCTGCGTCGGCGTCAGGCCCGCGCCTTCCGCCCAATCCCATGCCTGGCTTCGCATGGCCGTACTCAACCGCAGCAGGCTGTGGGTGACACGTCCCGAAGCCTGGTTCCCGTAAACGCCTTCGCTCATAGTCTTTTCGCTTTGCCGCCGCCCGGAATGCCGAGCGGCCGTAGTGTGGAGATCGAATGTCCATCTCAAAACAGACGCGCTCTTGCGAGTGCGTCAGCACGGCCGTCGCGAGGCACACGCGGCGGTCGCATTCGCGGCGACCGGTGAGACACGCGTCGTTCCGGTGTCCGCAAAGCCGACATTCTAAGCGAGAGCGGAAAATCGCACAGCTAAGTTATCCCCTGCATTCTGTGGAAAATCACTGGATAACTGAATTTTTTCGTTGTGCCTGCAATGCCGCGCACCCGCTGAACGGGCTGCGCCGGCATTTTCCTGTTCGGATCGGCCATCGGGTGAATGGCAATGATCCACCGGGTTATCCCGCCCGCAGATCGTTGACTTTGCAGAGGAATGTCGGGTTATCCACAGATTTTCAGGGCGACTGGCAACGATTTCGGCCTGAAACCGGGCCGGCCGTCGTTCAGCGAATCGCGACGCGGTCGAGCCTGTAATCTGCAAAACATTTTTTCATTCACGCCAGCGTAAGCACTGCTGCCGGACCGTTTCGTTCAGCGATTTTTCCTGTTTGAAAACGGTTCTCAACCACGATGCGTCGTTCACGCGCGCCTTGGCAAGCGCGCCGATCTCGTCGAGCGCCGCGCGCGAACCGAGCGCGGCCGCATGCGGCGCGATCCGGTCGAGCGTGTCGAGGATGTCTTCCGCGATCGTGCGGCGTTCACCCGTCTGAGGATTCACGCAGGTGCCCTCGAGCCCGAAACGGCACGCTTCGAAACGGTTGAACGTATAGACGAGGTAATCGTCCTCCGACAGCTTCAGCGGCCGGTCGGTCAGCAGGTAGCGCGCGAGCGTCTGGATGTAGCAGGCAATCGCCGCCGCGCGGTCGACCGACAGCGGCGTATCCATCACCCGCACCTCGATCGTCCCGTAGCCGGGCTTCGGGCGGATGTCCCAGTAGAAGTCCTTCATCGAGTTGACGACGCCCGTGTTCACCATCTTCATGAAGTACTCCTCGAAGCTGTCCCAGGTCAGCACGAACGGCGCGCGGCCCGACAGCGGGAACGCGAACACCGAATTCAGGCGTGCCGAATGGAAGCCGGTGTCGACGTTCTGCACGAACGGCGACGACGCGGACAGCGCGATGAAGTGAGGAATGAAGCGCGACATCGAGTGCAGCAGGAACAGCGCGCTGTCGGGATCGGGACAGCCGATATGCACGTGCTGGCCGAACACGGTGAACTGTTTGGCCAGATAGCCGTACAGCTCGGAGATGTACTGGAAGCGCGGCGCATCGTAGATCTGCCGGTCGCTCCATTGCTGGAACGCGTGCGTGCCGCCGCCGGCGAGCCCGACGTTGAGCTGGTCGGCCGCCTTCACGAGCACGTCGCGGATCGCATGCAGCTCGCTGACCGCCTGCTCGTGCGAATGGCAGATGCCGGTCGACAGCTCGATCATGCTCTCGGTGATTTCCGGCGTGATGTTGCCCGGAAAGGTCTCGCCCTGGATCAGGCGCATCAGGTCGGATGCAGCCTTGGTCAGGTCGTAGTTGTGCGTGTTGACGACCTGGATCTCCAGTTCGACGCCGAACGTGAACGGTTCGGAATTGACGAAGGTTTCGAGTGCCATGGCAGGTTCCGGAATCAGTTGCTGTCGCTGCGTTCGCCGACCGCCGACAGGCAGCGGTAGACGACGAACGGGCTGACGAGCTGCAGGATCACGATCGTGCACATCACGATCGCGCGCAGGTGCGGGTCGAAATTCGGATAGAGCTGGTAGGTATCGTCGACGAGCAGGTACGACAGCGCGGACATCGGCGTCAGCGCGATGCCGAGCGCGACGCCCTGCTTCATCCCGATGCCGCTCGGCTTCGCGAACGCGACGACGCCGGCCAGCTTCGCGACGAGCCGCGTGACGATCAGCACGATCGCGAGCAGCCCGCCGAGCGCGATGTCGCCCCACGTGAACGACGTGAGCGTCAGCACGAACAGGACCACCGTCAGCAGCCAGCCGGCCGTGCCGAAATGCTCGGGCCACAGCTGCGGACGCGCTTCGAGGTTCTTCACGATGATGCCCGCGAGCAGCAGCGTGAGCAGCGTCGACAGCTTCAGCGCCTGTGCCACCGCGATCGCCAGCATCACGAGCCCGAACAGCGCGACGAACGAATGCTCGTCGCGCATCGTCGACGTCATGTGGCGGAACAGGAAATTGCACGAACGCGCGACGAGATACGCGACGAAGAACGAACCGGCGATCAGGTAGAGCGGCTGCAGGATCGTCGCGAACACGTTGCCGTACGCTTCCTGGTGCAGCCAGCTCGTGACGAGCTTGGTCAGCACGATCGCGTACACGCTGTTGAGCGCCGTGAGCGTGATGAGGCGCTGCGACACCTGCCCTTCCGCGCGCAGTTCGGTCTTGAGCTGGATCACCATCGACGGCGACGTCGCGATCGCGATCGCCGACAGCACGAGCGCAACCATTCCCGACACGCCGAGCGCAAGCATCACGAACAGCACGAGCACGAACGTCAGCGTGGCTTCCGCGAGACTCGACGCGACGAGCCACGGATTGCGCCGGATCCAGCGCAGGTCGAGGCGGCTGCCGAGCTCGAACAGCAGCAGGCCGAGCGCGACGTCGATCAGCAGCCGCGACGTTTCGTCGGTGCTTGCGTCGATCACGCCGAATCCGAACGAACCGGCGACGAGACCGATTACCGCATAACCGGTGATGCGCGGCAAGCGCCATGCGCGATAGCACAGTTCGCCACACAGGCCGGCCGCGAACAGCGCGAGCCCGGCCCAGAACACGGCATCCGGCGCGAGCGGCCAGTTGGGCAGAAATGAGAACGCCGACTTCATCGTGGTGACTTCTCCTTTGGAAGCGACCGCCAGCGACGCGGGGTCAAGCGTCAGAAATGGATGCGCGCCGGCTGGGTATCGCCCCGAATGTGATTGTTGTGGTCGACGACGGCGGGACATGGGGTCCGCCTGTTCCGCCATCCGGCGGAAAGTCGCACAGGTTGCCGATCTGGATTGTCGGCCTGGTGTGTGAACGGACTGCGCAGTCTCGAAGATTCAGATTCGAAATCGTGCCGACCGTTCCATTGAAGCTTGTCCGGCGCCTGGCCGGACGAACGCGAAGGAAACCGATTGTGCCACAGCTTTTTCGGTCTGGAACCCATTGAATACGACTCGCGGCGCTGTGCGGCACCACAGGCCTTTGGTTTCAAAGGTTTACCTGTATATATACGTAGTAGAAGTTAACAAAGGACCCACAGTTCTGTGGATAACTTCGGTTTACGCTGACGGATCAACGTGTTGGCGAAACCATAACCCGTTGCACAGGCTGTTCGTGCACAGAAGTTTGAGATGAGTAACTTCGGGGCCGTTTCACAGCTGTGCCAAGTTGCCCAGTTTACGTCCACTGTGATTACACACGAAGTGCGTGTGGATTTCGCAAGGTTATCCACAGCACCGGGTGGATAACCTTGCGCAGGGAAATCGGGAAACTGTGAGCGATTCGCGCGGCCGATCAGCCGGCCGAACCGATGCGGCGTGCGCGCAGTGCGCGGATCAGGAAGCGTGCGGGATCGACGGCTTCGGCGAGTTCGCGCTCGAGCGGCCATGGCTCGCCTTCGAGTTGCGATGCGATCAGTTCGGCGCCGAGCGCGGCCCACACGAGGCCGCGCGAGCCAAAGCCGAATGCGCCGTAGAGGCCGGGCGTGCGCGGCAGGTCGCGCGCCTTTGCGCCGCTCAGCGCGCGTGCGTTCGCGACGGCCTGCGCTTCGTCCGCGAGCGGGCCGATCAGCGGCAGACGATCGGCGACGACCCAGCGGAATGCAACGCGGCCGCGCAGCGTGTCGAGATCCGGAACGTCGCCGATCAGGCCCGGCAGCAGGTGCCGCACGCGGTCAAGGTTTTCGACGTGGCCGGCCGCGCGCATCGCCGGATCGACGTCGTCGGGTTCGAATGTCGCGCCGATCAGCAGCGTGCCGTCGTCGAGCGGCACTGCGTAACCGTCGCCGATCGCCGGGCACGGCAGCGGCGCCGTGCTGCCGGGCGGCAGCAGCGTGAGCTGGCCGCGCACCGGTTGCAGCACGACATGCTGCAGCCCCGCGAGACGCACGGCGTCGCCCGCGTTCGCAAGCACGACGACGGGCGCTTCGGCCAGCGTGCCGCCCGTCGAATCAAGCGCATGCCATGTGTCGCCCCGCCGCTCGAGCCGCGCGACGCCGGTGGACGCGAGCAAGCGCACGCGTTCGCCGGCCGCCGCGCATTGCGCCGCGCACAGCCCGGCCGGCCAGACGGCGCCGCCATGCGGAAACAGCAGGCCGCCATGCGCGACCGGCAGGTTCAGATGCGCGCGCGCGGCATCGGTATCGAGCAGCGACGCATAGTCGGACGGCGCGCCGAACGCATCGAATGCATCGCGCATCCGCGCGAAGTCGTCGGTCGATTCGGCGAGATGGATCATCCCGTGCGTGCTGCGCGCGAACGCATGGCCCGCGCGTTCGAGTGCGCGCCAGCGTGCGATCGCGTGCAGGAAGCCGCTGCGCGTGAGCCGGCTTGCGACGTTGTCGTCGCGTGTCATCAGCGGATGGAATACGCCGGCCGGATTGCCCGACGCTTCGCTTGCGATCCGTTCGTGCCGCTCGATCAGCGTGACGTCCCAGCCGCGCGCGGCCAGGCGTTCGACGACCGCGCAGCCGGCCAGGCCCGCGCCGATCACGATCGCGCGGCGTGCCGCAACGGGCAGTGCGCGCGGCGGCTCGTGCCGGCGCGCACGCCAGCGCGGCGCATATTCGCCGACGAGCGAATCGTCGACTTCACGATACGTGAAACCCGATTCGCCGAGTGCGTGTTTCACGGCGCCGGAATTCGCATGCGTTGCAAACGTCGCGCCTTCGCCGGCGATTTTTGCGAGCGCACGAACCACGTCGGTCGCGCGGAGATCCTCGTCGTTCGACGACGTGAAGCCGTCAAGATAGAACGCATCGGCGCGCGCGACGAGCCTGGTCAGCATGTCGACTGCATCGCCGAACGCGAGCGTGAGCACCACGCGCCCTGCGTCGAATTCCAGCCGGTGCAGGCCCGGCACGAGCATCGGCCAGGCGTCGACCATTGCGTCGACGTCGGCCGATATGGTTGTGTTCGCAACGATATGCGAAACCGCGCGGCGCAGGTCATCGCGCGAGAACGGATGCGGCTCGACTGCGACGAAATGCAGCCGCTCGCAGCGCGCCGGATCGTCGCGCCACGCGGCCCATGTCGCGAGGAAGTGGCTGCCCGCGCCGAATCCCGTCGCGACGATCGTGAACGTGCGGCGGCCTTGCCAGCGCGCCGGCAGCCCGTTGCCGGAGACGCACAGGTGATGCGCAAGCGCACCTGATGCGCGGCGATGGAGGTCGCCGTACTCGGGCGAAACGAGCGTGCCGTCGTCGCGAAGTGCGAGCGTGGCGGGAACAAGTCGGTCGGGCATGCGAAACAAAAAACGTGGCAGCCAAGCCTGGCAAGGGATTGCGCGGGGTCGTCCGAGCGGCCGTTGGAAAAAGCCAACGGGGCGGCGCACGGGCGGACCGCGCTGCGTATCCTGTCCGGTTGGCGCAGGTCAAAAAACGGGCAATCGACGATTCATTCGGCGAAATACTGATGAAAATCTTTGAAACCCTTGTCGTTATTGGGTTTGCGCTGCGCTATCATAGCAACGCCGTACCGCGGGGTGGCCGCCGGCAAGCCGGAGGGCGCGTCGCGCGGGCCAGGATTCGGCGCTGTGTCGTCGGAGTCTGACTCTCGACGGCACGGTTCGCGCACGTATAATCGGCGCGTTCGCGCTGTTCGTGTCAACCTAACCTGATAAAGGAACCTTAATGAACAAACAGGAACTGATCGACGCCGTCGCCGCCCAAACGGGCGCTAGCAAGGCTCAAACCGGCGAAACGCTGGACACGCTGCTCGAAGTCATCAAGAAGGCCGTGTCGAAGGGTGATGCGGTTCAGCTGATCGGCTTCGGCAGCTTCGGTTCGGGCAAGCGCGCAGCACGTACGGGCCGCAACCCGAAGACCGGCGAAACCATCAAGATCCCGGCAGCCAAGACGGTCAAGTTCACGGCTGGCAAGGCGTTCAAGGACGCCGTCAACAAGCGTTAAACCAGCGCCTGTTCCAGAAAAAAACCCGCCTTTCGGCGGGTTTTTTGTTGGGCGCGCGCGGCATTTTCGCCACAGTCCGCGCCGCTCTTGCAAGATTTAACGGTTGTTTTTACAAGCCGTTACCATGCCGTTACGCGTGCACGATTTGGGTGTCGCCGTGATCGTCGTCGTCGTGCGAATCGACATCCCACGCCGGGAACGGATCGTCGAATGCGCTCCATCCTGCCGCGCCGACGGCGAATTCCGCATCGGTCAGCAGGCACGCGTCGAGTTTCTCGCGCCATGAATCTGCATCGAGCGCGATGCCGATCAGCACGAGCTCCTGCCGGCGATCGCCGACCGTGCGATCGTCGAGATCGCCGTGCCATTCGGCGCGGATTTCGGCGAGCAGCTCGTCGTCGTCCGGCCATTCCGCGCGATCCTGCGCGGCCCACCAGAGACCGGCCGGGCCATGCCGGCATACGCCGCCCGCCTGCGACAGCGAGCCCGCGATGTCGTTGCGCGTCGCGAGCCAGAAGAAGCCTTTGCTGCGCAGTACGCCCGGCCACTCCTGGTGCAGCAGCGCCCAGAGTCGTGCCGGATGGAACGGCCGGCGCGCGCGGTAAACAAAATTGCCGATCCCGAATTCGTCGGCTTCGCCGTGCACGTGCGCATGATGTTCGTCATGGCAGTCGGGGTCGTCGCAATGCGTATGATCGTGATCGAGCGACGCGAGCCAGCCCGGCGCATTCGCGGCCTCGTCGAAATCGAAGCGGCCCGTGTTCAGCACTTCGTCGAGCGGCACGTTGCCGAACGTCGACACGACCTGGTGCGCGCGCGGATTGAGCCGCGCGAGGATGTGCTGCAGACGCGCGAGTTCGTCCGCGCCGACGAGGTCGGCCTTGTTGATCACCAGCACATCGCAGAATTCGATCTGCTCGATCAGCAGTTCGACGAGCGTGCGATCGTCTTCTTCCGATGCGGCGATGCCGCGCGTCGCGAGTGCGTCGTCGGAGCCGTAGTCGCGCAGGAAGTTGTACGCATCGACCACGGTGACGAGCGTGTCGAGCCGCGCGATTTTCGACAGCGACTCGCCGTCGTCGTCGACGAACGTGAAGGTTTCGGCGATCGGCATCGGCTCAGCGATACCGGTCGATTCGATCATGATCGCGTCGAAGCGGCCTTCGGACGCGAGATTGCGGATCTCGACGAGCAGGTCGTCGCGCAGCGTGCAGCAGATGCAGCCGTTCGACATTTCGATGAGGCGTTCCTCGACGCGCGACAGCGCCTGCGCGTCGCGCACGAGCGACGCGTCGATGTTGACCGCCGCGAGATCGTTGACGATCACGGCGACTTTCAGGCCTGCACGGTTCGCGAGGACGTGATTGAGCAGCGTGGTCTTGCCGGCGCCGAGGAAGCCGGACAGCACGGTGACGGGCAACGGCTGGTTCATTGCGGTACACACCAACGGAAAAGATGAAAAAGCGGCCGCGGCGCCCTTCCGGGGCGCGATCGGCCCGCGGACGGGCGAACTTGCGGCGTGAGCCCGCATTGTGCATCAAACGCGCGCCGGGCGGCCGGCGCCGCGTCAGGCCGCGATGCGGCGCGGCGTCATGGCGCGGGCGGCAGCAGCTTCCATTGCGTCAGGATGCCGGCGATCTGCCGCGCGTACTTGTCGCGCAGCGACGGCGTTTCGGAATGGTAGGCGCCGACGGCCTGCCACGTGTTGCCGTAGCGGTTCATCTTCTGTTTCAGATGCCACGCGGCGATGTATACGTTCTTGCACGGCTCCATCAGCGTGCCGCGGTCGATCCCGTAGCGCGACAGCGTCGACAGGTGGACCGAATTGATCTGCATCAGGCCGTAGTCGATCGAGCCGTTCGTGTTCTTGTTCAGCGCGCCGGGCCGGTTACGCGATTCCTGCCACGCGATCGCGCGCAGGATCAGCGGATTGACCTGCTGGTATCTGGCAGCTTCGTCGAAACAATCCGCGCGAGCGTTTGCGCTGGCGAACCACACGCCGGCGGCAATCCACGCAATCGAAGCGAACCGTCTGTTCATGGGGCAAAAACCAAAAGGAATTGCGCGAGGATCGGGAAAACCCGTGCCTGTTATTCGTGCGGCGAGAAACGTGTCGCCCGTATCATACCGACAGTCCGTCAGGTTGCGACATGCGGAAATACGACAGCCGGGTTATACCGCATTTCCGTGTCGGTTCATCTCGAGACGGGGGCGATGGCCGGCATGCCGGTATGGTACCGAATCTTACATATCACATACGACTCGCCCGATACATGTCGTATATGAGACAGTCTTCGGATCAATGTGATATTTCGGACATGAAAAACTGCTAATGTCGCCTTTTTCGGACTTGGATCCCAGCACTACCGCCGGAAGCGGCCTGAGCCGGCATCGACCCATTCATCCATGACAAGAAATCGCTTCGTTATGCGGCGCATTGCCACGACCCTCGTCGTCGCCGGCATCATCGTCTCGCAGGCCGCCTACGCTCAGGTCACGCTCAACTTCGTGAATGCGGATATCGACCAGGTCGCGAAAGCGATCGGCGCCGCAACCGGCAAGACCATCATCGTCGACCCCCGCGTGAAGGGGCAGCTCAACCTCGTTGCCGAACGTCCGGTGCCGGAAGACCAGGCGCTGAAGACGCTGCAGTCGGCGCTGCGCATGCAGGGCTTCGCGCTCGTGCAGGATCACGGCGTGCTGAAGGTCGTGCCCGAGGCCGACGCGAAGCTGCAGGGCGTGCCGACCTATGTCGGCAATGCGCCGCAGGCGCGCGGCGACCAGGTGATCACGCAGGTGTTCGAGCTGCACAACGAATCGGCGAACAACCTGCTGCCCGTGCTGCGGCCGCTGATCTCGCCGAACAACACGGTGACGGCCTACCCGGCGAACAACACGATCGTCGTGACCGACTATGCGGACAACGTGCGCCGCATCGCGCAGATCATCGCGGGCGTCGACAGCGCCGCGGGCGCGCAGGTGCAGGTCGTTCCGCTGCGCAACGCGAACGCGATCGACCTCGCCGCACAGTTGCAGAAAATGCTCGATCCGGGCGCGATCGGCAACAGCGATGCAACGCTGAAGGTGTCGGTCACGGCCGACCCGCGCACCAACTCGCTGATGCTGCGCGCGTCGAGCGCATCGCGCCTCGCGGCCGCGAAGCGCCTCGTGCAGCAGCTCGACGCGCCGAGCGCGGTGCCCGGCAACATGCACGTCGTGCCGCTGCGCAACGCCGATGCGGTGAAGCTCGCGAAGACGCTGCGCGGGATGCTCGGCAAGGGCGGCAGCGACAGCGGCTCGTCGGCGTCGTCCAACGATGCGAACAGCTTCAACCAGAGCGGCGGCTCGTCGTCGAGCGGCAACTTCTCGACCGGCACGTCCGGCACCCCGCCGCTGCCGTCGGGCGGCCTCGGCGGCTCGTCGTCCTCATCGTCGGGGTACGGCGGCTCGTCGGGCGGTGGCGGTCTCGGCTCCGGCGGCCTGCTCGGCGGCGACAAGGAGAAGAGCGACGACAACCAGCCGGGCGGGATGATCCAGGCCGATGCGGCGACCAACTCGCTGATCATCACCGCGTCCGATCCGGTTTACCGGAACCTGCGCTCGGTGATCGACCAGCTCGACGCGCGGCGTGCGCAGGTCTATATCGAAGCGCTGATCGTCGAGCTGAACTCGACGACGCAGGGCAACCTCGGCATCCAGTGGCAGGTGGCGAGCGGCCAGTTTCTCGGCGGCACGAACCTGAACCCCGGGCTGGGCCTGGGCAACAGCATCGTCAACCTGACGGCGGGCGGCGTGACCAACGCCACCGGCGGGATCACCGGAGGCGGGCTGGCTTCCAATCTCGGGGCGTTGAGCCAAGGCCTCAACATCGGCTGGCTGCACAACATGTTCGGCGTACAGGGGCTTGGCGCGTTGCTGCAGTATTTCGCGGGCGTGAGCGACGCGAACGTGCTGTCAACGCCGAACCTGATCACGCTCGACAACGAGGAAGCGAAGATCGTCGTCGGCCAGAACGTGCCGATCGCGACCGGTTCGTACTCGAACCTGACGAGCGGCACGACGAGCAACGCGTTCAATACCTACGACCGTCGCGACGTCGGCCTGACGCTGCACGTGAAGCCGCAGATCACCGACGGCGGGATCCTGAAGCTGCAGCTGTACACGGAGGATTCGGCGGTCGTCAGCGGCACCACCAACGCGCAGACCGGCCCGACCTTCACGAAGCGCTCGATCCAGTCGACGATCCTCGCGGACAACGGCGAGATCATCGTGCTCGGCGGCTTGATGCAGGACAACTACCAGGTGTCGAACAGCAAGGTACCGCTGCTCGGCGACATCCCGTGGATCGGCCAGTTGTTCCGTTCGGAATCGAAGCAGCGCCAGAAGACCAACCTGATGGTGTTCCTGCGCCCGGTGATCATCTCCGACCGCAGTACCGCACAGGAAGTCACGGCCAACCGCTACGACTACATCCAGGGCGTGACGGGCGCATACAAGTCGGACAACAACGTGATCCGCGACAAGGACGATCCGGTCGTCCCGCCGATGCCGCTCGGCCCGAGCCAGGGCGGTACGCCGGCCGGGAACCTGTTCGATCTCGACAAGATGCGCCGCCAGCAGATGCAGCGCCAGGTGGCGCCGGTCCCGGCCCAGCCGTTGCCGGAGCAGACGCCCGCGCAGCCGCAGAGCGTGCCGCAGCAGGCGGTGCCGCAACAGCCGCTGACCGCCCCGGGAGCCTCGCAGTGAGCGACGTGCCCGCATCTTCCGCCCACGACGGCGCGCCGGGCGACCGGCAGCCGCCGTCGCCGCTCGCCGCGCGCCTGTTGCCGTACGGCTTCGCGAAGAGCGGCCAGGTGCTGATCGCGCACCAGCTCGACGACACGCTCGAGGTGTGGATCAGCGAACGCACGAGCGACGCCGCGCTCGCGGAGATCGCGCGCAACTTCGGCTCGATTTCCGTGCACCGCGTGCCGGCCGACGAGCTCGCGCAGGCGATCAACCAGGCATACGCGCGCCAGGACGGCAGCGCCGCGCAGGTGGTCGGCGAGGTCGAAGGCGAAGTCGATCTGTCGCGGCTGATGCAGGACATCCCCGAGGTCGAGGATCTGCTCGAATCGGAAGACGACGCGCCGATCATCCGGATGATCAACGCGCTGCTCACGCAAGCGGCGCGCGAACAGGCATCGGACATTCACATCGAGCCGTTCGAGAATTCGTCCGTCGTGCGTTTTCGCGTCGACGGCACGCTGCGCGACGTCGTGCGCCCGAAGAAGGCGCTGCACGGCGCACTGATCTCGCGGATCAAGATCATGGCGCAGCTCGACATCGCGGAGAAACGGCTGCCGCAGGACGGTCGCATCACGCTGCGCGTCGGCGGCCGGCCGGTCGACGTGCGCGTGTCGACGCTGCCGACCGGGCACGGCGAGCGCGCGGTGCTGCGTCTGCTGGAAAAGGATGCGAAGCGCCTGAACCTCGAAGCGCTCGGGATGGGCCGCGACACGCTCGTCCAGTTCGACAAGCTGATCGCGCGACCGCACGGCATCGTGCTCGTCACGGGCCCGACGGGCTCGGGCAAGACGACGACGCTGTATGCGTCGATGTCGCGGCTCGAAACCGCGACGACCAACATCATGACCGTCGAGGACCCGATCGAATACGACCTCGGCGGCATCGGCCAGACGCAGGTGAACGAGCGGATCGGGATGACCTTTGCCCGCGCGCTGCGCTCGATCCTGCGCCAGGATCCGGACGTGATCATGATCGGCGAAATCCGCGACCTCGAAACCGCGCAGATCGCGGTGCAGGCGTCGCTGACGGGCCACCTCGTGCTCGCGACGCTGCACACGAACGATGCGGCATCGGCCGTCACGCGTCTGACCGACATGGGCGTCGAGCCGTACCTGCTCGCATCGTCGCTGCTCGGCGTGCTCGCGCAGCGCCTGGTGCGGCAGCTCTGCCCCGTCTGCAAGGAAGAGCGGCACGAGGATGGCCGCACGCTGTGGCATCCGGTCGGCTGCGACAAGTGCGGGCATTCGGGCTACGCGGGCCGGCGCGGTGTATATGAACTGCTGCTGGTCGACGACTCGATCCGCTCGCTGATCCATCGCAACGCGGCCGACGCGGAGATTCTGGCCACCAGCCGCGCGGAAGGGATGCGCACGCTGCGCGACGACGCCGAACGCTGGCTCGCGGCCGGCGCGACGTCGCTCGAGGAAGTGCTGCGCGTGACGGGAGGCGCATAGCGCGATGCCGGCATTCCGTTTCGAAGCGATCGATGCGGCGGGACACGCGCAGAAAGGCGTCGTCGATGCCGACAGCGCGCGTGCCGCGCGCGGCCAGTTGCGCACGCAGGGGCTCACGCCGCTCGTCGTCGAGCCGGCCGCCAGCGCGACGCGCGGCGCGCGTACGCAGCGGCTCGCGTTCGGCCGCAAGCTGTCGCAGCGCGAACAGGCGATCCTCACGCGCCAGCTCGCGAGCCTGCTGATCGCCGGGCTGCCGCTCGACGAGGCGCTCGGCGTGCTGACCGAGCAGGCCGAGCGCGACTACATCCGCGAACTGATGGCCGCGATCCGCGCCGAGGTGCTCGGCGGCCATTCGCTCGCGAATGCGCTGGGCCAGCATCCGCGCGATTTTCCGGAAATCTACCGCGCGCTCGTCGCGGCGGGCGAGCACACGGGCAAGCTCGGCATCGTGCTGTCGCGCCTGGCCGACTACATCGAACAGAGCAACGCGCTGAAGCAGAAGATCCTGCTGGCCTTCACGTATCCGGGCATCGTCACGCTGATCGCGTTCGGCATCGTCACGTTCCTGCTGAGCTACGTGGTGCCGCAGGTCGTCAACGTGTTTGCGAGTACGAAACAGCAGTTGCCGATCCTCACGGTCGTGATGATGGCGCTGTCGGAATTCGTGCGGCACTGGTGGTGGGCGATCCTGATCGCGGTCGCGCTGATCGTGTGGTTCGTGAAGGCGACGCTGTCGCGCGACGGGCCGCGGCTCGCGTTCGACCGCTGGGTGCTGACCGCGCCGCTCGCGGGCAAGCTCGTGCGCGGCTACAACACGGTGCGCTTCGCGAGCACGCTCGGCATCCTCACCGCGGCCGGCGTGCCGATCCTGCGCGCGCTGCAGGCGGCCGGCGAGACGCTGTCGAACCGCGCGATGCGCGCGAACATCGACGACGCGATCGTGCGCGTGCGCGAAGGCTCTGCGCTGTCGCGCGCGCTGAACAACGTGAAGACGTTTCCGCCGGTGCTCGTGCACCTGATCCGTTCCGGCGAAGCGACGGGCGACGTGACGACGATGCTGGATCGCGCGGCCGAAGGCGAAGCGCGCGAGCTCGAGCGCCGCACGATGTTCCTGACGAGCCTGCTCGAGCCGCTGCTGATCCTGGCGATGGGCGGCATCGTGCTCGTGATCGTGCTGGCCGTGATGCTGCCGATCATCGAGCTGAACAACATGGTGCAGTGACGGCCCCTGATGGTCGATGAGGCCGTCGCCGTTCAGCGCATGTAGATCGCGGGGGACGGCGTGTTCGCCGGAAGCTGGATTTCGGCGCGGGCGCCGTTGCGGTCGACGATGATCGAGCGGGGGCGGACTTCGGCGAGCTTCGCGCCGGGCGCGACCTCGGCACCGAGCGACACCGCGCGCGGCGGTTCGCCGCCGACGCCGATGATCGCGGCGGCGCCGCGCTGGAGCGCGAGGATGCCGAACAGGTGGATGTCCTGCACGGGATTCTTGTCGAGCTGACCGCCGAAGAGCGCCGCGGCGTCCTCGGTGCGGATCGGCGGCCGCGCGGCGGCGGCGGGCAGCGGCGCTTCGCGGGCCGACAGCGTGACGACCCAGTAGGTGGCCGTCGCGCACAAACCCGCGAAGAGGGCTAGGGAAAGGATCCGGATCGAGAGCGCGTTCATGCGCGCTATTGTACGGATGTATATGAAATTTGCGTTGGGTGAAAGCCCTCGGCGACGCGCGCCTTACAATGCGTGCTCCGCGCCCGCGGGTCCGGAAGGTTGCCGTCAGGTAATCGTCCGGGTGTGCCGGGTGCGTTACTCAATCGACGACATTTTTTGGAAAGAGGTAGTCAGTCATGCAAACGTGGATCACTCGCCGCAACGCGGCCGTGCGTCGTCAGCGCGGTTTCACGCTGATCGAGATCATGGTGGTGGTCGCGATCCTCGGGATCCTGGCGGCGCTGATCGTGCCGAAGATCATGAGCCGCCCGGACGAGGCACGCCGCATCGCCGCGAAGCAGGACATCGGCACGATCATGCAGGCGCTCAAGCTGTACCGTCTCGACAACGGCCGTTATCCGACCCAGGAACAGGGCCTGAACGCGCTGATCCAGAAGCCGTCCACCGATCCGATCCCGAACAACTGGAAGGACGGCGGCTATCTCGAGCGCCTGCCGAACGATCCGTGGGGTAACGGGTACAAGTACCTGAATCCGGGCGTACATGGCGAGATCGACGTGTTCAGCTACGGTGCCGACGGCAAGGAAGGCGGCGAGAGCAACGACTCCGACATCGGTTCGTGGCAATAAGCCGGCGCTGATCGTTCCGACGCTTCGTTCCCGCTCTTCATGCTCGCCATTCGCACGACTTCCCGCTGCGGCCGCGATTGCCGTGCGCATCGCGGCACGGCGCCGTCCGTATCGGCGCGCGCCGATGGCGGGCCGATGAAGCACGGAGTGCGGCGCGCGCGCTCGCTCGCTCGCGGCTTCACGCTGCTAGAAATGCTGGTCGTGCTCGTGATCGCGGGGCTGCTCGTGTCGCTCGCGTCGCTGTCGCTGACGCGCAATCCGCGCACCGACCTGCGCGAGGAAGCGCAGCGCATCGCGCTGCTGTTCGAGACGGCCGGTGACGAGGCGCAAGTGCGCGCGCGCCCGATCGCGTGGCAACCGACCGCGCACGGCTTCCGTTTCGACGTGAGCTCGCCCGACGGCTGGCGCACGCTGCGCGACGACCTGCTGCGCCCGCGCGACTGGGATGGCGGTGTCACGGGCGCCGACATCGACTACCCGGGTTCCGACACGCGCGCGAATCGCGTCGTGTTCGGCACCGAGAGCGTCGACACGCCGGTGCGCGTGACGCTGCATTCGGCCGTCGGCAGCGCGACGATCGTCGGCACCGGCAACGGCCGCTACGAGGTGCAATGACGATGCGTCGTCGCCTGCCCTTCCCCGTTTCTTCGTCGCGCGGCTTCACGATGATCGAGGTGCTGGTCGCGCTCGCGATCATCGCGGTCGCGCTCGCCGCGTCGATCCGCGCGGTCGGCACGATGGCGACCAATGCATCCGATCTCCATCGCCGGCTGCTGGCCGGCTGGAGCGCCGACAACGCGCTCGCGCAGTTGCGGCTCACGCACGCGTGGCCGCAGATCGGCGACCAGAGTTTCGACTGTTCGCAAGGCAACGTGCAGCTCGTCTGCACGCAGAGCGTGAGCGCCACGCCGAACCCCGTGTTCCGGCGCGTCCGGGTTTCGGTGAGCATGCCCGGGCGCGCCGGCGTGCTCGCGCAGATGGTGACGGTGGTCGCGAATGAAACCAGCCGTCCGCTCTGACGCGCCGATGCGACGCCCGCCCGCGCGCCCCGCCCGGGGCTTCACGCTGATCGAGCTGATGATCGCGATCGCGATCCTCGCGGTGGTCGCCATCCTCGCGTGGCGCGGGCTCGACCAGGTCATGCGCGGCCGCGACAAGGTGGCGTCCGCGATGGAAGACGAGCGCGTCTTCGCGCAGATGTTCGACCAGATGCGCATCGACGCGCGGCTTGCCGCGACCGACGACGAGGCCGGCCAGCCGGCGATCGGCGTCGCCGGCAACACGCTGCAGATCGTTCGCGAATTCGACGTGCCGGGCGCCGCGCCGCGGCTGCAGGTGGTCCGCTACCGGATCGCCGGCGGGCGCGTCGTGCGCTACGCGTCGCCGCCGCTCGACGATGCGAACCGGCTGCAAGGCGTGCTGAAGGACAGCAGCGTCGAAGGCTGGAGCTGGGTCGCGCTGATGGGCGGCGTCGGCGCGATCGACGCGAAGCTGTACGTGCCGCGCGTGGGCTGGACCACCAACCTGCAGACGGCCGACGACGCGCTCGCGCAGAACAACGATGCGCTCAAGGTGCCGCAGATCGGCAACGCGCCGCCGCCGCGCGCGGTGACGGGGCTGCAGGTCAGCATCGGTGCGACGTCGCTGCGCGTGCCGGTCACGCGCGTGTTCCTCGTCGGGGAATGACGATGCGCGCGCGCTCTCACCGTCCGCTCACCATCAACCGCGCCGCCGCGCGCGCGCATGCACGCGGCCGCCAGCACGGCGCCGCGATCATCACCGCGCTGCTCGTCGTCGCGCTGTCGGCGATCCTCGTCTCGGGGATGCTGTGGCGCCAGCAGGTGCAGATCCGCCGCATCGAGAACCAGCGCGTGATCGCGCAGGCGCAGTGGGTCGCGCGCGGCGCGCTCGACTGGACGCGGATGATCCTGCGCTCCGAAGGCGATACGGCGCCCGGCATCACGTATCTCGGCGGGATCTGGGGCGTGCCGATCGCGAAGACGAAGCTGTCGGACTTCCTCGGCCGGATCGGCGCGCCCAACGACAACGGCGGCGAAGACACCTATATCTCCGGCTCGATCGAGGACGCGCAGGCGAAGTTCAACCTGCGCAACCTCGTGTCGTCGCCGGCGCCCGGCGTGCTGCAGTTGAACGTCACGCAGCTGCAGGCGTTCCAGCGCCTGCTGACGACGCTCGGCTACGACGGCGCGTTCGCGAAACGCGTCGCGCTGCAGGTGCGCGCGGGCCTGCTGCATTCGGCGACACGCTTCCAGATGCCGACGCTGCCCGGCGGCGCCGGCACGGCGCCGGCCACTGCGCCGGTGACCAGCGACCAGCAGACCGGCGGCTTCACCGACGATCCCGGCATGTCCGGCGGCGACCGCGGGCCCGCGCCGCTGATGATGACGAGCGTCGACAGCCTGCTCGACGTCGACGGCGTGACGCCCGAGATGGTCGCGCGGCTGCGCCCGTTCGTCACCGTGCTGCCGACCACGACGCCCGTGAACATGAACACCGCGCCGGCCGAGGTGATCGCGGCGCTCATGCCGGGGATGAGCGTGTCGTCCGCGCAGGCGCTGGTGTCGCGCCGCGAGACCGTGTTTTTCCGCAACGTCGGCGACGTGCAGCTCGCGCTGCGCGGCGCCGGCGCGCCGAACGTGACGCTCGACTCGAGCCTCGTCGACGTCAATTCGAGCTATTTCATCGTGCATGGCCGGATCCAGCACGAACGTGCGGAGGTCGACCGCACGTCGCTCGTGTATCGTGATCCGACCACGCACTCGACGCGGGTCGTGCGTATCCGCGACCAGCTATAACGACGCCATTCGGGAGAGGAGCTCTTGTGAGCACGTTGATTGTTTCTTTGCCGCCGCGCGAGCCTGCCGTGCCGTTGCAGGAATGGCAGTGGCCCGAGCTGCCGTTCACGCTCGTCGACAAGGCCGGCCAGGTGCAGCGCGCGGGCCGCGCCGCGCTCGCGCTGCTGCCGCGCGCGAATGCGACGGTGCTGATCGTCGCCGCGCGCGACGTGCTGCTGCTGGCCGCGAAGGTGCCGCCGCTCAAGGGGCCGAAGCTGCGCCAGGCGCTGCCCAACATCGTCGAGGATCAGCTGATCCAGGATCCGCTCGGCTGCCACATCGCGCTCGATCCGGCCGCGCTGCCCGACGGGCGCCGCGTGCTGGCCGTGGTCGATCGCGCGTGGTTCCGCACGATCTGCGACGCGTTCGCGGCGGCCGGCCACCGGCACCTGAGCGCGGTGCCCGCGACCCGCTGCCTGCCGGCGCCGCGCACGTCGGCCGAAACGGCTTCGGCCGCGCCGGTCGACGGTGAAGCGGCCGTCGCGGCCGATGCCGCGCTTGTCGCGGACGCCGTCGAGCCGCCCGCCCGCCCGGCGACGGTCGCCGCCGTGCTCGGGCTCGCGACGGCGGTCGAACCGGCGCTCGTCGAAGCCGGCGCGCTGCCGGCCGTGGCCGGTGCGCCGCGCCTCGAACTTGCGGTTGCGCGCGGTGCGCTCGGCGAAGGCTTCGCTGCGCCCGCGTCGCGCGCGGCCGGCACGCTGGCCGCGCTCGCGGGCGGCGGCGACGTCGAACTGTACGAACTCGGCGAGCCGGGCGCGGAGCCGCGGCTCGCGTCGGTCGGCCGCACCGACGGCCCGCTGCTGCCGGGCGCCGCGCCGCTGTCGTTCGACACGTTCGCGCGGCGTGCGCTAACCGAGCGTTTCGATCTGTGCCAGTTCGAATTCGAGTCGCAGCCGTGGCGCTTCGACCGTGCGACGGTGAAGCGCCTGCGCGTGCCGATCGCACTCGTCGCGGCGACGCTCGGCGTCGCGGTGGTCGGGATGAACCTGCACTGGTGGAAGCTGTCGCGCGAGCGCGATGCGCTGTCCGCGCAGATCACCGAAACGCTGCTGTCCGCATTCCCGAAGACGACGACGGTGCTTGATCCGCCCGCGCAGATGCAGCGCCAGCTCGATCAGTTGCGCCTGGCGGCCGGCGAGCTGTCGCCGAACGATTTCCTCGCGCTGGCGAGCGGGTTGACGCGCTCGATGGGCGCGCTGCCGCTGAACGGCATCGCGTCGCTCGACTATCACGACCGGCGGCTCGACGTCGGCTTCAAGCCGGAGGTCAAGGTCGATCCCGATTTCACGCAGCGCCTCGCGCGCAACGGACTGTCCGGCGAAGTCGACAGCAACACGGGCAAATGGACGATCCGGAGCCGCTCATGAAGACGGAACAACTGAACCAGACGCTGACCCAGTTCTGGGGCGAGCGCTCGCCGCGCGAGAAGATGCTGCTCGGCTGGGGCGGCGCCGTGCTGGCGGTCGCGATCGCGTATTCGGTGCTGTGGTCGCCCGCGCAGGAAGGCCGCGCACGGATCCAGCGCGAGCTGCCGACGATGCGCCGCGAACTCGCGCAGATGACCGCGCAGGCGAACGAGGCGAAGTCGCTGACGGCCGCCGCGCAGGGCGTCGCGCCGACCGGCCTGGCGCTGAAGGACGCGCTGACCGCGTCGCTGTCCGATCACGGGCTGCAGGGTGCGCAGGTGCAGATCGTCGGCAATGGCGTGCAGATCCAGATGAAGAACGTGTCGTTCCCGGCGTGGACGCAGTGGCTCGACGATGCGCGCCGGCAGTTCAAGGTGCAGGTCGGCGAGGCGCACGCGACCGCGCTGAAGGACGACGGCCAGGTCGACCTGACGGCCGTGATGCAACCGTCGACGCAGAAATGACGCAGTGGATGACGCAAGTGGCGGTCGGCCGATGAGGCCATGGACGAAGCGGCTCGCCGCCGCATTGCCGTGGGTACTGGCGGGCGGACTGGCGACGGCGGTGACGCTCGTCGCGCTCGCGCCGGCCGCATGGATCGCGCCGCAGTTTGCGCGTGCGACCGGCGCTCACGTGAATCTCGTCGATCCGGACGGGTCGCTGTGGCACGGCTCGGGCACGCTGATGCTCGCGCCGGGCGCCGACCAGAGCGCGGCGACGCTGCTGCCGGGCCGGGTCGAATGGACCACGGGCTTCTGGCCGCTGCTGACCGGGCGCGTGCAGATGCGCATGCGCCAGACCGAGGCGATGCCCGATGCCGTCACGCTCGATGCGACGTGGCGCGGCGCGGTGCTGTCGGCGGGCACGATGGCCGTGCCCGCGTCGCTGCTCGCGGGGCTCGGCACGCCGTTCAACACGCTCGACCTGCAGGGCGACGTGCGGCTCGGCTGGACCGACTGGCGCCTGTTCGGCAACAACGCGTTCGGCCAGTTGACGGTGACGATCGACTCGATGAGTTCGCGCGTGTCGCGCGTGAAGCCGCTCGGTTCGTACCGCGCGGTGCTGCAGGCGAAGGGGGCGGGCGCCGATCTCGACCTGTCGACGACGCAGGGCCCGCTGTTCCTCGACGGACACGGCAGCTTCGGCCCAGGCCAGGGATCGTTCCGCGGCACCGCGCATGCGGCGCCCGAGCAGCAGGCGAACCTCGCGGGGCTGCTGAACCTGCTCGGTCACCCGATCGGGAACAACGAGGTGTCGCTGATCTTCGGCGACGCGATGCGCTGACGCGCGCGTCGCCCTCTTCTCTTCCTACTTCTGCGCGAGCGGCGCGGCGGCCGACGATGCGGTCGCCGCGGGCGCGGCCGCACCGGACGCCGGCACGGGCGCCGGCGCAGCGATGTCGCCCGTTTCGCGCGTCATGTCCGACGCATCCCAGCCGCCGCCGAGCGCCTTCACGAGCCCGACCGACGACACCATCCGCTGCCCGGCGATCGTCGCGAGCTTCTGCTGCGCGGTGAACGCGGTGGTCTGCGCGGTCAGCACGTTCAGGTAGGCGACCGTGCCGGCCTTGTACTGGTTCGTGACGATCGCGAGCGCGTGCTCGGCGCTGTCGACGGCCTGCCGCTGCACGTCGATTTCCTGCGCGAGGATGCGCTGCGACGCGAGGTTGTCCTCGACGTCCTGGAATGCGGTGAGCACCGCGAGGCGATACGCGGCGACGTCCTGGTCGTAGGTCGCGCGCGCGGCGTCGGTCTGCGCGGCGCGCAGCCCCGCGTCGAACAGCGTGGCCGCGAGTTGCGGGCCGACCGTCCAGAAACGCGCCGGCAGCGTGAACAGCTGCGACCACACCGAACTCTGGAAGCCGCCGGTGGCCGACAGCGTGAGCGTCGGGAAGAATGCGGAAATCGCGACGCCGATCTGTTCGTTTGCGGCGGCTGCGCGGCGCTCGGCGGCCGCGATGTCGGGCCGGCGCTCGAGCAGCGCGGACGGCACGTCGACCGGCGTGATCGGCGGCTCGGCCGCGAGCGGGTTCGGCGGCAGCGAGAAGGTCGATGCCGGTTCGCCGATCAGCGTCGCGATCGCATGCTCGTACTGCGCGCGTGCGACGCCGTTGTCGATCGACGCCGCCCGCGCACTCTGCAGTTGCGTCTGCGCCTGGATCACGTCCGCGCGCGCGGCGACGCCCTGCGCATATTGGTTCTGCGTGAGTTTCAACGACTGTTCGTACGACTTCACGGTGTCGTCGAGCAGCTTTTGCAGTGCATCGGACGTGCGCAGCTGGAAATAGGTTTGCGCGAGCAGCGCCTGCTGCGACAGCCGCGCGTTCGCGAGATCGGCCGCGGCAGCCGCTTCGCCGGCGCGCTGCGCGCTGACGGTGCGGCTTACCTTGCCCCACAGGTCGGGCTCCCAGCTCGCGTCGAGGCCGACGCTGTAGCTGTTGCCGATCGATCCGGACGAGCCGCTGCCGAAACTCGACGACGAGCCCGACGACAGCGACGTGCGCGGCGTACGGGCGCGCGAGCCCGACGCGGTCAGCCCGACGGTCGGGAAATACGCGGCGCGCGCCTCGGTGACGAGCGCGCGCGCCTGCCGGTATGCAGCCGCCGATTGCGCGATGGTCTGGTTCGACGCATTGAGCTTGCCGATCAGCGCATCGAGCTGCGGATCGTTGTAGACCGTCCACCACGGGCCGCGGTCGGCGCGATCGGCGGGCTGCGCGACCTTCCAGCCGGCAGGCGCTTCCTTGAATGCGGCGGGAATCGACGTGTCGGGCCGGTGATAGTCGGGCCCGACGGCGCAGCCGGCGAGCAGCACGGCCGTCGCAACGGCGACGGCGGCGCTCAGCGGGCGAAGGGCGCGCGGGAGGGAGGCGTACGGCATCGTGGTTTTCCTGTCTGGGCGCGACGGCCGGCGAGCGGCGTCGCGCGATGCGGTCGTCATGCCGCTGGCGGACAAATGGTAACTGACGGCGGGGAAGCCGCGCAGCCCTAAGGGTACGGTGCGCGGCGGCCGGAATGTGTTACCGGCGCGAGCGGCCGGGTTACCGGCCATTACGGATCGCTTGCGGCGAGACAGGCGCGCGACGGCGGCCGCGGCCGGCGATCAGTCGGAACAGGCAGGACAGTCGGGAAAGCGGGAGCGACGCGGCGTCAGTGGCAGCGCACGGGCACCGGGACGGGCTCGGCGGCGGGCCGCCATGACGACGGCTCCGTCGCGGCCGGCTGGCTCGTGCGGCGTGCGCCGCCCTTCGCGTTGCGCTGCCGGCGATGATCGAACCATGCGAACCCGAGCGCCGCGAGCGAGCCACCCGGCACCACCAGCATCGTCACGTACAGCGCGATCTTCCAGCCGCGGTGCGGCCCGGAAAACACATGATGAGCGGTATCGGTCAGGTTGCGGCGCAGCGCGCCGGCGGCATTTTTCAGGAACAGCATCGCGAACATCCTCGGGTGCCCGGCAGCGCGGGCGAAGCGGTCAGAACATAGTCTCCGGCAGTGCAACATGCACGTCGTAACTGGTTGCCTCAAATAATATTGACTAAGCAATCATTTTTCAAGATACTGGGCGCGTTTTAACCTGAAACGCACTGTTGCTGCGTGCGCAATCGCATGACCGGCGGCCTCTACGATCCCGAGAACATCGCGCTGGAAACGAGCCTCGGCTATTACCTGTCGAAGGCGAAGCAGGCGCTCGTCGAGCGGATGGACCGCGCGCTCGAGCCGCTCGACCTCACCGCGCAGCAGATCGGCGTGATCCTGCTGCTGTCGCGCGGCTATGCGCGCACGCCATTCGAGCTGTCCCGCAAGATGTCGTACGACAGCGGTTCGATGACGCGCATGCTCGACCGGCTCGAACGCAAGGGGCTGGTCGCGCGTTCGCGCAGCGAGCAGGACCGCCGGATGATCGAGCTGACGCTGACCGAACGTGGCGCCGATGCGGCCCGCGCGCTGCCGTCGCTGATCGCGACCGCGCTCAACGCGCAGCTCGACGGTTTCTCGGCCGACGAACTCGCGACGCTCACCGGCCTGTTGCAGCGCTTCATCGCCAACGGGCCCGGCACGACCGGTTGCCCGAAGCCCGACGAACCGGACTGCTGATGCGCGCGGAGGCCCCATGTCTAGGTTAAGCATTCGTTTATTTCTCTGTCTGGGCAGAAGATGACAAGGCACGCGCTGCGTTTCTTTCCTGATCCGTTCCACCCGGCCGGGCCGCGCCGCGTCGCGCACCCGTGCGTTGTGCCGGCGCGTCGCGCGCGCCGCGTCTAGGAGATTCCGATGTCCGCCACCACGGCATCCGCCGCCTCCCCCGCCGCCGAACCCGCGCCGCTGACCGGCGGCGCGCTCGCGCTGCTCACCGTCGGGCTCGCGCTCGGCACCTTCATGGAAGTGCTCGACACGTCGATCGCGAACGTCGCGGTGCCGACCATCTCGGGCAGCCTCGGCGTCGCGACGAGCGAAGGCACGTGGGTGATCTCTTCGTACTCGGTCGCATCCGCGATCGCGGTGCCGCTCACCGGCTGGCTCGCGCGGCGGGTCGGCGAGGTGCGGCTGTTCACGCTGTCGGTGCTCGCGTTCACGGTCGCGTCGGCGCTGTGCGGCCTTGCGACCAACTTCGAGACGCTGATCGCATTCCGGCTGCTGCAGGGCCTCGTGTCGGGGCCGATGGTGCCGCTGTCGCAGACGATCCTGATGCGCAGCTACCCGCCCGCGAAGCGCGGGCTCGCGCTCGGGCTATGGGCGATGACGGTGATCGTAGCGCCGATCTTCGGCCCGCTGCTGGGCGGCTGGATCAGCGACAACTACACGTGGCCGTGGATCTTCTACATCAACCTGCCGATCGGCGTGTTCTCGGCGACCTGCGCGTACTTCCTGCTGCGCGGCCGCGAGACGAAGACGTCGAAGCAGCGGATCGACGCGGTCGGCCTCGCGCTGCTCGTGATCGGCGTGTCGTGCCTGCAGATGATGCTCGACCTCGGCAAGGACCGCGACTGGTTCAACTCGTCGTTCATCGTCGCGCTCGCGCTGATCGCGGTCGTGTCGCTCGCGTTCATGCTCGTGTGGGAGGCGACCGAGAAGGAGCCGGTGGTCGACCTGTCGCTGTTCAAGGACCGCAACTTCGCGCTTGGCGCGCTGATCATCTCGTTCGGTTTCATGGCGTTCTTCGGCTCGGTCGTGATCTTCCCGCTGTGGCTGCAGACGGTGATGGGCTACACGGCCGGCAAGGCCGGCCTCGCGACCGCGCCGGTCGGGCTGCTCGCGCTGGTGCTGTCGCCGCTGATCGGCCGCAACATGCACCGGCTCGACCTGCGGATGGTCGCGAGTTTCGCGTTCATCGTGTTCGCGGGCGTGTCGCTGTGGAACGCGACGTTTACGCTCGACGTGCCGTTCAACCACGTGATCCTGCCGCGGCTCGTGCAGGGGATCGGCGTCGCGTGCTTCTTCGTGCCGATGACGACCATTACGCTGTCGAGCATTTCCGACGAGCGGCTCGCGAGCGCGTCGGGGCTGTCGAACTTCCTGCGCACGCTGTCGGGCGCGATCGGCACCGCGGCCAGCTCGACGTTCTGGGAGAACGACGCGATCTACCACCATGCGCGGCTGTCGGAATCGGTGAGCGTCTACGCGCAGAACACGACCGACTACCAGGGCGCGCTCGCGCAGTTCGGCATCGTCGGGCAGACGGCCAATGCGCAGCTCAACCAGCTCGTCACGCAGCAGGGCTTCATGATGGCGACCAACGACTTCTTCCACCTGTCGGCGGTGATGTTCATCGCGCTCGCGGCGCTCGTGTGGATCACGAAGCCGAGGAAGGGCGCGGGGCCGGCGATGGGGCATTGATGGCGACATGGCGCAGCGGCGTGTGTCCTAGATCTTCCTGCTGATTGCGCAGATCCCACTGCTCAATTAAACTAAGCCCAAGTTGTTGTTAAACTTAGTTTAATTGGGGATGCCATGCAGACCTACAACATGCACGACGCGAAGACGAATCTCTCGCGCCTGATCGACGAAGCCGTCCATGCCGGTGAACCGTTCGTGATCGCAAAAGCCGGCAAGCCGCTTGTCAAGGTGGTGCCGATCGATACGCGGGAACCGGCTCCGCCGAGCCGGATCGGTTTCATGAAGGGACAGATTCGCGTCCCGGACGATTTCGACTCGATGGGCGGGGACGACATCCGGAAACTGTTCGAGGGCGACGCGTGAAGCTGTTGCTCGATACCCATTTGATCCTCTGGGCCGCCGCCGACGCGGCGGAACTGCCGGGCCGCGCCCGTGCGCTCATCGAGGATTCCGCCTATACCCTGCTCTTCAGCGTGGCGAGTCTTTGGGAGATCGTCATCAAGCGTGGGCTGGACCGTGACGATTTCCAAGTCGAGCCGCATGTACTTCGCCGCAGTTTGCTCGACGCCGGCTATGTGGAACTGCCGATCACGAGCGCACACGTCCTCGCCGTCGAGCAACTACCGCCGGTGCATCGCGACCCGTTCGATCGCCTGCTGATCGCGCAGGCGATCTCCGAGGGCGTTACCCTGCTTACGCACGATCACACCGTTGCCCGGTATCCGGGCCCCGTCCAGCACGTCTGATCGTCCCCGCGTTCGGCCGTCACTCCCTCGCCCGCAACCCGCCGAACGCGAGATCGTCGACGGGCGCGACGGGCAGCGTCGCCCGTGCCACTTCCAGCCACGCGCGCGCCGCGTGCGACAGATACCCCTTCTTCAGCCAGCCGAGCGCGATCGCCCACGTGATTTCCGGCTCGACGATCGGCCGGCACGTGAATTGCCCCGCGTCGAGCCGCCGGCAGTACGGCTCGGGCAGCAGCGCGATGCCGACGCCCGCATGTACGAGCGCGGCCATGAAATCCCAATGGCCGCTGCGGCTCACGATCGACGGCGTGAAGCCGACCTTCCGGCACGCATCAAGCACCGCGTCGTGCAGCGCGAGGCTTTCCGCATAGAACACGAACGACTCGCGCGCGAGATCCGCGAGCGGCACGGCCGCGTGATCCTCCCAGCGCGACTCGCGCGGCGCGACGAGCCACAGCGGCGCGCGTACCATCGGCAGCACGTCGAACGTGGCGGGATCGACCGGCTCGAGCAGCCCGCCCAGCTCCAGCTCGCCCGACATCAGCGCCGCCTCGATCATCCGCGCGCCCTGCTCGAACAGCTTCAGCTCGATGTTCGGATAGCGCTGCTTGTACGCGGCGATGATCGGCGTAAACAGCGAGCCGCCGAGCGGCGGAATGCCGATCGTCAGCTCGCCGCGCCCGAGCGTGCCGAGATCGTTCAGCTCCGACTGCAGCTGCGCCTGCGCGGCGAGCACGTCCTGGCCGCGCTGGAACACGATCCGCCCCGCGTCGGTCAGCACCATCTGCCGGCCGTCGCGCAACAACAGCGGCGAACCGATCTCGTCCTCCAGCGCCTTCACCATCTTGCTGATGGTCGGCTGGGTCACGAACAGCTTGTCGGCCGCCGCGGTGAAGCTCTGCTGGCGGACCACCTCGACGAAGTACCGCAGCGCGCGCAATTCCATCGACGTCTCCCCAAATTGGTGCGGCAACCCAAAGTGAATTCCGAATTGGAATGACAAGGATAGAGACAAGTCATTTTATTTATGGTTAGGGGAAACCCTATACTCGCACCATCAACGGAATTTCTGTAGGGAGCCCGCCATGACCAAGCCGACCGCCGCACTCGCCGCCCGCCCTGCCGCCTCCGGCAGCATGACGCGTACCGGCCGGATCGCGCTGCAGGCCGCCGCGCTCGGCGCGCTGTGGCTGGCGGTCGACTGGGCCGTGCGCACTGTCGGGCTGCCGATCCCGTCCGGCGTGATCGGCCTCGCGGTGCTCCTCGTGCTGCTGTTCTCGGGCCGCGTCGCACCCGCGTGGGTGAAGGACGGCGCGAACTGGCTGCTGTCCGACATGCTGCTGTTCTTCGTGCCGGCCGCCGTCGCGGCCGTCCAGTACGGCGGGCTGTTCCGCGAGGACGGCTGGCGCATCGCGCTGGTGATGCTCGCGGGCACTGCGTTCGTGATGGTCGCGGTGGCCGTCGCGGTCGACCTCGCCGCGAAGCTCGAACGCCGGCTCGCCGCGCAGCGCGTGTTCGCCGAACGCCGCCGTGCGCGCCTGAGCGCCGTGTCCGCCCACTGAGCCGGAGCCGCGCATGCCTGCCTTGCTGTCGAACCTGTCCGCCGACCACGTGAATACCGCGATCTCGTTCGGCTGTTTCGTGCTGACGGTCGTGCTGTATTTCGTGTCGAAGCGGCTCTATGCGTACAAGAAGACGCTGCTGTTCTCGCCGCTCGTGTTCGTGCCGGGCGTGCTGGTGCTGCTCGTCCTGCTGACCGGCATCCCGTATTCGGTCTACTTCCGCGACACGCGCTGGCTGATGTGGCTGCTCGGCCCGGCGACGATCGCGTTCGCGGTGCCGATCTACGAGTATCGCGACCTGATCCGCCGGCACTGGCTGTCGCTGTCGGTCGGCGTCGCGGTCGGGATCGGCGCGGGCGTGTGCGGGTCGCTGCTGCTCGCGAAGCTGCTGCACCTGTCGCCCGAACTGCAGCGCTCGCTGATGACGCGCTCGGTGTCGACGCCGTTCGCGCTCGCCGTGTCGGACAAGATCCACGCGCCGAAGGACCTCACGGCCCTGTTCGTGATCGCGACCGGCATCTGCGGGATGCTGCTCGGCGAGATCGTGCTCGCGCTCGTGCCGATGCGCACGCGGCTCGCGCGCGGCGCGCTGTTCGGCGCGGCCGCCCACGGCGTGGGCACCGCGAAGGCGCGCGAGATCGGCAGCGAGGAAGGCGTCGTGTCGAGCCTGACGATGATGATCGCCGGCGTCGCGATGGTGCTGATCGCGCCGCTGCTGACGCTGCTGCCGATCTGACGGCCCGCGCCGGGCGGCCGACGCCCGCCGGGCATGCCGGGCCGCCCCGGCCGCGCCCGGAATGACCGCCCTCCGCGGTTGTCCCCATCCTGCAGCGAGCCGACGCCCGGCCGACAATCGGCTGAGATAGCCGCAAATCCCCCCTCTTTTCCGCCCATCGGGCTCGGCCCGGATGCCGAACAATGCATGCTACGAGACATCACGCACGCATTCACATGGCCTCCACGACCGCAAACCCGACCGCCGACAAGCCGGCTTCCTCCGGCAAGTTCAAGCGCATCGCGCTCATCGCCGTCATCGCGCTGGGCGCGGCCGCCGCCGCAGCCGGCGGCATGTACGTGTTCCTGAGCAAGGAAGGCGTCGGCCATGCGAGCGCGCCTGCCGAGCCGGCGCCGCTCGCCGCGCCGGTATTCTTCCCGCTCGACCCGCTGACCGTGAACCTGCAGTCGGACGACGGCGCGCAGCACTACCTGCGCGTCGGCCTGTCGCTGAAGCTCACCGACCCGAAGGCGCAGGAGCAACTGACCGCGCGGATGCCGGAGATCCGCAGCCGGATCCTGCTCGCGCTGTCGAACAAGCATCCCGAGGATCTCGCGACGCCGGACGGCAAACGTTCGCTCTCGAAGGAACTGCGGGAACTGATCGAGCAGCCGACGCAGCCGGGCAACCAGCGCGCGAAGGTCGACGACGTGTTGTTTACCGAATTCGTCGTCCAGTAACGCGGCCGCGAAAGGAGCGCGCATGGGCCACCAGGAGTTCATGTCCCAGGAGGAGGTCGATGCCCTCCTCAAGGGCGTCACGGGCGAAACCGATTCAGTCGACGAGCACCGCGACACATCGGGCGTCCGCCCCTACAACATCGCGACGCAGGAGCGGATCGTTCGCGGCCGGATGCCCGGCCTCGAGATCATCAACGACCGCTTCGCGCGGCTGCTGCGGATCGGCATCTTCAACTTCATGCGGCGCACGGCGGAAATCTCCGTGAGCCAGGTGAAGGTGCAGAAGTACAGCGAGTTCACCCGCAACCTGCCGATCCCGACGAACCTGAACCTGGTGCACGTGAAGCCGCTGCGCGGCACGTCGCTGTTCGTGTTCGACCCGAACCTCGTGTTCTTCGTCGTCGACAACCTGTTCGGCGGCGACGGGCGCTTTCACACGCGCGTCGAAGGCCGCGATTTCACGGCCACCGAGCAGCGGATCATCGGCAAGCTGCTGAACCTCGTGTTCGAGCACTACGCGACTGCGTGGAAGAGCGTGCGGCCGCTGCAGTTCGAATTCGTGCGCTCGGAGATGCACACGCAGTTCGCGAACGTCGCGACGCCGAACGAGATCGTGATCGTCACGCAGTTCTCGATCGAGTTCGGGCCGACGGGCGGCACGCTGCACATCTGCATGCCGTATTCGATGGTCGAGCCGATCCGCGACGTGCTCAGCTCGCCGATCCAGGGCGAGGCGCTCGAAGTCGACCGCCGCTGGGTGCGCGTGCTGTCGCAGCAGGTGCAGGCCGCCGAGGTCGAGCTGAGCGCGAATCTCGCCGAGATCCCGTCGACGTTCGAGAAGATCCTGAACCTGCGCGCGGGCGACGTGCTGCCGCTGGAAATCGCCGACACGATCACCGCGAAGGTCGACGGCGTGCCGGTGATGGAGTGCGGCTACGGAATTTTCAATGGTCAATATGCGTTGCGCGTGCAGAAGATGATCAGCGCGGGCGATTCGATGAAGGAAGGTGGATATGAGTGAGCTGAACCAGACGCCCGAGGACGACGTGCAAGCCATCGCCGATGCGGCCCTCGCGGTATCGGCCGCCGACACGCAGGCGGCACCGGCCGCGGCGGAAGAGGAGCAGGGGCTGGACGACTGGGCCGCCGCGCTTGCCGAGCAGAACCATCAGCCGGTGCAGCCGGGCGCGACGGGCGCCGGCGTGTTCCAGCCGCTGTCGAAGGCCGCGGCGAGCTCGACGCACAACGACATCGAGATGATCCTCGACATCCCGGTCAAGATGACCGTGGAGCTCGGCCGCACGAAGATCGCGATCCGCAACCTGCTGCAGCTCGCGCAGGGCTCGGTGGTCGAGCTGGACGGCATGGCGGGCGAGCCGATGGACGTGCTCGTGAACGGCTGCCTGATCGCGCAGGGCGAGGTGGTGGTCGTCAACGACAAGTTCGGCATCCGCCTGACCGACATCATCACGCCGGCCGAACGCATCCGGAAGCTGAATCGATGAACGTTGTGCAGCCCGGCCGCCGCGCGCGTATCGCGATCGCGGCGGCGCTTGCCGTCGCCGCTTCGCTTTCCGTGTCGCTCGCCAGTGCGCCGGCCGGCGCCGCCGACATGAACGCGGTGAATAACGCCGGTTCGATCGCGTCGAGCGTGACGGTCGGCTCGGCCGCGCCGTCGCTCGGCATCGGCGCGGTGTTGCAGACGCTCGTCGGGCTCGCAGTCGTGATCGGTCTCGTATTCGCGTGCGCGTGGCTCGCGCGCCGCTTCGGCTTCCAGCCCGCACGGCGCGGCGGCCCGCTGAAGGTCGTGTCGAGCGTCGGGCTCGGCGCGAAGGAAAGCGCGACGATCGTCGAGATCGGCGACACCTGGCTCGTGCTCGGCGTCGCGCCGGGCAACGTGCGGCTGCTGCATACGCTGCCGGCCGGCCCGGCGGCGGCAACCGCCGCCGCGGCATCGGGTTCGGCCGACGCACCTGCCGGCGCCGTCTCGTCCGAAGGCGGCCTGCCCGGCACGTTCGGTTCGCGGTTTCGCGACGCGCTCGCGGGCGAAGCCGCGAAGCGGCTCGGTCGCGGCAAGGACCGCTGACATGGCGCCGCGCCCTCTTTCCGTTCCCGCATTCCGATGAAACACGAATTCCTGCGTCGCGCGGCGCGCTTCGCGCCCGTGCTGATCCTCTGCGTCGCTCCCGCGCTCGCATACGCGCAGGCGAACGGTCTGCCCGCGTTCAACGCGAGCCCGGGCCCGCACGGCGGCACCACCTATTCGCTGAGCGTGCAGACGATGCTGCTGCTCACGATGCTGTCGTTCCTGCCGGCGATGGTGTTGATGATGACGAGCTTCACGCGCATCATCATCGTGCTGTCGCTGCTGCGCCAGGCGCTCGGCACCGCGACGACGCCGCCGAACCAGGTGCTGGTCGGCCTCGCGATGTTTCTCACCTTCTTCGTGATGTCGCCGGTGCTCGACCGTGCGTACAACGACGGCTACAAGCCGTTCTCCGACGGCACGATGCCGATGGAGCAGGCCGTGCAGCGCGGCGTCGCGCCGTTCAAGACCTTCATGCTGAAGCAGACCCGCGAGACCGATCTCGCGCTGTTCGCGAAGATCTCGAAGGCCGCGCCGATGCAGGGGCCCGAGGACGTGCCGCTGTCGCTGCTGGTGCCGGCGTTCGTCACGAGCGAGCTGAAGACGGGTTTCCAGATCGGCTTCACGGTCTTCATCCCGTTCCTGATCATCGACATGGTCGTCGCGAGCGTGCTGATGTCGATGGGGATGATGATGGTGTCGCCGTCCACCGTGTCGCTGCCGTTCAAGCTGATGCTGTTCGTGCTGGTCGACGGCTGGCAATTGCTGATCGGCTCGCTCGCGCAGAGCTTCACGTAAGCAGCGGAGGAACACGCGCGATGACGCCCGAACAAGTGATGACCCTCGCGCACCAGGCGATGATGGTCGGCCTGCTGCTCGCCGCTCCGCTGCTGCTGGTCGCGCTCGCGGTCGGCCTCGTCGTGAGCCTGTTCCAGGCCGCGACGCAGATCAACGAGGCGACGCTGTCGTTCATCCCGAAGCTGCTCGCGGTCGCCGCGACGCTCGTGATTGCCGGCCCGTGGATGCTGACGACGATGCTCGACTACCTGCGGCAGACGCTGCTGCACGTCGCGACGCTCGGCGCCGGCTGAGCCGCGCGCACCACCCGGCGGCGATGTTCTCGGTTACTTACGCGCAGCTCAACGGCTGGCTCACCGCTTTCCTGTGGCCGTTCGTGCGGATGCTCGCGCTCGTCGCGACCGCGCCCGTCGTCGGTCACGCGGCGGTGCCCGTGCGCGTGAAGATCGGCGTCGCCGCATTCATGGCGCTGGTCGTCGCGCCGACGCTCGGCGCGATGCCGGACGTCACCGTGTTCTCCGCGCAGGGCATCTGGATCGTCGTCACGCAGTTCCTGATCGGCGTCGCGATGGGTTTCACGATGCAGCTCGTGTTCGCGGCCGTCGAGGCGGCCGGCGACTTTATCGGGCTGTCGATGGGGCTCGGCTTCGCCACCTTCTTCGATCCGCACACGAGCGGCGCGACGCCCGTGATGGGACGCTTCCTGAACGCGGTCGCGATGCTCGCGTTCCTCGCGGTGGACGGCCACCTGCAGGTGTTCGCCGCGCTCGCCGCATCGTTCCAGTCGCTGCCGGTGTCGGCCGACCTGCTGCATGCGCCCGGCTGGCGCACGCTCGCCGCGTTCGGCGCGACCGTGTTCGAGATGGGGCTGCTGCTCGCGCTGCCGGTGGTCGCGGCGCTCTTGATCGCGAACCTCGCGCTCGGCATCCTGAATCGCGCGGCGCCGCAGATCGGCGTGTTCCAGGTCGGCTTTCCGGTGACGATGCTGGTCGGGCTGCTGCTCGTGCAGCTGATGGTGCCGAACCTCGTGCCGTTCGTGTCGCACCTGTTCGACATGGGGCTGGATGTGATGGGGCGAGTGCTGCTCGGCTGGCGCTGACGCATCCGGCCCCGTTCCCCGCCCGTTCCGGCCCCCCGTTGCTGGAAAACCCCTAAACGAACCGCCCCCCCGCGAAAGGTTGCAGAAGGTTTCGCGTCCCTATACTCGTCGTGACGATGCAGCAAGCATCGCGCCATACGAATACAACGAACGGAGACGACCCGATGCGACCCACCCTGCGCACCCTCGCCGTTGCAGCCAGCCTGAGCTGCGCGCTTGCCGCTCACCCCGCCTTCGCCGCCGACGACGGCGGCAAGGTCACGATCATGGTCGGCGGGATCGCGAAGCTGATCTACCTGCCCGCGCGGCTCACGCAAGAGCTCGGCTACTTCAAGGCCGAAGGGCTCGACGTCGAGCTGCTGTCGCAGCCGGCCGGCGTCGACGCCGAGAACGAGCTGCTGGCGGGCGCCGTGCAGGGCGTCGTCGGCTTCTACGACCACACGATCGACCTGCAGAGCAAGGGCAAGGACGTGAAGGCGATCGCCGTGTTCGGCCAGGTGCCGGGCGAAGTCGAGATGGTGTCGACCAAGGCAGCGCCGACCTTCAAGTCGATGGCCGACGCGAAGGGCAAGACGCTCGGCGTGACGGGCCTCGGCTCGTCGACGAGCTTCCTCACGCAATACCTCGCGCTCGCGCACGGCGTGCCGTCGACGCAGTACACGATGCTGCCGGTCGGCGCCGACGCGAGCTTCATCGCCGCGATCAAGCAGGGCCGCATCGACGCCGGGATGACGACCGAGCCGACGGTGTCCGCGCTCGAGAAGATGGGCGACGCGAAGGTGCTGGTCGACATGCGCACGCTGGAAGGCACGCGCGCCGCGCTCGGCGGCACCTACCCGGCCGCGAGCCTGTACGTGCAGTCGGCATGGGCCGATTCGCACAAGGCGGAAGCCACCAAGCTCGCGCACGCATTCGCGAAGACGATGCAGTTCATCCACACGCACAGCGCCGAGGACATCGCCGCGAAGATGCCGGCCGACTACCAGAAGGACAAGGCGCTGTACGTGAGCGCGCTGAAGGCGTCGCTGCCGATGTTCACCGCCGACGCGAAGATGCCGGCCGACGGCCCGGCGACGGTGCTGAAGGTGCTGTCGGCGTTCAACCCGTCGGTGAAGGGCAAGCACATCGACCTGGCGCGGACCTACACGAACGATTTCGTGAACGCGAAGTAGTCGATATCGGTCAGGCGCCGGCGGCGGCGATCCCGCCGCCGTGCGTTCCCCGTTCCGGCCCGGTTGACCGGCCCGGCGTTGCGTCACGATGCGATGCCCTCTTCACCCGCAGGACGAATGCGATGACCCAGGCAGTCTCCCCGAGCACACCGGCGATCGAGTTTCGCAACGTGTCGTGCCGCTTCATTTCGCCGGAAGGCAAGGCCACCGTCGCGCTGCGCGACTTCAGCATGAGCGTCGCGCGCGGCGAGTTCATCGCGATCGTCGGGCCGACCGGCTGCGGCAAGTCGACGACGCTCAACCTGATCACCGGGCTGCTCAAGCCCGTGTCGGGCGAAGTGCGCGTGATGGGCCGCCCGGTCGACGGGATCGACCCGCGCATCGGCTTCGTGTTCCAGGCCGACGCCGTGTTCCCGTGGCGCAACGTGATCGACAACGTCGCGGCGGGCCCGCTGTTTCGCGGCCGCTCGAAGGACGTCGCGTATGCGCAGGCCGAGGAATGGATCCGCAAGGTCGGCCTCGACAAGTTCACGAAGCATTACCCGCACCAGCTTTCCGGCGGGATGAGGAAGCGCGTCGCGCTCGCGCAGACCTTCATCAACCAGCCGGAAATCCTGCTGATGGACGAGCCGTTCTCCGCGCTCGACATGCAGACACGCACGCTGATGCAGGACGAACTGCTGCAGCTCTGGTCGGCGAACAAGGGCTCGGTCGTGTTCGTCACGCACGACCTCGAAGAGGCGATCGCGCTCGCCGACCGCGTGTTCGTGCTGACCGCGCGCCCCGCGACGCTCAAGCACGTGTACGAGATCGACCTGCCGCGCCCGCGCGTCACGTCGGAGATTCGCTACGACACGCGCTTCATCGAAATTTCCAAGGACATCTGGCACGACCTGCGCGAAGAAGTGCAGATCGGCTGACGCATACGCCGCACGACAAGAACAGCAAGGACAGGAGCATGACCGACATGACGCTTCCCCCCACCGCCCTTCCGGCGACGACGCTCGAGGACGACGAGCGCGCCGCGCAACGCCGGCTGCGCCGCCGGCGCAACCTGATCGTCACGCTGCGGATCGCCGTGCTCGTGCTCGTGCTGGGCGGGTGGGAACTCGCCGCACGGCTGAAGTGGATCGATCCGTTCTTCTTCTCGATGCCGTCGCTGATCTTCGCGCAGCTCCAGGACTGGTTCGCGAACGGCACGTCGCAGGGCCCGCTGCTCACGCAGGTGTGGGTCACGCTCGAGGAAACCGGCATCGGCTTCGTGATCGGCTCGGTCGCCGGCGTGATCTGCGGGATCGTGCTCGGCCGCAACAAGCTGATGGCCGACGTGTTCGGCCTGTATATCCAGATCGCGAACTCGATTCCGCGCGTGGTGCTCGGCTCGATCTTCGTGATCGCGCTCGGCCTCGGGATGGCGTCGAAGATCGCGCTGGCCGTCGTGATGGTGTTCTTCGTCGTGTTCGGCAACGCGTTCCAGGGCGTGCGCGAAGCCGACCGCTACCTGATCGCGAACGCGCAGATCCTCGGCGCGTCGCGCCGGCAGATCACCACGGCGGTCGTGATCCCGTCCGCGCTGAGCTGGATTCTCGCGAGCCTGCACGTGAGCTTCGGTTTCGCGCTGGTCGGCGCGGTCGTCGGCGAATTCCTGGGTTCCAAGCAGGGCATCGGCCTGCTAATCTCCACCGCCCAGGGCGCGTTCAACGCGAGCGGCGTGTTCGCGGCGATGATCGTGCTGGCCGTGGTCGCGCTGGCCGCCGACTACCTGCTGACCTGGCTCGAGAAGCGGCTCCTGAAGTGGCGCCCCGCCGCGTTCTGAACGCAGCGTCCGGACGCCTGACATGACACTCCCGACCGCGCCGGCGACCCCGGCGCGGTTCGGCATTTCGGAGAAGGAGCGCAACAGGATGGCGCACAGCCTGCGCGGACGGCTGCTGTGGTGGCTGCTGCTGCCGCTCGCGGTGTTCGTGCTGATCGCCGGCGCGATGTCGTACGACACCGCGCGGACCACGGCCGGGCTCGTGCAGGACAGCGCGCTCGTCGCGTCCGCGCGCACGATCGGCGAGGACATCGAATGGCGCAACGGGCGGCCGGCGGCCGACGTGCCGCCGGCTGCGCTGGAGATCTTCGAATCGCCGTCACGCGATTCGGTGTTCTACAAGGTGATCGACGGCCACGACCGCCTGCTCGCGGGCACGCCGGCGCTCGACATGCCCGCGCGGCACGGCGTCGAGCCGACGCTGTACGACACGGCGCTCGACGGCGTGCCGCTGCGCGCGGCGGCCTACGATCGCCAGCTTTACAACGAGGGGCAGATCGAGACGGTCACGGTCGTCGTCGCGAAGACGGTGCGTTCGCGCAACGCGATGATCGACACGATCTGGCGCCCGCAGCTCGTGCGCCTGTCGCTGATGCTGATGCTCGCGGTGGTGCTCGTCTACCTCGGCCTCACCTTCGAGCTGCGCCCGCTGATGAAGCTGAAGGACGATGTCGCCGACCGCGGGCCGATGGAGCTGGAGCCGATCCGCCCCGAGCGGCTGCAGCACGAGCTGCGGCCGATCGTCGACGCGATCAACCAGTGCATCGCGCGGCTCAACACGCATACGGCCACGCAGCGCAGATTCATCGCGGACGCCGCGCACCAGCTGCGCACGCCGATCGCGGTGCTCGACACGCAGATCCAGTACGCGCAGCGGCGCGGCCACGACGATGCGGAACTCGCGTCGGTGCTCGACAGCATGCAGCGCAGCAGCCGCAAGATGGCCGACGTGACCGACAAGCTGCTGCTGCTCGCGCATGCGGAAGCGACGCCGTCGACGCTCTTGACCCATCGCGTCGATCTCGCGGCCGTGGTGTCGAGCGTGCTCGAGGAAACGATCGTGCTCGCGCAGCGGCGCGACATCGACCTCGGCGCCGATCTCGGCGAGCGGCTCGACGTCGCGGGCAGCGACAGCCTGCTGACCGCGCTGGTGATGAACCTCGTCGACAACGCGGTGCGCTACACGCAGCCGGGCGGCTGCGTGACGGTCGCCGCGCGGCGCGACGGCGACGCGATCGTGCTCGACGTGGTCGACAACGGCCCCGGTATTCCAGCCGAGGCGCGGCCGCACGTGTTCAAGCGCTTCTACCGAGTGTCGGCCGACACCGAGGGCTCGGGCCTCGGGCTCGCGATCGTCCGCGAGATCGCGCAGGCGCACGGCGGCAGCGTGTCGCTCGCGCCGGGGCCCGGCAATCGCGGTATTGTCGTGACTGTACGGCTGCCCGCCTATGATTGACGAGATGTCCCCATGAAACTCCTGCTGGTCGAAGACAACGCCGAACTCGCGCACTGGATCGTGAACCTGCTGCGCGGCGAGGATTTCGCGGTCGACAGCGTCGGCGACGGCGAGCGCGCCGACACGGTGCTGAAGACCGAACGCTACGAGGCGGTGCTGCTCGACATGCGGCTGCCCGGCATCAGCGGCAAGGAAGTGCTCGCGCGGCTGCGGCGCCGCAACGACAACGTGCCGGTGCTGATGCTGACCGCGCATGGCTCGGTCGACGACAAGGTCGACTGCTTCGGCGCGGGCGCCGACGATTACGTGGTGAAGCCGTTCGAGTCGCGCGAGCTGGTTGCGCGGATTCGCGCGCTGATCCGCCGGCAGGCCGGCGTCGGCACGACGCAGCTCGTGTGCGGCGATCTCGTCTATGCGTTCGGCACGCGCGAATTCCGCTGCGGCGAAACGGTGCTCGCGCTGCGCCGCCGCGAGCACGCGATCCTCGAAACGCTGATGCTGCAGCAGAACAAGACGGTGTCGAAGGCGCGGCTGATGGACAGCGTGTTCGCGCTCGACGACGAGCCGAGCGCCGACGCGATCGACATTTACATCCACCGGCTGCGCAAGCATCTCGCGGGCAGCACGGCCGAGATCATCACGCTGCGCGGGCTCGGTTACATCCTGCGTGCGAAAAGCGCGCACGACTGACGGGCGTTCCTCCTCGCCCTCGAACATCGATTCGTAGCACGAAACGTCACCGGAAACCCGGCGGGCGCGTGTCCGCACGCCTGCACCATCCGCGATTGTTGCGCGTTCGGTGTTTTCACCGATCCGATTCTTGCGTCGGGGAAAGCGCCGTGAAGGATTGCACCCTCTACGATGCTACGCGTCGGCCCTCTCGCTGTGGCCGACAAGAGTCGGCATACATTACGTACTGCCAACGACCAGATTTCAATACGGCAGCTCGGAGGAGACGATCTTGAAACGAAAAACCCTTGCCCTTTCCATCGCGGCGGCAGGCCTGTGCGCCGGCACCCACGCGCATGCGCAGTCGAGCGTGCAGCTCTACGGCCTGATGGACCTGAGCTTTCCGACCTACCGGACCCACGCCGACGCGAACGGCAAGCACGTGATCGGCATGGGCAACGAAGGCGAGCCGTGGTTCAGCGGCAGCCGCTGGGGCCTGCGAGGCGCCGAAGACATCGGCGGCGGCACGAAGATCATCTTCCGCCTCGAAAGCGAATTCGTGGTCGCGAACGGCCAGATGGAAGACGAAGGCCAGATCTTCGACCGCGACGCGTGGGTCGGTGTCGAGGACGAACGTTTCGGCAAGCTGACGGCCGGCTTCCAGAACACCATCGCGCGCGACTCGGCGGCGATCTACGGCGACCCGTACGGCTCCGCGAAGCTGTCGACCGAGGAAGGCGGCTGGACCAACTCGAACAACTTCAAGCAGATGATCTTCTACGCAGCCGGCCCGACCGGCACGCGCTACAACAACGGCATCGCGTGGAAGAAGCTGTTCGGCAACGGCATCTTCGCGAGCGCCGGCTACCAGTTCAGCAACTCGACGCAGTTCGCCACCGGCTCCGCATACCAGGTCGCGCTCGGCTACAACGGCGGCCCGTTCAACGTGTCGGGCTTCTACAACCACGTGAACCACGGCGGCTTCAGGAACCAGACGTTCTCGGTCGGCGGCAACTACACGTTCGACATCGTGCGCCTGAATGCCGGCTACTTCCGCTACAACGGCGACCAGGGCTCGCTCGGCCAGCGCCACGACGATTCGTGGACGGTGTCGATGAAGATCGCGCCGAAGGGCGCGCTCGACTACGAACTCGGCTACCAGCAGATGCGCGTCAAGAACGCCGCGAACAACGCGGACGGCTTCACGCCGAACGCGAACCTCGGCGCGTTCAGCCTGACCAACGGCGTCGCCAACGGCTTCAAGGAGACGATCTACGGGTCGGTGTTCTATCACCTGAGCAAGCGCACCGAGGTGTACCTGGCCGGCGACTACATGAAGCTGCATGGCGGCTACACGGCGGCGTCGACGTTCGGCGCGAAGAACCAGCTCGAACTGACTTCGGGCATCCGTACGCGTTTTTGACCGGAAGCGGGGCCCATCGCGCCCCGCCGTTCCCTCCGTCCGGGATTCTTCTCCATGCGGGCACGCCGGCGCTTTGCGCCGACCGTGCCCTTTTTTTCGTCCTTTCCGCGGTGCCGCGCGACGCCCGCGAAGCGGCCGACGGCCGGCCCGGGCGACAACCGGCCCGAACCCGCTTGCGGCCCGTCCGGCGGGCGATCGCGGCCGATGCGCACCCGCCCGGCCCACATCGGCGCTTGACCTGCGCCGACCGACTCGCTAGCGTTTCGGGTTTGCCCGGGCGGCCATTGCCGCCGGTGCCGTGAGCGCGCCCGACGTCCTGGCGCGCGCGGCCGGGCTCCGATGGAAAAGACGATGCAGAAACTCGATGCGGCCAGCCCGCAGGCGATGTCGACGGATTTCACCGCCGACAACGTCGCGCGCCTGAAGGCGCTGTTCCCCGAACTCGTGACCGAAGGCCCCGACGGCGCGTCGGTCGACGTCGACGTGCTGAAGGCGCTGATCGGCGAACGCACGGTCGGCGACGCCGACGAGCGCTACGGCTTCCACTGGCACGGCAAGCGCAGCGCGCGCCAGGCCGCGCTCACGCCGTCGACGGGCACGCTGCGCCCCTGCCCCGACGACAGCGTCGCGTGGGACGACACGCGTCATCTCGTGATCGAGGGCGACAACCTCGACGTGATGAAGCTGCTGCACAAGAGCTACGCGGGCAAGGTGAAGCTCGTCTACATCGACCCGCCGTACAACACGGGCAGCGATTTCGTCTATCCGGACGACTTCAGCGACAGCATCCGCCACTACCTGGCGATGACCGGGCAGACCCAGGGCGGCGCGAAGCGCAGCACCAACACCGAGGCGAACGGCCGGTTCCACACCGACTGGCTGAACATGATGTATCCGCGCCTGAAGCTCGCGCACGCGCTGCTGTCCGACGAAGGGCTGATCGCCGTGCACATCGACGAGCACGAAGTGCATGCGCTGGTGCTGATGCTGCGCGAGATCTTCGGCGAGGAGAACGAGCTCGGCGTCGCCGTGTGGGACAAGCGCAACCCGAAGGGCGACGCGCGCGGCGTCGCGTACCAGCACGAATCGCTGGTGCTGTTCGCACGCAATGCCGAGACGCTGCTCGAACAGGCGCCGCTCAAGCGCCCGAAGCGCAATGCGCAGCGCATGCTCGACGCCGCGCATGACGCGGTGTACCGCAGCGGCAACCCGAAGGATGCGCAGAAGGCATACCGCGCGTGGATGAAGGCGCAGACCAACCTGTCCGGCGGCGAAGTGATGTACGACCGGCTGTCGGAAGACGGCCGCGTATACCGCCTCGTGTCGATGGCATGGCCGAACAAGAAGAAGGCGCCGGAAGAATATTTCACGCCGCTGATCCATCCGGTCACCGGCAAGCCGTGCGCGATGCCGGCGCGCGGCTGGCGCAACCCGCCCGCGACGATGCAGGCGCTGATCGAGCGCGGCCAGATCGAATTCGGCGCGGACGAAAGCACGCAGCCGCAGCGGATCTACTACCTCGACGAGAACATGTACGAGAACGTGCCGTCGGTGCTGCCGTTCGCGGGCTCCGACGACGCGCTGCTGAAGACGCTCGGGATCCCGTTCGACCAGCCGAAGCCGGTCGATTTCGCGGCGGCCGTGATCGGCTGGTGCACGCGCGGCGACGACATCGTGCTCGACTGCTTCGCGGGCTCCGGCTCGACCGGCCACGCGGTGATGCAGGTGAACGCGACCGACGGCGGCGCACGCCGCTACGTGCTCGTGCAGCTGCCCGAAGCGCTCGACCGCCGCGACAAGACGCAGCAGAGCGCGGCCGATTTCTGCACGAAGCTGAAGAAGCCCGCGACGCTCGCCGAAATCACCAAGGAGCGCCTGCGCCGCGCCGCGCAGCAGGTCGCGCGCGACTATCCGGAAAGTTATGGCGACCTCGGCTTCCGCGTGTATCGGCTCGACACGACCAACGTGATCGAATGGGACCCGCGCCGCGACGATTTCGACCATGCGCTGTTCGCGTCCGTCGAGCACGTGAAGACCGGCCGCACCGAGGACGATCTGCTCGCCGAGCTGACGCTGAAGCTCGGCCTCGACCTGTGCACGCCGGTCGAGCATCACCAGATCGCCGGCAAGGCCGTGCACCTGATCGGCCGCTCGATCGTCGCGTGCTTCGACGCACGCATCTCGCGTGACGACGCGGGCCCGCTCGCCGACGGCATCGTCGGGATGCTCGACGCGACCGGCGCGTCGCACGATGTGACGTGCCTGTTCCGCGACAGCGGCTTCGTCGACGACGTCGCGAAGCTCAATCTCGCCGCGCTGCTCGAACAGCACGGCGTGAAGCGCGTGCGGAGCCTGTGATGCGGCTGCATTTCGAAGCGGATCTCGACTACCAGCGCGACGCGATCGACGCCGTCTGCGACCTGTTTCGCGGCCAGGAATCGTATCGCGGCGACTTCAGCGTGCTCGCGAACGCCGCGCCCGGCACTACGGCCGCAGCTCAAGGCTCGCTCGGCTTCGCGGTATCGGAACAGGGCGTCGGCAACCGGCTGTCGCTGACCGACGACGCGCTCGCGCGCAATCTCGCCGACGTGCAGTTGCGCGGCGGGCTGCCGCCGTCCGGCCTGCCCGGCTCGCGCGACTTCACCGTCGAGATGGAGACCGGTACCGGCAAGACCTACGTGTACCTGCGCACGATCTTCGAGCTGAACCGCCGCTACGGCTTCACGAAGTTCGTGATCGTCGTGCCGTCGATCGCGATCAAGGAAGGCGTGCACAAGACGCTCGCGATCACCGAGGATCACTTCCGCGCGCTGTACGCGGGCGTGCCGTACGACTACTTCCTGTACGACTCGGCGAAGCTCGGCCAGGTGCGCCACTTCGCGGCGAGCGCGGCGATCCAGATCATGGTGATGACGGTTGCCGCGATCAATAAAAAGGAAATCAACAACCTCTACAAGGACAGCGAGAAGACCGGCGGCGAGAAGCCGATCGACCTGATCCGCGCGACGCGGCCGATCGTGATCGTCGACGAGCCGCAGAGCGTCGACGGCGGGCTCGAAGGGCGCGGGCGCGAAGCGCTCGCCGCGATGGCGCCGCTCTGCACGCTGCGCTATTCGGCGACGCACGTCGACCGTCACCACATGGTGTACCGGCTCGACGCGGTCGACGCGTACGAGCGCAAGCTCGTCAAGCAGATCGAGATCGCGTCGGCGATCGTCGAGGATGCGCACAACAAGCCGTACCTGCGGCTCGTCGGCGTGTCGAACCGGCGCGGCGCGATCAGCGCGCGCGTCGAGCTCGACGTCGCGACGGCGGCCGGCGTGAAGCGCCAGATCGTGTCGGCCACCGACGGCGACGATCTCGAACGCCTGACCAAGCGCGCGCTGTACGCGGGGCTGCGGATCGGCGAAGTGCATGCGCTGAAGGGCGCCGAATACGTCGAGCTGCGCCATCCGGAAGGCGAGGCGTTCCTGTCGCTCGGCGAGGCGTTCGGCGACATCGACACGCTCGCCGTGCAGCGCGAGATGATCCGCCGCACGATCCGCGAGCATCTCGACAAGGAGCTGCGCCTCGCGGAGCGCGGCGTGAAGGTGCTGTCGCTGTTCTTCGTCGATTCGGTCGAGCGCTATCGCCGCTACGACGAGAACGGGATGCCCGTGAAGGGCGATTACGCGCTGATCTTCGAAGAGGAATATGCGCGCGCGGCGCGCGTGCCGGCCTATCGTGCGCTGTTCGACGGCGTCGACGTCGCGCTCGAAATCGGGCGCGCGCACAACGGCTACTTCTCGATCGACCGCAAGGGCGGCTGGACCGACACGAGCGAGAGCAGCGCCGCGGCCCGCGAGAATGCGGAACGCGCGTACGGCCTGATCATGCGCGAGAAGGAAGCGCTGCTGTCGTTCGACACGCCGCTGAAGTTCATCTTCTCGCACTCGGCGCTGAAGGAAGGCTGGGACAACCCGAACGTGTTCCAGATCTGCACGCTGCGCGACATCCAGACCGAACGCGAGCGCCGCCAGACGCTCGGCCGCGGGCTGCGCCTCGCCGTCGACCAGGACGGCGAACGCGTGCGCGACGCGGGCGTGAACACGCTCACCGTGATCGCGACCGAGCGCTACGAGTCGTTCGCGGAGAACCTGCAGAAGGAAATCGAAGCCGATACGGGCATCCGTTTCGGGATCGTCGAGGAGCACCAGTTCGCGGCGCTGCCCGTGCAGGAAGGCGACGGGCCCGCGCATGCGCTCGGCATCGAGTTGTCGCGCGTGCTGTGGAACCATCTGCACGAACAGGGCTACGTCGACGCGCAGGGCAAGGTGCTCGACCGGCTGAAGGATGCGCTGCGCCAGAGTGCGCTCGTGCTGCCCGATGCGTTCGAGATGCTGCGTGCGCCGATCGTCGCGACGCTGCGCAAGCTGTCGGGCCGCTTCGCGGTGCGCAATGCGGACGAACGCCGCGCGATCGCGCTGCGGCGCGATGCGTCGGGCAAGGCCGTGGTGTTCGGCGAGGATTTCCGCGCGCTGTGGGACCGTATCCGCCATCGCACCGTGTATCGCGTCGAGTTCGACAACGCGAAGCTCGTGCGCGACTGCGCGGCCGCGTTGCACGATGCGCCGGACATCGCGCGTGCGCGGCTGCAGTGGCGCAAGGCCGAGATCGATATCGGCAAGGCCGGCATCGAGGCGATCGAGGTGGCTGGCGCCGGCACGGTGCTGATCGACGAAGGCGAGTTGCCGCTGCCCGACCTGCTCACCGAACTGCAGGACCGCACGCAACTGACGCGCCGTTCGCTCGCGACGATCCTGGCCGACAGCGGCCGGCTCGACGATTTCCGCGTGAATCCGCAGCAGTTCATCGCGGTCGCGGCCGATGCGATCAACCGCTGCAAGCGGCTCGCGCTCGTCGCGGGCATCGCGTACCGCAAGCTCGGCGAGCGCCACGTCCATGCGCTCGAATCGTTCGAGAGCGAGGCGCTGACCGGCTATCTGCGCAACCTGCGGCCCGATGCGCGGAAGTCGATCCACGAATCGGTCGTGTGCGAGACGGACGCGGAGCGCGCGTTCGCCGACGCGCTCGAAGCGCACGACGGCGTGAAGCTGTACGCGAAGCTGCCCGCGTGGTTCCGCGTGCCGACGCCGCTCGGCAGCTATCACCCGGACTGGGCCGTGCTCGCGGAACAGGACGGCGGCGAGCGGCTGTACTTCGTCGTCGATACGCCGAATGCGGACGGCAACGTGCCGAGCGAGCACGAGCGCGCGAAGCTCGCGTGCGGCGAAGCGCATTTCCGTGCGCTGGTGGATGGCGACGGCGCGGCGCGCTTCGTGCGCGTCAGGCACGCGGACGCGTTGTTCGAGCCCGCGGCGCCGCTGGCGGGCGCCGGGCGCTGAAACGAACGGCGGCGACGAGCCGCCCCAGACTGCTGACGAACCCCACGTTTTTCGGAGCGTGGGGTTTTGTTTTTCCAGGAACGGGCTCGGAGGGTCGCGCAGAGCGAGTAGATCGATCTGCCGCGCAAACGGCTCACGAGGCGCAGTTTTTTTCGTGGATCGGGCCGTGCGCCGGCACCCGTGCGATGCCCGCTACCGGCGTCGATTTCCCGTTTGTTATCCGCGTGAAAGCGATTCGTATTCTCGCGCGTTTGCGGCGCGGTTACGGCTGGTTGCAAATCGGGTCGGCACGATGTTTTCGCGCGACAGCGGCGTGGCGTTGCCGCAATGAAAAAGGGCGCCGAAGCGCCCTTCCATCGCATTTGCGCGCCGTGCTTACAGCGTGCGGCCGAATGCGTTGCGATGCGAATGATGCGTGGACGTCGACGCATGCGCGGTATGGCCGTGCGTATGCCCGTGCGTGTGACCCTGGCCCGGCTGCACGCCGGCGCGATCGGCGATCGTATCGGAGCGGTCGGCCGCGCGCGCCAGGCCCTTGTCGCGGTCGCCCGCATGAATGCCGTTCGAGTTGCTGAGCGCCGAACTGCTCATATGGCCGCCAGACATGCCGCCCGCGTTACCGCCGGAGCCGCCTGCGCCATGACCGCCACCGTTGCCACCGCCGTTGCCGCCGGCGGCCGCATACGCGGAAACCGTGCCGAGCGCGAGCAGCGCGGCCGTCAGTACGGACAGATATCGTTGAGTTTTCATCTTGTGCTCCCTGGAGCGCGTTTGTGTGATTGCATTCTAGGAACGCGCACGATTCGCGCCACACCACGTTGTAAATGATCGTAACGATGCGCGCGGCATGCATTCATCAGATCAATCCGGATGGCGCCGCCATCCTGTCATGCGTGAACGGGGAAACGAAGCAGGCGGGCGCGGCGCCGCAGCGCCGCCCCGGTGACGATTGTGCTTACTGCGCCGGCTGCATGCCCTGCGCGGCAGCCTTGTGCTGCGCGGCCTGCTCTTGCGCGTGCTTCTTCGCCATGTGGTGGCCGACGATACAGCCGCCGACCGCACCGGCGACGGCGTGGTGCCCGGCGTAGTGGCCGGCAACACCGCCGACCACCGCGCCCTTCATGCAGTCCGCCGCGTGCGCGCTGCCGATCGTTGCGAGCGCAACGATGACGGCGGTGGCGCACAGCCTGATGTGTCGAATGGGCATCATGCGTTCACACTCCTCTTGTATCGATTATTCGAACCGCTTAATCCCAGCGGCCGCCGCGCCAGCCGCCGCGATCGCGCCACTCGTGCTCGCGCCATTCACGGCGACGCCACTCGTGTTCGCGCCATTCGCGCTCACGCCAGCCATCGCGCCAACCGTCGCCGCGGTAGCCGACCGGTGCATACATGACCGGCGGAGGCGGAGCCACGTAGACGGGCGCCGGCGCCGCGTAGACGCCCGGCACGCCGATGCCGACCGACAGGTCGACGTGGGCCGATGCGACGCCCGAAGCTGCCAGCGCCGCTACACCGAGAACTGCACCGAGAATAAGTTTCTTGCTCATCTCGCGACTCCCTGCACGTGTCGTGCTTCATGTGAATACGGTTCGGAGTCTAGGCACGGGGCGCCGACACAGGTGAAACGGGTATGCGAGACCGGTAACGGGCGTTTACGGCGATCCTCGAAGCCTTACCGGACAAGGGAGAGGCCGGATTCAAAATGCCGTTGCAACGGCGCATCGAGCCGGTAAAAAGGGGATTTTCGGCACGAAACCGGGCGATCGGAGCGCTCGGCGTGCCCGGAGTACGAACCGCCCGCACCGTGCGCGAGCGGTTCGCCGGAGCGCGCGTTACGCGCGGATATCGTCGACGCTGCGCAGCCAGTGCACGCTGAACAGGTTGTCGGCGTCGGTCCACACGGTATCGGGCTCGAATCCCGCGCGGCGCGCGATCGCATGGAAGCCGTCGATCGTGAACTTGTGCGAGTTCTCCGTGTGGATGCGCTCGCCGGCCTCGAAGCGGAACGCATGGCCGCGCACGTGCACCGTCTGCGCGATGTCGCTGACGAGATGCATCTCGATGCGCTGCCGCTCGCGGTCGTAGAAAGCGCAATGCGAGAACGCGTCGAGATCGAAGTCCGCGCCGAGCTCGGCGTTGGCGCGCACGAGCAGGTTCAGGTTGAACTGCGCGGTCACGCCCTGCGCGTCGTTGTACGCGTGATGCAGCGTGCGCTCGTCCTTCACGAGATCGGCGCCGACCAGCAAGCCGCCGCCGCGCAGCAGCCGCGCGGCGTCGCGCAGGAACGCGTCGGCCTCTTCCGGAGAGAAGTTGCCGATCGTCGAGCCGGGAAAGAAGCCGATGCGCCGCTGCGGCGTCGCGCTCAGCTCGGCCAGTTGCTCGGCCTTCGTGTAGTCGGCCGCGATCGGCGCGACGTCGAGCCACGGATAGGCCGAACGCAGCCGCGCGGCTGCGCCGTGCAGGTAGTCGGCCGAGATGTCGACCGGCACGTAGCGCGCCGGCGCGTTCGCGTAGTTGCCCGCGAACGCGTCGAGCAGCACGCGGATCTTCTCGAGCGAGCCCGCGCCGAATTCGACGATGTCCGCATGCGGGCCGACGCGCCGCACGATCTCCGCCGCGCGATCGCGCAGGATGCCGAGCTCGGTGCGTGTCGGGTAGTACTCGGGCAGTTCGCAGATGCGGTCGAACAGCGCGGAGCCGGCCGCATCGTAGAAGTATTTCGGCGGTATGCTGCGCGGCGTGCGCGACAGTCCGTCGATCAGGTCGCGCTCGAACGCGCTCGGCCGCGATTCGCGGGCGGGTTGCTGGCCACCGCTCGTGGCCGTCAGATCAGACGTCTCGCGCAAGTCGCACCCCCGTGAATTGCCAGCGCGCGGCCGGCGGAAAGAAATTGCGGTACGTCGGCCGTTCGTGCCCGGGCGGCGTCGCGATGCTGCTGCCGCGCAGGACCTGCTGGCCGACCATGAACTTGCCGTTGTATTCGGCCGCGACACCCGCGAGCGGCCGAAAGCCCGGATACGGCTCGTAGGACGAACGCGTCCATTGCCATACGTGCCCGAGCATCTGCACGATGCCTTCAGCAGCGAACGCGGCTTCCCATTCGAACTCGGTCGGCAGCCGCGCGCCGGCCCATTCCGCATACGCGGCCGCTTCGTAGAAGCTCACGTGACACACCGGTGCATCGGGCGCGAGCGGTTCGACGCCGTGCAGGCCGAACGTGCGCCGTACGCGCGTGGCGGCCGCATCGTCGTCGTCGGGCATCCAGTACGCGGGCCCTTGCCACCCTTCCCGCTGGACCGTGGCCCAGCCGTCGGACAGCCAGTATTCGGGACGCGTGTAGCCGCCGTCGGCGACGAACGCCGCGAATTCCGCATTCGTCACGAGCCGGTTCGCGATCTCGTACGGCCGTACGAGCGCCGTATGGCGCGGCCGTTCGTTGTCGAACGAGAACGCATCGCCGTCGTGGCCGATCTCGACGAGCCCGCCCGGCTGGTGCAGCCAGTGCTGCGCGCCGGCATCGCCCGCAGCCAATGCGTCGCCGTCGGCCCCGTTGCGCGGCCGGAACGCCGGCTTCAGCGGGTTGCACGAGAACGCATGCAGCATGTCCGTGACGATCAGCTCCTGGTGCTGCTGCTCGTGATGCAGGCCGAGCTCGATCTCGGGCGCGATTGCATCGAGCAGCGCCGGATCGGCGCCGGCCAGCGCGCGCAGCATCGCTTCGTCGACGTGCTGCCGGTACGCGTGCACCTCGTCGAGCGACGGCCGCGTGAGCAGCCCGCGCTGCGGCCGCGGATGGCGCGGGCCGAGCGCTTCGTAATAGGAATTGAAGAGGAACTGGAAGGCGTCGTCGAACGGCGCGTAGCCGGGCACGCGGCGCATCAGCACGACGGTTTCGAAGAACCAGGTCGTATGCGCGAGGTGCCATTTCGTCGGGCTCGCATCGGGCATCGACTGCACGGCCTGGTCTTCGGCGGACAGTGTCGCGGTCAACGCGACGCTATGGGCGCGCACGTCCTGGAAACGGCGCTGAAGCTGTGATGCAAGGAGGCTCATCGGTTTACCGTTCACGTCGCAATTCGCTGCGTTGCGTTGCCGGAAAAGGGAAAGCCTAGCGCGTGATGCGCGCGGCTGACGTGCGACCTGCTGCTGCGTCGTCGGGCAGCCGGCGCGCGCGCCGGGCCGCTGATGCGGCTTCACTTCATCTGCCCGTGCAGAACAGTATGGTCCAGAAATGTGAATGCTGCGAATCGGGATGCGGATGAAACGTGATCGAAAGATAAATGAAAGCGTTAGTCGTGCGCGTGTCGCATGCGTGACAGACCTTCGATGCGCGCCGGAGTGCGGCGTTGCGGGGGTGTGCAACGCACATGCCGGCTGTTGCGGCTACTGACGGCCCATGACATTCACGCGGCGATCGTGATGGCTCGGCGACGCGTGGGGTTCTCGTCTGACAAACGCTGTCACGTCGTCCGGTCGTTCGTGGTCGTCGGCACTCTGCTGACCCGCGTTCCCGCGCCCTTCCAAAAATTTTTTGCATCGATGTCACATGCGCGGGGGGCTCGCTCGTCATATCACCGGAACCCACACGAAAGGAGAAGGAACCATGACTGCGAAACTCAATCCGTTTGCCGCCGCGCCCGCGCTGATGAAGAACTGGATGACCGTGTCGGTCGCCGTCGCCGGGAGCCTCGAGCCGACGCTGATCGAGCTGGTCAAGATCCGCGCATCGCAGATCAACGCGTGCGCGAACTGCATTAACATGCACACCGCCGAGGCGCGCGAGCAAGGCGAGACCGAGCAGCGCATCTACCTGCTCTCCGCGTGGCGCGAAGCGCCCTGCTACACCGACCGCGAACGCGCGGCGCTCGGCTGGACCGAAGCGCTCACGCGGCTGTCCGAGGGCCACGCCGCGCACGAAGCGGCCTATGCGGCGCTGAACGACCACTTCAGCCAGGAGGAACAGGTGAAACTCACGCTGATGATCAACGTGATCAACGGCTGGAACCGGCTCGCTGTCGGCTTCGGGCTGTGGATCGAGCCGGCCGACGCGAAGGCCGCTGCCGCGAAGATGGTGGCCTGATGACGAACCTCGATCCGGCCGCGGGCAGCGCCGAAGAACCGGCCGACGCGGCCGCGAGCTTCGACCCGCTGCGCCGCACGCTGGTCCGCGTCGCGTACCGGATGCTCGGTTCCGTCGCGGATGCCGAGGACATGGTGCAGGAGGCGTTCATCCGCTGGATGGACGTCGACCGCATCGAAGTGCGCGTGCCCGAGGCGTTCCTGCGCCGCATGGTGATGCGCATGTGCCTCGACCAGCTGAAGTCTGCGCGGCACCAGCGCGAAACCTATATCGGCCCGTGGCTGCCCGAGCCGGTCGTCGAGGAAGACGAACAGGAAGACGTCACGCTGCCGCTGATGCTCGCGCTCGAACGGCTCTCGCCGCTCGAACGCGCGGCGTTCCTGCTGCACGACGTATTCGGCCTCGAGTTCGACGAAGTCGCCACGACGATCCAGCGCGACCCGGCCGCGTGCCGGCAGCTCGCCGCGCGGGCACGCACGCACGTGCGCGAGGCGCGGCCGCGGTTTCATGTCGAGAAGCAGCGCGGGATCGAATTGGCCGAGGCGTTCTTCGCGGCATCGCGCAGCGGCGATATGCGCGCGCTCGGCGCGATGCTCGCCGAGGACGTGAGCCTGCATTCGGACGGCGGTGGCAAGCGCACGGCCGCAGGCAAGCCGGTGTTCGGCTTCGAGCGCGTGATGAAGGTGCACGAATACCTGGCCGGGCTGTTCGCCACGCATGCGTCGAAGCTCGTGCGGGCCGGGTTCATCAACGGGCTGCCGGGTTTCGTTACGCTGGAATCGGATGGTGAGCTGCAGACGACGGCGCTCGAGATCGAGGACGGGAAGATCGTCGCGATCTATGTCGTGCGGAATCCTGACAAGTTGAAGCATCTGCATTGAGTGTGGCGCGGGGGCGCATCGCGTGTCGTATGCGATGGCGCTCCGCCCGCTTCTCGCTCGCCTCTTCCTGCTTCTCCGCCCTGCTTTGCCGATCGTCGGCTGTCGCGGTTACTACGTCGCGACCACGACGTTGCGGATCATGATCATCAGGAAACCGAGCAGCGGCGTCGCGATGGCGAAACCGGTCGCCGCAAGCCAGTTCGTGCCGCCTTGCGCCTCCAGCAGCGCGAGAAACGATTGGTTCGACGTCGCGTTCGGACGCAGCTTTTCGATCTTGCGTTCGACGTGCGTCTTGTAGATGCCGTTCCCGCACCAGCCGAGCGCGACTGCGATCCCGATGGTGACCGGGTCGAGCGTGCTCGATTCGAAGTATTTCGGGAAGTACAGCAGCTCGACCAGCGTGATGCCGAGCGTGACGCCCAGCACGGCGGCCGCCTGCCAGTACATGCATCGATACGCCATCCAGACCGGGCCCAGGAAGCACGCTGCCCAGTTCCAGGACTGCCGGTTCTTGCGCGATGCGGCGATCTCCCACTTTCGTTCGAACCAGGCGGCTTTCTTGCCGACGTAAGCGGCGATTTCGTCGTTGCTCGCGGACGATGCGGTGGTCGTGACCTCGGACATGGTCGTTTGCTCTCAGTCGCGCGGATCGCGCGTTGTTGTTTTGATGCGGTTTGGGTACGCTGGAAATCGAGCGGCTTGCGGAGCGCGCGCTTCGATGCGCACACGATTCTACTCGGTGCGTATTGCTGGTCGGCAGATCTGGATGTCGATGAGGATGCGATGCCGTGGATCGCGCAACGCATCGGGGCAACATGCGTTGTTTCGGCCGGAAAAAGAAAAACGCCACGCGAGGTTGCCGCGTGGCGTTTGTATGTTTGGCGAGCCGGATTGCCTGTAGGCAATTCGCGCTGCCGACCCCTTCATTTTGTTCGTTGGTAGGCTCGATTGGATTCGAACCAACGACCCCCACCATGTCAAGGTGGTGCTCTAACCAACTGAGCTACGAGCCTAAGAAGCCGCGAATTATAGAGAGGGTTTTTGAGGAGCACAAGCCCCTTCGTGAAGATTTTTTGAATCGAGGGCGCGTGTGCTGGCAGGCTGCTGCGAGTGCGCGATGCCTCGTGTCACAGCGAAACGTGTCCGCGCCGCGAGGTTATCCACATTCCCCTCTGGATAACCATCCGGCAAGCCTCTGGATTCACAGTGGAGCGATTGAGGATATGTCGTCGAGGCTGTGAATCGACGAAAAGTTGTTCTGTGCTCCGCGGAGCTGTTCACGTGACGCACCCATGGTTATGCATCCCGCTTCGTGTTGATAATTCAGTGCGTTACGGAGGTTATCCACTGTGAGGCACAGGGCTTGTTAACTATCACTACGTATGTATACGAACCCTGTTAACACCTTTGGATAAGCACAGTCCGGCGACTGTGCTTCGCGCAGGATATGCACTGCGTGCGGTGAACGGATAGACGATGCGGCAAGCTGTGATGTGCGTCGGATGATGCGCGAGCAGCTGTATCTGTAGAATCGCCGGCATTCAGGATACGAAGGCCTGGCGCACAGGCTCACGGCACATGACCGATTCTTCGTTGACGCGGCTCGACACACTCGATGCCGTCGTACACCGGTTGCGGCGGGAGACGAGATCCAGACCAAGGCGACCAACAGCAAAGTGACCGCAGCGACTCGATCGACAGCGAACAACGAAGGTCAGAGATGACGGATACGATCAAGCAGTACGACATGACGGATGACGCGACGCGGCGCAGGATTTTCTGGCTGCTTCAACGCCTCACCAGTTATTCGCTCTGGAAACGCAAGCGCGATGCGTTTGCGATCTTCGCGAGCGAATACGAGAACGCGGTGAAGACCTGGCCTGAAGACGATCCGGAGCCATTGCACGCCGGCCACTTGCCGATCATCTTCGAGATTCTCGCCGCTTACGATCGAGGATTGTCCGAGCTGGCCCGAGGGAACCGGCTCGTCTGGCAGCGCGGTGGGCCGCTGCAGCACGCGTCCAGGCGGTATGACCTTTTAGACTCGTATTTCTTCCCTCATCCCGACTACTGGGACCGCGGCGCGCAGGCTGCCCCCTACCCGCCGAAGATCGAAGCGCTGGCCCAACTCCTGCACGCGTCGGAATACCAGATGGAGCATGCGCCGTTCGATCCCGGGGATAGATTCGGCGACCTCGCACAACTGCGCTCGATAAGACTATTACTGTCCCCGAATGCATATGAGCGCAACTTCCACACGCTTCCGTATCCGGTGTTTCCGGAGGACCTGTCCAAGGTTCCGCAAGCTGCTGGCCCGGTGATCAAGACCGGCCAGAAAGTGCCTTGCGACGGCATCTGGGAGCCTGTCGCCGTCGAGTGGCCGAAGTGGCTGGGCATCGTGCCGATCGGCAAGCGCAGTTTGCGCAACGACGGTTGCTTCAATTATTTCATTCGAGGCATTCGTGCGCCGAATCTCCGGAATGATGTCACCGGATTGTTCATCCGGACGCGCTGGCGATTGTTATGGGAAGACCGGCGATACGCGGACGGCGTCATCCCCGACGAATCGCAGTATTTCCTGGAGCCGCGGCCGGTGCTGCGGATGAGCCCGAACCCGTGATGTCCGGAGCGCACCATGAGCAAGCTGAATTTCGGCGCGGTCGACCGATGTTCCGTCCGTCTCAATACCGCGACGCTGCTCGGCCTGAAGGCCCGCCCGTGAGGATTTTGCGAAGACCGGGCAGGATCTGCGCAACTTCGAGATCTGCATCACGGACGAAAGCGCTGCCAGGGTCGATCCGAAACCCGAGGGCGCTGTCATCAGCGTGACGTTCGTGGCAAAGATGCCTCCCGGCATGCGCGGGCTCGGCAACGCGAGTCCGTTCGGGACGTCGATCGAGTATGTTGTTTCGCCGGAAACCGGTGAAATTCTCAAGGTTTATCTGACCAAGTGACTTCGGAGGCGGTGAAGGTGGTCAGCCTTCGTATGTGGATAATCGCGGCACAAAACGAGCGAAACGCTGTGCGAGCAAAAGGTAAGTACGCACCCGGATCGCAAGCCGGGTGCGGATCTCGGCGAATTCGGACCGTTACAAGCCGATCCGAATGCGTAAGCACACGACTGGACGGACGGCAGCCTGCTCTACGACGTGGGCGTTTGCGGAATGCGCATCGCGTTTCGTGCAATTGCCGGCGGGCCACGTGTGGACAACTCACACACCCAACCAGTCGAATTGCTGTGCATCGAACAGGTGAGCACCTTGCATTCGACCACACGAATCAGCCCGAATGTCTTGTCTGGTAGGGATTTGCCGGAATAGAGCAGATGATGCGGATAATTTTCGCGCGATCCGTCGTGATTGAATGCCTTGTGGATATCGAGAAGTCAAAGCACTCGAAGACCTGTGCATTCAATGGGTGAGGGTAATCGAATTCGGTGCAGGTGTTCGCGTTATCTCACAGGTTGTGGATATCGCACGCCAAAACAACCCGAAACACTGTGCCAACCAAAGGTGAGCGAGCCTACCGATAGCCGCATGCGGCATGACCCTGATCGATGTGGATATCCCGTTCCGCGCCGACTCAAAACCCTGTGATTTCAAAGGTGAGGGCACCGAACGTCGTTTCGATGTGGACAACCGCCCAGTAAAGCCACTCGAAACGCTGTGCATTCGAGTGGTGAGCGTGAGCACGCTCAAGCCGGCTAAGCCCCGTGATTAGAGGCCCTGGCGGCAACCGAGGACCGCCACCGCGGCGCGCATTGTACCGTTCAAGTCTGCTGATCGAGCGCCTGCGCGACCGCCTTTTCCCCAAGACTCCCGGCCGGCCCGACCACTGCATAGTTGAGCCCGTTCACCGACCCATACCGCGCCAGCAACGCGCCATCCACGCGTTGCCCGGCCGGCAGCAGCCGATGTGCCGATTCCGCCGGCCGGAGATAGAAGCTCAGCGTTCGCCCGGCACCGTCCTCATAGAGCACCATCGCAGCCGCGCCACCGCTGTCCGTCGTGAACAACCGTCCGCCGACCGGCCTGAACCCCGCCGCGCTCAAATCCGGCAGCTTCGCCGACACGCCCACGCGTCTGGTGAGCCACCCCTGCAGATCTCCCGCACCCGTCGGCCGGTAATCCACCTTTGCCGTCTGATCGACCACCATCATCCGGTAAGCCTTGACCGCATCGCTCATTGGCGCGACAGCCGGCGCCGCGTTCCACCCGCGCGCCTGCCATCCACCAAACGTCCCCAGCCCGACGCAGAACACGAGCGAAGCCGCCATCGCGAACCGCATCCGAGTGCGCTCCACGCGCCGTCCACGAATCGCCGCCGGATCGAGCGCCGGGTTGTCCGCCGGCATCCGCACGCTTTCCAGCGCCGCCCTCAATCGCTGCGCATCCTGCTGCCATCGCTTCACCTGTTCCGCGCGCTCCGGATGCAGCGCGAGATAACGCTCGACCGCAGCGCGCGCGTCGTCGTGGAGCTGGCCGTCGACATAGGCCTGAAGGTCGTGTTCGTTCGGAGGCGTGTTCATTTCTTCATCAAGCGCAAAGAAGGAGCGGGAAGCTCGCCGTCGCTGAGCTGGCGCAGCGCCTGGCGCGCGCGGGAGAGACGCGACATCACGGTGCCGATCGGCACGTCGAGCAAGTCGGCGACTTCCTGATAGGTGAAGCCCTCGACCGCGACGAGCAGCAGCAGGCTGCGCTGCTCGTCGGAGAGCCGGCCGAACGCTTCGAGCGTCGCGCGCGCCGCGAATTCGCGTTCGGCGGACGGCCAGTGCGCTTCGTCATCGTCGCGGATGCGGCCGAGCAGCCACGCGTAGCGCTTCGCGCTGCGTTTGCCGTCGAGAAACTGCCGATACAGGATCGTGAAGAGCCAGCTGCGCAGCGACGCGTCGTCGCGGCGGCTCGTCCAGCGCGACAGCGCGCGCTCGAGCGTCGACTGGACGAGATCGTCGGCCGCGTGGACGTCGCGCGCCAGCCAGAGCGCGAAGCGTCGCAGCCTGGGGAGGAGTTCGCGCAACGCTTCGTCGTCGAGGGCGGTGGAGGGCATGGCCGGGCCGGTTGCCGAAAGGGTCGAGATGCCGCGTAGGACGCCGGTCGGCGCCGATTATTCCATCAAGCATAGGAAAAAATTTTTCGTGGAATAAAGTGGCGCGGGTGGCGTCCTACGCGGGTTCGACAATGATCTGACGATCGGGAGTGTATCCATGAAGCAATCTTCCTCTTCTTCGCCGCAGCGCGAGCCCGGGCGCGGGTGGTGGCGCTGGGCCGTGATCGGCGGCGCGGTGGCCGGCGTGGCCGTCGCGTTCGGGTATGTCGGCGGGTGGCTCGCGCCGGCGCGTCTAACCCCGCAGCGGCTCGTCGACGCGCTGCAGACCAACAGCGGCGTCCATCCGGGCTACCGGCGCAATCACGCGAAGGGCGTGTGCGTGACCGGTTACTTCGAAGGCAACGGGGCCGCGAGCGCGTATTCGGTCGCGCCGTTCTTCAAGGCGGTGCGCACGCCGGTGGTAGGGCGATTCGCGCTGCCGGGCGGGAATCCATATGCGCCCGACAGCAGCGTGCCGATCCGCAGCCTCGCGCTGAAGCTCACCGCGCCCGACGGCGAGCAATGGCGGACCGGGATGAACGCGATGCCCGTGTTTCCGGTGGCGACGCCGCAGGCGTTTTATCAGCTGACGGTGGCGACCGGGCCCGATCCGAAGACGGGCAAGCCTGATCCGGCGAAGGCGAAGGCGTTTTTCGGCGCACATCCGGAGACGGCCGCGTTCCTGCAATGGGTGAAGGGTGCGAAACCGAGCGCGAGCTACGTCACCGAGAGTTACTACGGGTTGAATGCGTTCTACTTCGTCGATGCAGCCGGCAAGCGGCAGGCGGTGAGGTGGCGCGTCGTGCCGGAGCAGACGGCCGGCGCCGGGGACGTCGCGACGGCCGCGGATCCGAACGTGTTGCAGCAGGACGTGACGCGGCGCATCGCGGCCGGTGCGCAGAAGTGGAAGCTGCTGGTCACCTTGGCGGAGCCTGGCGATCCGGTGGACGACGCGACGAAGGTCTGGCCCGCGCAGCGGACGACGATCGATGCGGGGACGCTCGTGCTCGATCGCGTGGAGGCGCAGGACAGCGGGCCGTGCCGCGACGTGAATTACGACCCGACGGTGCTGCCGCAGGGGATTCAGGTGTCGGGGGATCCGTTGCTGGCGGCGCGGTCGGCGGCTTATGCGGATTCGTATCTGCGGCGGACCAGTGAAGAGGCTGGGGTGGCAGGGGTGGCCAAGTTGAGTTCGGAGGGGCGGTGATGAAGACTTCTACGACGTTTAGTCTGCCGGCGAGGGTGCTGCATTGGGTGATGGCCGCGATGATCGTCGCGATGCTGTTTATCGGCGTGGGGATGGTTTCGTCCGTCTCCGAGCGGCATGCGGTTTTGGTGGCTCTGCACAAGCCGCTGGGTATCGCCGTGCTGGTGCTTGTTTGCGTGCGGATCGTGGTGCGGTTTTTGTCGAAGCCGCCGGCGTTGCCTGAAGACTTGCCGTGGTGGCAGAAGGTTGCCGCGCATGGGTCGCATCTCGTGCTGTATGCGCTGATGGTTGCGATGCCGTTGATCGGGTGGGCGATGCTGTCGGCGGGCGGGTATCCGGTGACGTTGGGCGGTGGGGTGCAGTTGCCGGCTCTGGTTTCGGCTGATCCCGTGACGTTCGCGTGGCTCAGGGTCGCGCACCGGGTGCTGGCTTACCTGTTCTTCGCGACGTTCCTCGCGCACTTTGCGGCGGCGCTGTATCACGGGTTGATTCGGCGGGACGGCGTGGTGAGGGCGATGGTGGGCCGGTGAGCGACGGAAGGTTGCGTTCGCTGCGGCGGGGCGGTTTGTGGGCTACCGGCGTACCCGCGTTGCCGCCTCTATGCCACCGGCTGCAACCCCGTTGATCCCCGGCTCCACCTCCTGTCAAAAAAATGTTTCAAGAATTTTTCAAAAAGTACTTGACGGCGAAGTCGGGGAAAACCATAATTCGGCCTCTCTTGATTGAGACGCGAAACAAACGAGACGTTTGAAACGCGACGTTCTTTAAAAATTAACAGCCGATAAGTGTGGGCGCTTGATGAAGGCGAGCTGATCCTCGGATCAGAAAGCGAAAGTATCAAGAGTCTCACACTAAAGTAAGTCAGGTTTATGAAGTGATTCATATTCCTGTCAGCTTTGAGTGA
>NZ_JBYSWZ010000019.1:0-57717 GCF_058781685.1 Burkholderia sp. FW306-1C-G01B
CGCCGGCGCCGGCGGTCGCGTCCGCGCCCGCGCCGCCGCCAACCCGCACGCCCGCGGCCGCCGACACCCACGAGGCGCTGATCCGCTCCGGCAAGTTCGACGCGATCCGCACCGCGGTGTTTGCGTCGATGAACATGTCGGCGGCGCTGATGAAGACGCGCGACGAAGTGCGCGCGGGCATCGAGCAGGTGGCGGCGCACACGGTCGAGCGCGAGCGCCTGAAGATCACGGCCGGCGAGCAGGTGCTGATCGTCGACGCGATCCTGAACGACATGTTCGGCGTCGGCCCGATCGAGCCGCTGCTCGCCGACGAGACGGTCACCGACATCCTCGTCAACGGGCCCGACCAGGTCTACGTCGAGCGCGCGGGCCGGCTCGAGCTCACGTCGCTGAAATTTCGCGACGACGCGCACGTGACGAGCGTCGCGCAGCGGATCGCGGCGGCGGTGGGCCGGCGCGTCGACGAGAGCAGCCCGATGGTCGACGCGCGCCTCGCCGACGGCAGCCGCGTGAACGTCGTGCTGCCGCCGATCGCGATGCGCGGCCCGTCGATCTCGATCCGCAAGTTCGCGAAGCGCGACATCACGCTCGCGCGGATGGTGCATCAGGGCAACATCTCGCATCCGATGCTGCAGGTGCTGAAGGTGGCGTGTTTGTGCCGGCTGAACATCGTGATCTCGGGCGGCACCGGCTCGGGCAAGACGACGCTGCTCAACGCGTTGTCGCAGCACATCGAGCAGCACGAACGGATCGTGACGATCGAGGACGCCGCCGAGCTGCAACTGCAGCAGCCGCACGTCGTCAGCCTCGAAACGCGGCCGGAGAATACCGAGGGGCTCGGTGGAATCTCGCAGCGCGACCTCGTGCGCAACGCGCTGCGGATGCGGCCCGATCGCATCATCCTCGGCGAGATTCGCGGCCCGGAGGCGTTCGACGTGCTGCAGGCGATGAACACCGGCCACGACGGCTCGATGACGACGATCCACGCGAACTCGCCGCGCGACGCGATCAGCCGGCTCGAGAGCATGGTCATGATGGCGAACGCGAACCTGCAGCTGCTGTCGATCCGGCGCCAGATCGCCAGCGCCGTGCACCTGTTCGTGCAGGTCGAGCGGATGCGCGACGGCGTGCGGCGCGTTACGCGGATCACCGAGATCGTCGGGATGGAGGGCGAGGTGGTCATCACGCAGGACCTGTTCGCGTTCCGCCAGGAAGGCGACACGACGCGCGACGCGGTCAAGGGCGTGTTCGACGCGTCGTCGCTGCGGCCGGCATTCGCGCCGCGCGCCGCATATTACGGCGTCGAGGACGCGCTCGCCGAGGTGTTCCGCCAATGAGGGCCGCCGACCTGTTCGCGTTAGGCGCGTTCGTCGTGATCCTCGCGATCGGGCTCGCGCTGTCGTCGCTGCTCGATCGCGCGCGCCGCACGCCGGCGCAGCGCATTCGCGAGCGGATGCGGCACCTGTCGCCGTTGCTCGCGGGCCGCGATGCGGGCGCGTCCGCCGGCTCCGGCGTCGCGCTGTTCAACCTCGAACGCCGGCAGGGCCGCGCGCGCACGTGGCTGCGGCGCCACCTGACGCGCGTGCGCGCGGTCGGCGGCGAAGGCGGCGTGCGGATCGTCGTGGCCAGCACGATCGCCGGCGCAATCGCGGCGATCGTCGCGGTGAAGCTGATCGGGCCGCCGGACATCCTGCGTCCGCTGATCTGCATCGGGCTGCCGCTGCTCGCGATGCGCGCCAGCTACCGCTCGCTGGTCGAGCGCTTCCGGATCCGTTTTCTCGAAGCATTCCCGGACGCGATCGACCTGATCGTGCGGGCCGTGCGCGCGGGCATTCCGGTCACGCAGGCGATCAGCACGGTCGGCGACGGCGCGGCCGAGCCGGTGCGCTCGACGTTCCGCACGATGGGCGACAGCCTGCGGGTCGGCGCGGATCTCAAGGACGTGCTCACGCAGGCGGCGGACCGGCTGATGATCGCGGACTTCTCGTTCTTCACCGTCTACCTGCTGCTGCAGCGCGAAACCGGCGGCAGCCTCGGCGAGACGCTCGACGAATTGTCGAGCATCATCCGCACGCGCCGCGACATCCGCCTGAAGACCCGCGCGCTGACCGCCGAAGGGCGGATCACGACGAAGATCATTTCGGCGGTGCCGTTCGTGATGATCGGCGCGCTGTTCCTCGTGAACCGCCCATATGTAATGCTGCTGTTCACGACGCACGCCGGCAACACGATGCTGACGATCGCCGCCGGGCTGCTGACGGTCGGGCTGCTGGCGATCCGCAAGATCTCGAGACTGGATACCGCGCGATGACGATGTCGATGCTGGCCGCCCGCGGCCTCGAACTGCTGCTGTTGCTCGCCTGCGTCGGCGTGGCGCTCGTCACGCCCGGCGGCGGCACGCGCCGGCGCATCGCCATGCGCGTGCAGCAGGCGGCCGGGCAGCGCGCGCCGTCGCTCGCGGCGGGGCGGCTGCAGCCGGGCGAGGTCCGCCAGGGCCTGACGCGCCGGCTCGCGCAGCTCGGCGAGCGGCTGCCGGTGCTCGACCCGATGCAGCGCGTGAAGCTCGGCCTGCAATTGGCGCGCGCGGGCTTTCGCGACCGCCGCGCGGTGTCGTCGATGATCGGCATCAAGCTGAGCTGCGGCGTGCTGTTCGCGGGCGTCGCCATCGTGTTCAGCCCGTACATTCCACGGCTCGGCGAATACTTCGTGATCCGCGCGCTGGCGATGGTCGCTGCGTTCGTGATCGGCGTGATCGTGCCCGAGTACGTGCTCGGCGCGATGATCCGGCGGCGGCGGCGGATCATCGCCGCGTGCTTTCCGGACGCGCTCGACCTGCTCGTGATCTGCACGATGGCCGGCAACAGTCTCGCTTCGGGCATCCGGCGCGTCGCGCACGAACTGGCGCGCATCTGCCCGCCGCTCGCCGACGAGCTGACGGTGTGCGCGGACGAACTCACGCTGAGCGGCAACGTATCCGCGACGCTCACGCATTTCGCGACGCGCGTCGATTTCGCGTCGGCGCGCTCGCTCGCGACGACGCTCACGCAGTCGCAGCGGTTCGGCACGCCGATCACGCAGTCGCTGCGGACCCTGTCGCGCAGCGAGCGCACCGAGCAGATCGTCGCGCTCGAGGAAAAGGCCGCGAAGCTCGCGCCGAAGATCACGCTGCCGATGATGCTGTTCATCCTGCCGACGGTCGGCCTGATCGCGGCGGGCCCGGCGGCGATCCGCCTGCTCGAGGTATTCAAATGACACGATCCGTCGTACGCATGTTCGCGCTCGCGGCCGTGCTGCCGGTGCTGGCCGGCGGCTGCGGCGCGCCGGGCGTCCAGACGCGGCCGGTGCTGTCCCACAAGAGCGACGACCCGCAGGCCGAACTGCGCATCGCGGACAGCGCGCTCGCGGGCGGCAACGTCGATCTCGCGTCGACGCTGTACGAGAAGGTGCTCGCGAAGCATCCCGATTCGCTCGCGGCGCGGCTGGGGCTCGGCGACGTCAACTATCGCACCGGCAACCTGGAGCGCGCGCGGATCCTCTACGACGAAGCGCAGCGGCAGTCGCCCGCGGAGCTCGGCCCGCGGCTCGGGCTCGCGCGCGTCGCGTTGCGGCAGCGCCGGCTCGACGAAGCCGCGCTGCGCTATCGCGACCTGCTGGCCGCGCAGCCGAACCATCCGCTCGCGGCGGAAGGGCTCGGCACCGTGCTCGACCTGCAGGGGCGCCATGCGGATGCGCAGGCCGTGTATCGCGACGCGCTGCGCGCGCACCCGGACGCGCAGGGGCTGCGCATCGACCTCGGGCTGTCGCTCGTGCTGAGCAACCGGCCGCGCGAGGGCGTGAACGTGCTGCTCGACGTCGCGGGGCTGCCCGATGCGCCGTGGCAGGCGCGCCAGAACCTCGCGTTCGCGTATGGCGTGCTCGGCAACACCGATTCGGCGAAGAAGCTGCTGTCCGCGGACCTGCCCGCGTCGGCGGTGGCCGACAACCTGCGCTTCTACCAGGCGGTGCGCGCGCGGCTCGCGTCGCGCGGGGCTGCCGGCGGCGCGCCGCCGCTGTCGGGCGCGGCGCTGGAGTCGGGCGTCGCGCCGCCGGGAGCGGGGGCCGCAAAATGACACGCGGGGCGACGGGCGCCCGCCGCGCGCGCGGCGTCGTGTCCCTCGAGTTCGTGCTGATGCTGCCGTTCCTGCTGATGGTGCTGATCGGGATCATCGACACGAGCCTGATCCTGTGCGACAAGGCCGTCATCACGAACGCGAGCCGCGAGGCCGCGCGCGCCGGCGTCATGCTGCGCGTGCCGATGCTGACCACGACGCAGATCGCCAACGTCGCGCAGACCTACATGCAGAACAGCTTGATCACCGGCGGCACACCGACGACGCCGGCCGTGACCGTGACCCAGGCGAACGGCACGACGTCGGGCACCGCGCTGACGGTGACGGTGACCTACACGTATTCGGGGCTGGTGCTGGGTTCCGCGTTCAGCGCGCTGACCGGCCCGGTGACGGTCTCGGCCACCTCGGTGATGCTTTATGAATGACGCGGGCGACACGCGCGCTCCCGGCCCCGCGCGGCAGCGCGGCTCGATCGCGCTGTTCTTCCTGCTGTTCCTGATTCCGCTGCTGTCGTTCGGCGCGCTGGCGATCGACGTCGCGTGGGTGGCCACGGTGCGCAACCAGTTGCAGAACGCCGCCGACGCGGCCGCGCTCGCGGGGGCCGACGCGATGATGTCGCCGAGCGGCGGCGCGCTGAACTGGTCGCAGGCCGCGCCGGCGGCAAACGGCGTGATCGCGCAGAACTCGGCGGCCGGCGCCGCGCTGTCGACCGGCACGGTGACCACCGGCTACTGGAACGTGACGCGCAGCCCCGCATCCATGCAGGCGACGACCATCACGCCCGGCGCGTACGACGTGCCGGCCGTGCAGGTCACCGTGACGCGCGCGCCGGGCGTGAACGGCGGCTCGATTCCGCTGCTGCTCGGCGGGCTGCTGGGGATTCCCGGCGCGTCCGGCAGCGCGACCGCGGTGGCGGTGCTGGCCGCGCCGGGCGGGGTGGCGGCCGGCGGACTGTTTCCGGTCGCGATCGACCAGTGCGTGTACAACCAGTACTGGAACGCGGCGACCAACCAGCCGCTGATCAATCCGCTGACGGGCCAGCCATACGAGTTCTCGATCACGAACGGCCAGACGTACGGCACGCTGTGCATGGGCGGGCAGTGGACGTCGTTCCAGTCGACGGCGACCGACACGACGACGATGGGCGGGCTGATGGTGACCGGCAACCCGACGACGCTCAATATCGGCGACAGCATCTACCTCGCGACCGGCGTGAAGGCGACGCTCTACACGTCGGTGCCGATCGGCACGACCGTGGTGCTGCCGGTCGTCACGCAGACGTCGACCAGCACCTACGTGCCGATCGTCGCGTTCGCGGCGTTCCACATCGACGTGTCGCTCGGGGGCACGTACAAGTACATCCAGGGCCACTTCGTCGCCGGCGTGAAGATGACCGGCGTCGCGACCGGCGTCGGGCCGTACTACGGCGTGTACGTGCCGCCGCGGCTCGCGCTGTGAGCGCCGGACCGCGCGCGGCGCAGCAGCGCGAGGAGGGCGGCGAGCGTCACGGCCGGGCCGATCTGCGGCAGCTGCAGCCACGGGTTCAGGTATTCGTAGAGCGGCAGCGCCCACATCAGCGCGATCGTGGCCTGCTCGCCGCGCAGCCAGCCGTCGCGCCAGCCGGTCGCCAGCATGCAGGCGATCGCGACGCCGAGCCACGCGAGCTCGTAATGCCACACGTACGGGTTCGCCGCGAGCGTCGCGGCCGCCAGCACCGCCGCGCGCACGCGGGTGTCGCGCGAGCGCGCCCACACGATGCATGCGGCCGCGATCGCGGTCGCCGCGACGCAGGCGTGCGCGGCATACGCGGCGCCGAGCGGCAGGCCGGCGAGGCGAAACGCCGCGAACGGCGTCGGCGACGCGAACCAGAACATCACGCCATGCTCGAGAATGAGCGCCCGCGCGAGCCCCGTGTTGGCGACGAACAGGCGCAGCGACTCGACGCCGCATACCAGCACGCTCAACGCGCCTAACGCGGCGGTGGCGAGCGCGGCCCATGCGATCGTGCGCCACGCGCGCGCGGCGACCAGCACGAACGGGAACAGCAGCGCCATCTGCGGCTTGACCGACAGCAGGCCGATGCAGAGGCCGGCCCACATCGGCCGCCGGTCGGCCCAGTAGACGGCCAGCGCCGCGCACGAAGCGGTCAGGAACGCGTTCTGCCCGAGCATCGCGGTGACGAACACGCACGGGGCGCCGACCAGCGCGAACGCGCCGACGCGCCGCACGCCGGGCGTCGCGCCGAGGCCCGACACACGCCACGCAGCGAATCCGAACACGACGATGCCGAACGCGACGAACAGCGGATAGCCGATCGCAAAGGGCAGCAGTGCGAACGGCGTCACGAGCAGCAGGTAGGTGGGCGGGTACAGCCAGGCGACGAGGCCTTCGCTGCGGAAATACGGGAACAGCGCGGCCGCCAGCCGCGAGAAGGTCGGGAAATCGTACGCCTGCCATGGCGCGCCGTGCAGCATCACGTACGACGCCGACCAGAACACCGAGTAGTCCGCACCCGGGCTCGCGATGGCGGTGCCGGGCGTGTAGCGGATCACGTACGCCCAGATCGCCAGGAACAGCGCGTGGAACACGAGCACGAACGCGCTGTACGCGACGACGCGTCGGGGCGTCAGCCACGCGCGGACGGGGCGCTGCGCCGAGCGCATCGATTGCCGGGGAATGTCCATGCGCCGCGTGCCGGTTACTTGACGGAGATTTTCCTGGCGGCGTGGCCGGCGCCCGCGGGTGTCGCCGGCCGGCGGTGGGCCGCATGCGCGCGCTTGAGCGGGAACTGCAGCAGTTTCGACGCCGGATGCGCGGCGGCGTCCCGTTCGGCGCGGTAGCGCCACCGCACCAGATAGACCGGGCGCTGCTTCGACTCGTGATAGATGCGGCCGAGGTATTCGCCGATCACGCCGATGCCGACCAGCTGGATGCCGCCGATGAACAGCACGACGGAAATCAGCGACGCGTAGCCATGCACCGGGTTGCCGAGCAGCAGCGTGCGCACGACGATGAACGCGCCGTAGACGAGCGCGAGCATCGCGAACGTGAGGCCGACGTAGGTCCACACGCGCAGCGGCACCGTGCTGAAGCTCGTGATGCCTTCGAGCGCGAAGTTCCAGCGCTTCCATCCGGAGAACTTCGACCGGCCGCCGCTGCGCGGCGCGCGCGTGTATTCGACGATCGCGGTGCGAAAGCCGACCCACGCGAACAGGCCTTTCATGAAGCGTCGCCGCTCGGGCAGCGCGCGCAGCGCGTCGACGACCTGACGGTCCATCAGCCGGAAATCGCCGACGTTCTCCGGCATCTCGACTTCGGAGAGCCGGTTGTGCACGCGGTAGTAGAGCGCGGCCGCCGCGCGCTGCAGGTATGGGTCGCACATCCGGTCGGTGCGCTTCGCGGCAACGACCTCGGCGCCCGCGAGCCAGCGCTCGATCATCGCGGGGATCAACGCGGGCGGGTCCTGCAGGTCGGCGTCGATCAGGATTACCGCGGCGCCGGCCGCTTCGTCGAGGCCGGCGGTGAGCGCGGCCTCCTTGCCGAAGCGGCGCGTGAGATCGACGACGCGCACGCGCGGATCGCCGGCCATGACCTCGAGCAGCCGGTCGAGCGTGCGATCGCGGCTGCCGTCGTTGATGCAGACGATCTCGAAGCGGACCGTGTCGAGCGACTCGAGGACGGGCAGCGTTTCGGCAAAGAATGCGTCGATCGTTTCGTCTTCGTCGTGAAACGGCACGACGAGCGAGACCAGCGGCTTTCTGGCGTGCGTGGGCATGCGTCCCCCGAGAGATCCGGCCTGCGCTGCACCGTATGGATCCGGTTATCGTCCACCGCAGGCCGGACGACAGGCGTTACGATCATTGTAGGCAGAAATCGGCGATTCGTAATACCGATGCGCGGGTTGCGCGGCGGGCTGTTGCGCCGTCGGCGGCGCATGCCGGGCGATCCGCGAGACGGACGGCGGCCAGCTCGTCGAGCGGCTGCCGTTCGCCGCGTTCGAGCGCGACGGCGGGCGCGGCGCGTGGCGGGCCGTGCTGCATCGCGCGGTGCCGGCCGCGGGCGGGCGCTGCACGTTCAACCAGTCGGGGCCGACGCTGCTGATCGCCGCGATGCGCACGCTCGTCGCGTCGACCTTCGGCGACGACGTGCCGGATCTCGACATGTCGAAACCGTGCCGAGCGTAGCCCGTCGCGTTGCAGCGCCCGGCGCTCGTTGCTTTCGGCGCCTCCTGCCTTCTATCCGGCGGACAGATTCCGGATCGCGATCGACGCGACATCGACGCGTCGCGGCAGGATCGCATCCGCCGCCGCGCGATCGGCCACGCGCTGCAGCACGTCGATGTCGGCGCCGCTGAGGCTGCGCTGCGCGAGCGCCGCCCGGCGCGCGATGTCGGCGGCCGCGTCGGGCGGCAGGCGCGTCAGCGACGCATAGACGGTCGCGTAGTCGGCCGGGTGCGCGAGCGCCCATTGGCCCGCACGGGTCAGCCGTGCGAGCACGTCCGCGAGCGCCGCGCGCTTCGCGCGGTCGTCGAGGGTGTCGACCGGCGACGTGAGGAACGCGAGCCCCGAATTGATGCCGCTGCCGTCGCGGACGATGCGCGCGCCGCGTCGTACCGCATGGCCGTAGTACGGGTCGAAGGTCGCCCAGATGCCGATCCGCCTGGCTTCGAACGCGGCGAACGCATCGACGGGCAGCACGAAACGCACGTCGACGTCGCGCGGCGCGAGGCCGTGTTCGCGCAGCGCGCCATACAGCTGATATTGCGAGATGCTGCCGCGCGCGGACGACACGACGACGGTTTGCCCTTTCAGGTCGGCGACGGTGCGGACCGGCGAGTCGGGCTGCACGACGATGCCGAGCGACGCCGGCGAGCCGACGCGCGACGCGACGATCCGCAGCGACGGATCGCCGAGCGCGGCCGTCAGCACGGGCAGGTCGCCGGCCGGCGCGAGATCGATCGCGCCCGCGCGCTGTGCCTCGAACAGCGGCGCGGCGCCCTGGAAATTGGCCCAGCGGAACCGGTACGGCGTGTCGTCGAGCACGTGTGCGGCTTCGGCCAGCGCGCGCAGGCCGCCGGCCTGGTCGCCGAGCACGAGCGTGACGCCCGACAGGTCGGCGCCGGCCGCGCGGGCGGGCAGTGCGATGCTGCCGGCGAGCGGCGCGGCGGCGAAGGCGGCAAGACACTGCAGCACGCGGCGGCGTGCCGTGGCGGAAGAGGGGTTCATCGGCGGCATATCCTCGGTGATCCGCGCGCGTGCGGCGCGGCTGCCGGGCAGGTTACGGAATCGGTTTCCGGCCGACAAACATCGAATAGTGAAATGCATATTCGCGCGGCGACGGCCGGGGCGGCCGATCGCGACGCCCGGCGCGCGCGGGCCGCTTATGCGGCCGACGAAACCGTGCGCAGGAACGCCCGCACCGCCGGCGCCTTTTCGAACCGCCGGTGCGCGAGCGCGAGTTCCGACATGATCGGCTTGCCGGCGATCGGCCGGTACACGACGCCCGGCAGCGACACGCAACCGGCCAGCGCATCGGGAATCACGGCGACCCAGCCGTTCACGGACACGCACGCGAGCACTGCGAGCAAGCCGCCCGGCCGCGCGGCGATCACCGGCGCGAAGCGGCCGCGGCGTGCGACTTCGAGCGTGCCGCGCTCCTGTTCCGGTACCGCGAAGCGCGCGTCGGCGAGGTCGGCCGCGCGCACGGCCGCCATCGACGCATAGCGCGAATCGGCCGGCACGGCCGCGACGAACACGTCGCGCTGCAGCGTGACGATCCGCAGGCCGCCGGGCAGCGGCAGCGGCGGGCGCACGTACGCGAGGTCGAGCCGGCCCGCGTCGAGCTGGTTCGCGACATCGTCCATCGGCACTTCGCGCAGGTTCAGCTCGATGCGCGGGTGTGCGGCGCGGAACGCGCCGACCGTGCGCTGCAGCGTGCCCGAATAGACGGCGGACGATACGTAGCCGATCTCGATCCGGCCGAGTTCGCCGCGCTCGGCCAGCGCGGCGAGTTCGCGGCCGCGCTGCAGGTGCTCGAACGCGGCGCTCGCCTCGGCGAGATAGGCCTCGCCGGCCGCGCTCAGCGTGACCGCGCGGCGCGACCGGTGAAAGAGCCGCACGCCGAGCACGCGTTCGGCTTCCTGGACCTGCCGCGTGAGCGCGGGCGGCGCCATGTCGAGCGCGTCGGCCGCGCGGGCGAAATGCAGGTGCTGCGCGACGCTCAGGAATGCGCGCACGTGACGGAATTCGAGCCGGTCCATGATTGCAATTTTCGTCAATAAAATAGCATCGGAGTATCAATGACAGGCAATACCGGGCAAGCCTAGCATACGGCTCGTTCATCCTGCTCAGGAGTTGCCGATGTCCCAGTCCTCACCGGCGTCGCGCGCGACCGCCGCCGCGCACGCGGGCGCCCGCATGCCGGCCGCCGCGACGCTTGCCGTTGCGTCGGCGACCTGTTCGCTGATCGTGCTCGATACGAACGTCGTCGCCGTGTCGCTGCCGAGCATCGCGCGCAGTTTTCATGCGAGCTTCGCCGATATCGAATGGGTCGTCAGCGCGTACATGACCGCGTTCGCCGCTTGCCTGTTGCCGGCCGGCGGGCTCGCCGACCGTTTCGGGCGCAAGCGGATGCTGGGCGCGGGGCTCGCGCTCTTTTTTCTCGCGTCGCTCGGCTGCGGCATCGCGCCGTCGGCCGGCTGGCTGATCGCCGCGCGCGCGCTGAAGGGCGGCGGCGCCGCGCTGCTGCTGACGGCCGCGCTCGCGGTGATTGCGAATCGTTTTCCGGATGGCCGCGAACGGGCGCGCGCGTGGGCGATCTGGGGGATGTGCATGGGGATCGCGACGGCGATCGCGCCGCTCGTCGGCGGCGCGATCACGCAATGGATCGGCTGGCGCTGGGTGTTCCTGCTGAACCTGCCCGTCTGCGCGCTGCTGGCAGTGGGCGCGCGCGTCGCGATCGACGAATCGCGCGATCCGCACGCGAAACGCGTGGACGCCGCCGGCAGCCTGCTGTTCGGCGCAGCGCTCGCGTGCGCGATCGCGGCGCTGATCGGCGCACCGGCGCACGGCTGGCTGTCGGCCGCGACGCTCGGCCAACTCGCGCTCGCCGTCGCGCTGTTTGCCGCGTTCATCGGCGCCGAGCGCTGGCAGGCGCGGCCGATGATCGATCTCGCGCTGTTCCGCCAGCCGCGCTTCGTCGGCGCCGTGCTCGCGATGTTCGGCTATGCGGCGTGCGCACAGGTGATGATGACGTTCCTGCCGCTGTACCTGCAGAACGCGTTCGGGATGTCGGCGATCGACGCGGGCCTCGGGATGCTGCCGTTCGCGTTCGCGATGATCGCCGGGCCGTCGCTCGGCGCGGCGCTTGCCGCGCGCGCATCGTCCGGCGGCGTGCTGGCGGGCGGACTCGCGCTGATCGGCGCGGGCAACCTCGCGACCGCGGCGCTGACCGCCAGCGGCGACTACCGGCTCGTCGCGATCGGCATGTTCGTGACGGGTTGCGGCGCAGGGATCATGAACGGCGATACGCAGAAGGCGATCATGGCGTGCGTGCCGCCGGACCGCACGGGCATGGCGTCGGGCATCAGCACGACGACGCGCTTCTCGGCGATCGTGACGGCCGTCGGCGTGCTCGGCGCGGTGCTGGCGGCGAGCACGCATGCGCGGCTCGACCGGCTGCTGTCTGCCGCACCCGGCCTGCGCGCGTTCGCCGACGCGCCGTTCATGTCGAGCCTGCTGGCCGGCGATCTGGCGCAGGCGCTCGACCGCGTGCCGCCGTCGGCGGCCGGCGCGCTCGCACAGGCGGCGCCCGTCGCGTTCGCGAGCGGGTTTGCCGATGCGCTGACGGTGAGCGGCGTGCTCGCGCTCGTTACGTCAGTCGTTGCATACAAGTTGCTTGCGCAACCGATGCGCGATGCGTAGCGGGAAGGTAGGCATGTTTGATGATCTCGCGCCACGGTTGATGCCACATACGGCGCGCGCGAGCCGGCCCGCGTCCGTGCAATTCGCGCTGATTTTCTCCAGCGCCGCCTGCTGGTGCATTGCCTGCCGCGTATTGCCGTGCTGCTTCACGTAGTCGATCTGCGTCTGCAGCGCGGATGCGCGTCGCGCAATCCCGCGGTTCAGTGCGATTTCGTTGTGTGGCGCTGATGACGCGCGGCGCGTGCGACGAGCGGCCGGCACGAGGCGCGGCAGTGCGTTGCCTTGCGTGCTCGCGGCGGACGGAGCGGCTCCGGCGCGGGCGTCGCCGGTACGGTTGCGGCCGCAACCGCTGCAACCGCCGGCAGCGCGGCCTCGGCGTCGAGCCAGCCGCGCGTCGCTTCGGCGACCAGCCCGCGCAGCCAGCGCACGCCTTCGGCGCACGATCCCGATTCGTTCCACGTCATCCGGTATGCGATATCGGGCGGTTCGACCGGCAGCGCGACGGCGGCGAGCGGCAGCAGCTTCGCGTAGTGCCGTGCGAGCCGGTACGTGGTGGTCAGGATCATGTCGGAGCGCACGAGCGCATGCGCGGCGAGTTCGAAGTGCGGCAGCGTGACGACGATTCGCCGCTGCAGACCCACGCGTTCGAGCTGCCGATCGATCGCGCCGGACGCTTCGAGCCACGACGGCGTCGGGCACAGCTGCGGCGCTGCCGCGAAATCGGCGGTTGTCATCGCGCCGCGCCGCGCGAGCGGGTGCGTCGCGCGCATCAGGCATACGACGCGGTCGTCGAACAGGTCGTCCTGCCGGAACCGCGACGAGCGGGCCGGGCGATTGTCGATCACGACGTCGAGTTCGCCGTCGGCGAGTGCGCGCTCGTCGTCGAAGCCGTCGCCGAGCGGATGGAACACGAACTGCGCGTTCGGCGCGCGCTCGCGGAACAGCGCGACGAGCTTCGGCACGAACAGCACGTTCAGATAGTCGGGGCAGCCGATCCGGTAGGTGCGCACCGACGTGCGCGCGTCGAACGTCGGCTGCTGGATGCGGATGAAGTCGATCACGCGCAGCGCGTTGCGCAGCGGTTCGATCAGCCGCGCGCCGAACTCGGTCGGCACCATCCCGTAGCGGCTGCGCACGAGCAGCGGATCGCCGAGCAGCGTGCGCAGGCGCTTGAGCGCGGCGCTCGTCGCCGGCTGCGACATGTTCAGGCGCACGGCCGCACGCGACACGGTGCGCTCGGTCAGCAGCACGAGCAGGATGCGCATCAGCCGTGCATCCAGTACGTCGAGCACGTCCGTGGCGGCGGACGCGTCGCGGGGCAGGGCGTTCGGGTCTATTGGGTCCCGCATGCCGATACGCCTCCCGGCGGCACAGAGCCCGAGCGCGAGCGCGACGCGGCAGCCGGCCGGCAGCCCGTCATTTTGCGAAGGTTCCCGGCCAGCCGACGATCCGCTTCGGGCTCGGCGCGTGGTCGCGCGTGGCCGTGTCGATTCGATGCGAGGCGTCGTCCGCGCCGGGCACGAGGCCCGGGCGGTGAGTGGCTTCCAGTTGCACGCCGTTGTCTCCTTCCATGTGCGGGGCGCGAAACCGGCAGCGTGTACACGCTGCGCCGGCCGGCCGCCGTGGACCTTATGTCCCGGATTTGTTCGCGAGTATGGGTGGCCGGCGCGATGATGGGAAATTAAATATTCGGCTGGGCGTCATTTGAAAAATGAATGGAATGTTGTCGGCGGAAGCGGCCGGGCGCGGCATGCGAATTGCTCGTCAGCGGGTTCCATCCACATCGACATCAGCGGAGGTGTCATGCAGCGATATTCATTTCGTCATGTATCGCGAGCCGTCTTCGCCGGCATCCTGATCGCGGGCCTTGCGGCAGGCGCGGGTTGCCAGAAGAAGAGCGACAGCGGCGGGGCGAGTTCCGAGTCGAGCGCAACGAGCGGCATGTCGGCCGCGCCGTCCACCGCACCGTCGGGCATGCCGGGCAGCGGAGCGGCCGGAGGCGCCGCGAGCATGCCGGGCGCGGCTTCCGCGCCGGGCGGCGCGAGCGGCGGCTGACGGGCGGCTGAACGACTGGGCGGACGGCGCGCAAGCCGCGCGCAAGTGCGCCGTTCGCGGATCGAGTGCCGTGCGGGCTTCGCACGTGCGCCGGGTGGCGCGCGTGTGTGCGGCCGTGCGCATGAAAGATTTGCAAGGACCGTTGTAGCGATTCCAGGACCGGCGGCGCCGGCTCGAGCCGGCGCACGCCGGCCGGACAGGAGGTGCGATGCAGAATGCGGAATCGAACCCTGACCCGCAAAAGCAGCGGGAACAGATCGAGAAGAGCCCGGTAAAGACGCCGGCGGCCGGCGACATGCCCGACGCGGCGACCCAGGCCGCCGAGGTGGCGCGGCGCCCGCTGACGCCGGAGGCGGTCGCGGGGAAAATGCCGACCGGCCTGCCGCCGATCGACGTCGGCGCGCACGCGGTCGACAGCGTCGACCCCGTGCGGCGCGCGGCCGGCCGGATCGTCACGCTCGACAACGCGAACATGGCGATGACCGACAACACGGTCGACGTCGACGGCAAGGGCATGGAAGCGGCCGCGGGCGCATCGGAGTGGCACGACAACGTGATCCATTCGAATGCGTCGCTCGACGACGCGGTCGATACGCCCGACGAAGGGCTCGGCGGGATCGAGAGCCGCCCGTCCGGCAACCTGCCGCAGATCGCGACGCGGCCGGGCTGGCGCGTGCGCCATGTCGGCGATGTCGATATCGCTGTCGAGCACGGCACCGTTACGCGCGCCGAGCATGTGATCCGTCTCGAGCGGGTCGACTGACGCCGAGGCTGGAGATCATCCGGCGGCCGGCGCAACCGCACCGGCCACCGCGACCGTTTGGAGCCCTTACTGCGGGCCCAGTTCCTGTGCCGACGTATCGGCGTCGTTGCCCTGTGCAACGAGCACGTGAATGTCGTTCGGCGTCACGTCGCCGATCCCGCCCGACGGAATCGTCAAGAGCAGCCAGTCGGCGTTGTTGTTGATGGTGACCGGCGCGGTCTTGAGGATAGGTGCTTTGCTGCCGGCCGTCGTGACGATCACCTGATAACTGCCGCCATTGAGGTAGATCGAATCCTGCGTCGATGCCGGTACCGCGTTCTGGTAGGCCGCGCCCGCCAGCGTCGGGCTTTGCGTCGAGATGTCGGTGCCGGGCGGAACGACATATACGTCGACGTTCTGCGCGTTCGGCGACGCATTGAAGCTGCGCACGCGCGCCTTGTCCGACAGCAGGCCTTTGTTGTACGGATCGTCGATGACGGAAATCGCCGACGATTTGCTCGGCAGCGCGATCGTCGTGTAGTGATGGCCATTCGCCGCGCTGAACGATTGCGCGGCGATGGTCGTCGTCGTGCCCGAGATGTCGTAGCTCGCGGTCTGCGTGCCCGAGTCGATGTCGTGATAGCGCGTCACGCCCTTGTACGCGACGCCCGACTGGTCGATCTTCGCGTTCAGGTAGTAGTCGAGATTCGGCCCGGCCGGTACCGCGTTGATGAAGCGCGCCTGCGGCTTCGAGATGCCGAGTTCGGTGCCGACGTCGTTGCCGTCGCCGCCGCACGCTGCGAGCACGGAAATGACGGAGCACAGGGCCGCCAGTGTTCGTATTGATTTCATGTTGTCCTCTCGTTCAGGAAACCTGCTGGCGATGCGGGAACGCCGCGCTGGATCGCGCGGTGCGCAGCGCAGGTTGGGTGAAGGATGCTGTCCGCCGGGGAGGCGGGCGCGTGGATGGTGCAAGCGATGTGCCTGCGCGGTCGACGGAGGCGGGAAACCCGCGCCCGTGCGCGTGGGGTGGCGGCGCGGGCGCGAAACGAGGGGACGTGCGGCGAACGAGTCTGACGCGGGCGGGTGTAAAAAAGGCAGCGTTGCGGCAGGCGACGCGATGCGTCAGCGGTTCACGAGCTTTGCCGGATACGCGAGCGCGAGTGCGCAGCCGACCAGCATGCACGCGGCGAAGCCATATAGCCCCGCGCTTTGCGAATGAAACGTGTCGCGCAGCCAGCCGATGAAGTAGGTGCTGCCGAACCCGCCGAGGTTCGCGATCGAGCACGCGAACGCGATCCCGCCGGCCGCGGCGGAGCCCTTCAGGAACGTGGACGGCAACGCCCAGACGACTGGCATCGCGGCGGCCGCGCCCGCGTTGATCAGCGAAAACAGCAATACCGTTCCGAGCGTGCCGTGCGACGACGAGGCCGCGATCGCCAGCGCGACGGCCGACACCATGAACGGTACGACGATATGCCAGCGGCGTTCGCGCACACGATCCGAGCTCGCGCCGCAATACAGCGTGGCGAGCACGGCCGCGGCATTCGGGATCACCATCAGCCAGCCGATGTGATACGCGTCCTTCACGCCGGTGTCGCGCAGGATCGTCGGCAGCCAGAAGCTCACCGCATACAGGCCGAGCAGCACGCACAGGTCGATCAGGCCGAGCGCCCATACCTTCGGATCGGAGAAGGCCTTGCCGAGCGCGTGGCTCTTGTTGCCGGACGGATCGGCGTCGAGATTCGTGCGCAGCACCCGCTTTTCGTCCGCGTTCAGCCATTGCGCGGATTCGATGCCGTTGGGCAGCCAGCGCAGCACCGCGAAGCCGAGCAGCACAGACGGCAGCGCTTCGAGCAGGAACAGCCACTGCCAGCCGCCGAGCCCGTGCGTGCCGTCGAACGCGCGCATGATCCAGCCGGAGATCGGGCTGCCGATCATGCTCGACAGCGGCAGGCCGACCATGAACAGCGCGACGATCCGCGCGCGGCGCGCATCGGGATACCACTGCGTCAGGTACAGCAGCACGCCCGGCAGGAAGCCGGCTTCGGCGGCGCCGAGCAGGAAGCGCACGACGTAGAACTGCATCGGCGTGTGCACGAACATCGTCGCACCCGACAGCAGGCCCCACGTGATCATGATCCGCGCGATCCACAGCTTCGCGCCGACGCGCTGCAGCACCAGGTTGCTTGGGACTTCGAACAGGATGTAACCGGCGAAGAACAGGCCGGCGCCGAGCCCGTACACGGTATCGCTGAACTTCAGTGCATCGAGCATCTGGAGTTTCGCGAGCCCGATGTTGATGCGGTCGAGATAGGCCGCGAAGTAGCACAGGCAGAAGAGGGTGATCAGGCGCAGCGTGACCTTGCGATAGAGATTGCCGTGGAGCGCGTCGTCGGGGGAAGCGGCGGCGCTCGGGTGTGCGGTAGACATGGGATTGCCCCTGTTCGAATGTGACGGATGAATGGGTGGCCGATCGACGCGGGAGGACATTTCGCCGCGCACTGGAGCCTGTATATCACGGCAATTAAATAGCGTACACACTAGAAAATACCGAATCGCACAGGCATGAATCCGGCCGCTTGGAGGTAAGCGTTTGCGTGAGAAAAACCGTGCTTTTGATAGGGCTTTGGACGATCGAAAATGCGTGTGGAAATGGCCTGGGAGCGCGCGAAAGCGTGCACAAAATTCGTGCGTATGCGCTCAAAAGTGAAGTGTGTGCGCGAAAGCTTGTCGTAGCGCGCAAATGCACTTGAGGCAGCAGGCTCGGACGCACGGGGCGACCGTTCGGCGACGGCATCGGCCGGTGATCCGCCGCTGTCAGGCGATCGTCAGGCGCGATGCGTGCCGGGCGCCGCGAATCCTGATGTACCGCAATGAAGCGGCCGCGCGGACGCCGGCTGTGCCGAATTGAGGGTGTACACTGCTTGTCTTTCACTTGCATGCGGCACTGGCCTTCACTTTCATGGCGTCTTCCAAGGATTCCTACGACTTTCACGACCAGGTTGGACATCTGCTGCGCCGCGCGTATCAGCGGCACGTGTCGATCTTCCAGGAAGCGATCCCCGATTCGGATCTCACGGCCGCGCAGTTCGTGACACTGTGCGCGGTCAAGGAACGCCAGGCGTGCTCGCTGAACGACATCGTCAAGGCGACCGCGATCGACCAGGCGACGATCCGCGGCGTCGTCGAGCGCCTGAAGACACGCGCGCTGATCGAGGTGCTGCCCGACCCGAACGACGGCCGCAAGCTGATCGTGCGCGCGACCGCGACCGGGCTCGCGCTGATCGACCGCACGGTGCCGTTCGCGAGGCAGGTGACCGAGCGCACGTATGGCGCGCTCAATCCGGGCGAACGGGTCGCGCTGCAGTTCCTGCTGCGCAAGATGATGGAAGAAGACGGCGAAGCGTGATGCGCACGCGAGGCGCCGACCGGGTCTACGCCGCGCCGGCGGTTGCGGGCGCAGCGGCGTCGTCGGCGCTCATCAGCCGGCCGGCCTCGCGCAGCGCGGCGCGCACCGCTTCGGGCGTAAACGGCGGCGCGTAGAACCGCACGCCGGTCGCATCGAACAACGCGTTCGCGACCGCGGCAGGGCCCGGCACCGACGCCGATTCGCCCGCGCCGAGCGGCGGCTCGCCTTGTCTCGGCATCAGCACGACATCGACGTCCGGCACTTCCGCGAACGTCAGGATCGGATAGCTCGCCCATTCGCGCGACGCGACCTTGCCGTCCGCGAACCGCACGCGCTCCTTCAGCGTGCGGCTCAATACCTGGATCACGTTGCCGTGGATTTGATGGCGCACGCCATCCGGGTTGATCATCGTGCCGGTGTCCTGGCCGACCGTCACGCGTTCGATGCGTATCTCGCCCGACACGCGATCGACGCTCAGGTCGACGATCCATGCCGACCACGCCGCGCCGAAACCGGGAAAGCGGCTGTGCACGTAGCGCGCATACGCGACGCCGCGGCCGCGCGCGAGCCGCGCGCCATTGCGTTCGCGGTGCGTGTCCGTCGTGCGCGGCGTCCAGCCCGCGCGGTCGGCCAGGGCCTGCAGCAGTTCGGTCGCGCGCGTGTCCTGCAGATGGCGCAGCCGGAACGCGAGCGGATCGACGCCCGTCAACGCCGCGCATTCGTCGACGAACGCATCGTGCGCGAACGAGTTCGGCAACGCCGACACGCCGCGCAGCCACGACGCGCGCACGAGCGGCGCGAGATCCTCGCAGACGAAGCGGCGATGCGGGCTCGCGTACGGCGACACGGCCGTGCGGTCGCCCATCTCGAACACGCGCGGCTCGGGCGCGATCGCACCGGTCAGCAAGGCCGCGAGCAGCGGCGCGTCGTTCGACGGATAGCGCGTCGTGAAGTCGTAGCCGAGCAGGCGGCCGTCGCGCGTGACGGTGCCGGTCACCTGCATCAGCTGGCCCGCGCCTTTCGGTTCCCACAGATGTTCGTCCGCGCGCGACAGTTGCACGCGCACCGGGCGGCCGACCGCGCGCGACAGCAGCAGCGCGTCGCCGCACACGTCGTCCGCGCCGTTGCGGCCGTAGCAGCCGGCCGCTTCCATCCGCACGACGTCGAAATCGGCTTCGTCGCGCGCGACGAGCGTCGCGAGGTCGTAGCGCAGCGATACGGGATTTTGCGTGCCGGACCATACGGTGATCCGACCGTCGCCCGGTTCCCGGTAGTCGGCAAGCGCGCATGACGGGCCGATCGAGCCGTGCATCTGGAACGGCCACGCATAGGTGCGCGACAGCGTGATCGTGCCGGGCTGCGTGCGCGCCGCGTCGACATCGCCTTCGTCGAGCAGCACGCGGCGCCTGGCCGGCGCGGCGGCGATCGCGGCGGCCGGCTCGTCGAGCGGCGGCAGCGCGGCATGCGGCCGCCACGTCACGCGCAACTGGCGCGCCGCGCGGATCGCATGTTCCTCGCGTTCGGCAACCACGCCGACGAAATCGCCGATCGCGACGACGGCCACCAGCCCCGGCACGTCGGCGACCGACGCGCGATCGACGTCGACGAGCGAGGTGCCGACGAACGGGCCGCTGTCGTGGCCCGCATACGGCGGCCGCACGACACGGCCGTGCAGCATGCCCGGCACGCGCATGTCGTGCACGAACGTGAGCTCGCCGGTCGCCTTCGCGGGCAGGTCGACGCGCGGCGACGATTTGCCGACGATCCGGTACAGCGCGGGATCCTTCGTGAGGGTGTTCAGGTCCAGCGTCAGCGCGATGCGATGCGCGGCGACGAGCGCCGCGAACGTTGCCGTTTGTCCGTCCGCCGAAATGGTCCCGTCGTCGATAACCAGCCGCTCCACGTCGACACCGAACCGCTCGGCGGCGAGCGTCAGCAGCGCGTGGCGCGCCTGCGCGGCCGCGCAGCGCAGCGGCGTCGCGGAAATCTGGATCGTTGCGCTCGCGATGGTCGGGCCCTGATTCGGTGTCGCGGCCGTGTCGCCGAGCACCATCGTCACGCGCGCGGCCGGCACGTCGAGTTCCTCGGCGACGATCTGCGCGAGCGACGTGCGGATGCCGGTGCCGAGATCGACGTGTCCGTTGAACGCGAGGATGCGGCCATCGTCGAGAATCGCGACGAAGACTTCAGGCAGCGCCGGCACGTAGGACGACAGGCTGCCCGGCTGGCCGGGCGCCGGCTTGACGGGCGGCGCGGGCGGGCGGATCACGGTCAGGTAGCCGTCGCGCACGAGCAATTCGGAACGGTTCACGGGGAAGGGGTCCTGTCGGCAGCGGCGCGGCCGGCGACGGTTGTGTCGGAGAGGGTTCGGGCGGCGCGCGTCAGGCCAATCTAGGCCGCCAAAAGCGCAGCGTCAATCGCGGGCGACGCATGCGGCGCCCGCGATCCGTCGCGATTCAGCGCGCGTGTGCGTGCACGGCGTCGATCGCCGCGATCGCGTCGTCGAGCGGCATCACGGCCGCGTATTTCTGCTGCATGTCGAACAGGTTCGCGTCGTGCGGCGCGATCGCGCGATCGCCGACGCAATCGGCGAGCACGAGCGGACGGAACCCGTGCGACATCGCATCGACGACGCTGGCGCGCACGCAGCCGCTCGTCACGGCGCCGGCGACGAGCAGCGTCTGCACCGCGCGCTGCGCGAGCCAGGGGCTGAGTTGCGTGCCGAAGAACGCCGACGGCACGGTCTTGCGCACGACGAGTTCGCCGGCCGCGGGTGTGAGTTCGGGCACGATCGCGCTGTTCGGATGGTGCTCGGTCAGCGTCGCCATGCCGGGCACCTTCAGCGAGAACACGTTGTCGTCGCTGCCGTCGTCCGCGTACACGATGCGGCTGTGCGCGACGGGCCAGCCGCGTTCGCGCGCCAGCGCGAGCGCGCGCGTCGTGCGTGCGATCGCCGGCGCGATGTTGCCGCCGCCGAATGTCGCGGGATCGGCGAAGCCGACCACGAAGTCGACGATCAGCAGGCCGATGTTGCCGTGCGGCGGCAGCGGCGTGCCGAAACCCTGCTGGCGATAGACGTTCGCTTCGGCGTGGTGGGAAAGATCGTTCATGGTGTCGGGCGCTCGTCGGTCACGCGGGTTGATCGGTCACGCGGCCGTCGCGCACGACGGTTTCGCCGTCGAGTTCGACCGTGCAGCGGCGCAGCGGGATGTCGATGTGGCAGGTGGTCGTGCGGTTGCCGCCGCCTTCGTTGTTCGGCCCGAGCGAGAACAGGAAGTTGCCCTCGAACGCGCGCGCGTCCATCCCGATCGTCGCCTCGCGGTCGTACAGCCCGAGCGTCGACCAGCGCGCGCGCGGCTGCAGCCCCCAGCCGATATGCGAGATCGCATAACCTTCGGGGTCGGCGAAGGTCTCCATGTAGTCGCGCAGCAGGTCGGCGTCGATGCCGCCTTCGATGCGCGTTGCGTAACCGCCTTCGACGGTCAGCGCGATCGGCTCGCTTACATAGTGCTTCTGCGGCAGCAGGATGTCGCCGCGATCGATCACGATCGTGCCGCGTGCGGTGCGGTCGTTCGGGTAGGTCAGCGCGAAGCCGCTCGGCCAGTGATCCCAGCGGCCGGGCGCGTCGACGAAGCCGTATTCGGCGGTCGGCGGGAAGTCGCCGAGCGGGCAGGTGAGCGCGGTGCCGGCCGCCGACGTCACGCGCATCTCGCGGGCGGCGGCGATTTGCTTCGCGGCGGCGAGCACGCGCGTGCGGTCGGCCGGCGTCGGCACCATCCGCACGAGCACTTCGGGCGGCTCGACCGCGAGCAGGATCTTCGTGCCGGATTTAAGAATCTCGTGCTGTTCGGGCGAGAACAGCAGCGTCATCAGGTCGAGCACGAGGTCGCTCTCGCGCAGCGCGGCGATCGCGGCCTTGTTGCCGGTCAGCGGCGTCGTGCCGAGATACGCGAGCGGGTCGCGGCTGAACGCTTTCTCGCCGTTGACCGGCGGCAGGTCGAGCCGGTTGACGATCGCGCCCATCGATTGCGTCGCGATCAGCGCGCACGACAGCGTCTGCGGGAGGGTGGCCGCGCTCGTCAGGATCGTGACGGTCTGGCCCGGTTCGAGGCGCGACAGCGTGAGCACCTGCTTCCACGCGTCGATCAGTTGGGTGTCGCTAACTGGCATCGTCGGCTCCGGTAAAGGCGTGAGGGAAAAGGGGATCAGGCCGCGAGCGGCGCGCCGAGAAAGCTGCCGAACGCCGCGTAGAAGCCCGGCGCGTTGTCCCACGGGATCATGTGGCCGGCGTCGGGCACGCGCACATGCCGCATCGACGGCGTCGCGCGCTGCAGTTCGGCGACATCGTCGTCGCGCACCACGTCGCCGCGTTCGGCCGTGATCAGCAGCGATGGCACGGCCAGTTGTGCGGCGTCCGCATGGAAATCGTCGGTATGGAATCCTTCATAGCTCGCGCGTACCGCGCGCTCGTCGCAGGTATGCAGCCACTCGGCGCGCAACTGGAGTTCGGCATCGGTCCAGGTCGGGCAGAACGCGCGCATGCCTTCGGCGTCGGTGCCGGCGCGCGCGAGCGCCATCGAGTCGATGTACCACGGCAGCTTGCCCGGATAGTCGCGGCGGTTCGGGCCCGACACGGGCGGATCGACGAGCACGACCGATGCGAGCCCGCGGATGCCGCGCCGCGCCGCGCGCGCGGCGATCCGCGCGCCCATCGAATGGCCGACGAGGCTCGTGCGCGGCAGGCCGAGCGCGGCGACGAGCGCCGCGATGTCGTCGGCCTGCGCATCGAGGTTGTAGTCGAGCGACGGCGACGCGTCGGACAGCCCGCGGCCGCGCACGTCGAGCACATAGGTGTCGAACGCCGCGCCGAAGGTTTCGCCGACGAAGCCCCAGGTGATCGCGGGGCTCGTGATGCCGGGGATCAGCACGATCGCAGGGCGCGATGCGCGCGCGCCGGTCGCGCCGCCGTAGCGCAGGTAGTGCTGGCGGATGCCGTTCGCGCGGATGTTCGCGCCGTACAGGAAAGTCGAGGGCATGAATGGACTCCGTCGGAAGGGCCGCGTTCAGTACGCGCCGGACAGCAGCGCGCCGGCGCCGGGCACGACCGGCTCGAGGTCGAGCTCGCGCAGCATCGCGTAGGTGGTCGCGATCGCGGCCGTGATCACCGGCTTGCCCGTCATCGCCTCGACCTTCGCGACGGCCGGCAGCGACGGCATCTGCACGCACGCGGACAGCACGATCGCGTCGGCGTCCTGGTACGGCAGCGTTTTCACGATGTCGGGCAGGCGTGCCGGATCGTGACGGCCGACGTCGAGGTTGTCGGGAATTTCCAGCGCGCGGTAGCCGAGCACTTCGAAGCCTTCGTTGCGGATGTAGTCGACCACGAGTTCCGTCAACGGCAACATGTACGGCGCGACGACGACGATGCGCTTCGCGCCGATCACCTTCAGCGCGTCGACGAGCGCACCCGCGCTCGTCAGCACCGGTGCCTGCGCGCCGTTGTCGGCCGTGTGCTTCGTCAGGCGCGCCTGCGACACGCGGTGATAACCATGCCCCATCGCCATGATCGCGACGAGGCACGCGTAGCCGAGCACGTCGACGCGCGCGTCGCTCAATTCGACCGCGCAGCGGTCGGATTCGGCATCCATCGCCGCCAGTTCTTCCTTGACGACCTTCTTCATCCGCATCCGGCTCGAGTGATACGTGAAGCGCTCGGGGCGGATCGTTTCGCGCAACCGCAGCATCGCGGGGATCTCGGTTTCCATCGTCGTGTTGGAACTCGGCACGATCTGGCCGATGCGGTAGGTCTTGCTCATGACGGGAGGCTCCGTGTCGGTAAGGGTGAGGCGGCACGCTGGCGCGAGATCGCCGGATTTCGAGCAAAGTCTAGTGTGTACATTTTAAAATGGCAATGGATCAAAATGATGCTCGACGCGTGTTGAGCGTTTTAGTACGTGGATATTCGAGGAATTATCGGTGTTTTCCCGAATGCGATTGCAGCGATCAACAATCCGCTTGTCCTGAATAAATTGAGTGTGTACGCTAAATAAACGCCATTCAATCCGCCCGTTCTCGCGCCGCGTCAGGCGACGGGCCCACGATCAGGAGATCCGCATGAGCACACCCCGTATCGCAATCATCGGCGCCGGTCTCGGCGGCACGGCCGCCGCGGCGCTGCTTCAGCGCGGCGGCTACGACGTCGCGCTGTACGAGCAGGCGCCGGCGTTCTCGCGCCTCGGCGCGGGCATCCACCTCGGCCCGAACGTGATGAAGATCATGCGGCGCATCGGCTGCGAGGACGCGCTGAACACGATGGGTTCGCATCCGGATTTCTGGTACAGCCGCGACTGGCAGACGGCCGACGTGCTCGCGCAGATCCCGCTCGGCGACTACGCGCGCAAGACCTACGGCGCGAGCTACCTGACCGTGCATCGCGGCGATTTCCACGCATTGATGACGCAGGCGGTGACGCCCGGCACGATCCGCTTCGGTAAGCGGCTCGCATCGGTGGAGGACACCGGCGACGCGGTGCGCCTGACGTTCTCCGACGGCAGCGTCGAGACGGCCGACATCGTGATCGGCGCGGACGGCGTGAATTCGCGGATCCGCGAGCACCTGCTCGGCGCGGAGCCGCCGCGCTATACGGGTTATGTCGCGCACCGCGCGGTGTTCCCGGCATCGCTGCTCGGCAACAAGCCGTACGACATGTGCGTGAAGTGGTGGTCGGAGGATCGCCACATGATGGTCTACTACGTGACCGAGAAGCGCGACGAGTATTACTACGTGACCGGCGTGCCGCAGGCCGAATGGCCCGAAGGCGTGTCGATGGTCGACAGCAGCCGCGACGAGATGCGCGACGCGTTCGCGGGTTTCCACTCTGACATCCAGCACCTGATCGACGTGTCGCCGTCGATCACCAAGTGGCCGCTGCTCGAACGCGATCCGCTGCCGCTGTGGAGCCGCGGCCGGCTCGTGCTGCTCGGCGACGCATGCCATCCGATGAAGCCGCACATGGCGCAGGGCGCGGCGATGGCGATCGAGGATGCGGCGATGCTCGCGCGCTGTCTCGACGAGGTTGGCGCGAGCGACTACGCGGGCGCGTTCGCGCTGTACGAGGCGAATCGTGCGGCGCGCGCGTCGAAGGTGCAGCTCGTGTCGCACAACAACACGTGGCTGCGCACGAACGAGGATCCGTCGTGGGTGTTCGGCTACGACGTGTTCGACGTGCCGCTCGTCTCGCCGTCGCGCAACAACGTGGCGGCTGCGGCCTGACGCTCACGCGATTTCCGCGCCGGCCGGCGCTTCGCCGTCGCGGGGATCGATGCGCCGGAACCCGTGTTTTTCGGCGTGTTATATGTCGTCAGGCGTGCGTCGGCGGGTGCCGGCCGGAGGCAGTGCCCGCCGACGGCCGGCCCTCGGCCCACACGCCGCATTCCGGATCCATTCATGTCCCATCCCGCTTCTCCGTCGCGGCCGCTGGTGTTTCGCGTGAACGGCACGCCGCACACCTTCGACGAGGCCGCGCCCGACGCGCCGCTGCTGCTGCTTCTGCGCAACGACTGCGCGCTCAACGGCCCGAAATACGGCTGCGGGCTCGGGCAGTGCGGCGCGTGCACGGTGCTCGTCGACGGACAGGCGACGCGTTCGTGCGTGGTGCCGGCCGCCGCCGCGAGCGGGCGCGACGTCACGACGCTGGAAGGGCTCGGGTCGCGCGACGCGCCGCATCCGATCCAGCGCGCGTTCATCGACGAGCAGGCCGCGCAATGCGGTTATTGCCTGAACGGGATGATCATGAGCACGAAGGCGCTGCTCGACCGCAATCCCGCGCCGGACGATGCGGCGATCCGCGATGCGCTGCGTTTCAACCTGTGCCGCTGCGGCACGCACCTCGAGATCATCCGGGCCGTGCATCGTGCCGCACGCTATCTGCGGGACGGCGATGAAGCTTGACCTGAGCCCGCCGGTCGAGCAGGAGCGCGTGACGATGCACGAGCCGCGCGACGAAGGCGCCGCCGACGTATCGAATATGCATCACGCACGCTACGAATGGCCGGTCGGCGATACGCGCACGCACGCATCGCTCGATATCGAAACGCGGACTGCGCCCGACGGGCGGATGACGAGCTGGCGTTATCGCGCGCAGGCAGCTAGCGCGGTATCCGCGGTAACGGACGATCTTCACGGTTCAACGGCCGAGGGCACGGATGCCGGCCCCGCATCGCCGTTCGTCTACCGGCACGCGCAGACGTCGATCGAATTGGCCGACGCCGATCGCGCAATCCCCGGCCATGCGCACGTGTTCGCCCGCGAATCCTTCGTCGACGAACTCGCGGGCGCGTTGCGGCGCGACCCGGTCGCGTTGCGCCTGCAGCATCTCGATGCAGCGCGGGATGCGGGGCCGCGCGAGATTATCCGGATGGTCAGCGAACGCGCCGCATGGGGCGCGCCGGTCGCGGCCGACGCGAACGCGCGTTCGCGCGTCAGCGGTCGCGGCTTCGCATTCGATGGCGCCGGCGCGCTTGCGGCACCGTCCGGCGGCGAACCGCCGGCAGCAGATGCCGCACGTGACGGCGACATGCGCTGGTCCGCATGGGTCGTCGATCTCGATGTCGATCGCGCGACGGGCGATGTCGCGGTGCGGCGCGTCGTGGCTGGACAAGGTGCGGGCAAACCGGGCGACGCATCGATGGCCGGTTTGCCCGCATGGCAGATCGAGGCGGCGATTTCGCGCGTGATGGGCGCGCGGTTGTCCGCGCGGCCTGCGCATGACGAGATCGATGCCGGTGCGCAGCCGGACGCGATCGCGCATGAACTGGCTGCGTTCGACGGCGCGGCGCATCGCGCGCACGGCGAGTTGTCCGCGCACGATGCGCGCCGGATCGAACAGGCGGCGGCACCGGCAGCGGCGGCGATTGCCAACGCGCTGTACGACGCGACGGGCGTGCGTTTTCGTGCACCGCCGTTCGATGCCGAGCGCATTCGCGCGGCCCTCGCGCAGCCGGCGCCGGTCGATTCCGGCGACGGGCTGCATGTCGCGCCGCGTCGCGCCTCGCGCTGGCGCCGCTGGCTGGCCGGCGGCGGCGCTGGCGGCGTGGTCGGCGGGCTGATCGGGCTCGCGTGCGCGATCCTGCCGGGGCCCGCGCCGATCGCGCCTGTCGCACCCGGCGGCGCGGACGGCGCGATGTGGAGCGCGGCGACGCTCGAACGCGGCCGCCAGGTCGCACTCGCCGGCGATTGCGCGGTATGCCACACCGCGCCCGGCGGCGCGACCAACGCGGGCGGGCTCGCGCTCGATACGCCGTTCGGCACCATCTACACGACGAACCTCACGCCCGATCCGGAAACCGGCATCGGCACGTGGTCGTATCCGGCCTTCGCTCGCGCGATGCGCGAAGGCGTCTCGCGCGACGGCACGCACCTGTACCCGGCGTTTCCGTACACGGCGTTCGCGAAGCTGAGCGAGCCGGACCTGCTCGCGCTCTATGCGTACCTGATGTCGCAGCCGCCGGTGAAGCACGTGCCGCCGAAGACGAAGCTGCCGTTCCCGCTCGACCGGCGGCGGCTCGTCGCCGGCTGGAACTGGCTGTTTCACGACGCGCGGCCGTTCGCGCCGGACCCGGCACGCTCCGCGATGTGGAATCGCGGCAAGTATCTGGTCGACGGCGCCGGGCACTGCGGCGCGTGCCACACGCCGCGCAATGCGCTGGGCGCGGAGAAGGGCGGCTTCGCGTACCTGTCGGGCGGCGAAGCGGAAGGATGGGTCGCGCCGCCGCTCGTCGCGTCGCCGGCCGCACCGGTGCCGTGGACCGAAGGCGCACTGTTCGACTATTTGCGCACGGGTTTCTCCGCGCAGCACGGCGTCGCGGCCGGGCCGATGGCGCCCGTCGTCGCGGGGCTTGCGTCGCTGCCCGAGCCGGACGTACGCGCGATCGCGCACTACCTTGCGTCGCTGTCGCCACCGGTCGACGCCGCGGTGGCCGCAGACGCGGCCATCCGTCAGGCACGCGGTGCGGAAACCGTCGCGACGCTCGGCCTCGAGAACGGCCGCCGCGCGTTCGACGCGGCGTGCGCGGTCTGTCACGCGGAGTCTGGCGGCGTCGGGCATTTCGGCGTGCGCCCGCTGATGGGGCTCAACACGAGCGTCAGCCAGGCGACGCCGGACAACCTGCTGCGCGTGCTGCACCACGGGATCGACCAGCCGGCCACCGACCAGCTCGGTTATATGCCGGGCTTCGGCGACGCGTTCGACGACCGGCAAATGGCCGAGCTCGCCGCGTACATTCGCGCGCGCTATGCGCCGGGGCAGCCGGCGTGGCGGAACCTGGCGGACGCATCGGCGAGGATCAGGCAGGAGGGCGTGCATTGACCGGCGCACGGGCGTGAGCGCCCGAAACGGCGCACCGGTCGGGCAAAACTACTCACGGGATGAAAACGGGCGCGGTGCCGAGCTGTAAATCTTGCCTGCACTTGCGATCGTTTAACCATTAGAAACAATGTGTTCACCGAAAGGGGCATGATCTCCGGCGATCGGGCAGGCATACTGTCGCTTATGTTGCTCAATACACGTCGAACGGCGTGCGCTTGCCCCCCATGTTCATTCCAGTTTCTTTTCGAGCCCTGCGATGGTTGACCGTTGCGGCTGCTGCATGCTTGCTCGCCGCGTGTTCGACCGCTTCCGACGTGACCGCGACGTCGAACCCGAACGTATTCACCGTGACGACGCGCACGGTCGGCGTGTCGACGACGTGGGCCGACGCCCATGAGAAGGCCGTCAACGAAGCCACCAACTACTGCACGCAGCGCGGGATGCGCGCGAGCATGAAGCAGGAATCGCTGACCGGCGGCCGCCGCGTCGACGCACGCTCCGAACTCGCGTTCGAGTGCCATCCGACCTTCGAGACGGCGTCGAACCCGCGCGGTTGAACGACACGCGGCATGGCCGCGCGACCGCCGCCTGAAGCGGCACCTGCGTTTTCCTTCCCCGCATGCAATCCGACCCGCGATACGCGCAAGCGCATCGCGGGTCGGCGCACGTCCGGCGTAACCTGCGCAGGCTACGCCGGCTGCGCCTCGTACAGCTTCACGCACGCGGAGAAGTCGAGCGTGCCGAGCCCCTGCTGGCTCATCGACTGATAGAGCTGCTGCGCGAGCGCGCCCATCCACACCGGCTGGTGCGCGCTTCGTGCGGCTTCGGTCGCGAGCCCGAGATCCTTCAGCATCAGGTTCGCCGCGAAACCGCCCGCATAACCGCGCGCGGCCGGTGCCGCGTCGTTCACGCCCGGATACGGGTTGTAGGTGTCCGAGCTCCAGCAGCGGCCGGTCGACGTGTTGATGATGCCGGCCAGCACGGCCGGATCGATGCCGAGCGCGGCGCCGAGCGCCATTGATTCCGATACGCCCATCATCGAGATCCCGAGCAGCAGGTTGTTGCAGATCTTTGCGATCTGCCCGGTGCCCGTGCCGCCGCAATGCACGACGTTCCTGCCCATGTCGAGCAGCACGGGGCGGATGCGCTCGAACAGCGCGGCGTCCGCGCCGACCATGAAGGTCAGCGTGCCGGCTTGCGCGCCGCCGGTGCCGCCCGACACGGGCGCGTCGGCGAGCGGGAAGTCGCGCTGCGCTGCGGCTTCCGCCATCGCGCGCACGGTGCCGGGGTCGATCGTGCTGCAGTCGATCAGCGTCGCGCCCGCGCGTGCGCCGGCCAGCACGCCGTCGTCGCCGAGATAGACGGCGCGCACGTGCTGCGCGGCCGGCAGCATCGTGATCACGACCGCCCCGCGCGCGGCCGCGTCGCGCGGCGAGCCGGCCGCCGCCGCGCCCGCGCGCACCGCGGCGTCGACCGCGTTCGCGTCGAGGTCGAACACCGTCAGCGCGTGGCCGGCCTTGAGCAGGTTGGCGGCCATGGGGCCGCCCATGTTGCCGAGCCCGATGAATGCGATTTCCATGTGCGAGTCCCTCAATCAGCGCAGCGCGATCGTCGTGTTCACGCCGCCGGCCGTCGCATCGTCGTCGAACCAGCGCGCGGTGACCGTCTTCGTCTGCGTGTAGAACTGCACGACCTGCTTGCCGTACGGGCCGAGATCGCCGAGCTTCGAGCCGCGCGAGCCCGTGAAGCTGAAGTAGGGCACCGGCACCGGAATCGGGATGTTGATGCCGACCTGGCCGACGTCGATCTCGCTCTGGAACTTGCGCGCGGCCGCGCCGCTCTGCGTGAACAGCCCGACGCCGTTGCCCATCGGGTTGCGGTTGACGAGCGCGATCGCTTCGTCGAGCGTGTCCGCTTCGAGCACGACCACCACCGGCCCGAAGATTTCTTCCGTATAGATCGACATGTCGGTCGTCACGCCCGAGAAGATCGTCGGGCCGACGAAGTTGCCGCGCTCGTAGCCGGGCACCTTCACGTTGCGGCCGTCGAGTTCGAGCTTCGCGCCGGCCTTCACGCCTTCGTCGATCAGCGCGGTGACGCGCGCATGCGCGGCCTTCGACACGACGGGCCCGACATCCGTGCCCGGCTCGTGACCGGCGTTGATCTTCAGCGCCTTGGCCTTTTCGACGAGCTCGGGCAGCCAGTCGCGCGCCTGGCCGACGAGCACGACGACCGACGTCGCCATGCAGCGCTGGCCGGCCGCGCCGAAGCCCGCGCCGACGAGCGCGTTGATCGTCTGCTCGCGGTGCGCGTCGGGCAGCACGACCGCGTGGTTCTTCGCGCCCATCATCGACTGCACGCGCTTGCCGTGCTGGCTGCCGAGGTTGTACACGTGCGTGCCGACGCGCGTCGAGCCGACGAACGAGATCGCCTTGATGTCCGGGTGCGTGCACAGGCGGTCGACCACCGTCTTGCCGCCGTGCACGACGTTCAGTACACCTTTGGGCACGCCGGCCTCGATCGCGAGTTCGACGAGCTGCATCGTCGACAGCGGGTCCTGCTCCGACGGCTTCAGCACGAACGTGTTGCCGCACACGATCGCCATCGGGAACATCCACAGCGGAATCATCCCGGGGAAGTTGAACGGCGTGATGCCCGCACACACGCCGATCGGCTGGCGCAGCGTGTAGGTATCGACGCCGCCTGCGACGTTCTCCGCGAATTCGCCTTGCTGCAGCGTGCCGATCGAGCACGCGTGTTCGACGACTTCGAGGCCGCGGAAGATGTCGCCCTGCGCGTCGGGCAGCGTCTTGCCTTGCTCGGCCGTCAGCGTGTGCGCGATCCGTTCGAGATTGCGGCGCACGAGATCCTGGAACTTCAGCATGATGCGCAGCCGCGCGCCGATCGGCGTCGTCTTCCACGTCTGGAATGCGCGCTGCGCGGACGCGATCGCGGCGTCGACCTCGTCGAGCGTCGCATACGGCACGCGGCCGATCGTTTCCTGCGTCGCGGGGTTGACGATGTCGCCCCATTCGGCGCTTTGCGATTCGACGAACGCGCCGTCGATCAGCAGCTTGGCGGTGGGCAGGGCGAGGGTGGTCTGGGGAACTGCGGCGTTCATGGAACTCTCCGGGAAGGAAGCGGTATTGCGATGAGAAAGCGAGCCTGTATCCGCCGCACGTGCAGGCGCGGCGGACAGCAGGACGAACCGGGTTCGGACGGATGCCGGCCGGCGTGCTCAGGGGCGCGGCGGCCGCATCAGTGCGGTACACACGAGCGCGAACATGCCGAAGCCGACGAGGTACGCGATCACGTAATGCGGCTGGCCGCCGCCGGCCTTCAGCAGCGACGTCGCGATCATCGGCGCGAAGCCGCCGCCGATCACGCCGGCGAGCTGCACCGACAGCGAGATGCCGCTGTAGCGGATTTCCGCCGGGAACTGCTGCGCGAACAGCAGCGATTCCGGCGCATAGAGGATCGGGAACACGACGCCGAGGCCGAGCACGATCGCCCACCATGCGTACGAGGTCTGCTGCGTGCCGAGCATCATGAAGAACGGTGCGGCGAACGCGCACATCAGCACGAGGCCGATCGCGAACATCCGGCGCTGGCCGATGCGGTCGCTCAGGTGGCCGCACAGCGGCATCGTGACGAGCGACAGCACGGCGCCGGCCGTGATCGCGTGCAGCATCTCGGCCTTCGGCAGATGAAGCTGCTGGGTCGCGTACGCGAGCGCGAACGTGACGACCATGTAGAACCACGTGTTCTCGGCGGCGCGCGCGCCGACGATCGTCAGCACCTCGCGCGGATGGCGGCGCAGCGCGGCCGTCACCGGCGACTTCTCGGCCTTGCCCTGGCGCTGCATCTTCTCGAAGTCGGGCGACTCGGGCACCTTCGCGCGGATGAACCAGCCGAGGCCGACGAGCGCGATGCTCGCGAGGAACGGCACGCGCCAGCCCCACGACAGCATGTCGGCTTCCGGCAGCGCGGCCACCGCGGCCATCGCGAGCGACGACAGGATCAGGCCGAGCCCGACGCCCGTCTGCGGCAGGCTGCCGAACAGCCCCTTGCGGCCCTTCGGCGCGTGTTCGACGGCCATCAGCACCGCGCCGCCCCATTCGCCGCCGACGGCCATCCCCTGCAGGAAGCGCATCGCGATCAGCAGCGCGGCCGCCCAGTAGCCGATGCGGTCGTACGACGGGATCAGCCCGATGATCATGCTCGGCACGCCCATCAGCAGCAGCGTGATCATCAGCATCGACTTGCGGCCGATCCGGTCGCCGAAGTGGCCGAACACGATGCCGCCCATCGGCCGGCCGATGAAGCCGACCGCGAACGTGCCGAACGCGGCGAGCGTGCCGACGACGGGGTCCAGCGACGGGAAGAAGATGCGGTTGAACACGAGCGCGGCGGCCGTGCCGTAGAGGAAGAAGTCGTACCACTCGATCGTCGTGCCGGCCATGCTGGCCCAGCCGGCCAGCAAATAGTGCTTCGCGGTGCGGGCGGGGGCCGGCGTCGCGACTGTCGCATGCTCATCGAGGGTGGATCGGGTCTGCATGGTGTCTCCGTGGTGGTTGCCGCGGCTCATGGTCCGCAGGTCACGGTCGAGTATAGTTATGCGCAGATTCATGATGTACCGATAAAGAAACCGGTTGGATGTGCATTTCTGCATATCGACGGCCGGCCCGGAGACTCCAGCCCTTTTTTCCACGCCGATGCGACATGCCACCGAGCCGGTTTCCGGCAACCTGAACTGGGACGACCTGCGCTTCTTCCTCGAAGTCGCGCGCACGCAGCGCGCGAGCGGCGCCGCGAAGCGGCTCGGGGTCGACTACACGACCGTCGCGCGGCGCGTTCGCGCGCTCGAGGCCGCGATGGGCACGCTGCTGTTCGACAAGTCGCGCTCCGGCGGCTTCACGCTGACGGCCGAAGGGCAGCGGCTCGTCGCGTATGCGGACGCGATGGAGACGACCGTGCAGTCCGCATGCGACCAGGTCGCGAACACCGGCGAGGCGCTGTCGGGCCACGTGCGGATCGGGTCGACCGAAGGGTTCGGCTGCTTTTTCCTGGCGCCGCAGCTCGCGCAGTTTCGCGCCGCGCATCCGCATGTGACGGTCGACCTGCTGCCGGTTCCGCATTTCGTCAACCTGCCGAAGCGCGAGGCCGACCTGGCGATCACGCTCGAGCGGCCCGAGCGCGGGCCTTACGTGTTCACGAAGCTGTGCGACTACCAGTTGCGGCTCTACGCGACGCGCGACTATCTCGCGAACCATGCGCCGATCGCGTGCACCGACGATCTCGCGCGGCACGCGTTCATCAGCTATGTCGACGATCTCGCGTTCAGCAGCGAGCTGCTGTACCTGGACCGCGCCGTGCCGGGCGCGACGGCCGGGCTGCGCACGACGAGCGTGATCGCGCAATATTTCGCGGCGCAGCAGGGCGGCGGGCTCGCGATCCTGCCGTGCTTCATGGCGGCCACGCAGCCGGCGCTGGTGCCGGTGCTGCCGGACGACGTGGTCGTCACGCGGTGCTTCTGGCTGACCTGCCGCGAGGATCTGCGCAAGCTGCGCCGCGTGACCGCGCTGTGGGATTACCTGCGCGCGGCGGCGGATGCGAACCGGGAATTGCTGATGGGGGCGTCGGGGCGGCTCAGGTTCGTCGGCGAGCCGGATTAGCCGGTGACGGAAGCGGCGGCGATTCGCGCGGCGCTCGCGGCGAACGGGCGAACCGCGCAGCCGGCATTCAACCCGGGCAGCCGAGCCGATCCGCTAGTTCGTTCAGATTCCTGACGTCGAAGTCCCATGCTTCGTCGGCTTCCAGGTCAGTCGTCTGGCCGGGCCCGTGTTCGGTCGGGCGCAGCACGAACGCGGTCGATAGCCCCTGCCGGCGCGCGGCCGCGAGGTCGCCGTTGTGCGCCGCGACCAGGCACAGCTCGCTCGGCGCGACGCCGAGAATGTCGACCGTGTCGCTGTACACCTGCGGCGACGGCTTGTATGCACGGACGACCTCCGCGCCGAGGATCGCGTCCCACGGCAGCCCCGCGCGTTTCGCGACGTCGACCATCAGCCGGATGTTGCCGTTCGACAGCGGCGCGATGATGAAGCGCCGCTTCAGCCGGTGCAGCGCGGCGACGGCGTCGGGCCACGGGTCGAGGCTGTGCCATGCGAGGTTGAGCGCATCGATGTCGGCGTCGGGCACGTCGACGATTCCGTAGCGGTCGAGCGTGCGCACGAGGTTCTCGCGATGCAGCACGTCGAGCCGCACGTAGCGGCGGCGCCCGCTGCGGATTTCTTCCATCGACGGCGAATATTCGGCGCGCCACGCATCGGCGAACTCGAACGGATCGAGCGCCGGCGCGTGGCGTTCCAGAAAGGCGGCGGCGCCGCGTGCGACGCCGCTTCTCCAGTCGACGATCGTTCCGAAGACATCGAAAACGAGCGCCTTGATTTCGGCAGGGTTCGTCATGGTGATCCAGTGAAGGTCGTTCGATGAGGACACACATCGCCGTGCCGCCGGAATGCGCGACGCCGGTTCGATCGACATTGAATCACGGATACGAAAACGCGGCTTGGCGGGGCCGCGATGGCTTCCGGGGGCTGCTGGAACGGGGGCAAGGGCGCGGCCGCCGGCCGGAAAACACCGGCGGCCGCGCGTACGCCTGCTGATCGACTTCCTGGCCGAACACATCCGGAAGGATTGACGGGCGGCGCATCAACCGCGCGTAAGCCCTGATGCGCGCGGACGCGCGGGGTGTCACGGATTGGTGTTAAATACATTTCGGCGCGCGCTGGCTCGACGCGCAAACGGGGCTCACCGGGCATCGGCGTAAACCCGGAGCGAAAACGGCACGAAGGATCGAAAACGAATCGGGCGCATCAGACCCGATCGGACAGACGGCAGGATTCAACTTGAATACCGAACCGCAAAGTTCTCGTTACAGCCTCGGGCTCGCCGCGGAAGTGCTCGCGTCGGAGCAGAGCGTGCTGAGGCTGATCACGCGCAACACACCGCTGCCGGAACTGTTGATCGAAGTCTGCCGGCGCGCCGAGACTTTGCTCGGCGACGGCGCGTCGTGCACGATCCTGCTGCTCGATACGGACGGCGTGCACGTGCGTGTCGGCGCGGCGCCGTCGTTGCCCGCGCAGTACAGCGCCGCGATCGACGGCGCGTCGATCGGGCCCGCCGCGGGCTCATGCGGCACGGCGATGTACGAACGCCGGATGATCGCCGTCGAGGACATCGAAACCGATCCGCTGTGGGCCGACTACCGCTCCGTCGCGTTGCCGCTGGGCCTGCGCGCGTGCTGGTCGGTGCCGTTCCTCGACGAGGCAGGTGCGGTGCTCGGCGCGTTCGCCGTCTATCACCGCACGCCGCGCCGGCCGAGCGACGAGGAAGCCGCACTGTTGCGCGATATCGGCAACAGCGTCGGCCTCGCGGTTCACCAGGACCGGATGGTGCGGCAGCTCGCGCGCAGCGAGGAACATCACCGGCTCGTCGTCAACAGCCTGAATGAAGGAATCCTCGTCGTGTCGCGCGACGGCGTCGTGATTGCGAGCAACCCGAGCGCGAACCGGATGATGCGCGTGAAGGGCGACCTCGTCGGCCGCCGGCTGTCGACGGTGATCCTGCGCAAGCTGCGCGAGGACGGCACGCCGATCGCGCCGGACGACTGGCCGAGCCGGCTCGCGCTCGTGACGGCCACGCCGCTGCTCGGCTACACCGTCGGCTTCGGCCTCGCGGACGGCGACGTCATCTGGGTGCGCGGCAACGCGGTGCCGATCGTGAAGCCGGGCGAGACGCAGGCCGACTCGGTGCTGGTGTCGTTCAACGACATCGGCCCGGTGCGCGAAGCGCAGCAGCAGTTGCGCTACATGGCGACGCGCGATGCGCTGACGGGCCTCTACAATCGCCGCTGGCTCGGCGATCGCATGCGCGAACTGTTCGGCGAGCGCGATGCGGCGGCCGGGCCCGCGCGCGTCGCGATCCTGTTCATCGATCTCGTCGGCTTCAAGAAGGTCAACGACACGGCCGGTCACGACGCGGGCGACGCGCTGCTGCGCAGCGTCGCGGCGCGGCTCGAGGCCTGCGCGGGCGGCCGGCACGCGCTCACGCGCGTCGGCGGCGACGAGTTCGTGATCCTCGTCGAGGACTGCGACGATCCCGACCGTCTCGCGGTGCTCGCGCGCGAGGTGATCGACGCGATCGCGAAGCCGTTCGCGATCGCGAACAACGAGTACTGGCTCGGCGTGTCGATCGGGATCAGCGTCGCGCCGCGCGATGGCGGCGACGCGGTCACGCTGATGCGCAATGCCGATTCGGCGATGTACGACGCGAAGCAGCACGGCCGCAACCACTTCACGTTCTTCACCGCGCAGCTCAACCTGCGGCTGCAGCGCCGCTTCGCGATCGAGCAGTCGCTGCGGCGCGCGCTCGCGTCGGACATGCTGCGGCTCGCGTATCAGCCCGTCGTCGATGCACGCAGCGGCCGCACGGTCGGCGCCGAGGCGCTGCTGCGCTGGACGAGCCCCGAACTCGGGCCGATGTCGCCGGCGGAATTCATCCCGGTCGCCGAAGATACGGGGCTGATCGTCGCGATCGGCCAGTGGGTGCTCGAAACCGCGTGCCGGCAGATGGCCGAATGGCGCCGTACGATCGCGCCGGACCTGATGCTGGCCGTGAACCTGTCGCCGCGGCAGTTCCACGAAGGGCTCGTCGAATCGGTCGGGCGCTGTCTCGCGCAAACGCGGCTCGATCCGTCCGCGCTCGAGCTCGAGATCACGGAAGGACTGCTGATGAACGACACGGACACCGTGCTGCCGATGCTCGAGGCGCTCACGGACATGAACGTGAGGATCTCGGTCGACGATTTCGGCACTGGTTATTCGTCGCTCGCGTACCTGAAGCGCTTTCCGCTGCACAACCTGAAGGTCGACCGTTCGTTCGTGTCGGGCGTGCCCGATCATCACGATTCGGTCGCGATCACGCAGGCGGTGGTCGCGATGGCGCATTCGCTCGGGATGAAGGTCACGGCCGAAGGCGTCGAGACGCAGGCGCAATCGAGGTTCCTGCAGCAGATCGGCTGCGACATGCAGCAGGGCTACCTGTTCAGCCGCCCGCTCGACGCGAACGACTACGCGCGCCGGCTCGGCGCCGCGTGAGCGCGGAGTGCGGGGTGCGGGCTCAGTCGTTGCGCGGCGCGCCGAAACCGCCGGCGCCTGGCGGCGGTGCCGACGCATCGATCTCGACGCGGTTCTTGCCTTCGTGCTTCGCACGGTACAGCGCGCGGTCGGCGGCCTCGATCAGCACGGTCGTCGGCAGGCCGGGCGCCGGCACGATGCTCGCGCCGCCGATGCTGATCGTCACGGTGTTGCCCGTCGACGAATGCGCGTGCCGCAGCCGCAGCGCCTCGACCGCGAGACGGATCTTCTCGCCGAGCAGCCGCGCGGCGCCCGGCGACGTGGCCGGCATCACGACCGCGAATTCCTCGCCGCCGAAGCGCGCGGCGAGATCGCCCGACTGCCCGAGGCAGCGCTCGATGGTCGACGCGATCTGCTTGAGCACGCTGTCGCCCGACACGTGCCCGTACGTGTCGTTGTACAGCTTGAAATTGTCGACGTCGATCATCAGCAGCGACAGCTCGCTGCGCTCGCGCGTGCCGCGCCGCCATTCGGCGGCCAGGTATTCGTCGAGATAGCGGCGATTGGACAGCCCGGTCAGCCCGTCCGAGTGCGTGAGGCGCCGCAGTTCGAGATTGGCCTCGAGCAGCTGCTGCTGCGATTGCCGCAGCGCGCGATAGGCCTCGTCGCGCTGCAGCAGGTTCATGTACGAGCGCGAGTGGTAGCGGATGCGCGCGACGAGCTCGATGCGATCGGGCAGCTTCACGAGGTAGTCGTTCGCGCCGGCCGCGAACGCGGCGCTCTTGATCACGGGCTCTTCCTGCGTCGACAGCACGATGATCGGCACGTCGCGCGTCGCCGGATTCGCGCGGTACGTCTTCACGAGGATCAGCCCGTCGGTGCCGGGCATCACGAGGTCCTGCAGGATCACGGTCGGCCGCGTCTCGATCGCGGTGGCCATCGCGTCGTCCGAGCGCGGGCAGTAGTGGAAGTCGATGCCTTCCTCGTCGACGAGCGCGCGTCGCACGGCTTCCGCGACGATCGTCTGGTCGTCGACCAGCAGCACCATCGCCGGCACGTCGACGGGCGGCGTATGCGGGCCGCCCGGCGGGCGAGTCAGGTCGCTAGTCATGATCGATGCGGGTTGTTGCAAGGGCAGGCATGGGTGTTGCGCGTGTTCATCGTCGGGATCAGATTCGCGCGAGCGCCGCCAGCTCGCCCGCGATGCGGCCGAGCGGCAGGATCGCGCGCGCCGCGCCGAGCGTCGCGGCCGCCTTCGGCATGCCGTACACGGCGCTCGTCGCCTCGTCCTGCGCGATCGTATGGTAGCCCTTCATCCGCAGCGCCTTCAGGCCGATCGCGCCGTCGCGCCCCATCCCGGTGAGCAGCACGCCGATCACGCGGCCGGGCCAGTGCTCGGTCAGGCTGTTGAAGAACACGTCGACCGACGGCCGATACGGCGTGGCGGCCGGCTCGCGCGTGTATTCGAGCGTGCCGGCGCGCGTGATCCGCAGGTGATCGTCGGTCGCGGCGAGCAGCGCGACGCCAGGCTGCGGGCGGTCGCCTTCGCGCGCGACGCGCACGGCGAGCGGCGTCTGGCCGTCGAGCCATTGCGCCATGCCTTCGGCGAATGCGCGGTCGACGTGCTGCACGATCACGATCGGCGCGCTGAAATCGGCCGGCAGGGCGCCGAGGATCGACGCGAGCGCGCCGGGGCCGCCGGCCGATGCGCCGATCGCGACCAGCGGGCCGCCGCCGGCGCGGGTGGCCGTACCGGCAATGCGCGTACCGCCGGGCGCATCGAGCAGGCGGCCGATCTGGTCGATCTTCGCAAGCAGTAACCTGGTCGTATCGCCGGCCGCGCCATCGCCGAGCCGCGGCGTGTCGACCGCGTCGAGCGCACCGGCGCCCATCGCTTCGTACACGCGCCACGCGTTCGCGCCGATGCAGCTCGTCACGATCAGGATTGCGCACGGTCGTTCGGATCGCATGATCCGCCGCGTCGCTTCGATCCCGTCGAATTTCGGCATGATCAGGTCCATCAGCACGACGTCGGGCGGCTGCGCGGCGCACAGTTCGACGGCCTGCGCGCCGTCGGTCGCGACCCACAGCACGCGGTGCTCGGGCCGACGCGCGATCGCGCGGCGCATCGCCTCGACGGCAAGCGGGAGGTCGTTGACGATGCCGATGTTCACAAGCGGAATTCTCCGGTCGGTTCGTAATGTTGGATATGGGCCGGGTTCATGGAAGGGGCTGCCTGTTCGGCGCCGCCGGGCGGCATCGGTGGCCGGCGGCGCGGTATTCTTTTTCGGTTGGCGACGCCCCGAATGCTGTCATGCGGCGCGGGCGGCGGCAATCGAAAAATTTGCGCATGGTGCTGTTCCAGTACGTTTCCTCTATGACGATGACGGTGCGGCGTTTCCGGCGGTAACGGAACCGGGGCGGCGCAGTCGTGCATGCCGGGGCCATGCGATCTCGGCACGGCAGGCCGCCGAAGGACGCATGTTACCGTGCCGGCTTCGACATGAAGAACGAGGAGAACCGGATGGCTGCGCCCGACACCACGCTCGTCAGCCGCGACCCATACGCGCCGGTCGTGATCGAACGCGATGGCCGGTTGCTGTACCGGATCGACATCGAGAGCGGGCACGCGTCGTTCTACCGCGAGTTTCCGGTCGAGCCCGACGCGGTGCGCGTGCTGCGCGACGACGCCGAGCGCTACTACTTCCTGTTCGCGGCGCTTCATCATCCGTACCAGTTGCGCGCGACGAACCTGTCCGACGCCGAGCGCGAACGCTACTTCAGCACGATCCTGTTTGCCGGCCGCGACGAGGTCGAAGCGTTCCTGGCGCAGCTCGATCGCGACAGCAACGGCGCCGTATCGAACCTGCTGAGGATCTTCACGCGGGCCGACCACGGGCAACTGCGCGCGGGCCGGTGGTTCGGCGCGGGCGCCGGCACGCCGGCCGCATAGCCGGTCGCAACCGGGCACCCGGCCGCGCACCGGATGCGCGGCCGCGCCGTCAATGGCTGCGCGCGTACCCCTGGATCAGCGCGCGCATCATCCCTTCGACCGTCGCGTCGAGCAGGTCGGATTCCTGCTCGGCCTCCTCGACGAGCGCGGCATAGGCGGTCGCGAGCGTCACGCGGTCGACTTCATTGCGCTGTTCCATCAGCGTGACCATCCCGTCCTTCGCCAGATGAGCGGAGAACGCGCGGCTGCCGATGGTCTGGAATACGTCAATCATGGCGGCTCTCCCGTACGTTGCAGATGCTTTCCAGTTTAGTCGGCGCACCGGGGCTCCGCCACGCGCGGCGGCCCGTGCCGGCTGCCGCCGGCCGCGCGAATGCGGGGAAGCGCATGCCGCAACGCGTGCGGCCGCGCCGCCCGACCGACGATCGATTCATCTGATGAAACGCCGCCGACACATGGCCCGTGCACGGTGTCCGCATGCTTCAACGTTTACCCGAACCGGCAAATCGTCGACTTTTTATCGATAAAGTCTCGTGTTAGATTTCGCGGTCAGAGCCCGGTCCAAACCGGGCAGGCGGCCGCTGCAAAGGCGCCGCGCGTCCAACACAAGGAGGAGCAATGCTGGTGCTGATTGGGGTGCCGATCGTCGTGATCGGTTTCGCGCTGCGCTTCAATGCGCTGCTGGTGGTCACGATCGCGGGGCTCGCGACGGGGCTGGCGGGCGGGCTGAATCTCGTCGACATCGTCAGCGCGTTCGGCAAGGCGTTCACCGAAAACCGCTACATGGGCCTCATCTGGCTGACGCTGCCGGTGATCGCGCTGCTCGAGCGCAACGGGCTCAAGGAGCAGGCGAAGCGGATGATCTCGCGCGTGCAGGCGGCGACCACGGGCCGCGTGCTGATGCTGTACTTCGTGCTGCGCCAGGCGACGGCCGCGCTCGGCCTCACGTCGCTCGGCGGCCATGCGCAGATGGTGCGGCCGCTGATCGCGCCGATGGCCGAGGCCGCCGCCGTCGACCGGCACGGCGAACTGCCCGAGTCGGTGCGCCAGCAGATCCGCGCGCACGCGTCGGGCGTCGACAACATCGCCGTGTTCTTCGGCGAGGACATCTTCATCGCGATCCAGTCGATCCTGCTGATCAAGGGCTTTCTCGAACAGAACGGGATCGTCGTCGAGCCGCTGCACCTGTCGGTATGGGCGATCCCGACCGCGATCGCCGCGCTGCTGATCCACTGCACGCGCCTCGCGCTGCTCGACCGCCGGCTCGCGCGCGGCTGCGGCTTGCTGGCGCAGGAGGGCGCGCGATGATCGGCCTCGAATCGCTGTACACGCTCGCGGGGCTGATGTTCGCCGCGTTCGCGTGCTTCAACCTGACGGACCGCACGAACCCGCGGCGCGTCGTCAATTTCGCGTTCTGGGCGATCTACGCGGTCACGTTCCTGTTCGGCGCGCTGCTGCCGCATTTCGTGACGGGCTGCCTCGCGATCGGGCTCGCGGTGATCGCCGGCTCGGGCAAGCTCGGGCGCGGCAAGTCGGACGAAGCCGGCGAAGCGGCGGCCGTGCGGCGCGAGTCGCTCGCGCAGCGTTTCGGCAACCGGCTGTTCCTGCCTGCGCTGCTGATTCCGGTGGTCACGCTGATCGGCACGTTCGCGCTGAAGCGCGTGCCGTTCGTCGACCCGAAGAGCGTGACGCTGATCTCGCTCGTGCTCGGCACGATCGTCGCGTTCGTCGTCGCGCTCGCGATGCTGCGCGATTCGCCCGTCCATGCGCTGAAGGAAGCGCGCCACACGATGGACGCTGTCGGCTGGGCCGCGATCCTGCCGCAGATGCTCGCGGCGCTCGGTGCGCTGTTCGCGCTCGCCGGTGTCGGCGGCGTGGTGTCGGGGCTCGTGAAGGACTGGGTGCCGATCGATTCGCCGTTCGCGGTCGTCGCGGCCTACACGGTCGGCATGGCGCTGTTCACGATGATCATGGGCAACGGCTTCGCCGCGTTCCCGGTGATGACGGCCGGCATCGGCCTGCCGCTGATCGTCCACCAGTTCCACGGCAACCCGGCGATCGTCGGCGCGATCGGGATGCTGAGCGGCTTCTGCGGTACGCTGATGACCCCGATGGCCGCGAACTTCAACGTCGTGCCGGCGGCGCTGCTCGAACTGAAGGACAAGAACGGCGTGATCAAGGCGCAATGGCCGACGGCCGTGCTGCTGCTGGCCGTGAACACGCTGCTGATGTACGCATTCGTATTCCGCTTCTGACTCGATGGACGAGATCCTCATGACCGATCGACTCACGCCCGAACTCGCGTCGAAATTCGCGTCGCTCGCGCTCGCGCACCTGACCCGCGAATATCCGAACAAGCTCACGCATTCGCTCGAAGGTCCGCACGACGTGCAGGGGCCGCGCGCGCTGCATCCGATCTTCTACGGCAGCTACGACTGGCACTCGTGCGTGCACGGCTACTGGCTCGTGCTGCGCGTGCTCGAACGCTATCCGGCGCTGCCGGAGGCCGAGCGCATCGTCGCGATCGTCGACGCGCACTTCACCGATGCGAATGTCGCCGGCGAGCGCGCGTATCTCGCGCTGCCGCACAACAGCGGCTTCGAGCGGCCGTACGGCTGGGCGTGGCTGCTCGCGCTGTCCGCGCAACTCGAGCGGCTCGCGCTGAAGGGCGTGCTGCCGCAGGCCGCGCGCTGGGCGAAGACGATGGCGCCGCTCACCGACCTGTTCGTGTCGCGCTTCGAGTCCTTCCTGCCGAAAGCGACCTATCCGCTGCGCGTCGGCACGCACTTCAACACCGCATTCGCGCTGGCGCTCACGCTCGACTTCGCACGCGACACGCAGCGCGACGGGCTCGCGGCGCTGATCGTCGACACCGCGAAGCGCTGGCACCTGGACGACGTCGCGTGCCAGGCGTGGGAGCCGTCGGGCGACGAATTCCTGTCGCCGGCGCTGATGGAGGCCGAGCTGATGCGGCGCGTGCTGCCGGCAGCCGAATTCGACGGCTGGTTCGCGCGTTTTTTGCCGGATCTCGCGCGCGGCGAGCCGGCGACGCTGTTCGAGCCGGCGACGGTCAGCGACCGCAGCGACGGCAAGATCGCACACCTCGACGGGCTGAACCTGAGCCGCGCGTGGTGCCAGCGTGCGCTTGCCGGCGCGCTGCGGGAAGGCGATGCGCGGCGCGCGAAGCTGCTCGACGCGGCCGGCCGGCATCTCGCGAGCGCGCTCGCGCACGTGGCCGGCGATTACATGGGCGAGCACTGGCTCGCGACGTTCGCGTTGCTTGCGCTGGAAGCGTAGCGCGCGAGCGCGAAACCCCGCCGGCGGCAAGGTCATCGGCGCGCGGCTATACTCGCCGCTCGGTCCGCTTCGCGCCGCATTCATCGCGCGAAGCGGCCATCCGCCAGTTCGCCTCTTCGCCATGCACAAGCTCATTTCCTACATCGCCGCGATTCACGGGCTCGCAGGGCCCGTGTCGATCGTGTCGCATGCGACGTCGCACGACCGCTGGACCGACGACGATGTCGAGGTCGTGCGCGACGAAACCGAATACCGTTTCGACAACGGCGCGATCGTGCGCCGCTCGGTCGAGCAGGACCGCGCGCCGTCCGACCTGCTGTGCGCCGAATGCTGGATCGACTACGACGTGCTCCGCCATCCCGATGCACAGCCGATCAGCCCGTCGCGGCTGACGTTCGACAACGCATGTCGCGAGACCTTCTGGCTGCGCTACCACCTCGCGTGAACGTGCGAACGTGTGCGGCCGCATCATCCTGGCGGCGCGCGGGCAGGTTCGCGCGTATGTCTGCGCCGTCGGGATCGGCGTGCGTCCCGGAATGGTGTGCGCAACAGAAGTGAATTTGAATGATTTTGTGCTGAATCGGTCAGGTCTTGTCACAACGAGGTTGCCTTTGCGTGGCATGCAACACCGCTTTCCATTGCCCAGCCGGCGCGCGGCGGCGACGACTCGATACACTTCCGTACCGGTTGGACGGGCCCCGGCAGCCAGGCCCGAGCAAGGAGGAGGCAGGACACGATGGAGATCCAACGCGCAGCGGTCGTCACGTACCGCGGCAATGCGATCGAGAACACGCACGTCGCCCATGTGGCGGTGGTGGATGCAAGCGGCAGGTTGCTGGCCCGGTTCGGCGATCCGTTCCGGATGACGCTGGCGCGCTCGGCGGCCAAGCCGGCCCAGGCGCTGTCGGTGATCGAGACGGGCGCGCCCGAGCGCTTCGGCTTCGACGACGCGGACATCGCGCTGATGTGCGCGTCGCACAGCAGCGAGGACCGGCACATCGAACGCACGCGGGCGATGCTCGCCAAGGTCGCCGCGCACGAATCGGATTTGCGGTGCGGCGGCCATCCGCCGTTGTCCGACGCGGTGTACCGGTCGTGGATCAAGCGCGACTACACGCCGACCGGCGTGTGCAGCAACTGTTCCGGCAAGCACGTCGGGATGCTGGCCGGCGCGCAGGCGATCGGCGCCGCGATGGCCGATTACCATCTGCCCGATCATCCGATGCAGGTGCGCGTGAAGCATGTCGTGGCCGATGCGTGCGGCTTGCGCGACGACGAAGTCGACTGGGCGATCGACGGGTGCAACCTGCCGACGCCCGCGTTTTCGCTGGATCGGCTGGCGCGTCTCTACGCATCGCTGGCCGACAGCGCGGACACGGTGGAAGCGGGCGGCGGTGAGATCGGCGATCGCGTTCGCGCGCTGGCGCGCATTCATCGTGCGATGACGGCGCATCCGGAACTGGTCGCCGGTGACGGGCGCTATTGCACGGTGCTGATGAACGCGTTCGACGGGCAGGTGGTCGGCAAGCTCGGCGCCGATGCGTGCTACGGGCTCGGCGTGCGTGCATCGGAGAACACGCGGCGGCTCGGCGCCGACGGCGCGCTCGGCATCTCGGTGAAGATCGAGGACGGCAATCTCGACGTGCTCTACATGGTCGTCAGCGAGATTCTCGAGCGGCTGCAGATCGGTACGTCCGCGCAGCGCGCGCAACTGGCCGGCTTCCACCGGCCGCGGATGCTCAATACGCAGGGCGTCGAGATCGGGCACGCCACGTTTCCGTTCGAATTGCAGCCTGCCTGAGCGTCGTCCCTACACCGATCACCGATGCCGTCGGCCCGCGAACCGGGCCGTGCGCATCGGCGCCCGCCCGCTAGTTGATCGACGCGAACGCCAACGCCAACGCGGGCGCTACGCGCGCGCGCCGCGAATCTTCGCCAGCTCGACGTCCGACAGTTCGCCGATCTGCGCGAGATGTTCCGCGAGAAAATCCTTCAGCACGCGCAGCTTCGCCGAGCTGCGCCGGTTCGCCAGATACGCGATGTAGATGAATTCGCCCGTCAGCCGGTTCTGCAGCCGGTAGCGCGGCAGCACGGCTTCGAGTTGCCCGCTCGCGAGCAGGTCGCGCACCAGCCAGATCTCGAACTCCGCGATGCCGAGCCCCGCGCAGGTCGCTTCGAGCAGCAGCTCCGAATGGTCGGTGACGAGATTGCCGGCCGGCAGCACGCTGTGCCGCGCGTCGCCGTGCACGAAATCCCAGCGCGGATCGCCTTCCGGGTGCACGTAGCGCAGGCAGTTGTGGTGCTTCAGGTCGTCCGGCGCCGACGGGCGCCCGTAGCGATCGAGATAGCCGGGCGCTGCGCACAGGATGCTGTCGTTGCGCGACAGCCGGTGGACGACCAGGTTGTCCAGGTAGTTCTCGCCCTCGTGAATGTCGAGATCGAAGCCGCCGGCCACCAGGTCGTTGTGGTTGTCGGTGAGCCGCACGTCGAGCTGGATCGTCGGGTAGCGCGCGAGAAACGGCGCGATCAGCGGCGCGAGGTGGCGGCGCCCGAACGCGACCGGCGCGGTGAGCTTCAGCGGGCCGCTCGGCTGCGCATTCAGCTCGGCGACCACACGCAGCGTGTCGTCGAGATCGGCGATCAGCGTGATGGAGCGCTCCAGGTAGATGTGGCCGGCCTCGGTCAGCGTCACGCTGTGCGTCGAACGGTGCAGCAGCGCGACGCCGAGCGTTTCCTCGATCGCCGTCACCTTGCGCGCGACGGTCGACGTCGACACGTGCATCTCCTTCGCGACCGCCGAAAAACTCCCCGTTTCGACCACTCTCACGAACGCGCGCATCGCGCCGAGGTGATCGATGCCTGTCTCTCTCACGCCTTTTTTCATCCGATTCTCGCTGTTGCGTCCCACGCAAAACCGCTTTCGATAATACAGAGGCGAGCTTGTTTTTGCAAAGGCATAGAATGCGAACCCGTCGCGTCGGGAAGCGGCGCACGACGAGCGGCACGAGACACCCAGGAGGGGCACGATGGCAGAAAACGGCTTCCGCGTCGAAGCGGATCTTTTAGGCAAACGAAGCATTCCGGATGCGGCTTACTATGGCGTTCATACGCTGCGCGCCAAAGAGAATTTCGACATTTCCGGCCGCAGTATCGCGACGCTGCCGTACCTCGTGATGGCGCTCGCGGCCGTGAAGGAAGCCGCGGCCGACGCCAACTGCGAGCTCGGGCTGCTGCCGAAGCCGTATCGCGATGCGATTGCCGCCGCGTGCGTCGAGATCCGCGAAGGGCGCCTGCACGACCAGTTCGTCGTCGACGTCATCCAGGGCGGGGCCGGCACGTCGACCAACATGAACGCGAACGAGGTGATCTGCAACCGCGCGCTCGAAATCATGGGGCACGCGCGCGGGCAGTACGAATATCTGCATCCGAACGAGCACGTCAATCTCGCGCAGAGTACGAACGACGTGTACCCGACCGCGATCCGGGTCGCGACGTGCTTCGCGGTCGAGCACCTGCTCGACGCGATGGCGCGCCTGCGCGATGCGTTCGCGGAGCGGGCCGACGCGTTCGCGGGCCTGCTGAAGCTCGGCCGCACGCAGTTGCAGGACGCGGTGCCGATGACGCTCGGCCAGGAATTCTCGACGTACGCGGTGATGCTGACGGAAGACATTGCGCGCTTGCAGGAAGCCGGCTGGCTGATCCGCGAGATCAATCTGGGCGCGACCGCGATCGGCACGGGGATCACCGCGCATCCGCAGTATGCGGAGAAGGCGCTGGCGGCGCTGCGGCGCATCACCGGGCTCGACCTGAGCACCGCGCCGAACCTGATCGAGGCGACGCAGGATTGCGGCGCGTTCGTGCAGGTCTCGGGCGTGCTCAAGCGGATCGCCGTCAAGCTGTCGAAGATCTGCAACGACCTGCGGCTGCTGTCGAGCGGCCCGCGCGCGGGGTTCGGCGAGATCAACCTGCCGCCCGTGCAGGCCGGCTCGTCGATCATGCCCGGCAAGGTGAATCCGGTGATCCCGGAAGTCGTCAACCAGGTCGCGTTCGAGGTGTTCGGCAACGACCTGACCGTGACCTTCGCCGCCGAGGCCGGACAGCTTCAGCTCAACGCATTCGAGCCGGTGATCGCCAGCGCGCTGTTCCGCAGCTTCAGCCACCTGACGGCCGCATGCACGACGCTCGCGCAGCGGTGCGTGAGCGGGATCACCGCGAATCCCGAGCGGCTGCGCGAAACGATGGAGCGCTCGGTCGCGCTTGCAACCGCGCTGAACCCGTATATCGGCTACAAGCGCGCGACCGCCGTGGCCGCCGAGGCGCACGAGAGCGGCAAGTCGATCCGCGAGGTCGTGCTGGATCACCAGTTGATGACCGAAGCGCAACTGGACGACGCGCTGCAACCCGAAGCGCTGATCCGGCCGCGCGCGCTTTGACACCGGCCGCGCGGCGCCGGCGCGTGCCGCCGGCGGCCTGCGCGCGGCCGTTCAAAAAGCGCCCCGGAGCGGGGCGCGACACATCAATAAACGGAGACACAACATGAAATACACCAGCGAGCGGCCGGCCGATACGGCCGGCGGCGCGGATTCCCGTCATGCCGATCCCGACGCGATGTTCGCGTCGCACGAAGCCGGTTATGCGAAGCATTTGAAGCCGCGGCACGTGCAGATGATCGCGATGGGCGGTGCGATCGGCACCGGCCTCTTTCTCGGCGCGGGCGGGCGCCTGCAAAGCGCTGGGCCCGCACTGGCGCTCGTGTATCTCGTCTGCGGCGTGTTCGCGTTCCTGATCATGCGCGCGCTCGGCGAGCTCGTGATGCACCGGCCGACCAGCGGCAGCTTCGTGTCGTATGCGCGGGAGTTCATGGGCGAGCGCGCGTCGTTCGTCGCGGGCTGGATGTACTACCTGAACTGGGCGACGACCGGCATCGTCGACATCACCGCGGTCGCGATCTACATGAAGTACTGGGCCGTGTTCACGGACGTGCCGCAGTGGGTGTTCGCGCTTGGTGCGCTCGGGATCGTGTCGGTGATGAACATGATCGGTGTGAAGGTATTCGGCGAGATGGAGTTCTGGTTCTCGCTCGTCAAGGTGGGCACGCTCGCGGTGTTCCTCGCGGTCGGCGCCGTGTTCCTCGCGAGCGGCCATCCGGTCGCCGGCCAGATGCCGGGGCTTCACCTCGTCGCGGATCACGGCGGGATCTTTCCGCACGGCATCCTGCCGGCCGTGCTGATCGTGCAGGGCGTCGTGTTCGCGTATGCGAGCATCGAGCTCGTCGGCGTCGCGGCGGGCGAGACCGCCGATGCGCGCAAGGTGCTGCCGAAGGCCATCAACGGCGTGATGTGGCGCATCGCGCTGTTCTACGTCGGTTCGGTCGTGCTGTTGACGCTGCTGCTGCCGTGGACCGCGTATAGCGCGCATGAAAGCCCGTTCGTGACGTTCTTCGGCAAGCTCGGCGTGCCGTACGTTGGCACGGTAATGAACGTCGTGGTGCTGACCGCCGCGCTGTCGAGCCTGAATTCGGGTCTCTATTCGACCGGGCGCGTGCTGCGCTCGCTCGCGATGGGCGGGTCGGCGCCGCGCTTCGTGTCGCGGATGAACGCGCGCGGCGTGCCGTACGGCGGGATCCTGATCACGGTCGCGATCAATGCGATCGGCGTGCCGCTGAACTACATCGTGCCGGCCCAGGCGTTCGAGATCGTGCTGAACATGGCGTCGCTCGGGATCATCACGACGTGGGGTTTCATCGTGATGAGCCAGATCCTGTTCCGCCGCGCGGTCGAGCGCGGCGAGCTGAAGGCCGTGTCGTTCCGGATGCCCGGCGCGCCGTTCACTTCGTGGCTCACGCTCGCATTCCTCGTCGGCGTGCTGGTGCTGATGGCGTTCGACTACCCGGGCGGTACGTGGACCGTCGCGACGATTCCGGTTGTCGTGCTCGCATTGGTCATCGGCTGGAAGCTCGCGAAGCGCGGTGCCGAGCGTGAGCGGGCGGTTGCCGCACCCGCGGCCGTGCACGTCGTCGCAGATCCTGCGCAGAACGCGTGACGGTGCGCGCCGGGGGCCGGTCCGTTCGCGGGCCGGCTTTACCGGTGCGGTCAGTTCAATCCGGTGCGTTCGCCGACCCATCGGCCGAAATCGGCGGCCATTTCCTGAGTCAGTTCGTGCCCGGCCGCATACAGCCGCGTGTCGTGTGCGACATCGAGCGCCGTGAGTTTTGCATCGGCGGTGTCGGCCCATGCGACGGGCAGCTTGTCGTCGAAGCGGCCGTGCACGATCAGCGCGTGCAACGGGCGAAGCGCATCGCGCGGCGCGATCAGCGGATCGATTTCCGGCAGGATGCGGCCGCACAGCACGGCGAACCCGGCGACGTCGGCCGGCGACGTGAGGCCGACGCTCGCGCTCATGATGCCGCCCTGGCTGAAGCCGGCGATCACAGCCGGCAGCGCGGAGCCCGCGCCGTCCTGCGCACGGAAGGCGCGCAGCAGCGTGATCAACTGGAGGCGGCTGGCGTCCGCGCGGGCCGCGTCGATTTCGGGGCCGTTCGGGCCGAAGCGCACCGGAAACCACGCGTGCTGGTCGGGCCCGAAGGTCAGCGGGCCGCGCACGAACGCGATCTCGATGCGCGGATCGATCACATCGGAAATGTTCAGCAGGTTGGTTTCGTTGCCGCCGACGCCATGCAGCAGCAACAGGCGGGCGGCGGGGCGGCCGGCAGCCGGGCGCAGCCGGTACTGGAGGCCCGAATCGGGATTGGTGGTCAGCGGCAGGGCGTCGGTCATCGCGTGGGTCCGGAAAGGGAACGATGCGACAGTCTAGAGCGTGCGGACTGGGAGGTGAATCGTCGGGTGGCGATTGATTGTTTCCTGGCGGGAACGAATCCGGCCGCGGTTCATGTCGGGGACGGATTGCCGATATCGCGACGCACGGCGCGGGGCGATGGCCGAAATACCCACCGACAACAGGCCGATCGGACGACTCGTCATCCTCACGCTTAGTTGATAAAATAGATACATTTTGTAGATACGTGGGGGCGTGAAGATGGATATTGCCAAGATCTTCAAGCATGGCGGATCGCAGGCCGTCCGGCTGCCGAAGGATTTCCGCTTCGAGACGACCGAGGTTCGGATTCGCCGCCACGGGGCGTCCGTCATTCTCGAGCCGGTGCCGCAAGACTGGGCATGGCTGACACCGCTGATCGGCCCGGTCGACGCCGACTTCGAGGCCGCTGCAACAACCCAGCCGGACGTTCAAGAGCGCCCGGGACTGGACGTGTTTGAATGAAGTTTCTGCTGGATACCAACGCGGTAATCGCCATTCTCAAAGGCGAGCCGGCCATGCTGGCCAGGCTGCGTGCGCATCGACCGGCGGACTTCGGAATTCCGGCGATCGTCGCGCATGAGCTCTATTACGGAGCTTACAAAAGTCAGCGAGTGGCAGCCAATCTGGCGCGCGTGGAAGGGCTTCAGTTCGAGGTCGTGTCGTTCGACGCGGAAGATGCTCAGCATGCCGGCGAAATTCGTGCGCATTTGACCGCGGCAGGAACACCGATCGGCCCATATGATGCATTGATCGCAGGGCAGGCGCGTGCGCGGCGGCTGGTGCTTGTCACGCATGACATGCGCGAATTCGAACGAGTCCCGGAGCTGCGGATCGAGGATTGGCTCGCAGGCGTGCACGAAAACTGACCGCATTGCAGTCATGCAGCGACCGGAACGGATTCCTCCGCGCTGAATCCGGCTCGCATACCCGCATGCGATCCTGCGCTGCGAGCGCGGCGCGTTCGTCTTACCGAAGCCGGATGATCGGCGATTTCAGTTCCGTGTATTTCTCGAGCGTGTGCAGCGAATTGTCGCGCCCGTTGCCCGACTCCCTGAAGCCGCCGAACGGGAAGTTCATGTCGTCAGTTTCCTCGTAGCCGTTCACCACACCGTGCCGGTCTGCAGCCGGCGCGCGGTTTCGTGCGCGGTCGTCAGGTTTGCCGTCCACACCGATGTCGCGAGCCCGTAGCGCGTGTCGTTCGCGAGCGCGGCGAGCCGCAGCGCACTCAGCGGCGATTTCTCCGACGGTTTCAGCACGACGCTGTTGCCGGCCGCGAGCGGGGGCGCGAAATAAGGCATAGCAGCGGTTTCAAACGCTTTTCCAGGCGTTGCGTTCCGGCAACGTCCGAACGCTCGGATGTCCGTTTATTTTGATAATGTGTTCGTGCTGTCCTTTGATTCCGCTAGCGCGTCAGCCGAAGCTCGAGAAGGAGCGGCAACGACGGGTTAGAAAAATAAAATAGCAGTGTTAATTAAATGGCGAGCGTCCTGATCTACCAATCGAATCCATTCGCATGCATCGCACCCTCCTAGAAGCAGCCCCAGATTCAATTTTTCGTCGGTCAAGTCATTGCGACGCTGCGCTGCGCGCGATGAGTCACTATCGAGAGACGAGCATGTTCAAGAATTGCCGTCGGTTGTGTTAGCGGAATCAACGGACACGATGTTCTCCTCCGGAGAAGACACGACTGAGGTCAGACGACAGAAGGTCGGGATTGACGGCCGACGAATGAAGTACCGACAACAACGACGCTGCCCCTTCAGGTGTTTTCGCACAGTGTGAAATTGCTGGGTACAAATTCGGAAGCATTGCATCGACACCGGCTTGCACCGCGGTCTGCGATTCACCCAGAAATGATGGACTTTGTTGAGTCAAAGGCTGTGCAATCAGCGATCGAACAGACTCGGCAATATTTGTCGTTGACATATAATTTGCAATATTTAATGTATTATTGATAATTAGATTTATGCTATTCAATAGCTTGCAAGGCGCGGCTTAGATGGCAACCATCGTGATCGGATAAATTTATGTAGGATGATTTTGCAATCGGAGGTATCGCGCTTCCAATATAGCGGCTTTGCTTTGTCTGCGATAGTGAAGATGACATTGATTTTCAATGTCGAAAACCATTCATCTGCACAATTCGAATAAGCAACCATGAGGCAACGGCGATTGTTCGTTGAATGAGCAACGCGACGACCTCGGAGGCCCTGATAAAAGTGAGCCTTGGCAAACTCGATTTCGACGTAAATCCATTGGCCTCCGAGATTGAAGCTGCTGGCTCTACGGAATTGCGTGCGAGAGCGGTTCATGGAGCCGTGGCTTCTGGATATTCAGCGGGATCTGTTTGGTCGTCTGATCGTTGCAAAGGCACATTCAGAGCTGCTGCGACTGTTGGCGAGTGGCGGGCATTTGTTGAATTGATCGGCGCTAGATCGCGTCCGGAAAACCCAGGCAGGTCACCGTCGGGCGATCAGGTGCGAGCGATTCGGGACACGAAGTCTGCACTCGAAACTGAACTCGACTCGGCTGCTCGTTGGCTGATCTCCGACGGTGTCAATCCGGCATCTCGTGACTATTTTCGCTGGCTCCGAGCTGCGCCGTCCGGGGGCCCGCCGAACACAGCGCGCGGACTACCTCCGGGCCAACGGCGAGCGCTCGTCCTGCGCCCAGCGGAGTCACTGTCTGGACTTGATGCGGGAATGTGTCAATTCCCGTTGGCCAGAATGCGCTTCAAGGTGCGTGGATGGACCTTGAAGCGAGCGGCGACATCCGTAATCGAGTTCTGCTTCAGTAAGCTCAGAGCCTGCGCGCGCTGCTCATCATCAAGTGCTCGTTTGCGACCGATCGGTTTGCCCCGAGCCCGCGCGGCTGCTATTCCTGCGCGGGTGCGCTCGCTGATAAGGCTACGTTCGAACTGCGCGAGCGCCGCCATCAGGTGAAAAATCAGCACCCCACCGGGGGAGTTGGTGTTGATTGATTCCATGATTGAGCAGAACTGAATTTCTCTGCCCTCGAGATGGGTGACCAAGTCGATCAGTTTGCTTAATGATCGGCCGAGGCGATCCAAGCGCCAGACCATCAACGTATCGCCGGCAGATAACGTAGTGAGGGCAGCGTCGAGACCTGGTCGCGAAAAATCTGCACCCGAAACCCCCTGGTCAGTATGGATTGACTCGCAGCCTGCACGGGTCAGCGCATCTATTTGAAGCTCGAGATTCTGTTCATCCGTGGAAACACGTGCATAGCCGACTATCATGTCCGCCGCCCCAAGCCAGCCAAATCCGATGTAAGACCCTGCTGCCTCTGATGTGCGGACACGGTCGCATCATGTTGGAGTGCCGTTTGTCGGAGGACTTGCTGTTCTGTGATCAACGTACTCAACTTCATCTCTCATTAGAGTAGGTTTCCTGCCGGACTGATTAGGTGGCAGATATTTGGTTGTCTTTGACCGAGGTCTTCAGTTCGTTTCGCCTGCTTATACCGGCCTCATCCCCTGGTGCGTCGAAGCCAGATCGGACCTGAAAACGTAATTTGGCCTTTTGCGCGATTAAATATTCATCTGATAAAAATGCATAGTTGTTGGTGAAAACCCTAAAAGGTGGCGCTCAAGACTAATAAAAACGTTTCAATAGTGAAACGCAATTCCTGACAAAACAGCTCAATCGTTAAGAAGAGTTAACTGACGAGGTGGCGTCGCGGATTCTACTGGACAAAAAGGTTCCTTTATTTCCACGGTCAATCGGAAAGTGACGATCCTTGTCAGTGGAGGCTGACAGCGATCTGAGGGCCGTTTCTACGAATTTGATACAAAGGAACGTTTATGTTCAGACCCCTGATTAGACGAAACGGAAGAAGAATCAGGCCCGATAAGGTGTTTGAGAGGAAGGTGTTACCTCGTTATGGAGCGAAAATCAGTCAAGTCGGTAATTTGTACCGACAGATTTGTAGGGGAATCGTAGGGATTTGGATTGTGATCGTTGGTCGAGCGTGCTTGTTGCTAATACACAACAATCGTCAGATGCGATCCGGTTGCCGGCTGTGGGCTGGATAGATCAGGGATCGAGATGCGAGAGATACGCGGTGCAATGAAAGGGAATTAGTGATTGCACTTTTTCAATGGGAGTCAGCGCATATAGAAAATCGAACGAGTCAAGTTATCGTTGGCTTTTTGTTGGATTTTGATTCGATTGAGCGGCCAGAGAAGCGCGATATTTGCAAATGGCGGAATGAGATGAACAGGCGAAACTTGGATTCGATGTTTGCAACCGAAGCGTACAGACTGGACCAGTCGAGTCAGATGCTGACTCATTTGCTGCACGCTACGTCCCCCAACGGTCTTGAAGACGCGGACGCATGTGTCAATGCGATTGAGTCAATTGTTTTCGAACTGTTGGCACGACACCTTGACGGCGCAAGCAGGGGGCGCGCGCGGCGGGCTTACCAGGCGGGTATCGCGGCTGGGCTGAACGACTGGAATTCGGACGAGGGTGGTGCAGCCGTGCAAGACGAGGCGGAAGGTGAGCGGTCCGGCGCACTGTTGAAGGTGATAGCGCGGGCAGGGTGGGAACACGGTCGGGCAATCCGATACTGGATTGTGTTGCGGCACACTCAGGAAAGGGTTTCAGTTCCAGGCGATAGCGGAAGCGCGGAATTTCGCGGCGCGACAAGCACCGCTCTATAACACCCGGGGTGAAGCAGTGTCGTTTGGTTGATGGAAATTTAATAAGAAGTCCTGCTTAATATTATAGGCCGATGCGAGAAATCTACGCCTGTGTCGTGAGACAGCGCATGAGCCAATGAGGTGGCGAAAATGAATAGGTCATACAGAACTATCTGGAATGAGGCGCTTGGGACGTGGGTTGCGGCGTCGGAACTTGCCATGGCGCGGGGCAAATCGAACAAGTCGACCGTCGTAAAGGCCGTTGCGGCCGCCGTGCTCACCGCGGCTGCTCAAGGTGGCTATGCCAGCACGATCGGAGTGGGTGCGGGCGCGGTCGCGGGCGGCTCGGCGTGCGGTAGCTCCGGCGTTGGCCCGGACGGCACGACCAACTACACCAGCCGCGCGATCACGGACGGTAACGGCAACTTCTCCACGGTTGCGGGTTGCTCGGCCAACGGCAATAACAATTTTGGTGTCACGCTGTACGGTTTTTACACGACCGTTACTGGCGCCGGCGGCACGGCGATTGGCTTGGGTGCGGACGCTGCCAAATGGGCAACCGGTGTCGGTTTGCAGACGACGGCTTCGGGACAGGCAAGTAGTGCGTTCGGATTTAATGCATTGGCCAGCGGCACAAATTCAGTGGCTTTGGGTACGGCAGCTACTGCTTCGGCAGCCAATGGCATTGCCATTGGGGTTAATGCGCTCGCATCCAGCGGCATAATTGGATTCAACACGGCGATAGGTACCAATGCCACTGCATCAAACCAGAACACTATTGCGATTGGGGATTCCTCGACAGCTAGCGGAGTCGATGCCGTCGCGCTTGGATACAATAACAGAGCCGGCGGAAAATTCTCATATGCGAGCGGTATTTCTAATACTGCTATTGCCAACAATGATGTGGTAGTGGGACAAAACAATCAGAGCTATATAGAAACCGCGGTTGCAGTTGGTTATTCAAATATTGTCGGATCTACTGCAACCCCCGCCCTGGGGACGACGGATGTTGTATTTGGTGCCAATAATCTTGTAAATACTACAGACACTGGGTATGCCTCGACAGCGATAGGCATGGGAAACACCGTGTCTGGTATAACTAATTTGGCGTTCGGAGTAGCTAACAATATCGCTGGCGGTAACAACACAGAGGCAATTGGTGTTGCCAACGTGGTTGGCGTGGCGGGTGACACTAATTATTATGACGCTTACGGGATGCGCAATACGGTAACCGGCATTCAGTCCGTCGCGCTGGGAAATTTCAATACAGCTACCGGCGCAAATGCGCTCGCACTGGGGCGCGTTAACGTAGCCTCAGGCCAAACTAGCTTCGCGGCCGGCAATGCGTCGACCGCGAGCGGCGCCACTACCGTCGCGATTGGCAATACCTCAACGGCAGCTGCAGCTTCGACGGTAGCGCTTGGCGACACGAATACAATTGCCGCCGCTGCCGGTACCGGCTCTACGGCGATCGGCTACAAATCAAGCGTGACGAGCGGTACCGGGGCGGTTGCGATCGGTAGCCAGCAGACCGCTAGCGGTAACGGTGCCGTTGCCATCGGCGATCCGAACAGCGCGACCGGCACGGGCGCGGTGGCCGTCGGCGCGAACAATACGGCGAACGGGCAGGGCGCGATCGCGGAAGGTAACAGCAACACGGCAACCGGTCAGGGATCGGTTGCCCTGGGCAATACGTCGACCGCCGCCAGCGCGGGTTCCCTGGCAATGGGCGATACGGCGAGCGTTGTTACGGCCGCGACGAATGGCGTGGCGCTGGGCTCTGGCGCTGTAGTAAACAATGCGAACGCCGTGGCGTTGGGTTCCGGTTCGGTGACGGCGGCGGCGAATCCGACGGCCACGGGCACGATCGGCGGCGTGACGTACAACTACGCGGGCACGACGCCTTCGAGCGTGGTGAGCGTGGGTGCGCCGGGCGCGGAACGCCAGGTGACGAACGTTGCGGCAGGGCGAGTATCGGCGACGAGCACGGATGCGATCAACGGTTCGCAGCTGTTCGCGACGAACACGGCGATTAACAGCCTGTCGACGTCGACGTCCACGGGCATCAGTTCGCTGTCGACAGGCCTGAGTTCGACCAATAGCACGGTGACGTCGTTGTCGACTTCGGCGTCGACAGGAGTTTCGTCGGCCAACAGTTCGATCACGTCGCTGTCGACGTCGACGTCCACGGGCATCAGTTCGCTGTCGACGGGCCTGAGTTCGACCAATAGCACGGTGACATCGC
>NZ_JBYSWZ010000019.1:57815-183190 GCF_058781685.1 Burkholderia sp. FW306-1C-G01B
GCTGTCGACCTCGGCGTCGACAGGAATTTCGTCGGCCAACAGTTCGATCACGTCGCTGTCGACGTCGACGTCCACGGGTATCAGTTCGCTGTCGACGGGCCTGAGTTCGACCAACAGCACGGTGACGTCGCTGTCGACCTCGGCGTCGACAGGAATTTCGTCGGCCAACAGTTCGATCACGTCGCTGTCGACGTCGACGTCCACGGGCATCAGCTCGCTGTCGACGGGCCTGAGTTCGACCAACAGCACGGTGACATCGCTGTCGACCTCGACTTCTACGGGCATCAGTTCTCTGTCGACTGCAACCAACAATCTTGGCAGCAGCACAGCCTCGGCACTCGGCGGTGGCGCGACCTACAATCCGGCGACTGGCACGATTTCGGCACCGTCGTACACCACGTACAACGCGAACGGAACGACGACGACTGCCAACAACGTCGGCACGGCAATCGACAACATCAACAGCCAGGGTATCAAGTACTTCCACGCGAACTCGACCGCGCCGGACAGTGAGGCATTAGGCACCAACTCGGTCGCGATCGGACCGAACGCGGTGGCGAACAATACTGGTGACGTAGCACTGGGCTCGGGCTCGGTGACGGCGGCGGCGAATCCGACGGCCACAGGCACGATCGGTGGCGTGACGTACAACTACGCGGGCACGACGCCGACGAGCGTCGTGAGCGTGGGTGCGCCGGGTGCGGAGCGCCAGATCACGAACGTGGCGGCCGGTCAGGTGACGGCGACAAGCACGGACGCGATCAACGGCTCGCAACTGTTCGTGACGAACACAGCGATCAACAGCCTGTCGACCTCGACGTCGACGGGGCTGTCGAGTGCAACGAGTTCGATCACGTCGTTGTCGACGTCGACGTCGACGGGCATTGGCTCGTTGTCGACGGGCTTGTCGTCGACGAACAGCAGCGTGACCTCGCTGTCGACTTCGACATCGACTGGCCTGTCGAGCGCGACGAGTTCGATCACGTCGCTGTCCACCTCGACGTCGACGGGTATTGGCTCGTTGTCGACTGGCTTGTCGTCGACCGACAGCAGCGTGACCTCGCTGTCGACTTCGACGTCAACCGGCCTGTCGAGCGCAACGAGTTCGATTACGTCGCTGTCCACCTCGACCTCAACGGGGATCGGATCGCTGTCGACCGGCCTTTCGTCGACGAACAGCAGCGTGACCTCGCTGTCGACGTCGACGTCGACCGGTCTGTCGAGCGCGACGAGTTCGATCACGTCGCTGTCCACCTCGACGTCGACCGCGATCAACGCGGCGAAGACGCACTACTACAGCGTCAACGACAACGGTACGCAGCAAGGGAACTACAACAACGATGGCGCGACGGGTATCAACGCGCTGGCGGCGGGCACGAACGCTACGGCAGCGGGTGCGAGTGCGGTTGCGGTAGGCGATGGCGCGAACGGCAGTGCAGCAGGTTCGGTCGCGGTGGGTCAGAACGCGGTGGCGAACAACACCGGCGACGTGGCGCTGGGCTCGAACTCGGTGACGGCGGCGGCCAGTCCGACGGCGTCGGGCACGATTGGTGGCGTGACGTACAGCTACGCGGGCACGACGCCGACGAGCGTAGTGAGCGTGGGTGCGCCGGGCGCGGAGCGTCAGATCACGAACGTGGGAGCCGGTCGGGTGACGGCGAGCAGTACGGACGCGATCAACGGTTCGCAGCTGTTCGCGACGAATACGGCGATCGACAGTTTGTCGACTTCGACGTCGACGGGGCTGTCGAGCGCAACGAGTTCGATCACGTCGTTGTCGACGTCGACCTCGACGGGCATTGGCTCGTTGTCGACGGGCTTGTCGTCGACTGACAGCAGCGTGACCTCGCTGTCGACTTCGACGTCGACGGGGCTGTCGAGCGCGACGAGCTCGATCACATCGCTGTCCACGTCGACCTCGACGGGGATCGGTTCGCTGTCGACGGGCTTGTCGTCGACAGACAGCAGCGTGACCTCGCTGTCGACTTCGACGTCCACCGGCCTGTCGAGCGCAACGAGTTCGATTACGTCGCTGTCCACCTCGACCTCGACGGAGATCGGCTCGCTGTCGACGGGCCTGTCGTCAACGAACAGCAGCGTCACGTCGCTGTCCACCTCGACGTCGACCGCGATCAACGCGGCGAAGACGCACTACTACAGCGTCAACGACAACGGTACGCAGCAAGGGAACTACAACAACGACGGCGCGACGGGCATCAACGCGCTGGCGGCGGGCACGAACGCTACGGCAGCGGGTGCGAGTGCGGTTGCGGTAGGCGATGGCGCGAACGGCAGTGCAGCAGGTTCGGTCGCGGTGGGTCAGAACGCGGTGGCGAACAACACCGGCGACGTGGCGCTGGGCTCGAACTCGGTGACGGCGGCGGCCAGTCCGACGGCGTCGGGCACGATTGGTGGCGTGACGTACAGCTACGCGGGCACGACGCCGACGAGCGTAGTGAGCGTGGGTGCGCCGGGCGCGGAGCGTCAGATCACGAACGTGGCGGCTGGTCGGGTGACGGCAACCAGTACGGACGCGATCAACGGTTCGCAGCTGTTCGCGACGAACACGGCGATCGACAGTTTGTCCACATCGACGTCGACGGGCTTGTCCTCGACGAACAGCAGCGTGACCTCGCTGTCGACTTCGACATCGACTGGCCTGTCGAGCGCGACGAGTTCGATCACGTCGCTGTCCACCTCGACCTCGACGGGCATTGGCTCGTTGTCGACGGGCTTGTCGTCGACAGACAGCAGCGTGACCTCGCTGTCGACGTCGACGTCGACGGGGCTGTCGAGCGCGACGAGCTCGATCACATCGCTGTCCACGTCGACCTCGACGGGGATCGGTTCGCTGTCGACGGGCTTGTCGTCGACAGACAGCAGCGTGACCTCGCTGTCGACGTCGACGTCGACCGGTCTGTCGAGCGCGACGAGTTCGATCACGTCGCTGTCCACCTCGACGTCGACCGCGATCAACGCGGCGAAGACGCACTACTACAGCGTCAACGACAACGGTACGCAGCAAGGGAACTACAACAACGACGGCGCGACGGGCATCAACGCGCTGGCAGCGGGCACGAACGCTACGGCAGCGGGTGCGAGTGCGGTTGCAGTAGGCGATGGCGCGAACGGCAGTGCAGCAGGTTCGGTCGCGGTGGGTCAGAACGCGGTGGCGAACAACGCCGGTGACGTGGCGCTGGGCTCGAACTCGGTGACGGCGGTGGCCAATCCGACGGCGTCGGGCACGATTGGTGGCGTGACGTACAGTTACGCGGGCACGACGCCGACGAGCGTAGTGAGCATGGGTGCGCCGGGCGCGGAGCGTCAGATCACGAACGTGGCGGCTGGTCGGGTGACGGCAACCAGTACGGACGCGATCAACGGTTCGCAGCTGTTCGCGACGAACACGGCGATCGGCAGTTTGTCGACATCGACGTCGACGGGGCTGTCGAGCGCAACGAGTTCGATCACGTCGTTGTCGACTTCGACCTCGACGGGCATTGGCTCGTTGTCGACGGGCTTGTCGTCGACCGACAGCAGCGTGGCCTCCTTGTCGACTTCGACGTCGACCGGCATCGGCTCGCTGTCGACCGGGCTGTCGTCGACAAACAGCAGCGTCACGTCGCTGTCGACGTCAACGTCGACCGCGATCAACGGAGCCAAGACGCACTACTACAGCGTGAACGACAACGGCACGCAGCAGGGCAACTACAACAACAACGGCGCGACGGGCGTCAACGCGTTGGCTGCAGGCACGAACGCCACGGCGGCCGGTGCGAGCTCGGTGGCAGTCGGCGACGGTGCGAACGCGAATTCGGGGGGCGCGGTGGCGATCGGCCAGAACGCGATGGCAACGGGCGGGCAGGCCGTGTCGATCGGGGTGGGCAACACGGCAAGCGGCGACGGTGCGGTGGCAATCGGTGACCCGAACGTCGCGACGGGCACGGGCGCGGTGGCGATGGGTGCGAACAACACGGCGAACGGTCAAGGTGCCGTGTCGTTGGGCAACGCGAACATTGCGACTGGTCAGGGTTCCGTGGCACTGGGTAACACGTCGTCCGCGAACGGTGCGGGTTCCATCGCGCTCGGTTCGAGTGCGGTGGCGAACAACGCGAACGACGTGGCGCTGGGCTCGAACTCGGTGACGGCGGCTCCAAACCCGACGTCGTCGAGCACGATCGGCGGCACGACGTACACCTTTGCCGGCGCGACGCCGACGAGTGTAGTGAGTGTGGGCGCGCCGGGCGCAGAGCGCCAGATCACGAACGTGGCGGCCGGTCAGATGACGGCGACGAGCACGGATGCGGTCAACGGTTCGCAACTGTTCGCGACGAATACGGCGATCGGCAGCCTGTCGACGTCGACGTCGACGGGGCTGTCGAGCGCGACGAGTTCGATCACGTCGCTGTCCACGTCGACCTCGACCGGTATCGGCTCGCTGTCGACCAGCCTGTCGTCGACAAACAGCAGCGTGACCTCGCTGTCGACGTCGACGTCGACGGGGCTGTCGAGCGCGACAAGTTCGATCACGTCGCTGTCCACGTCGACCTCGACCGGCATCGGCTCGCTGTCGACCGGTCTGTCGACGACAAACAGCAGTGTCACGTCCCTGTCCACGTCGACTTCGTCGAGCATCAGTTCGCTGTCGACCTCGACGTCGACAGCGATCAACGCATCCAAGACGCACTACTACAGCGTCAACGACAACGGTACGCAGCAAGGGAACTATAACAACGACGGTGCGACGGGCATCAACGCGCTGGCGGCAGGCACGAACGCTACGGCGGCAGGTGCGAGCGCGGTCGCGGTGGGCGACGGTGCGAACGCCAAAGCGGCTGGCACGGTGGCGGTGGGTCAGAACGCGGTGGCGAACAACGCCGGCGACGTGGCGCTGGGCTTGAACTCGGTGACTGCAGCAGCCAATCCGACCGCATCGGGCACGATCAACGGGGCGAACTATGCGTATGCCGGTGCGACGCCCGCGAGCGTGGTGAGCGTCGGTGCGCCGGGCGCGGAACGCCAGGTCACGAACGTCGCGGCGGGCCGCGTGTCGGCCACCAGTACCGACGCCGTGAACGGGTCGCAGTTGTATGCGACCAATCAGGCGGTCGACACCCTGGGCAATACCGTCAACAACATCGAGAACGGCGGCGGGATCAAGTATTTCCACGCGAACTCGACGTTGCCGGACAGCCAGGCGCTCGGTACGGACAGCGTGGCGATCGGACCGAACGCAATCGCGACCAATGCGGGCGACGTGGCGCTCGGCGCAGGCGCGGTGACGGCGGCGGCGAACCCGACGGCGTCGGGCACGATCGGCGGCGTGACGTACAACTATGCCGGCGCGACACCGACGAGCGTGGTGAGCGTGGGGGCGCCGGGGGCGGAACGCCAGATCACGAACGTGGCGGCCGGACGCGTGTCGTCGACCAGCACGGACGCTGTCAACGGATCGCAGCTCAACACCGCGATTCTGGCGATCAATAGCCTGTCGACCTCGACGATGTCGAACATCGCGTCGCTGTCGACCAGCGAAGGCGGGAGCAGTTCGCTGATCACGTCGCTGTCGACGACGATCGGCCGGCTGTCGACGACGACCATCGCGAGCGGCTCGCACTACTACAGCGTGAACGACGGTAGCGCGCAGCAGGGCAACTACGACAACAGTGGTGCGACCGGTTCGAACGCGATGGCGATCGGCCCGAATGCGGCGGCTTCCGGTGCGAACGGACTTGCGGTCGGCAGCGGTGCGAACGCCAGCGCGGACGGCGGTACGGTGATCGGCGCGAACGCGTTGGTGTCGGGCAGCAGCGGCACGGCGATCGGCACGGGCGCCACGGCGTCGGCGGCCGGCTCGGTTGCGCTGGGTGCGAACTCGGTGGCGAGCGAAGCGAACACGGTGTCGGTCGGTGCGCCGGGCAGCGAGCGGCGGATCACCAACGTCGCGCCGGGCATCAATCCGACCGATGCGGTGAACGTGTCGCAACTGGGGGCGGTCCAGCAGGACGTCAACAATGTGGCGCGCAAGGCGTATGCGGGCGTCGCGGCGGCCACCGCTCTGACGATGATTCCCGAGGTCGATGCAGGCAAGACGCTGTCGGTCGGGATCGGCGGAGCGAGCTACCAGGGCTATAGCGCGGTTGCGATCGGTTTCACCGCGCGCCTGTCGGAGAACCTCAAGCTGAAGGGCGGGGTGAGCGGCAGCAGTGCCGGCTATACGTACGGCGCGGGTCTGGGTTACCAGTGGTAACGCGGAGAGCGCGATGCACTCGTCGGAGCCTCTGTCCGTTCCGGAAGGACACCACGTTTGAAAGGATCAATCATGTCTACTACAAGAACTGGAGTGCTCCTTGCCACCGTGCTGGTGGCCGGATGCACGGCCGCGTCGGGGCCGACCTACAACGCGTATTCGGTGGCATTGCCTGACGGAGCGCAGGCTTACCGCGTGACCTGCTACGGCCTGCTCGAAGGGCCGGGCGCTTGCCGCAAGGAGGCGGCGTCGATCTGCAAGGATCAAACGGTCATGGTACTCGAGGCTCAATCGGGGCTTGGCGTCACCTCCGGTGGCCAGCCGGACGACCGTTCCCTGCTGTTCCGCTGCGGCGCGCCCACGGTTGCTGCTGCGCCGGTTGCGCAGCAGCCGTCTCCCGCGCCGTCGCCGCCTGCGGTGACGACGCTTGACGCCGATACGAACTTCGACACCGATCGCGCCGATCTGAAGCCGATCGCGCGAGACCGGCTGGACCGGCTGATCTCCGAGTCGCGCGGGGTGAGGGTCCGCACCGTGACGGTCAATGGCTATACGGATTCGGTCGGCTCGGACGACTACAACGTAGGGCTGTCCGAGCGACGCGCCCGCGCGGTCGACGCGTACCTGCAGTCGCACGGGCTGAGCGCCGGGCGGTTCGTCAGTCGCGGATACGGCAAGGCCGATCCGGTCGATTCGAACGAGACGGCGGCCGGACGCGCGCGCAACCGCCGAGTTGAGGTGCGGCTGGACGTCGATCGGCCATAACGTTTGCCGGCAGCTCGTCCGCTATCACGCTGGTGTGCTTTTCCTCGTTAGCACATTGGGCGGGGCGAGTAGCCGTGGCGGGCCGTCACGTCATCGTGGCGGTTCTTTTTAAGGTGCGCATCCCGGCCGGCAACGGTGCAGCGCGACCCGCGGAAGCTGTGTCGCGCCTTGGGGAACAGCAGGCAGGACGGAACGGGAAATGGCAATGAACGGAACGCCCGGGTGTCTGGCACCGTTGCTGGCGGCGATGGTGATGTGCGGAGCGCTAACGCCGGCGCGAGCCGGGGGGCTTGAATCGCTGCCGCCGGTTGGCCCAGCGGTGGCGCCGGCGATACAGGCTGCGCCGGGCGCCAACGTGCTCGCGCGGTCGGCGCAGGCGGTAGGTGTCCGGCGCTGCTATCCGGCGGTGGATCAGGTGTCGTCACGGATGCTCGCGGGCACGCGGCGCGCCGATGTCGCGCTGGACTGGGATCGACACGATCCTGACGGTGAGCCGTTCTTTGCGCTCGCCGGTCTCGAGTACCCGAGCTCGTCGGCCGTGCTGTCGCTGACGACGGTGCCCGCGCCGGCGGGCGGCTGCACGATTCTCGTCGAACGCGTGTCGAGCGCGCCGTTGTCGTGCAAGGCCGTGGCTGCGTCGGAATTGCGCGACTACAACGGGACGCCGCTCGTGAAGGCGGTAACCGTTTACGTCAACCGCAGTCGTTTGCGGGACACGGTCACGCTGGTGGACGCGCCGCCGGTATGCCTGATCATCCGGCGCCAGGTGCAGTTTCGGTGGGGTGCAGCCCGGTGACGGGAGTGTGGCAGGCGTATGCGCTTCGCATCCGACGAGAAACGGATCGTATCGAGGAATGTGTCATGAAGTCCTATAGCGAACTGCTGGAGCAATTGGACCAGTTGAGAAAAGAGATCGATATCGCCCGCGAGCACGAAGCTCGGCGCATTGCGCAACGCGTGCTGGAGGTACTCGCGGAGAATGGGGTGAACGTTCAGGAGCTGACGACGCACTCGTCGCGTGGCCGACGGCGGGGCACGAAACTTGAACCGAAATACTGGAATCCGGAGACCGGCGCGACATGGGCGGGACGAGGACGGACGCCGAGATGGTTAATTGATCAGAATCTCGAAAAATTCAGAATCGATCCAAGTGATGAGTTACCGAAAAATGAGTGAGTGCCGGTGAATTCAGAACGTGATCAGAGCAAGCCGAATGACAGATGGCTGGAGAGCGAATTGCTTATGAAGCTGAGTCAATATTGTCGATCGACATTGTTTCGAGCAGCATGGCTTCAACCAAATGGCGTGAACATGGTGTATGCGCATGCGAGAGATCGGACTGCGGCCATTCGGTTGTTTGAGGAGATATTGAGCCGCTTATCTCGGACACCGTCTGGACGAGTTGAATTCAACCAATTATATTCATACTCTGAAATGAAGGAAATGGGAATTAGCCAGAATTGTGATTTCCGAATTTTTGAAATGGGCTGGCAGGACGGTGCGGTAAGCCGTTGGGTAGAGCAACCGCTCTTCCTCAGTAGTGATCAAACGTTGATTGGTCAATGGGTAGCGTTGCTGATTCAGCGCACAGTGTCCGCCGCGGCAATGCGAAGCTCGTAACGCTTAAGCCGGATTATGTGGCGTTGTCCGTCCGGCACCGACGCATCGTGAATTTGCTGTTGTATGTCAATTTGTCGTGAAACATCAAGTTGATGTCATGATTCCAAGGGGAGGTGGTGATCCGTTGGTGCACACGGCCACCGGAATCACGACGTCGACATAATTCGCCGAGTCAATTTGGGCGGCTGAAATTGTTCATAAATATAATTTTATTGATTGAAGTTGCGGAAATCTGGTCATAATATTTTTCGGGTGGCGGGGATATGTTGAAGAGGATCGGTTTTGGTGATGAAGTTGCGGAAATTGATGAGATATGTTGCTGGTTATTTTTCGAATGGTGCGACAGGAGATCGATCATCGCACTGACATACCTGCTGCAGGCGTGGCCGATCTCGATTTATGGGGATGAAAATTTAAAGAAGCTGCTTGATTCTATCAAGTGTTTGTATAATTTTCATATTGATTTATTCTCCCATGACGCTGCTGATAAGGTCGAAAAATTATTCGATGCAATTGAGCGTGTAATTGTTGTGCGTGACAGGGAGGATGGTTCACTTCATAGAGCAGCGAATGAGGCTTCATTGTACATCTTGTCGGAAAAGAATGAGGATGTCGATGGGACGGGGCGGTAGATTTATCTAAATCTTCGGCGTAGTAGTTCGGTGTTTGTGATAGGTGTCGTGGGTTGGCGCCAATCAATTTTTCTTGGATGGCGCGACTTGGGTCATGTAATTGTAAGTTCATGGGACTCATGAAATCACAATCCAACGAACACATGTGGCAATGTCAGTGTGGACCGGTTACGATCACGATCGGTTGAGCCAACTGACCCCGTGACCGCGAAGCGATGAGCTGGGCGGCCACGACGGCGGGCCACAGTGGCGACATCGTGCGCGACGTGATGCTGGCTGCAGTGGAAAATCGGTTTGGCACGAGCTGCATACACTGTCCGAAATCGAATGGCTGACCGACAACGGTTCGGGCTATACGGCCGACGATATACGCCTGTTCGCGACGGCCATCGGCTTGAAGCCATTGACTACGCCGGTGTGCAGCCCCCAAAGCAACGGGATGGCCGGGAGCTTCGTGAAGACGATGAAGCGCGACTACGTCGCCTTCATGCCGAAGCCAGACGCAGCGACTGCTGCACGCAACTTGGCCATCGCGTTCATATACATTACAACGAGAAGCATCCCCATAGCGCGCTGAAGTACCGCTAGCCTCGCGAGTTCCGGCGCTCGATGGATTCAGCAACCTTAGTGTGACGCTGTCTCCGGGATTACAGGGTCAACTCCAGAAGTCTTGGCCCGGCGCACCATTACGAATATGAATCTTAGAGGCCTGTTCAAGAACCCTGCTCAGCTTGCCGAAAGCTGTTCCAGCAGACGAGTGCACAGCCAAGTTTCAAGAAGGCTCGACATTCAACACGGTTACTCAGGTCACTTCCGAAGGTACCGGCGCAGCGTCCGAACATGAACACAATAGAGGGCCGCCACCTCTGCCTCCGTGCAGATATCCAATAGTACCCGCGCTCGAACTTGATCTTGTGTAGAGAGGGAAAATGGGCGCCCAAGCTTGCTACCACGACGTCTTGCGGCCGATAGTCCGGCTCGGGTACGCTCGCTAATCAACGCACGCTCGAACTCTGCGAGGGCAGCTATCATGTGAAACGTGAAGCGGCCGACCGGGGAACCCGTATCGATGCACTCGGTGAGCGACACGAACTCGACGCCCGTTTCGCCAAGCTGCGTGATGATCTGGATCAAATGGCTGATCGACCGCCCCAATCGGTCCAAGCGCCAAACAACCAAGGTGCTCCCATCCGATATCGCATCAAGTGCCTCTCTCAGCCCGGGCCGGTCGCAGCAAATACCTGAAATTCCTTGATCAGAGAAAATGACATCACATCCGTAACTTTGTAAAGCCGAAATCTGGAGATCAAGGTGTTGCTCTTCAGTTGAGACCCGCGCGTAGCCGACCTTCATCGTTCCTCCCAACAATTGTGTCGTGGTAAGGTCTGTAAGGAGAGAGATTTTGATAGGGAGGATTCCTTATTGTGCTAACGAATAGAACTGATTGGCAGCTATTCGCGCGATGCCGTCGTCCTTCATCTATCCATCCATGAGCCTGGTTCGATCGCCCGATTTTACCTGACCTCCCGGGCGTGACAGTACCCGATTGATTTCTTCTTTCTGTAATGAATCGATCGGGAGCGCACGTCCCGATCGTTACGCTAACCGGGCGCCACGAGGATCCAGCGGCGCTCCCGCCACCCCGACCTCAACGCAACCGGATGATCGTCGACTTCAGTTCCGTGTATTTCTCGAGCGCGTGCAGCGAATTGTCGCGCCCGTTGCCCGACTCCTTGAAGCCGCCGAAGGGGAAGTTCATGTCGTCGGTTTCCTCGTAGCCGTTCACCCACACCGTGCCGGCCCGCAGCCGGCGCGCGGTTTCGTGCGCGGTCGTCAGGTTTGCCGTCCACACCGATGCCGCGAGCCCGTAGCGCGTGTCGTTCGCGAGCGCGACGGCCGTATCGAGATCGTCGAATGCCGTGACCGCGAGCACTGGCCCGAAGATCTCCTCGCGCACGATCCGCGCATCGGCGCGCGGGCAGTCGAACACGGTCGGCTCGACGTACTGGCCGCCGCTTGCGGTACGTGCGCGCTTGCCGCCCGCCAGCAGCGTCGCTTCGTCGCGGCCGGCATCGACGTAGCCGAGCACGCGCTCGACCTGCGACGCGTCGATCAGGCTGCCCATCCGCGTGTCGGGCGACAGCGGGTCGCCGGGCGCATATTCGGGGGCGATCGCGAGCACGCGTGCGACCAACTCGTCGCGAATCGCGCGATGGACGAGCAGGCGCGAGCCGGCCGTGCACATCTGCCCGGTGTTGTAGAACACCGCATGCGCGACGGTGCGCGCCGCGCGGTCGAGGTCGGGGCAGTCGGGCAGCACGATCTGCGGCGACTTGCCGCCGAGTTCGAGCCACACGCGCTTCAGGTTCGAATCGGCCGCGCAGCGCGCGACCTTGTGGCCAACCGCGGTCGAGCCGGTAAACGCGATGCAGTCCACCTCCGGATGGCGCGCGAGCGCTTCGCCCGCGTCGCCGAAGCCCGGCAGCACGTTGAGCACGCCGGCCGGCAGCCCGGCCTGCGCCGCGAGCGCGGCGAGCGGCAGCGCACTCAACGGCGATTTCTCCGACGGTTTCAGCACGACGCTGTTGCCGGCCGCGAGCGCGGGCGCGCATTTCCACATCGCGATCATCGCGGGGAAATTCCACGGCACGACCGCGGCGACCACGCCGATCGGCTCGCGCGTGACGAGCCCGACGAGATGCGCATCGGCCGGCACGACTTCGCCGCCCGTCTTGTCGATCGCTTCCGCGAACCACTCGGCGCAGTACGCGGTGGACGGAATGTCGACCGCGATCGTATCGGCGATCGGCTTGCCGGTGTCGAGCGTTTCGAGCAGCGCGAGATCGTCCGCGTGCTCGCGGATCAGCGCGGCCCAGCGCAGCAGCACGCGCTTGCGTTCGCGCGGCGTCGCGCCGCGCCATGCGCCGTGCTCGAACGAGCGCCGCGCGGCCGCGACCGCGAGGTCGGCGTCGGCCTGCCGGCAATGGGCGACCTGCGCGAGCACGCGGCCGTCGATCGGGCTCGTGCACGTGAAGGTCGCGCCGTCGTGCGCGTCGCGGAACGCGCCGTCCACGAAGGCGCGGGATTCGATCTCGAGTTGGCCGGCGCGCGTGCGCCAGGCGTCGTTCGTCTGCATGGAAGGCTCCGTCGTGGGTTCAGCGTGAAGCGGGGGCGGGGCGGCGGATCGCGATCGCGCGACCCGCGTGAGGTTCGCGCGGCGCGCGCGCATGTTCGGTGTGAATCGCGTCGAGATGCCGGCGCATCGTGGCGGGAAACGGCGTCGAGCGCTTCGTGCGCATGTCGACGTGCGTCAGCAACTGTTCGCCGGTCGCGAGCTGCGCGCCGGTCGTCGCGTGGTGCATCGAGTGGAACACGTGCAGGCGCCGGTCGTCCGCATCGAGCAGCCGCAGCGTGAGCCTGAGCGGTTCGCCGAGCATCGCTTCGCGCAGGTGACGGATGTGCGTCTCCGCCGAATAGATCGAGCAGCCGGCTTCGCGATAGTCGTCGTCGATGCCGAAGTAGCGGAAGAACGCGTCGCTGCTGTCGCCGAACACGAGCAGGTAGCACGATTCGCTCATGTGGCCGTTGTAGTCGACCCATTCGGGCTGCACGGTGCAGCGGTGCAGTTCGAGCGGCGTCGCGATCGGCGCGCCCGGGTCATACGGGCGCGACTTCTGTCCTTCGTAGGCCGAGCGCAAGCGCGGCTCGGCGGCGGGGCTGAGGTGGTTCGTCATCCGGTGCACTCCCGAGGTTCGGAACGGGCCCGCACGTCGTCCGCGGGGCTGACGGTCGATGTTATTACGGGTTGAACGTTTTTTCAATAAAGAAGTTGCCGATGCGTGTAAACACCGGTGCCGGCCGACCCATCAATCGATTGAACATTCATTCAACGAAACCTATACTCGCCAGCGCCGCGATGCCGAAGCGAAGCAGGCGAGCGGTCTTTCTCGAACAACGACAATCGATCCGCGTCGCGCGGAAACTGGAGACACCGGAAATGAAGAAACGCTTCCTGCTGGCCGGCATGATGTCGGTGATGGTCCACGGCTATGCGCACGCGCAGAGCAGCGTCTCGCTGTACGGGATCATCGACGGCGGCATCACCTATGTGAACAATGCGGGCGGCGCGCATGCGTACCTGTTCGACGACGGCGTGTCGTACGGCAACCGCGTCGGCCTGATGGGCACCGAGGATCTCGGCGGCGGCAACAAGGTCGTGTTCAAGCTCGAGAACGGCTTCCGGCTCGGCACGGGCAAGCTGAACCAGGGCGGCGCGATGTTCGGGCGCCAGACCTACGTGGGGCTCGGCAACGACTGGGGCACGCTGACGTTCGGCAACCAGTACGACTTCGCGTACGACTTCACGGCGGCGTTCAACGTCAGCGCGTTCGGCAGCGGCTATGGCGTGCATCTCGGCGATTTCGACCGCCAGAGCGGCGACCGCCTGCAGAACGCGGTGAAGTTCGTCAGCAACAGCTTCCACGGGCTCGTGGTCGGCGGCATGTATTCGTTCAGCAACGACGCGGGCAGTTTCCACGACGGCAGCGCGTGGAGCGTCGGCGCGACCTACACGCATGGCGATTTCTCGGCGGGCGGCAACTATACGCGGCTTAATTCGCCGCGCGGGCTCGCGGCGCTCGATCCGTACGCGCAGATGGGCGTGACGACGATGCTCGGGCAGACGGTCGCGACCGTCGATCCGGCGACGGGCGCCGTCACCGACCTGCACGACTCGACGCCGTTCGCGATCAATTCGCAGTCGATCTTCGGGATCGGCGCATCGTATGTGCTCGGCAAGCTGACGCTCAGCGCCGATTTCAGCAACACGACGTTCAAGGGCTACGGGCAATCGTCGACGATGCGCGTGTACGAGGCGGGCGGCTTGTACCAGGCGACCGCGCCGCTGTCGCTCGTCGCGGGCTACCAGTACTCGACGTTCGAAGGCCATCACTGGCACGAGGTTGCGCTGGGTGCGCACTACGCGCTGTCGAAGCGCACCGACGTGTATGCGGCCGTCGACTGGATGCGCGCGTCGAACGGCGTCGACGCGGTGATCGGCTACAGCTTCGCGCCGTCGACGAGCCGCACGCAGGCCGCCGCGCGCGTCGGCATGCGGCATAACTTCTGAGCCGCCTTGCTTCATGGGCCGGCGATGGCCGGCCCTGTCGGCTTTCCACGATTCATCCCGGAACGGCGGCGGCGTCGCTGCTCGCGCAGCGATGCGGAGATCGCCGCGATACACAGGCACAAGCGCGCGGGCGGTCCGCTCGCGCTGCTCGATCGCGGCAAGGTGATCCGGGTTTCGCTCCGTCAATGTGAAACCGGCCCGCCCGCGCGACACGCGAGCGGGCCGGTGCGCTTCAGGCCCGATGTCTCACGCGTCGAGCCTCACCAGCGCGTCGACCGCGACCGCGCCATGTTCCATCGCCAGCAGCGGGTTGACGTCGAGCTCGACGAGCGTATCCGCGTGCGCCTGCGCGAAGCGCGCGATCGCCATCACGTTCGCGACGACGGCGTCGAGATCGGCCTTCGGCCGCCCGCGATAGCCGGTCAGCAGCGGCCCGAGCTTCAGCCCGAGCAGTGCATCGCGCACGTCGCTTTCCCGTACGGGCAGCAGCAGCGTCGCGGTGTCGCGGATCAGCTCGACCAGCACGCCGCCGGCGCCGAGCACGAGCGCGAGTCCGAAATTCGGCTCGCGCTTCACGCCGACGATCAGTTCGAGCAACGGCGTGTCGGCCATCTTCTCGACGAGGATGCGCTCGACGCGCACGTCGGGCGCATAACGTGCGACTTGCTCGGTCATCCGCCCGACCGCGGCGGCGACGGCCTCGGGCGACGCGAGCTTCAGCGCGACCGCACCGGCCTCGGTCTTGTGCGGCAGGCGCTCGCTGACGACCTTCACGCAGACCGGAAAGCCGAGCCGCTGCGCGGCGGCCGGCGCGTCGGCGGGCGCGACGCACTCGGCCGGCGGCACGTCGAGCCCGTGCGCGGCCAGCATCCGCTTGCTCGCCCATTCGTCGTGCAGCGTGGCGGCGCCGTCGCCGCCGTGGCCGGCCCGCAACACGGGCAGCGCGTTCAGCGCATCGGCATCGAGCAGGCGGCGGCGCGTGTCGCCGTAGGTCATGGCCGCGCCGATCGCGTCGATCCCGTCGGCGAGCCCCTGCAGCGGCGCGATGCCGGCCGCGGCCATGCGCGCCGCGTGATCCGGCGGCGTCAGGTCGGGAAACACCGAGATGACCGCGCCGACCACGCCGTGCTGGCGCGCGGACGCCGCGAACGCGTCGGCCGCGATGTCGCACAGCGGCCGTTCGCCGGTCGCTTCCTGCGGATAGTCGAGGATCATCGCGGCCGCGCCCGGGCGATCGGCCAGCAGCGCGTCGCAGCATGCGCGCATCTTGTCGGGGTCGCCCCACGGCGTCGTCGTGAAGTCGAGCGGGTTCGCGATCGTCGCGTAGGCGGGCAGGACGTGGCCGAGCGCGTCGCGGCCCGCGTCGCCGACGGGCGGGAACGCGATGCCGCATGCTTCGCCGAGGTCGGCCACGAGCCCCGCGTCGCCGCCGGACGTCGCGAGCGCGGCAAGCGTGCGGCGCTCGGGCACGCCGGCGATCGCGAGCAGCTTCAGCGTCTCGACGAGGCCGACCGGATCCTTCGCGCGAATCACGCCGAGCCGCCGGAACAGCGCGTCGTACAGCGCGTCCGAGCCCGCGAGCGAACTCGTGTGGCTCATCGCGAGCTGCGCGCCGAGCGTCGACGTGCCGCTCTTCAGCGCGACGATCGGCACGCCGCGCGCGAGCGCGCGTGCGGCGGCCTCGCTGAACGCGCGCACGTCCTTCAGGCCTTCGAGATGCACGCCGATCGCGCGGATGCGCGGATCGTCGACGAACGCGTCGACGAGGCGCGCGATGTCGACCGAGGCCTGGTTGCCAACGCTCGCGAGGTACGCGAACGGCACCGAGCGTGCGCTCATCGACAGGTTGTACGCGAGGTTGCCGCTCTGCGTGATCACGGCGACGCCCGATTCGACGCGCGGCGCGCCGTGCGCGACGGGCCACAGCGCGCTGCCGTTCAGGCCGTTGATCAGCCCGTAGCAGTTCGGCCCGAGCACGGCCATGTCGCCGGCTGCGTCGACGAGCGCCTGCTGCAGCGCGGCGCCGTCGGCGCCGGTCTCGGAGAAACCCGATGCGTAGACGATCGCGCCGCCCGCGCCGCGTTCGGCGAGCGCGCGCACGACGTCGATCGCCTGCCGCGCGGGCACCGCGACGAATACGGCATCGGGCGCGGCGGGCAGGTCGGCGACGCTCGCATGGCAGCGCACGCCGTCGATCTCGGGATGGTTCGGGTTGACGAGCCGGATGTCGCCGGCATAACCGTAGTCGCGACAGCGCTGCACGGCGCCCGCGATGCCGCGTCCGCCGACAAATGCGATGCTGGCCGGCTCGAGCAGCCGGCGCAGGTTGGCGGCGGCGGCGGCGCGGCAATCCCTGACTGCGGGAGAGGAGGTCATGAAAAGTCCTTTCGGAAGTCGCGCCGGACGTGCCGGCTCGGCGGTTCGCGTCAGCTGTAGCGTCGGAGGATTTCCTTGGACAGGATATGCCGCTGGATCTCGGATGTGCCTTCCCAGATGCGCTCGATGCGCGCATCGCGCCAGAAGCGCTCGATCGGCAGTTCGTCCATCAGCCCCATGCCCCCGTAGATCTGCACCGCATGATCGGTCACGCGGCCGAGCGTTTCGGTCGCCAGCAGCTTCGCGAGCGCGGCGTCGCCGTCGGTCATCGTGCCCAGATCGAGCTTCTGCGCGGTGTACAGCGTGACGAGTTCCGCCGCGCGGATCTCGGTCTGCATGTCGGCGAGCTTGAACGACGTGCCCTGGAATTCGCCGATGCGCTTGCCGAACTGCTGGCGCGTCGCCGCCCATTCGGCGGCCATCTCGAACGCGCGCTGCGCGCGGCCGATGTTGTTGGCCGCGACCATCACGCGGCCCGCGGTCAGCCAGTCGTTCGCGAGATCGAAGCCGCGATGTTCTTCGCCGAGGATCTGCGCGGCGCTGACGCGGCAGTCGGTCAGGAAGATCTCCGACTGGTGGTAGCCGCGCAGGCTCGTGCAGTGCGGGCCGCGCCGCACGGTCATGCCCGGCGTGTCCTTGTCGATCAGGAAGCAGGTCACGCGCTTGCGCTTCTGGCCGCGCACCTCCTCCTCGCCGGTGACCGCGAACAGGATCACGAAATCGGCGGTATCCGCGTGGCTGATGAAGTGCTTGCTGCCGTTGATCACGTAGTCGTCGCCGTCGCGCACCGCGCGCGTGCGGATGCCCATCGCGTCGGAACCGGCGCCAGGCTCGGTCAGCGCGAAGCAGTCCACGCGCTCGCCGCGCACGGCCGGTTTCAGGTAGCGCTCGATCTGGTCGCCCTTGCACGCCATCAGGATCTTGCTCGGCCGCGCGACGAACACGTGCAGCGCCCAGCTCGTGCGGCCGAGCTCGCGCTCGACGAGTGCCTGCGTCACGTAGTCGAGGCCCGGGCCGCCGGCGCTTTCGGGCATGTTGAATGCGTAGAAGCCGAGCTCGATCGCCTTGCGGCGGATCGAATCGGCGAGTTCGGGCGGCACGTCGTCCGCGCGGTCGACCGCGAATTCATGGGGCTGCAGTTCCTTTTCGACGAACTGACGCAGCGACGACACCAGCATTTCCTGCTCATGGGTCAGCGAAAAATCCATGAATCATCTCCCGACAAAATGAGGTGCGCGCCCCTCGACCGACGCGCGAAGTGCTTCCTTGCCGTCCTCGCTGTGACCGCAAGCGACGCAGGCTGCCAGCTCGCCGCGCAACTGCTCGGCGAGGGTGTGCGTGAGCGATTGCGCGAGCAGCGCCTTGGCATGCCCGAACGCGACGCTCGGCCCTTGCGCGAGACGCGCGGCGAAGGCGGCGACGTGCTGCGCGAACGCGTCGGCGTCGACGACTTCGGACACGAAGCCGGCCGCGAGCGCGTCCTGCGCGTTCCAGCGTTCGTTCAGGAAGATGAAGCGGCGCACGACGTCGGGCCGCGCGAGACGCGGCAGGAACCAGCTTCCGCCCATGTCGGGGCTGTAGCCCATTCCCGTATAGCCGCAGCGCAGCGTCGCGGCCGTGCTCGCGATGCGGAAGTCGCACGCGAAGCCGATGTCGGTGCCCGCGCCGACCGTCGAGCCGTTCAGCGCCGCGACGGTGGGGCGCGGAAATGCCGCCAGCGCCGCGACGAACCGGTGCGCGCGTTCGCTCCACCCGTAGGTGTCGAGTTCGCCGTTGCGCTCGGCCTCGGCCCATTCGTCGACGTCCGCGCCCGCGCAGAACGCGCTGCCCGTGCCGGTCAGCACGAGGCAGCGCACGGCCGGGTCGCTCGCGAGCGCGTCGAGCGTGTCGCGAAGAAAGTCGAGATGCGGCCGCGCGAGCGAATTGCGCTTCGCCGGGCGGTTCAGGCGAAGGGTCACGACGCCGTCGTGCCGTTCGATTCGGATGTCCTCGATGCGCATGCTGATCACTGTCTCCTTGGTGTTGGGTGTCGTGTTGTGTCAGGGCCGGCGAGGGTCGCCGCTACTTGCGAACCGCATTTCGGCATAGTATAAGTTCTGTTAAATGAACGTTCAACCCAATTGTGAGCCGACAGGAGACACACGATGAGCGCGGTGATGGAGACGTCGGCAGGTGTGGGGGAGGGAAGGCCCGGTGCGCATGCGGCTCGTGCGGAACCGGCGGGGCGCACGGCGAGCGGCGCGGGCCTGCAGATCGACCGCGTGTCGAAGCGCTACGGCAGCGTGCATGCGCTGCGGGAAACGACGCTCGACATTCCGCGCGGCGAATTCCTGACGATCCTCGGGCCGTCGGGTTCCGGCAAGACGACGCTGCTGACGATCGTCGCGGGGTTCGAGCACCCGAGCACCGGCGACCTGCGCGTCGGCGGCCGCAGCATCGTCGCGTTGCCGCCCGAGAAGCGCAACTTCGGGATGGTGTTCCAGGGTTATGCGCTGTTTCCGCACATGACGGTCGAGCAGAACGTCGCGTATCCGCTGATGGTGCGCAAGCAGAAGGGGCCCGACGCGGTGAAGCGCGTGAAGGCCGCGCTCGATCTGGTGCGGCTCGGCCATCTCGCGAGCCGTTTGCCGCGCCAGTTGTCCGGCGGCCAGCAGCAGCGCGTCGCGATCGCGCGCGCCCTGGTGTTCGATCCCGATCTCGTACTGCTCGACGAGCCGCTCGGCGCGCTCGACCGCAAGCTGCGCGGCGAGGTGCAGGTCGAATTGAAGGCGCTGCACGAACGGCTCGGCGCGACGTTCCTGTTCGTCACGCACGACCAGGAGGAGGCGCTGTCGATGTCGGACCGCATCGCGATCATGCGCGACGGACGGCTCGAACAGGTCGGTACGCCGGACGGGCTGTACGAACAACCGGCCAACCGCTTCGTCGCCGATTTCCTCGGCAAGAGCAACTTCATCGAAGGTGTCGCGCTCGGCGGCGATGCCGCGGCGACGCACTATCGCGTCGGCGATGCGCGTTTCGTCGCGCCCGCGTGCGGCGCGCGGCCGGACGACACGCTGCTGTTCGCGCTGCGGCCGGAGAAGGTCGCCGTGTCGGCGGCATCGTGCGGCGGCGCGCACAACGAAGTGGCCGGCCGGATTCGCCACTGGAGCTATTTCGGTTCGTCGTACCGCTTCGAGATCGAGACCGCGGCGCTCGGTTGCGTGACCGCCGACGTGCCCGCATGGCGCGGGCTCGCGTCGCCGCACACCGGCATGGACGTGTTCGTGCAGTGGGAGCGCGACGCCACTTGCCGGATCGCGTCGGACTGACGCGGCGCACGATGCATTCCGCGCGACGCGGCGAGCGCCGTCGTCGCCGGCAGATTCGCCGGTGCCCGGAAACGACGAGACGCGTGCGGGCGCTGCCCAGCCTGGAGGAGACACCATGACGAACCGCTATCTGCAGGACCTGCTCGACCAAGCGCGCGAGTTTCAAACCGCGACATCGCAGCGCCGCCGCGACTTCCTCCGGCTGTGCGTGGCCGCCGGCCTCGCGCCGACGCTGCTGGCGGCGAGCGCGAAGGATGCGCTGGCCGCGAATCCGAAGGAGATCGTGCTCAGCGCGTGGGGCGGCGAGGCGCGCTCCGCGTTCCGCTCCGCTTACATGGACCCGTTCACGAAGGCGAGCGGGATCAGGATGGGTTACGACTCGTCGCCGGAGGACGGCAAGATCAAGGCGATGGTCGAGAACCGGAACGTGATCTGGGACGTGATGGATCTCGACGGCTTCGCGGCGATAAAGCTCGGCAAGCAGGGGTTCCTGCGGCCGATCGATTATTCGGTCGTCGGCCGCAATACGTTGCCGGGGCTCGCATCGGATTTCGGCGTGCCGTCATACCTGCTGAGCTACGTGCTCGTCTACGACGCGCGCAAGTTCGGCGCGAATCCGCCGAAGAACTGGGCCGATTTCTGGAACGTCGGCAAGTTTCCGGGCAAGCGCGGGCTGTGGAAGTGGATGGGCGGCGCGCTCGAGGCCGCGCTGATGGCCGACGGCGTCGACAAGGACAAGGTCTACCCGATCGACGTGCCGCGCGCGCTGAAGAAGCTCAAGGAACTGCGCTCGAACGTGCTGCTGTGGGATTCCGGCGCGGACAGCCTGCAACTGCTGCGCAACGGCGAAGTCAGCATGGCGTGCATCTGGCATACGCGCGCGAACGTGCTGCAGCGCGAAAGCAGCGGACGGTTCCGCTATACGTGGGAGCAGGGGCTCGCGTCGTGCGACGTGTGGGGCGTGCCGAAGAACAATCCGTCGGGCGACGCCGTCTGGCAGTTCATCAAGTTCGTGCAGGGCGTCGAGCCGCAGGTGCGCCTGCTGTCGCTGCTCGGCAACGGGCCGGTGACGCCGGCCGCGACGGCCGCCGTGCCGCAGGCGCTGCGCGCGGACAATCCCGGCACGCCCGAGAACTGGGCGAAGCAGTGCAAGGTGAATCCCGAGTGGTGGGCGCAGCATTACGAAGCGACGCTCGCGCAGTACACCGACCTGATGTCGTCCTGAGCCGCCGCCTCGTGAGCGTGACGCGATGAATACCCTGTCTTCCCCTGTCGCGGGCGCCGCCCCGCTCGGCCGCGCGAAAGCCGACCGCTACTGGCTGCTCGTCGTGCCGCTGCTCGCGGTGCTGATCGTGCTGTACGTGTATCCGCTCGTGCGCGTGCTGTGGCTCGGCTTCGCGGTGCCTGAACCCGGCCTGCACAACTACGTGCGGCTGCTGGAAAACCACGGCGTGCACCGCGTGCTGTGGACGACGCTGCGCGTGTGCGCGGTCACGACCGTGTGCTCGGTCGCGCTCGGCTACGCGATCGCGTATGCGATGGCGCACGTCGGGCCGCGCCAGCGGATGGCGCTGATGTTCGGGCTTCTCGTGCCGTTCTGGGCGTCGGTGCTGGTGCGCGCGTTCTCGTGGTTGTTCCTGCTCGGCGAGCAGGGGCTCGTCAACACGCTGCTGATGGGCATCGGGCTGATCGACGCGCCGCTGCCGCTGATGCGCAACGAGATCGGCGTCGTGATCGGGATGATCCACTTCATGATCCCATACGCGGTGCTGCCGCTGTACGCGAACATGAAAGGCATCGACCCGCAGCTCGCGCGCGCGTCTCAGGGGCTCGGCGCAGGCGCGCTCGTCACGTTCCGCAAGGTGTATTTCCCGCAGACGCGGCCGGGCATCGTCGGCGCGGCGATCCTCGTGTTCATCTTCTCGCTCGGCTTCTACGTGACGCCGGTGATTCTCGGCGGCGGCCGCACGGTGATGATCGCCGAATACATCAGCACGCAGATCCTGCAGCTCATGAACTGGGGCAGCGGGGCGGCGCTCGCGTCGCTGCTGCTCGCGTCGATCCTGGCCGCGCTCGCGCTGCTCGCGCGTTTCGTCGACCTGCGCGAGCTGTTCGGCGCGCGCTGAATCCGACCGGAGGAATCGAAGATGAAGACCAGACTGACGGCCGGACGCGCGCTGGTGATCGGCATCGCATGGGCCGCGATCCTGTTCCTGATGCTGCCGCTGCTCGTGTCGGTGCCCGTGTCGCTGACGCCGAGCGACTACCTGTCGATGCCGGACGGCGCGCTGTCGCTGCGGCACTACCGCGTGCTGCTCGACGACGACGGCTGGGTGTCGAGCTTCCTGCAGAGCGGGCTGATCGCGCTCGTTTCGTCGGCGATCTCGGTAACGCTCGGCACCTTGTGTGCGATCGGCTTGTGGAAGGTCGCATCGCGGCGCGGCGAGCTCGTGCGCGGCGCGATCCTGTTTCCGCTGATCGTGCCGCCGATCGTGTCGGCACTCGCGTTCTACCGGCTGTGGGGCGAGCTCGGGATGCTCGACAGCTACCCGGCGGTGATCCTGTCGCATGTCGTGCTGTCGGTGCCTTACGTGGTCGTCGCGGTATCCGCATCGCTCGCGACGGTCGGCCTGCGGATCGAGCAGGCGTCGCGCAGCCTCGGCGCGAACCTGTCGCAGACGCTGCGCTACGTGATCCTGCCGTCGATCCGGCCCGGTGTGCTGTCGGCGGCCGTGTTCGCGTTCATCCTGTCGTGGGACGAACTGGTCGTCACGCTGTTCATTTCGAGCCGGGGCGTCTACACGCTGCCGCGCCGCATGTGGGACGGGATGCGCGAGAACGTCGATCCGGCGATCGCGTCGGTCTCCACGCTGTTGCTGGCCGCGACCTGTGTCGCGATCGGCCTGTCGCTGCTGCGCAGGCGCGCGGCCGGGCCCGTCTGATTTCAACGTTATGTCGCGGAGAAAAAAAGCACCATGAAAGTCCTGATCGTTCACGCCCATCCCGAACCGCAGTCGTTCACGACGTCGATGCTGCACCGCGCGGTGAGCACGCTCGAAGCGCAGGGGCATACCGTGACGGTGTCCGACCTGTACGCAATGCAGTGGAACCCGGTCGCGAGCGCGGCCGATTTCGGCGTGCGGAAGAACCCGGACTATCTCGTCTACGCGCTCGAGCAGCGCGAAAACGTCGCCGCGCACGCGATCGCGCCCGACATCGCCGCCGAACTCGACAAGCTGGTCGCGTGCGATCTGCTGATCCTGAGCTTCCCGCTGTTCTGGTGCTCGATGCCGGCGATCATGAAGGGTTGGGTCGACCGTGTGCTCGTGTCGGGCAAGGTGTACGGCGGAGTGCGTTTCTACGATCGCGGCGGGATGCGCGGCAAGCGCGCGCTGCTCGCCTATACGTGCGGCGGCCGCGACTACATGTTCGGCGCGGACGGCGTGCACGGCGAGATGGACCTGATGCTGCGCCACGTGCTGCGCGGCACGCTCGGTTATGCGGGCTTCGACGTGCTGCCGTCGTTCGTCGGCTATCACGTGCCGTATATCGGCGACGCCGAGCGCGCGGCCGTGCTCGAACGGTACGACGCATACCTGGCGCAGCTCGACCGGCTCGAGCCGATGGCGTTTCCGACGCTCGACGATTTCGACGGCGACATGCGGCCGCGCGAACGCGCGCCGCAGGAAGCCGCGCAGGACTGAACGATTCGATTCCGGGGGATGAATGAGCATCAAGGTACTGGTGGCAGTGAAGCGGGTGGTCGATTACAACGTGAAGGTCCGCGTGAAGTCGGACAACACGGGCGTCGACATCGCGAACGTGAAGATGTCGATGAACCCGTTCGACGAAATCGCCGTTGAAGAAGCGGTGCGCCTGAAGGAAGCGGGCGTCGCGACCGAAGTGATCGCGGTGTCGGTGGGCGTCACGCAGGCGCAGGAAACGCTGCGCACGGCGCTGGCGATCGGTGCGGATCGCGCGATCCTGGTCGAGTCGAACGACAGCGTCGAGCCGCTGGCCGTCGCGAAGATCCTGAAGGCGCTGGTCGACAAGGAACAGCCGCAGCTGGTGATCCTCGGCAAGCAGGCAATCGACGACGATTCGAACCAGACGGGCCAGATGCTGGCTGCGCTGGCCGGCCTGCCTCAAGCGACGTTCGCGTCGAAGGTGACGGTCGCGGACGGCAAGGCCACGGTTGCGCGCGAAGTCGACGGCGGCGCGGAAACGCTGTCGCTGACGCTGCCGGCGGTGATCACGACCGACCTGCGCCTGAACGAGCCGCGCTACGTGACGCTGCCGAACATCATGAAGGCGAAGAAGAAGCCGCTGGAAACCGTGAAGCCGGAAGACCTGGGCGTGGACGTCGCGCCGCGTCTGAAGACGCTGAAGGTGGTCGAGCCGCCGAAGCGCGCGGCCGGCGTGAAGGTGCCGGACGTGAAGACGCTGGTCGAGAAGCTGAAGACCGAAGCCAAGGTGCTGTAAGAGGGAGCGCAAAGAAATGACGATTCTGGTGATTGCAGAACACGACAACGCGTCGATCAAGGCCGCGACGCTGAACACGGTGGCAGCGGCGGCCGAGGTTGGCAAATTCGTCGGCGGCGACATCCACGTGCTGGTCGCGGGCCACAATGCGCAAGCGGCTGCAGACGCAGCAGCGAAGATCGCAGGTGTTTCGAAGGTGCTGCTGGCCGACGCGCCGCAGCTCGAAGCGGGCCTCGCGGAAAACGTCGAAGCGACCGCGCTGAACATCGCGAAGGACTACTCGCACATCCTCGCGCCGGCCACGGCGTACGGCAAGAACATCGCGCCGCGCATCGCCGCGAAGCTGGACGTCGCGCAGATTTCGGACATCACGGCGGTCGATTCGGCCGATACGTTCGAGCGCCCGATCTACGCAGGCAACGCAATCGCGACGGTGCAGTCGAGCGACCCGATCAAGGTCATCACGGTGCGTGCGACGGGTTTCGATCCGGTGGCGGCCGAAGGCGGCAGCGCTTCGGTCGAGAAGATCGAAGCGGCAGCCGACGCAGGCAAGTCGCAGTTCGTGAGCCGTGAAGTGACGAAGCTGGACCGTCCGGAACTGACGTCGGCAAGCATCATCGTGTCGGGCGGCCGCGGTCTGGGCAGCGGTGAAAACTACACGAAGGTGCTCGAGCCGCTGGCGGACAAGCTGTCGGCCGCACTGGGCGCATCGCGCGCGGCAGTCGACGCCGGCTACGTGCCGAACGACTACCAGGTCGGCCAGACCGGCAAGATCGTCGCGCCGCAGCTGTACATCGCGGTGGGCATCTCGGGTGCGATCCAGCATCTGGCAGGCATGAAGGATTCGAAGGTGATCGTCGCGATCAACAAGGATCCGGAAGCGCCGATCTTCAGCGTGGCCGACTACGGCCTCGTCGGCGACCTGTTCTCGATGGTCCCCGAACTCCACGCCGAACTCGGCTGACGGCGAACCGCAACCGCGATGCCATTGCGCCTCTCATCCACCCGACCGCATCCGAGTGCGAACGATGACCCTGACGTCGAGCGACGTGCTGCTGTTCCTGACGGGCCTGCTGACGCTGTTCTGTCCGCCTGTCGCGATCCCGATGTACGCGGCGGTCACCGGGCATTTCCCGGACGCGACGCAGCGGCAGATCGCGTTCAGGCTGTTCGCGTGGATCGCGACGCTGATGGTCGGCGCGGTATGGGGCGGGCAGTTCCTGCTGCGCATGCTCGGCCTGACGCTCGGCGCATTGACGCTGACGGGCGGCCTCGTGCTGTGCCTGTGGTCGATCCCGATGATGCGCGGGACGGCGAACGACGAGCGCAGCGGCGGCGACACGCGGCTCGAGTATGCGCAATGGCGCAACTGCATCGCGGTGCCGCTGATCTTCCCGCTGTCGATCGGCAGCGCGGTGATGTCGCTCGTGATCACGACCGCGACGCGCTTCCATACGCCGGCCGACCTGCTGGCATTGAGCGCCGCCTGCGTGCTGCATGCCGGCGTGATCGGGCTCACGTATGCGTGCTCGGCGTCGTGGTGCCGCCGGCTCGGCGAGATCGGCCGGACGCTGGTCGAGCGCTTGTCCGGCATCGTGCTGACCGCGATCGCGTTCCAGATGCTCGCGCAGGGCGTCCGCGAACTGCTGCCGGGGCTCGCGCATTGACGGCAGCGGCCGGCGTACGATCCTGAAACCTGTCCTGAACCATGGAACCCTTATGAGAACAGTAGGCATGTACCTCGTCGACCTGCTCGCCGCCTACGGCGTCGACACGGTGTTCGGCATTCCCGGCGTGCATACGATCGAGCTGTACCGCGGCCTGGCCGGCAGCGCGCTGCGTCACGTGAGCGCGCGCCACGAGCAGGGCCTCGGCTTCATGGCGGACGGTTATGCGCGCGCGACCGGCAAGCCCGGCGTGTGTTTCGTGATCACCGGGCCCGGCATGACCAACATCGCGACGTCGATGGCGCAGGCCTATGCGGATTCGATTCCGATGCTGGTCATCTCGAGCGTCAACGCGTCCGGCGACATCGGTTCGGGCAACGGCCATCTGCACGAATTGCCGGACCAGCATGCATTCGCGGAAAACGTCGCCGCGTTCAGCTACACGGTGCCGCGCGCCGACGCGCTGCCGCAGGCGATCGCGCGCGCATTCGCGGTGTTTTCGGGCGGCCGCCCGCGCCCCGTGCATATCCAGATTCCGCTCGACGTGCTCGCGGCGCCGGCCGCTGCATTGCCGCCCGTGCCGGCCGCGCCGCCGCGCATCGCGCCGGGCCCCGCGTCGGCCCACGGCATCGACGCATTCCGCGCGAAGGCGGTTGCCGCGCGCGCGCCGCTGATCCTCGCGGGCGGCGGCGCGCTCGACGCGGCCGACGACGTGCGCTGGCTCGCGGAAACGCTCGACGCGCCGGTCGTGATGACGATCAACGGGCGCGGCGTGCTGCCGCCCGCGCATCCGCTCGGCATCGCCTGGTCGGCGTCGAGCGACGCGGTGCGCGCGCTGATGCGCGACAGCGACCTGATCGTCGCGCTCGGCACCGAGCTGGGGCCGACCGACTACGATCTGTACGCGACGCGCAGCTCCGCGATGCCTGAGCCGCTCGTGCGGATCGACATCGACCCGCAGCAGTTGTGCCGCAACGCGGTGCCCGCGCTGCCGCTGCTCGGCGACGTCGGCGAAACCGTGCGCGCACTCCGGCGCATCTGGCCGGCCGATGCGCCCGCGCGCACGGACGGCGACGGCATCGAACGCGCGGCGATGTGCCGCGCGGCGGCGCGGCAGGAACTGAACGACGAGATGCGGCGCGACCTCGCGCTGCTCGACAGCGTGCGCGACGCGTTGCCCGATGCGGCGATCGTCGGCGATTCGACGCGCATCGTCTACGCGGGCAACGTCGGTTTCGCGGCGTCGCGCCCGCGCAGCTGGTTCAACGCGTCGGTGGGATTCGGCTCGCTCGGCTACGGGCTGCCGGCCGCCGTGGGCGCGAGCATCGGCGACGCGTCGCGTCCGGTCGTCTGCGTGGCCGGCGACGGCGGGTTCCAGTACACGCTCGCGGAGCTCGGCACCGCGGTGCAGCATCGCGCGCGCGTGATCGTCGTGCTGCTGAACAACGGCGGGTACGGGGAGATCAAGCGCGCGATGGTCGACGGCGGCGTCGAGCCGGTCGGCGTGGATCTGCACACGCCGGATTTCGTCGCGATCGCGCGCGCGTACGGATGGGGCGCGCAGCGGGTCGAAGAGGGGACATCGCTGGCCGGTGCACTGAACGAAGCGGCCGCCCACGACGCGCCGTACCTGATCGAGATCCGCGCGGCCTGAATGCGCGAACGGTCTTGCTGTGCGAGGCCGTCGTTCCTGCCGCGGGTTGCCCGGCGGCGCTTGCGCACGTTATACCCATTACACCCATTACGCCCGTTTGCGGGCCGTCTTCGGCGGCGGGAGGAACGTATCGACGACGCGCAGGCAGCTCGTCAGCGCGTCTTCCGCGGTGAACGACGTCGGGTCGCGCGCCAGCTCCAGCCAGAAGCCGTCGATCACGGCCGTCAGCGTCAGTGCGGCGAGATCGCTGTCGACGGTGCTGCCGCGCACTTCCGCGATCTGGTCGAACAGCTTCTTCAACGCTTGCCGGTAGCCGCTGTACAGCTCCTTGTGCGCCTTGCGGATCACCGGGTCGCTGTGCGCGACGCTCCAGAAGCCGAGCCATACCTTCACGTTCTTCGGCGCGAACACCGGCGCGGCGAAACAGACCCTGATGATCGCATCGAGCTTTTCCTCGGGGCCCGTCGCGTTCGCGGCCGCCGCGCGCGACACGTCGAGCAGGTCGGTCGCGAGTCGCTTGTAGGTCTGCGCCATCAGTTCGTCTTTCGACTGGAAATGATGATTGATCAGCCCGCGCGATACCTTCGCTTCCGCACAGATGCGGTCGATCGTGGTCTCGGAATAGCTGTAGCGCGCGATACAGCGCATCGTCGCGTCGATGATCGATTGCTGACGTACCGCGGGTGTTTCTCTGATGCCGCGGCTGCGTGCCTGAACCGGTGCCGTGCCAGGAGTCTTTTTCACGTGTTGACCTTACGGAATCGTCATGGAACCGATTATAGGGGAGTGCCGGACGCTTGTTCAATTACAGCAGTGAAAGCGTCGCGAAACCCGCGAAAACCCTCGCTCCGGATTTTTTTAAAACTGTTGAACCACTGTTCAACAGAGCCTATACTCGACTTCGCATGAGGTTGGTCGGCCATTCAACAAGACGCCGCGATCCCACGCGGGACGGGCGTGAGAATTCGACACAGGAGACAGCATGTTGGCGCGGGTGGAGAGCGTGAAAGCGAACGTCGAGGAACGCGTGCAGGTGGAAGATCTGCACAAGCGGTTTGGCGAACTGGAAGTGTTGAAGGGCGTGTCGCTGAGCGCGCACGAAGGCGAGGTGATCTCGCTGATCGGCGCGAGCGGATCGGGCAAGAGCACGCTGCTACGCTGCATCAACCTGCTCGAGACGCCGACCCGGGGGCGCATCGTCGTTGACGGCGAGGAGATCGGGCTGAAGGTCGACCGCAAGGGGCGCACGGTGCCGACCGATCCGCGCCAGGTCGAGCGGATCCGCACGCGGCTCGGCATGGTGTTCCAGAGCTTCAACCTGTGGGCGCATCGCACGGTGCTCGAGAACGTGATCGAGATGCCCGTGCACGTGCTGCGCGAACCGCGCGCCGAAGCGATCGCGCGCGCCGAGCAACTGCTCGAACGCGTCGGCCTGGCCGACAAGCGCAACGTCTATCCGGCCTTCCTGTCCGGCGGCCAGCAGCAGCGCGTCGCGATCGCGCGCGCGCTGGCGATGCGGCCGAAAGTCATGCTGTTCGACGAGCCGACCTCAGCGCTCGATCCCGAGCGCGTCGGCGAAGTGCTGAAGGTGATTCGCGATCTCGCGTGCGAAGGCCGCACGATGATTCTCGTCACGCACGAGATGGCGTTCGCGCGCGACGTGTCGAACAAGGTGCTGTTCCTGCACCAGGGGCGCGTCGAGGAGAGCGGCACGCCGGCGGAAATCTTCGACGCGCCGCAGAGCGAACGCTGTCGCCAGTTCGTCAACGCGCACCGGCAGCACCACTGAACCACGGGAGCCGCCCGCGAGCGCGCGGGCCGGCCCGCCCGATCCGTATCTTTCCCGCAAGGAGTCCGACCATGAAACGCGTCGTACGCAGTCTGCTGTGCCTGTTCAGTCTCGTCGTCGCGGCGCTCGCGCCGCTCGGTTCCGCGCATGCGTCGTCGGGCGTGCTGCGCTTCGGCGTCGCCGCCGAACCGTATCCGCCGTTCCTGATGAAGAGTCCGACCGGGCAGTGGAGCGGTTTCGAGGCCGACCTGATCCGCGCGCTGTGCGACCAGATGAAGGCGAAGTGCGAGATCAAGGAAGTCGCGTGGGACGGCATCATCCCGGCATTGCTCAGCGACAAGATCGACGTGATCTTCAACTCGATGTCGATCACGCCGGAACGCCAGAAGGTGATCGCGTTCTCGCGGCCGTACTACGAGACGCCGGGCACCTTCGTCGGCGCGAAGAACACGAAGCTCACGCTGACGCCCGACGGCCTGAAGGGCAAGGTGATCGGTGTGCAGGGTTCCACCGCGAACGCCGAGTTCATCAAGATGGCGTACGGCAAGAGCGCGACGGTGCGCCTGTACAACACGCAGGACGACTGCAACGCGGACCTCGTCGCGGGCCGGATCGACACGATATATCTCGACCAGCTCGGCATCCTCGATTTCCTGAAGTCGAAGGATGGCTCGACGTTCGAGCTGAAGGGCCCCGGCAGCGTGAAGATGGATCCGGCGATCTTCGGCTACGGCGTCGGCGCGGGGATGCGCAAGGCCGATGCGCCGTTGAAGCAGCAGATGGACCAGGCGCTCGAACAACTGCATGCGTCGGGCAAGTACGCGCAGATCGCGAAGAAGTATTTCCCGATCGACCTCTGGCCGCACTGATCGCGCGGATACGGGAATACCGGGACACGAGCGCAAGCACGGACGAGGAGGCGGCATGGACGGTTGGGGATGGGTGCGCTACCTGGGCATGGACCCGGACGGCTGGGGCGTCGCGCTGCTGCAGGGCGCGGGCGTGACGCTCGAGATTTCGCTCGGCGCGTTCGTCGTCGGCATCGTGCTCGGGTTGCTGGGTGCGGCCGCGAAGCTGTCCGGCGTGCGTGTGCTCGAGCGGATCGCACAAGCCTACACGACGCTGTGTCGTGCGGTGCCCGAACTGCTGCTGATCCTGCTGCTCTACTACGCGGGCACCGACGCGATCAACCTGCTGATGACGGCGATCGGCGTCGGGCCGGTCGCGGTCAACGGTTTCGCGGCGGCGGTGATCGTGCTCGGCATCGTGCAGGGCGCGTACGCGGCGGAGATCATCCGCGGCGCGATCCTCGCGATCCCGTACGGGCAGATCGAGGCCGGCCGCGCGTTCGGCGCGCGGCCGGCGCTCGTGTTCCGGCGCGTGACGCTGCCCGCGATGGCGCCGTACGCACTGGCGGGCTTCGCGAACCTGTGGCTGATCCTCGTGAAGGACAGCGCGTTGATCAGCGTGGTCGGCTACAGCGAGCTGCTCTACACCGCGAAGCAGGCGGCCGGCTCGACGCGCGAGTACCTGCACTACTACCTGATGGTGGCGGCCGTGTATTTCGCGATCACGTCGCTGTCCGGTGTGCTGTTCCGCGAAATCGAGCGCCGCTTCGGCCGCTGGATGCCGGCATCGTGAGCCGCGCCGCGCTTTCCCGCACGCCTTCCCACGCACTTTCCCATCGAACCGGATCAACGTCATGGATCTGAGCGTACTGTCCTCCTACGGGTCGCTGCTGCTGCTCGGCGTGCTGACCACCGTCAAGCTGCTCGTCATCTCGGCCGTATTCGGCTTCGGGCTCGCGATCGCCGTCGCGTTCGCGCGACTGTCGCCGAACCCGGTCGCCGCGCGCGTCAGCAAGGGTTTCACCGAGGTGATACGCGGCACGCCGCTGCTCGTGCAGATCTACCTGATCTACTACGGCGTCGGCTCGCTGTTCGCGGGCTGGCCCGCGCTGCGCGACAGCGTGTTTTGGCCGTTCCTGCGCGACGGCTTCTGGTATGTCGCGTTCGCGCTCGTGATCAGCGTCGGCGCGTATGTCGGCGAGGTGCTGCGCGCCGGCCTGCGCGGCGTGCCGAAGGGCGAGATCGAGGCCGCGCGCGCGATGGGGATGCGCCCGTCGATGATCGCGCGCCGCGTGTGGCTGCCGCGCGCGATCCAGATCCTGCTGCCGACGCTAGCCGGCGAGACCGTGATGTTGCTGAAATCGACGGCGCTCGCGTCGACGGTCGCGGTGATGGACGTGCTCGGCGCCGCGAACTACATTCGCGCGCAGACGCTGCGGACCTACGAGCCGTTGCTGGCGATCGCGGTGATCTATGTCGCGCTCGCGTTCATGATCGAGCGCGCGTTCGGCCGGCTCGAGCGGCGCGTGCCCGTGCGCATGCCGCGCTGAATGAACCCACTGACGGCGCGGCGGCCGGGCGGGCGCCGCGCGATGGAGGACGCATGAACTATTCGAAGCTGGTTGATCGCCTGCAGGGCAAGCGCACGACCGCATGGGACATTCACTATGCGGCGCAGCAGGCCGTCGCGGCCGGCGAGCCGGCGATCGTCCTGAGCGTCGGCGATCCCGATTTCGCGACGCCCGACGTGATCGTCGAGCGCGCGGTCGCCGCGCTGCGCGGCGGCGACACGCACTACAGCGAAGTGCGCGGCCGCGCCGAACTGCGCGCGGCGATCGCGCGCGAGCACGCGCAAGCGTCGGGGCAGGCGGTCGGCCCCGAGCACGTGATCGTGACGGCCGGCGCGCAGAACGCGCTGTTCGCGATGGCGATGTGCCTGTGCGAGGCGGGCGACGAGGTGATCGTGCCGGAGCCGATGTACCTCACCTACGAGGCGAGCGTGCGTGCGTCGGGCGCGACGCTTGTGCCGGTGCCGGTCGATGCGTCGCGCGGCTTTCATCTCGACTTCGACGCGCTCGAAGCGGCCTTGACGCCGCGCACGAAGGCGATTTTCCTTGCGACGCCATGCAACCCGACCGGCGTCGTGATGCCGCGCGCCGACCTCGAACGGATCGCGCGGCTCGCATGCGAGCGCGATCTGTGGGTCGTGTCCGACGAGGTGTATGCGGCGCTGACGTTCGAGCGCGACATGGTCAGCATCGCGTCGCTGCCGGGGATGGCCGAGCGCACGGTGACGCTCGGCAGCCTGTCGAAATCGCATGCGATGCCGGGCTGGCGGGTCGGCTGGGCGATCGGCCCGACGGAACTGATCGAGCATGCGGAGCGGCTCGCGCTGTGCATGCTGTACGGGCTGCCGGGCTTCATCCAGCAGGCGGCCGTCACCGCGCTCGACAACCGGGCCGCGATCGTCGCGGACATGCGCGAACTCTATCGGCGCCGCCGCGATCTCGCGTACGCGCGCCTGCGCGACGTGCCGGGGCTGCGCTGCCTGCTGCCGGAGGCCGGGATGTTCATGATGGTTGACGTGCGCGGCACCGGGCTGGACGCGCATGCATTCACGTGGGGGCTGTTCCGCGCGAAGCAGGTCGCGCTACTCGACGCCAGCGCGTTCGGCGACACCGCGTCGGGCTTCGTGCGCTTCGGCTTCGTCGTCGACGAAGCGCGACTGACCGACGCGTGCGAGCGCATCGCGGCCTTCGTCGCAAGCCTCGGCGCCGCTTCGCGTTCGTCGTCGTGAATCGTCGTGAATGACGCACCGGTCCTGAAGGGGGAAAGACGATGATCGAAACGCTGACGTGGCAGGTGCCGGGCGACAACGGGCAGCCGCTCGCGATCCGCGCGTGGCGGCTGTCGGCCGGCGACGGGCCGCGCGTGCACCTGCAGGCCGGCGTGCATGCGGACGAGATCGCGGGCATGCTCGTGCTGCATCGGCTGCTGCCGCAACTGTGCGCGGCGCACGATCGCGGCGTGTTGCGCGGCACGGTGACGGTCGTGCCGCAGGCCAACCCGCTCGGGCTCGCGCAGTTCCGGCAGGGGCGGCTGCTGGGCCGATTCCACGAAACGACGCACCGCAATTTCAACCGGCATTTCCACGAATCGGCGGCGATGCGCCGGCCCGCGACGACATTTGCCGCGTGGCAGCGCACGCTGCTTGCCGCCGCGTGCGACGCCGATATCGTGCTCGATCTCCATACCGATTCCGAGGCGCTGCCGTACGTGTATCTGCATCACGAACTGTGGCCGGCCGGCCGCGACCTCGCCGCGGCGCTCGGTGCCGATGTCGCGATCCTGTGGGACGAGGACGACGACGGCGCGTTCGAAGGCGCCGTCGCCGCGCACTGGGCGCGCGACGGCGGCCTGCGCGACCGGCTCGTCGCGACCGTCGAGCTGCGCGGGCAGTCCGACGTATCGGACGCGCTCGCCGAGCGCGACGCCGACGGCGTGCTCGCGTTCCTGCGCGGCCGTGGCGTGATGGCGGAATCGCCCGGCGTGCTCGACTGGCATGGCGAAGCCGTGCCGATCGCGAACATGGAGACGGTGATCGCGCCCGTGTCGGGCGTGCTCGTCTACGAACGCGAACTCGGCGCGACGGTCGAGGCCGGCGAGCGCGTCGCGCGGATCGTCGCGCATCCGGGCGTGCCCGGCAGCGAGCATGTGCTGGTCGCGCCGCAGGCCGGCCGTATCGTCACGCGCAACCGCGAGCGGCTGGTCGCGCAGGGCGACGTCGCGTTGAAGCTGACGGGTTCGCGGCCGTCGGCCGGTTGGTCGGGCGGCGCGCTCGATCCGTGAACGACGACGCGACAATGAATCGACTCGCACGATAATGCGCAAACGTTTTACCGTTATTCAATAAAATCGATTGGGCGGAACGCGAATAAAACAATGAATATCCGTTACTCCGCCGATTCGGCAAACTCCGCAGCGTTGGTGGTCGGGTGTTAACGGCAAACCCGCAAAGAACTTTAGCTTTTTCCTGCCGTAATTAATCATTCCAATTTCCTCAATGATCGATTGATTAACGGTCATCGGACAGTCATACACCATCCCCGATAATTCGCCGCTCATATTCTTTCAATAGACCAAACGGCGATCGAAGCCGGATCGCTGCGGGGAGCTGTACTCATGACCATCCGTCATCGCATTACGCTGCTAGTCGTCCTGACGTTCTTCGCGCTGTCCGCGATCGGCATCTATGCCGTGTACCAGACGCGCAAGAGCGCGTCCGAGGTGCGCCAGGTTACCCAGGGCATCGTGCCGAGCGCGCTCGCGTCGGCCGATCTCGTCGCCGAGGTGAAGAACATCCAGATCGCGACGATGACGCTCGTCTATGCGCCCGACGCGAATACCGCCGCGCAGGCGCGCGACGAGCTGAAGGCGAAGCAGGCCGCGCTGCGCGCCGCGCTCGACGCGCAGGCGAAATCTGCGGTCGGCCGCGCGCAGGAAGGCCTCGTCGCGCAGGCGAAGGACAGCGCCGCAAACTATTTCGCGGCGATCGACGACACCGTCAAGATGAAGGCCGACGGCAAGGCCGAGATGGCGCAGGCCTACCTGTTCGCGAACGTCGCGCAGTATCGCGACGAACTCGAAAGCATCGTCGACACGCTGCGCGTCGAGAAGAACCGCCAGAAGGACGACGCGATCAGCGCGCTGAACGGGATGCTCGCGACGACGGCAACCGCGATCGCGGGCGTCGCGGGCACGGTGATCGTGCTGCTGACCGCACTCGGCTTCGTGCTGTATCGCCAGATCACGCGTCCGCTGATCGGGATGCAGACGATGATGAGCGAGATCGCGACGAGCCAGGATTTCACGCGCCGCGTGCCGGTGGGCCGGATGGACGAGATCGGCCATTCGATCGTCGCGTTCAACGGGATGATCGAGAAGATCCAGGAGAACGCCGCGCAGCTCAAGCAGAAGACGGCGGACATCCAGGCTATGCTGCAGAACATGCAGCAGGGGATCCTGACCGTCGTCGAAGGCGGCGTCGTGCATGCGGAGTATTCGGCGTACCTCGAAACCATCTTCGAGACGAACGACATCGCCGGCCGCGACCTGATGGCGCTCGTGTTCGACGATTCGGCGATCGGCGCCGACGCGCGCTCGCAGGTCGATGCGGCCGTGCACGCGTGCCTCGGCGAAGACAGCATGAACTTCGAATTCAACGCGCACCTGCTCGTCAACGAAGTCGCGAAGCGGATGCCGGACGGCCGCGAGAAATGGCTCGACCTGAGCTGGTCGGCGATCACCGACGAGACCGATACGGTCGTGCGCCTGATGCTTTGCGTGCGCGACGTGACCGAGATTCGCGAGCTGACCGCGCAGGCCGGCGAGCAGCAGCGCCGCCTCGAGATGATCGGCGAGATCCTGTCGATCAGCCAGGACAAGTTCCACGACTTCGTGCACAGCGCGAAGGGCTTCCTCAGCGAGAACGAGCGGATGATCCGCCAGCACGAGCGCGCCGATCATTCGATCGTCGCGGCGCTGTTCCGCAACATGCATACGATCAAGGGCAATGCGCGCACGTACAGCCTGCAGCACCTGACGAACATCGTCCACGAAGCGGAGCAGGCATACGAATCGCTGCGCCGCGCGGACGGCGGCCCCGAGTGGAACCGCGATGCGCTGATGGACGACCTGGCCCGCGTGCGCGAGGCCGTCGAACGCTACGCGACGATCAACGCGGTCACGCTCGGCCGCAGCGGCGAACCGGCGCAGGGCGGCACCGACTACCTGATGGTCGAACGCGCGCACATCAGCGAAAGCCTGCGCGTACTCGACGGCGCCGATCCGGCGAACGCGGCCGACTGGCAGGCGGCACGCGATGCCGTGCGCCGCATGCTGAGCCAGCTCGGCACGCAGGGCATCGGCGACACGCTTGGCGGCGTGATCGAGTCGCTGCCGTCGCTCGCGGCCGAACTCGGCAAGCCGGCGCCCGTCGTGCATATCGACAGCCACGGCCATCGCGTGCGCAGCGAGATCGGCGCGACGCTGAAGAACGTGTTCATGCACCTGCTGCGCAATTCGATCGACCACGGGATCGAATCGTCCGAAGAGCGGCGCGCGGCCGGCAAGGCGGCGTCCGGCACGATCGACATCGCGGTCGGCGTCGGCGGCGGCGAGTTGTGGTTCGTGTTGAGCGACGACGGCCGCGGCCTCGCGCTCGACCGGATTCGCGGCATCGCGCGCGAGCGCGGGTGGATCGATGCCGGCAACGAAGCGGCGCTCACCGACGAAGCGGTGGCCGAGCTGATCTTCCGGCCGGGCTTCTCGACCGCGCACGCGGTAACCGAGGTGTCGGGGCGCGGCGTCGGCATGGATGCGGTGCGCAGCTTCCTGAAGCGCGACGGCGGCGACATCGCGCTGCGCTTCACCGACGATCGCGTCGGCGCGCCGTATCGCGCGTTCGAGACGATCGTGTCGCTGCCCGCGCGCTTCGCGGCGGACGGTGCCGGTCACGGCGCCGCGCACGAGCGCATTGCAGACGTCGGCGCAGCGGAGTGATGGCGTGATCGTGGAGGCGTGGATGATCCCGATTGCCGCCGCGCTGGCGGGCGGCTTCGTCGTCGCGGTGGCGGCGGCGGTCGTGTTTCGCGTGATGCGCAAGCGGCTTGTCGCGGCGCTGGAACGCGACGCGCATGCGTTGCGCGGCGCGCTCGACGCGGCCGGCGCGAGGGCGGCAGAAGCGGCGTCGGCACATGCCGAAGCCGCCGACGCATGGGCGCAACGCGAGGCGCAGCTCGAGGATGCGCTGGCGCGCGAGGCGTCCGCGGCCGGTGCGCAGCGCGACGCGCTGCAGGCGCTGTCGGCGAACCGCGCCGCGCTCGCGCAGCATGCGATGAAGATCGCCGACGAAGCCGCGCGCCTGCGCGGGCTCGCCGGCACGTTCGAGCGCTGGCACGAGCAGATGATCTCGCTGACCACGCAGAACCAGGACATGCGCTCGAAGAACCAGGAGCTGTCGGCGATCGTCGCGCACGTGTCGATCGTGTCGCTGAACGCGTCGATCGAGGCCGCGCGCGCGGGCACGGCCGGCCGCGGCTTCTCGATTGTCGCGAGCGAGGTGCGCGGGCTGGCCGCGCGCTCGCAGGAGCTGTCGAACAGCTATCGCGACAGCCTGAACCGCAACGATCTCGTGACGGCCGCGACGTTCCAGGACATCCAGGCCGGCGGCAAGATGATCACGGCCGCGCTAGCGACCGTCGAGACGCTGGCCGGGCAACTGCACGCGCGGATCGAAGGAGCGGCGGCGTGATCAGCGCGCAGGCGAAAGCCGGCTTCGAGCGGATCTTCTTTGATGCGGCGCGCACGCGGCTCGCGTCCGGCGGCGCCTGCGAGATCCGGCCGTCGGCCGGCGATGCGCCCGATTCTGCGCGCGCGACTTCGCGATCGAAACCGAAGGTGCCCGAGTACGTCGTGGTGCTGACGATCTCGGCGCTGCATTTCCGCCTGCTGCTCGCGCTGCGCTTCGGCGACGACGATGCGACGCGCGGCCATTTCTCCGGCGCGATGGCGGGCACGAGCGGCCAGCGGCCGCTGCCCGAAGCGTTCATGGAAGTCGCGAACCTGTGCTGCGGCGCGATCAACCAGGCGCTGACCGTGCCGTTTCCCGATCTGGGAATGTCGACGCCTTCCCTGCTGAGCGGCGCGAGCATCGACTGGCTGCCCGCGCTCGCACCCGATTACGCGGCCGCCTACGATCTGACGCTCGACGGCGACGTGCGGGTCGGCGCGACGCTGTGCGTGTGTGCGAACGCACCGGTCGATTTCCATGTGCCGGAAACGGCCACGGTGGATACCGGCGGCGAACTCGAACTGTTCTGATCGACCATGAGGAACCCTTGAGATGACCGAAGACCAACCCGTCAGCAAGGTGCTCGTGCTCGACGACAGCCGCACGCATGCCGATGCGATCAAGCGTTTCTGCGACGAGCACAACCTGGTCGGCCTGACCGTGCGGCGCAGCCGGCTGCTGAAGGTGCTGCGCTCGAATATCGATCTCGGCGCGATCCTGCTGGCCGAGGATTACGGCGGTTCGCCGGTCGAGAGCGCGATCATCGCGACGCAGATCGACGCGCTGCGGCCCGAGCTGCCGATCATCCTGCGCCGCGAATCGCTCGCTTCGCGCGACGGGCTGCCCGACGCGCTTGCGCGGGTGGCATGCGCAGCCTACGTCGCGGACGACATGACGCCGCTCAAGCGCGCGATCGACGAATACCTGTTCGGCCGCGACTACCCGAACGCGCTCGTGCGCGGCATCTCGGAGATCACCGAGGCGCGCATCGACAGCCTGTTTCCGGACATGACGATCGAGCACGAAACGCCGTGCATCGTGCGCGACCAGATCATCTTCGGCGAGGTGTTCAGCCTGATCGCGCTCGAAAGCGCGTGGTGCCGCGGCTACATGCTGCTGCAGACGAGCGAGCAGCCGCTGCTCGACATGCTCGGCGGCACGCGCGACGACGGCCGCGCGCCAGACTTCCGCGACGTGAACAGCCTGCTCGGCGAGCTGACCAACCTCGTGTGGGGAGCGTTCAAGAACCGCTATCTCGGCGACGCGGAGGCGCTCGCGCGCCATCCGGTGCAGGTGCCGCTCGTCGTCAATCACAAGCAGAAGTTCATTTCGTTCGGCGGCGACTGTCCGCAGCTCTGTTTCAAGTACCGGATGACCGACCGCGCATCGGGGCGGTCGGTGCAGCTCGATCAGCGTTTCGTGTTCAGCCTGAGCTGGTCGCCGGAGGATTTCCGCGAATCGGTACAGGACGTGGGGCCGATGGTCGAATCGGGTGAACTCGAACTGTTTTGAATGTTGAAGTAGTCACAACGAAAGAGGAACACGGCATGGCAAAGATTCTGGTGGTCGACGATTCGGGCACGGTGCGCGATGAAGTCGCGGGTTTCCTGCGCAATCACGGGCTCGACGTCGCGACGGCGGTGGACGGCAAGGACGGGCTCGCGAAGCTCAAGGCGACGCCCGGCGTGCGCCTCGTGATCAGCGACGTGAACATGCCGAACATGGACGGCCTGACGATGGTCGAGAAGATCCGCGGCGAACTGGCGAACGCGTCGGTCAACGTGGTGATGCTGACGACCGAAAGCAGCCCGGCGATGAAGGAGCGCGGCAAGGCGGCCGGCGTGAAGGGCTGGATCGTGAAGCCGTTCAAGGGCGACGCGGTGCTCGACGCGCTGAAGAAGCTCGCGGGCTGAGGGTGGGTCGGAGAGCGCGGCGACGGGAGCATCCTGTGCTATGGGGTTGTATCGAGAGAATCGTCACGGCCGGTGTACATTCGATGAATTGTATTTACATCGTGTCTTTCGCGCGTGCCGGCCAAGATGAGTCGGACGTTGTTGGGCGACGAGGCATAGGCACGAATCGAGTTCGTATTACCGGGCAAGGAAGGCAGTCGGGGGCGAACGGCGGCGAACAGTCGTTGGTTTGTCGAAGCCGTTTTCCTGGATCGATCAAACGTGCTGCCTGTGACACGATTTTCCGAAGGACGTCGGCCGATGGCACATGGTGTACTTGCGCTTCTTGTGGTGGCGTCGTCAAGGTGTGTGGGAGCGCATGCCGCGCGCAGTATCCGACGAGCTGGAGATCAAATGTATTAGCTAGGACAGCACCGACGGGTGGTCGGGCCGGTACGCCAGTGTTTGTGCATTGCAGTACGGGAACTAGCGTTCACGCGGCGTGGGCTTTTGACCGAGGCGCACGCGGGCCACGTAGTGTCCCGATGGATCGAGCGTCCACAGCAAGGCGCGCAGGCGTCGTAGCCACGACAACACCGTCGCTCGCGTGACGTGCATTTCGGCGGCGACCGAGTCGAGCGGATGTCGATGCGCTAGATAAGGTAGGAATTCAAACAACTTCTCCTTGTTTTTCAGATTTTGAATTGACGTGCCGTGAAGACGCGTGAAGGTTCGGTTGCAAGCGTCACAGCAAAATGTGGGAATGGGGTAGCTGCTGCTGCTGCGATAAACGAGCCACGTGTTGTCGCTTGCGCACCTCGGACAAGATGGCGGGGCGGGATCATCGGACAGGATCTGCCTAATGGCGCGTGTGAGAAACGCTGTCAACTCGGGATCGTCCGTGCGGCGAAGCGACGTATCGCTCGCCTCCATTCCGAAGCGGTGCCGAAAATGCCGGGCCACCTGATCCAGGCTGATTGACCACTGCGCCATGAGCTCAGTGATCTGATCGAGCGGACCACCCACTTCCTGTTCGCGGGTGATCCGAATTTCCGCGTCGAGGCGATCGAGTTCGCTCTGCAGTTCTGCTGCTGTCTTCGTCATCTCGTTTTTCCAACTTCGCGCTGAATATCGGGCCTTCCCTCGCTGTCCAGCGTGTCTGCACACCTGTGTATCCACACGGGCTAGGCAGCAAGATGTCCGTTGCTATCCACTCTCGGTTTCTTCCCACTGCGCCAGCAGCTCGGCTGGAATTGCCGTGACGACCTCGGCGTAAGGCTTGCCGACGAACTGCTCCGCACGTTTGAGCAACACAGGAATCGGGCTGCTGGGTTCGTGGGTCTCGAACCACGTTCGCGCCGTACGAATCAGAGCGAGCGCGGCCTGACGGTCCGCCGGTGCGGATCTCAGTTGGGCCGTTATGCGCTCGGTGGCGCTAACCGATCCGTCATTCGGCGGTTCGAGCGGCGCTGACGCATCACTTCCTGATGATTCGCCGGAGACCGATGGGGGATCATAGGATTCTTCCAACTGCTCGATCGCGTTCGCCGATGCGGGCGCATTCAACCTGCCGAGGAGCCGCGTGAGCGACGACAGCTCCGGCAGGTAGCCGTCGAGATGCACGGCGCACCATGCATCGATTGCAGCGAGATGCGTAATCGCATCGTCGAAACCTGCCATCACTTCGGGCTGTTGCGCGCGCACATCCTGCAACTGCTGCGTAACGGACTCGGGCGCGAGAGCATCGGCGGGGCGGGGATGCGCAAACGCACGCTCGACATCGCGCACCTGCAGCCGCGCGAGCGTCGACTTCGAAAGCACGATCTCGCGCACGTCGGCGAGCAGTCCGTCCGGATCAGCGAGCGCCTGTATCGCATTCATCCGCATTTCACGTGCGGCGTCGCGCCCACCGTCGACATCGGGCTGTGGATGCACCTGTTCGGCAAACGCATCGAGCCAGGCGGCCAGCAATCCTGTGCCATCTGCAAGACCTGCGGCACCGGCGAGCCGCGTGCGGCTTCGCGTGTACAACACAGCGACTCGAATATCCTTCGTGCGCAGCATGAGCCGCTGGCAGTCGCGTTCGATCTCGCTCCAGTTGACCGGATCGGGGGCACCGACGAATGCGCCGTACTGCACGTCCTGCCTGGGCGCCGCACTCGCGAACAGCACCACGAAATCGTGGTCATATTCGAGGTCGGGGCCGCAGGGCATGGAGTTGCTCACGGGCGCGAGCCAGTCGTGATGCGGCGTGTCCTTCGCGGTACCTTTACCGGATATGGACTGTCGGGGTGACTGCTTTTTGCTCATGGTCGATTGTCGGATTCAGTCGTGTGCTGTTCGAAATGTCGCACGTAACGCTCGGGCTCGAACCGCATGCCGGTAATCGGCCGGTCGGGGTTCGGACGGCCCAGCCACCCGGACCACCCCATGCGCTGCCGGCCGCCCATGACGGCTGGTGGCGCACTTTCGGGTTTGATGCGCAGCTCGAGCTCCCATTCCAGTTCATAGCCAACGAACGCACGCACCCATTCGACGAGACGCGGCAGATCCTGGCCCAGTGGCGTGAAGCGCAGATATGCGTCGAGATCGACCGGGCCGATCACGATGCGGAATCGGTGCTGACGGTCCGGCGCTACGCGCCCGAGCATTGCTGCCTGCCCCATCGTCGCGGCCGGACCAGGGCGCCCCATGCGTCCTTGATCGACTGGATCGATCGCGATCCAGTGGAACACGTTCTCCTCGATCGCTATCGGCACGCCGAAGTAGTGATCGAGTGTGGCGCGAAGTCCATCCGAGTTGCGCGATTCGCGTACGAGATGTGCTGATGCGGCAAGTCGCGCGTGGGAAGGCAGGGGGCGCCGGCCGATTTCGGCGGTATCGAGGCCCGTGAGGCTCGCGATGTAAAACGAAAACTGCTCGTCGTCTTTCCGGTCGAGGCCGGCCGTCGACTGTGCCGATGCCCACGCGCGATAGAACAGCGTCAGGAAGCGGTGATGGAAGATGTCGAGGAAGTCGACCGTCGTCGTGTCGCGACGGCCCTCTTCGCGTTCGCGTGCCCATTCGGTTACATGGATTGGCAATGGCCCGTTCGGCCCGAGCATGCCGAGACCGAAGAGCCGCACCTTGAGTCGTCCCGCTGCTTCCTGGACGCTGGCGATTTCGCGCGGCGCGAAGGCGAGACTGGGTTGCTGACCGAGCCGGAACGGCTCCGCCTGCGGCCGGCGCGCGGTGCCGACCGGATCGACGGTGGAGTTCGCACCGACGCGTCGCAACAGCGACAGGAACCCGAAGCGCCACGGCTCCATTTGAAGACTTTCCAGCAGGTCGGGCGAGAGCGTGCTGTCGCGCACGAGCGCCGGCAGGGTGGCACGTTTCATCACAGCACTCCGCGTGTCCCGGTGCGCACGGGCCAGCGTGCGATACGGCCACGCTGCATCGAATGCAATTCGGTCTGCGTGAAGCTGTTGATCGACACGTGCCGTGCCAGCCAGTGCTCGAGAATCGTACCGAATAGATAGGGGCTGACGCCGGAGAAGCCTGCCTCGTCGACCGTCACTGCACACTCGATGCCACGCCCGAACGTCATCGGACCCGTGCCCGGCAGCTTGCGTGTTACCGGGCGAGTCTTGACGCCGACGAGGCTTTCGACTTGCCGCGAATGTTCGTTGTTGTCGTTCGAAAGGTATAGGCGCAGCAGGTCGCGTAGTCCCTGACCGCCGTCACGGTGATCGAGACCTTCGAGCGGCAGGTAGTTGAAGTTGAGCTGGCGGATCAGGCGCCATGCCATCTCTCGCTCCGCATACGGGGCTTTGGGCGGACTCGGCGGGCGAATGAGACCGATGCTTTCGACGGGTGCGGACTCCTCCATTGCCAAGTCACGCACGCCGTCGCGCGGCACGAGCGTGGCGAGATCCCGGTTCGTCAGCAGCGCATCGACTGACAGGAAACGGATGTCTTCACCGTAGGGAGCCTCGTTCTGGTCAACCAGCGAGAGAAACACTTCGGTGCCGACATAAGGGGTTCGCGTGCCGTAACGGCGAGCCGAATCGGACGCGAGCCGCCGTTCGCGCCGTGTCGAGAAGTACCGCCCGTGGTTACCTTCGTCGTTGTTCAGCGTTTGATACAGCGGACGGAATTCCAGTTCGTCCGAGGTCGCTGCGACCTGCCCGTACACCGTCTCTACCGAAAACACTTCATAGTCCAGCGGTGCGAGTCGCGCGGGTACCAGATGAAATTCGGTCTCGCGGGGAGAAATCTCGATGCGATCCGTGTGCCGTTTGAAGAGGTTGATGACGGGCGTGCAGAACAGCGCGAAGCGCGACGCGTCGACAAGGTTCGCGAGCTGGCCCGGCGCCCGGTCGAGCAGCACGACGATTTCGACCTCGCGACCGTTCACGCGGGACAGGCCTTCGGCAAGGCCGTTGAGTGCGAAGAACCAGAACCGTGCCGGGCACGCGAAGTATTCGTGCAGCAGGTTGTGTCCGTGGAACTTCGTCCAGGTGAGTGGCAGCAAGTTCTGATCGGTGCACAAACCCTCGTGTTCGACCGCACCGTGAATCACGGCGGCGGGAGAGCGGCCCGGTACGCCGAATTCTCCGGGCGCGGCAATCACGGATGCGACGCCGGCGACGTGCAGCAGCTCGAACAGGTGCGAGGCGACCTGTTCGTCACCGGCCAGATACACGGGCAGCCGGTCGAGCCCCTTCAGATCGGCGATGCGAACGTCGCCGGTCGTCGCCAGCCGCAGCCGCAATGCACCGCGCACGTGTCGGTCGGGCGGAACATGGCGGTCGAGCGCCGGAATGTCGGGCGGAATGCCCGTCAGGCGCGCATCGGTGATTGTGAGCGGCCAGAGCGTGACGTCCTGTCCGCTCGTAAACTGGCAAGCGGTTTTTTCGCCATCCGGAACCCGCGCCTTGAACGACGTGCCGCGCGCAATACGATAGCCGGCGGCCAGATTGCCTTCGGCCTGACCGGGATACAGGCGCGCGACCGAGATCGACGGCGTGGGCGCGACGTAATTCGGGTAGATCACTTCCAGCAGCCGCCCCGTGAAGCGCGGAAACTCGGCATCGAGCTTGAGCTGCAGGCGCGCGGCCATGAAGCAGAACGACTCGATCAGGCGTTCGACGTAGGGGTCCGCCACTTCACCGGCCTGCATGCCGAGCCGGCGCGCGATTTTCGGGTGCGCCTGTGCGAACTCGGTGGCGAGCTCGCGCATGTAGATGAGTTCCTGGTTGTAATAGTCGAGTAGTCGCGGGTCCATCGGAAAGGTCTCGTTTTGTCGTTATGCCGTGCCTACCCGGAGCGCATGCCGGTGATCTGGATCTCGCTCGTCTCGAGATCGAGCGAGCTCTGCACCATGAATTCGAGCGGATACGGGTCCATGTGAACCAGGCCGCGCACCTCGAACGCGAGCACATTGTGATGGCCGCTGGCGTCGTCGCCCTGACGGGGCGACACCGCCAGCGAATCGGGGATCAGCCGTGGTTCGAAATCGGTGATGGCCTGCCGGATCATCCGCTCGATGTCGTTCCACTGGCGCGACGCGAGAAAGGTGCCCGCGAGCGGCGGCACGCCGAAATTGACGGTCGATGCGGCCGCCTGTGGGTGGCGTTCGCGCTCGATCCGATCTTCAATGCTTGTCGTGTTGAGCAGATAGGCGAGATCGCGCTGGACGATGTCGCGCATCTGCTTGCGTGTGACGGCATATTCCTCGGGTGCTTCGATGAGCCGATGTGGTGCGTCGTCCCGTAGCCGGTCGAGCAGGGTCGGCATCAGATGCGCGTTTGGCCGCCGCGGCGGGCGCGCGACGAGCGAGTTGCCCAGCGTGAGAGGTCGCTTGCGCTCAGTCATCGACCGGCTCTCCGGTGGTGGCGCCGTCCGCAACACGCGAGCCGAACTGCGCGTGGGCCAATTCGAATAGACCGAAATCGCCCCGATCCGTTGTCCAGGTTTTTTGTCCGTGCGCGATGACGGCGGTACGTCCAGCCTCATGCCAGGCCGTTTCGCGCCCCAGACGCAGTGCATCGGTCGCGGCCTCCGAGCCGGGGTAGCGGGCAGGCATGAAGCCGTGCACGGTACTGCCGTCGGTCAGTGTCAGCACACACGACGCCCAGACGAGATCGATGAGGTTCGCAGGAGGGACCATGCGCCACGCGGCGAGATCGGCGAACGGTACCCAGCGGTAGTGGCCGGCCGTCATGACTTCGCACACCGGTCCGAAACGCGAATCGCTGTCGGCGATCCAGCTCGCGCCCCCCCGGGGCGTGTGCGCTGCGATGAGCGGCGCCGCGTCGAGTGCTTTTTCTCGCGCTTCGTCGGCGTGTCCGCGTTGCCCGTCGCCAGCAAGTCGCAGTGCGAATGCCAGTTCCATGACCCACGGAGCCGGTTCGAGGACGAACCCAGGGCGTTCGAATCCCGCGACAACCTTCTGTCGCCAGCGCTCGGCCCGGACCAGGTCACGATAAACCTGGGCGGCCTGCGTTTGTTGCGGCTCAAGCTTCGCCCACGTCTGCAGTTGAATCGCGGCGCGTGCCCAGTCGCCTGTTACGCACAGCCACTGGAACAGCGCCCACCGATGGGCGGCGAAGGTCGGCTGCGCGCGAATATGCGATTCGATCCGCTCGATCTGCGCGGCGATCGGCACATCGTCCAGGCCGTGGCCAGACGGTTCTTCGGCAGCAAATGGCATCTTCATGCGTCGTCCTTGCATACAAGCGCGGCGGCCAGCGGGCTATCGACCGACAGCATGTGATGCTCGCGCCGGGTGAGCGTAGGCGGCAGGGCTGATGCGCGGTGGGCTTCGGCCGCATGGAATTCGGGGGGCGCAAAGAGGCGCAGGACTTCCGGCACGGGTTCGATCTCCAGCTCGGGAGTGAAACCAGTGTCCAGGTGGCCGAACGCGTCCTCGAGGCTGCGTTTGCCTGACAGCATCACTTCGATCGAACCGAAGGCGGCTGCGTTTGCCGGTGTTGGCCGGACATCGTGCGAATCGGGTGTAACTGACGCAACAGGTGTCGCAGGCGAATCCAGCTGTTCGCCCCATGAGCAGGGAAGAGCGGTGTGCGGGTCCGTCAACGCACCCCAGTATTGCGCATGAAGTGTTTCGACGAGGTCGTCGGTGTGATCAGGAAACGGCATCGTCTGCAACCCGGTGCCGCGCTTCCCACGAGCGGCATTCGCAGTCCCGCCGTGGCTGCCGATCAGATCGAGGATCGACTGATTGCTCCCCACTCGATCTGATGATTCGAACAGGAGAGGGGCCGCGCTGTCCTGCTGCTGCTGGGGACCGCACGGCTCGTGACGCAGTTCGGGCTCGGTAAGCGAGGTGTCGGGCTGGCGGTGCCACGGCAAGCGGAATGAGCGCATGGAAGAGGCAGGTATGACGGAGTGCGCATTTTACCCACGGGAGTGTGTAATTCGTCCATTAGAAATGGGGTATCGCTATTTGAAAATATTATCGAGATTAAATCTCGAAATAATCAATTAATTTGAGTGGTGTGACTGTGGTAATTTGTGAATATCAAGATATTGGCTGGTCAATGTGGGAAATTGTTAAAAATTTTTTCACATCTATGGCGGAATTGATCAATTGCAACAAAGGCTTGCGTATCGTGCTTGCGTGTCGTAATGTTTGTGTAATGCGTGCGTTTGTGCAACGCAGTTGGTAATTGCTGGGTTCTTGGTTAGAGTGAGGTGACAAGGCGTTATTCGGTGCGGATTTTCTCATTCGCATGGGTTGATGGCGCCGCAAATTACTTGAAATAATGCGCAGCCCGAGAGGATTTCACTTTCTTAATGTATGAAATGCGGCAGTAGTCCAATGCCGGCTGAATAAGATTCCTGATCGCTACGGCCAGAGCCAGGAACATACCGAATAAACAACAAGAAGGTTCGCATGACGATTTCACGCCAGGCTCTATTCGGCAAGCTCGGGGTTCAGCTCTACCGCAGCATCGAATCGGCGACACAGTTCTGCAAGTTGCGCGGCAATCCGTACGTGGAACTCATTCACTGGTTGCATCAGCTCCTGCAGCAACCCGATAGCGACCTGCATCGCATCGTGCGGCACGCGGGCATCGAGCGCGACGTGCTCGATCGCGACTTCGCGCGGGCGTTGGCGATGCTGCCGGCCGGTGCCAGTTCAATCAGCGACTTTTCCTGGCACATCGAGGCGGCGATCGAACGCGCGTGGGTTCTCGCGACGCTGAGTCATGGCGATCGCCGTGTGCGCGGCGCGTGGCTCGTTGCTGCGCTTGTCTCGACGCCCGAGTTGAGGCGTGTTCTGCTGTCGATCTCTCCCGCGTTCGGCAAGATCCCTGTCGACGGGCTGGGCGATGAGCTGCCGGCATGGATCGACGGCTCGCCCGAAGCCGCCGATGCGCCGTACGACCACGGCGACCTTTCGGCGGCAACGCCGGGCGAGGCGTCCGGCGCGATTCCAGTCGCATCGAAGCGTGGTTCGCTCGACCAGTATTGCGCTGACCTGACAGCGCGCGCTCGCGTTGGCGAGATCGATCCGGTCATCGGCCGCGAACTCGAGATTCGCACGATGATCGACGTGCTGCTGCGCCGTCGGCAGAACAACCCGTTGGTGACGGGTGAGGCCGGCGTTGGCAAGACGGCCGTCGTGGAAGGGTTGGCGCGCGCGATCGCATCGGGCAATGTGCCGCCGAAGCTTGCCGATGTGCGGCTGCTGTCGCTCGACGTCGGCGCATTGCTCGCCGGCGCGAGCATGAAGGGGGAGTTCGAAGCGCGTCTGAAAGGGCTGCTCGAAGCCGCTGGAAAATCGCCGACGCCGGTGATCCTCTTCATCGACGAGATTCACACCCTGATCGGCGCGGGCGGCCAGGCGGGCACGGGCGATGCCGCCAATCTGCTGAAACCCGCGCTTGCGCGTGGCACGATCCGTACGATCGGCGCGACGACCTGGGCCGAGTACAAGCGCCACATCGAGAAGGATCCGGCGCTCACGCGACGCTTCCAGGTGCTGCAGATCGCGGAGCCGTCCGAGGCTGCTGCGATCGATATGGTGCGCGGGCTTGTGCAAACGTTTTCCCGACATCACGGCGTCGTGGTGCTCGACGCAGCGATCCGTGCGGCGGTGACACTATCACACCGGTATATCCCATCGCGTCAGTTGCCGGACAAGGCCATCAGCCTGCTCGACACCGCCTGTGCGCGTGTGGCGCTGTCGCAGCATGCGACGCCGCGTGAACTGGACGACGTGCGTCAGCGTCTCGCCGCCGCGCGTGCCGAGGAGGCGTTGCTCGTGCAGGAAGCCCGTATCGGCCTGGATACCGACAGGGCGTTGACGGGCGTGCGAGCGCGCATCGATACATTGGGAGCCGAAGCGGCGGCGGTCGAGCATCGCTGGCGCGCTCAGGCCGCCGCCGCGCAGGCGTTGCTGGCCGCGCGCGAGGCCATTGGACCCGACGACGGGAAAACCCCACGGGACGATGTGGCGGCGCTCCCGAAGCTGCGCGAACTCGAACACGCGCTCGTTGCGCTGCAAGGCGATGCGCCGCTCGTATTCCCCGAGGTCGACGAGGCGATCGTCGCGGAAATCGTATCCGATTGGACCGGCATTCCTGTTGGCCGGATGGTGACTGATGAGGTCGCCGCGGTGCGCAAGTTGCCCGAGACGCTCGAGGCACGCGTGATTGGCCAGACCGACGCGCTGCGTCAAATTGGCGAACGTGTGCAGACCGCACGCGCAGGCCTAACGGACCCGAGGAAACCGGTCGGCGTGTTCCTGCTCGCCGGTCCGTCGGGCGTCGGCAAGACTGAAACCGCGCTGGCGCTGGCCGAAGCGCTGTACGGCGGTGAACAGAACCTGATCACGATCAACATGAGCGAGTATCAGGAGGCACACACCGTTTCGGGCCTGAAAGGGGCGCCGCCGGGGTATGTCGGCTACGGCGAGGGCGGGGTGCTGACCGAGGCGGTGCGCCGCCGTCCGTATTCGGTCGTACTGCTCGACGAGATCGAGAAGGCCCACCGCGACGTGCATGAGATGTTCTTCCAGGTATTCGACAAGGGCTACATGGAGGACGGCGACGGCCGCTACATTGATTTCCGCAATACGACGATCCTGCTCACGAGCAACGTCGGTTCCGAACTGAGTACGAGTCTCTGCGCCGATCCGTCGCTCGCGCCGAATCAGGATGGCCTGCGGGAAGCACTGACGCCCGAACTACTCAAGGCTTTCCCGGCGGCATTCCTCGGGCGCGTGACCGTCGTGCCCTACCGGCCACTTGCCGACAGCGTACTCGCCAGCATCGTCCGCCTGCATCTGGGGCGCATCGTCAAGCGTATGGCCGACGGCCACGGCATCGCGCTGACGTATGACGACGCGGTCGTCAATTACATCATCGGCCGCTGTCTCGTGCAGGAGACCGGTGCGCGCGTGCTGATCGGATTTATCGAGCAGCACGTATTGCCGCGACTGTCCGCACTATGGCTCGACGCCTTCGCTTCGAAACGGGCACTGTCGCACATCGTGATCGGCGTGGCGGATCCGTCCTGCATGCCGGCGCAGGCACTCTCGTTTGACGCGATCGCCTTCCATTCAGACGAGCCGGTTCTCTGAGCTCGCCGCCCAACCACCACCGTCCAGGAGCCTCATGTATGTCCGCTTCCAGCAGTTCGCAGAAATTCATTGCGCGCAACCGTGCGCCGCGTGTGCAGATCGAGTACGACGTCGAGGTCTACGGCTCGGAGAAGAAAGTCGAGCTGCCGTTCGTGATGGGGGTGCTCGCCGATCTGTCGGGGAAGCATCCGGTCGAGCCGCTACCGGCGGTGTCGGACCGGCGCTTCCTCGAGATCGACATCGACAATTTCGATGAGCGCATGAAGGCGATCCGGCCGCGCGTCGCGTTCGCCGTATCGAATACGCTGACGGGCGACGGCCAGATGATGGTCGACATGACCTTCGAGAGCATGGAGGATTTTTCGCCGGCTGCGATTGCCCGCAAGGTCGAGCCGCTGCGCCAACTGCTGGAAGCGCGTACGCAACTCGCCAATCTGCAGACCTACATGGATGGCAAGTCGGGTGCAGAGGCGCTCGTCACGCAGTTGCTGCATGACCCGGCGCTGCTCAAATCGCTGGCTGCCGCGCCGAAGCCCGAGCGGCAAGCGGACGAAACTGCCGATCAAGACGGCGCGAACTGACCGACGAACCGATAAAGGATGAGCATCATGGCGAAACAGGAAGTACGGCCCGCAGTTGCGCAGACGGCCACCCAGTCCGATTTCACTCAACTGCTGGAACGCGAGTTCCGTCCCAAGACCGACGACGCGCGCGAAGCCGTTGAACTGGCCGTTCAGACGCTCGCCGAGCAGGCGCTGGCACAAACGGCGACCATCAGTGACGACGCCTACAAGAGCATCGCGGCGATCATCGCGCAGATTGATCACAAGCTCTCCGAGCAGATCAACCTGATCCTGCATCACGCGGATTACCAGGCGCTCGAATCCGCTTGGCGCGGCTTGAATCACCTCGTGTCGAACACCGAAACCGATGAACACCTGAAGATCCGCTTCATGGATGTCTCGAAGGCCGAACTGCATCGTACGATGCGTCGCTACAAGGGCCTTGCCTGGGATCAGAGCCCGCTCTTCAAGCAGATCTACGAACAGGAGTACGGCCAGCTCGGCGGCGAACCGTACGGGTGCCTCGTTGCAGACTACTACTTCGACCATACGCCGCCAGATGTCGATCTGCTCGGCTCGATCGCGAAGGTATCGGCTGCCGCGCACACACCGTTTATCACCGGTGCCGCACCGTCGGTGTTGCAGATGGAATCGTGGCAGGAGCTGGCGAATCCGCGCGACCTGACGAAGATCTTCACGCAGAATCTCGAATACACCGCGTGGAACTCGATGCGCAGCACCGAGGACGCGCGCTACGTAGGGCTCGCGATGCCGCGATTCCTCGCGCGCCTGCCATATGGCGCGAAGACCAATCCGGTCGACGAATTCGATTTCGAGGAAGACACGAACGGTTCGGACCATGGCCGCTATGGCTGGGCGAACGCGGCGTACGCGATGGGCGTCAACGTCAACCGCTCGTTCAAGCAGTACGGCTGGTGTTCGCTGATACGCGGCGTCGAGTCGGGCGGCACGGTCGAGAACCTGCCGACCCACACCTTCCCGACCGACGATGGCGGCGTCGACATGAAGTGCCCGACCGAAATCGCGATCTCGGACCGCCGCGAGGCCGAACTGTCGAAGAACGGCTTCATTCCGCTCGTGCACCGCAAGAACACCGATCATGCGACCTTCATCGGCGCCCAATCGCTACAGAAGCCTGCCGAGTATCACGATCCCGATGCGACGGCCAACGCGAACCTGTCCGCACGCCTGCCGTACCTGTTCGCGTGCTCACGCTTCGCGCATTACCTGAAGTGCATCGTGCGCGACAAGATCGGCGCGTTCAAGGAACGCGAAGACATGCAGCGGTGGCTGAACGAATGGATCATGCATTACGTCGATGCCGATCCGACCAACTCGTCGCAGGAGACGAAGGCACGCCGGCCGCTTGCGGCCGCTGAAGTGGTCGTCGAGGAGGTCGAAGGTAATCCCGGCTACTACAACTCGAAATTCTTCCTGCGCCCGCACTTCCAGCTCGAGGGGCTGACCGTCTCGCTGCGGCTCGTGACGAAGCTGCCGTCGATCAAGGAAGCGGCTTAACCATCCGATAGGTCCCGCAGGGCCGGACATCGAATTGCTTCGGTGGACGATGATGCCCAGTTTCCAATCATTTAATAGAAGGAGTACTACGCATGGCACAAGACATTTTCCTGAAGATCGACGGCATCAACGGCGAGTCGCTTGACGAAAAGCACAAGGACGAAATCGAGGTTCTGAACTGGGAGTGGGACATCCAGCAGGAATCGACGATGCACGCTGGCAGCGGCGGCGGTGCGGGCAAGGCGACCGTCAAGGATCTGACGTTCGAACACAACATCGACCGCGCCAGCCCGAACCTGATGAAGTACGCGCTCACGGGCAAGCACATCGACCAGGCAACGCTGGTCATGCGCAAGGCCGGCGGCAACCCGCTTGAATACCTGAAGCTCACGATGAGCGACGTGATCGTCACGCGCGTGAAGCCGTCGGGCAGCAAGAACGATGCGGAAAAGAGCCGCGAATCGGTGTCGCTGTCGTTCGCGAAGGTCAAGCAGGAATACGTCGTGCAGAACGCGCAGGGCGGCAGTGGTGGCGCCGTGACCGCGAGCTTCGACATCAAGGGCAACAAGGAAGCGTAATCGCGTGGATTCCTCGCGACTGGCGCGGGCGCATCGCCTCCGCCGGTCGCGGGGCGTCCCGCACTGTGAATAAGGTTCATAGCCGCATGCGTTCGATACCGACCGTCGCCACGCTCGCCTGCGCGCTCGCGCTTTCCGCCTGCGCGAGCAGTGGCGAACCGAAGCAGAAGGAGCCGATCCGGCTCGACATGCGCGTGAACGCGCTGCCCGACGTCAATCCGGACGACCGGGGAAGGGCTGCGCCGATCGTCGTGCGCATTTACGAACTGAAGAACGACGGCGCCTTCAACGCGGCCGACTTCTTCACGCTGCAGACCCGGGACAAAACGGCGTTGGCCGACGACGTTGTGAAACGCGACGAGCTGCAGTTGCGCCCCGGTGAGCACCAGACGCTCGTTCGCCGGCCCGACCCGGCCACGACCACCATCGGCGTGATCGCGGTTTATCGTGATTTGCCGAACGCGGTTTGGCGCGCGGTCTACACGATGCCGGCCGCACCGGACAAGGCGTGGTACCGCCTGTTCACGCCGAAGCTGAAACTGACCATCGATCTCGAGGCCAAGGCCGTCAAGATCACGGAAGCCAAGAAATGAAACACGTCGCGCAACAAAACGGACGGCACGCATGAGCTGGTATGCCAAGGTCGCCTGGCAGGAAGGGCTATTCTTTCGTCCGCAGCTGTTCCAGCAGCAGGACCGCTATTTCGAGAAATACGCGCATCAGCGCGCGGCGCCGCTATCGCCGTTCTTTTTCGGTTTCACGCACTTCGCGCTCGATCACGAGGCGCTGGCGCTCGGCAAGGTCGTCGTCAAGTCGACCGCGGGCGTGTTTGCCGACGGCACGCCGTTCGATGCGCCGGGTAACACGCCGTTGCCGCCGCCGCTGACGATCCGGCCCGAACATCTGGACCAGGTGATCTATCTGGCCGTACCGGTCCGGTTGCCGAATTGTGAGGAGACCACCTTCGACGACACCCCGGATTCGCTCGCACGCTATCAGGTGTTCGACACCGAATTGCGTGACACGAATTCGATGGGTCTTGCCCCCGAATCGGTGCAGTTGTCGAACCTGCGCGTGCGTCTGCTGCCGGAAAAGGAGCTGGGCGATGCCTGGATCGGTCTCGCGCTCACGTGTGTGACGACGATTCGCGCGGATGGCAGCATCGCGCTCGACGACACGCTCGTGCCGCCGGTATCCGGTTACGGCGCAAGCGACCTGCTGACAAGCTGGGTCACGAAGATTCATGATCTCGCGCGCCTGCGCGCGAATGCGCTTGCGCAGCGGCTCGCCGGTACCGACGACACGACCGCAAGCGCGGCGACAGTTACCGATTACCTGCTGCTGCAGATCCTGAACCGCTACGAGCCGCTTCTGCAGCATCTTCTGCGTGTGCCGGCGACGTCGCCGGCTGACGTGTATGCGCTGCTGATCGGCATGGCGGGTGAGTTGTCGACGCACTTGCGCACCAACACGCGCCGGCCACTCGAGACGCACCCGCCGTATCAGCATACGACGCCGCACGTGTGCCTGAAGCCGGTCGTCGACGACACGCATCGGCTGCTCAATGCCGTGCTGGTGCGCAGCGCGCAGAGCATCGTGCTGGAGGACCGCGGTCACGGCATGCGCAACGCGGTGGTCGATCCGGTCGATATGCAAGGGTTCACCGCACTGGTGCTGGCCGTGCATGCGGCGATGCCGCAGGATGTACTGCAACAGCAGTTTCTTGCGCAGGCGAAGGCGGGGCCTTCGGACAAGCTGCCTAGCCTGGTGCGCAGTCACTTGCCGGGCATTGGCCTGCAGGCGCTGCCGGTGCCGCCGCGGCAGATTCCATTCAATGCGGGCTACATCTATTACGAGCTGACCCAGGGTGGGCCGCTTTGGGAGGAAGTCGTGCGGCATGGTGGCATCGCATTGCATGTGTCGGGAGAGTTCCCGTCGTTGAGGCTTGAGTTGTGGGGCGTGCGCTGAACAATGCGGCAATTATGAAGGCGTTAGATAGCGCAACACATAAAATAGTGGGTTTTATTGATTCTAATTTTGAAAATGAAAAAATCAAATGAAGAAAAATTGTCAGAAATATTTCTTGGACTTGTCACCACTGTTGGCGTATTGATTGTGGCGGCAATTATTTTTATTGTCGTTTTTTTTAATGAGCCGCATTCATTTGTTAACGAGTGGAAATAAGGGGGTATAGGCGTCACAGGCATAACACGAAACAGATGCTCAGTGATTCGAGCGATTCAAGGAGATGCCGGAATGGCGTTGTTTGATGCACCACGGACGCTGTCGGTTTCCGGCGCGGCTCTGCCGATGTACGGTGATCGTCCAATCCTCACGCCGGTCAAGCTTGCCGGTGCCGAGACGATCGGCGAGTTGTTCGAGTACAAGCTCGAGCTGAAAACTCCGGATGCGCTCGGGTTTTCGCAGAGCATCGCGGCGAATGTCAAACTCGACAAGCTGATCGGCACGGAAGTCACCGTCTCGATTCAGCTCGAGGGCAAGGGCCGTTTCATTCCCGGCTTGGCCGGCAATGCCGGAATGGCCAATCTTGGTGCGGGCGCACGCGAGATCACCGGTATCGTCAGCCATGCGACGATCGTGCGTGAAGACGGTCGTTCGATCGTGTATGCACTCACGCTGCGGCCGTGGCTCTGGCATGCAACCAAAAATTGCGACTGTCGCATCTTTCAGGACATGTCCATGGTCGAGATCACCGATGCGGTGCTCTCGTCCTATCCGTTCCCGGTCGAAAAACGCCTTACCACCCCTCGGCCGAACAAGGGATGGCCGAAGCGGGACATTCAGCGTCAGCACTTCGAGAGCGACTGGGCGTTCTTGCAGCGTTTGTGGGAAGAGTGGGGCATCTACTACTTCTTCGAGCATAGCGAAGGCAAGCATCGCCTTGTGCTGTGCGACTCAATGGGTGCGCTCAAACCGCTAGGTGAAGCTTATGCCGCGCTTCGCTACGAGCCGCCGACCGGTCGACGGCTTGACGAGGAACACATTCAGGACTTCTCGGTCGCCCATGCGCTGACAACGGGCGCGGTGACGAGCGTCGACTACGACTATACGTTGCCGCGCGCGGACCTGAAGGTGATGCGCGAAGATCCTCGTGACACCGGGCTCGCTCATCAGGAGCATTACACGTGGGGCGATTACGCGCAGCCGCAAGCTGGCGCGGCTGGGCTCGCGGGCGATCACAACGAGCCGCGCACGGAAGCGGAGTACCTGACGCTCGTGCAGATGGAGGCTTGGCGTTGTCAGGGGCTGAGGGGCTACGGCAAAGGCAACCTGCGAGGCGTGGTGACCGGCCAGACGTTCGTGCTGTCGCATTATCCGCAGGATGCGGCGAATCGCGAGTATGCGGTGATCGCCTGCAAGCTGACAATCGAGGAGATTGGCGAAGCGTCGGGATCCGGCCAGCGATACCGTTGCGAAGCGGATTTTACGGTGCAGCCGACCAATGAGCCGTTCCGGCTGCTGCGTACGATTGCAAAGCCACGTATGAACGGCGTCGAATATGGCGTCGTGACGTGTCCGGAGAATCAGGAAATCTGGACCGATGCACACGGTCGGGTGAAGCTCCAGTTTCTGTGGGATCGGCTGGGCAAGAACGATGAGCGATCGAGTTGCTGGGTACGCGTGGCCGGTGCCTGGCATGGCGATCAGTTTGGTGGAATCTTTCTGCCGCGTCGGGGACATGAGGTCGAAGTCGCATTCGTCAACGGCGATCCGGATTTGCCGATCATCGTGGGCAGCGCGACCAACGCGTTCAACATGCCACCGTTCGACTTGCCGAAGAACCAGGCGCTCGCCGGCTATCGCAGCCGGGAGATCGACGGCCGGCGCGCGAATACGCTCGCCTTCGACGATACGAACGGAAAAATCCAGGCCCACCTGTCGAGCGACGAAGGCGCCTCGCAGTTGAATCTCGGGTATATCACGCGCATTGCCGGCAATGCTGGGCGGCAGGATGAGCGTGGTCGAGGGGCTGAATTGCGCACGGACGGCAAAGCTGCGGTTCGGGGTGCCGAAGGGCTACTGCTCACGACCTTCAGTCGACCAGCCGCCAATGGCGACGCATTCAGCGTCGACGAGATCGATGCGCAGCTTTCCGAGTCCCAGGAGCTTGCAGAAGGGCTTGCGCACACTGCTCAGTCCGTTCATGCGCACGATGGTGAACAAACCACCATTGTGACGTCTTTGAAAGCACAGGCGAATGCTATTCGGGGCGGCGGCAAGCTGAAGCAGTTCCGGGACCCTCAGCTTGTACTCGCCAGTCCCGCCGGCATCGTTGCGAGTACGCCGGAACAGATTCATCTGAGCAGTGGCCGTGCTGCCGCGGTGACTGTCGGTACCGACATGTCGGTCAGCACGGGCGGTGGCTTGTTCGCGAGCATGCGCAAGGCGCTACGGTTGTTTGTCTATCAAGCCGGTATGCGCTTGGTGGCCGCGGCAGGTGACATCGATCTAAAGGCGCTGAAAGACAGTATCAACCTGCTCGCGAAACTCAATGTCACGGTCGTTGCCGACAGGATTCGCATCAGTGCTCAGCAGGAAGTGGAAATAAGCGGAGGCGGTAGCTACACGCGCTGGCGTGCCGGTGAGATCACAAGCGGTACAAACGGGAAATTCGAAGTGCATTCGGCTGGGCGCATATTCACCGGTCCGGACAACAAGAGCAGCCCGCTCGCGCTCGACGCCCCGGAATTGCCGGAAAACCTGCACTTCACGCTTGGCGCGCTACCTGGGGCCGCGAACCGGTACGTGGACGAGCCGTACGAATTGTTCAAGGGAACCGCAAAGATCGGAGAAGGTGTGACCGACGAGTTCGGGCGCGTGATCGTCATGAATCATCAGCCGGGAACAAGCGCGTATCGCGTCAAACTCAGCAACGGCGGTGAGTTCAATCTTAAGGTGCGCGATGCGCTTAATCACGATCCCGAGCATGTCGATCTGCGCTCGAATCGTGGCGAACGCGTGTGACGTGTGCTCGAAACGCTACGGGACAACTATATGGCCGACGACATCAAGACGCACAATCCAGTTGATATTGCAATCGACGAAGCTGGGCGTAGGGCGCAAGGCACCGTGCAATGGCTGCTGGAAAAGCGCGAGAAGAATCCGATTACCTACGGTAACTCATTGGATTTCTTTGTATGTGGCCGTGAAGGCTTCGAAAGAATCGAGAAGGACATCCGTGACGCCAAGGCAACCGTGGATATTGTCTGCTGGGGGTTCGATCCGGCGATGGAACTCGTCCGCTCTGGGGCGAAATGGAAGCGTGGGAAAACATACGGTGAGTTGCTGCATGAAGTCACTACTAGATCGCGGAATCCCGTTCGCGTTCGCTTGCTGATTTGGTATGACTTGCTCGCATCGACCAAGCAGAACAACATGCCTGGTTACACCGATGCGAAACACGGACCACTTGGATCGCCATACGCAAATCATGCTCGTCACGATTACTGCGTGAAGTGGTGGCAGGATCATCTCCCTTCGTCGCAAAGGGCGCAAGGAAGGAATCCGAATCTGCAGATTGTTTTGCGAAGTATTTCCAGATCAGATGTCAAGGCTTTAATCGATCAGGCTCCAAAGGAGCAAGATCCACCCGCGTTCGAATGGTATAACCCCGTAGACGAGGCCGGGCTTCTGTGGAATTTTCCGACGCATCACCAGAAGCCGATACTGATTGATTACGAGCATGAAGGAGGCCTTCATGCCATTGGATATGTCATGGGCCTCAACTCCGTGACGGACTACTGGGACAGCGAAAACCATCGAATCGACGACTCGTTGCGCGAGACTTGGTCGGCAAAAAATGTCGATGGCGAGCACGCGCAAGCACAAGCTACGCAGAATCCCGGAAATCGAACTGGTACGGGGCAATACAAGCATGCGAGGCCACTGCAAGATTACGCTTGCCGGGTGGTCGGGCCGGCACTCAAGCGTCTGCACCAGAATTTTGAGCAAGGCTGGAATTTGTTCGCGCCCAAAGCGTGGAAGACGAACGAGTTGGCAGCGTTGCCACCTCGGATCCCCACCTTGCCGAAAAATTCACGACAGGCTGTACAGATAGTTCGGACTCAGGCTCACGAGCGGGAAAAAAGCATCAAGGAGCTGTATTTCCAGGCGACAAGCTACGCACGTAACTACATCTATATCGAAAATCAGTACTTTTATTACCCGGAATTCGCGCGTCATTTGAAGGATCAGCGAGAAAAGTTCTGTGATGCTTGGGATCGCCTGTCCAAGAAGCCGATTGCCGAAGTCCCTAGGCTCCATCTGTTCATTGTCATTCCACATCCAGAGGACGACGGAATGGTGCCGCGTACCTTTGACACATTGACGGAACTCGGTCACGGAAAAGCGATGCCGAATCAGGCCGATTTGGTGGATTCTGGAAAGATGAGTCAGAACTATAAAAGAGCAAAGTATGTTCAATACGACCTGAATCTCAAGGATGAACACGGAAATCCGCTCAAGGTCAAGGCAAGGCACAAGGTGCTCGATCGTCCGAGCGTGGAGGCGTTGGAGGGCACGCTTGGCCTGAAAGTAAGCGTGGCGCGACTGCGCACAAGCGGGATGGTGGGAGGGAAGATGGCGTATCGCGAGATTTATATTCACTCGAAGCTGATGCTGATCGATGACGTATTCGTGACGCTCGGGAGCGCCAACCTGAATCAACGAAGTATGTCGGTGGATAGCGAAATCAATATTGCTGCGACTGGGGAGGAGTGGGCTGCGAAGTTGCGTGAGCGGGTGTTTGGATTGCAATCGGGGGGGAGGGTAAGTGGGGCAGGAGAGCGTGGACTTATTTCAGATGCTTTTGATGATTGGGTGAAGCAAATGGATGGAAATCGTCTTTTGATGAAAAATGGTATGGGGCTTAGAGGTTTTTTGCTGGATTTCGAGGATTATCGGGCCACTACAACAATGCATGCCTCAGTTACCGTTCCATCTAGTAGCGGAGTGGTAACTGTATGAGTGGAGTTTCTTATGATTTCTATGAATTTCGTTGTGTGTTTTTTATTTGTTTCCCTGTCAATTCAAGCGATCAACGTGTATGCCGGACTATTGACTCCCTTGACTAATAAACTGACTGATGCCATGTCTGACCAGCCTCGCTACGAAAAACTTCCGTTGTTTAATCCGCACCGCAAGGAATTCAAGTGCGTGTATCAGGATCAGCACGTGCCGCCGATCGATCCACAGGCAGAGCTTTGGTTCCAGCAGGCGTTGGCGCTCGACGATCCGGACGTGTACTACAAGCGGCGCGACTACGCGAAGATTTACCAACTATACGAACAGGCGGCGGGACGCAACCACTGGAAAGCGATGCTCAATCTTGCGGCGTTGATCTTGAGCAGCTATCCGGGCGTGCCCGAGCACAATCCGGAAGTGGCGATCCGTTGGGTGGAGAAGGCGATGATGCTAGGTGTGCCGGATGCGTACGATCAGATGGGTGTGTACCACCAGAGGGGGTTGGTCAAAGGTGGAAGCGCCACTAGTGCTTATGCGTTCTTCCAGAAAGCAGCGGATATGGGAAGTCCGTCGGCCATGACTTTCCTTGGCGACAAGCTGGGAGGTACCTATGATTCGCCGGACGGTGATTTTTGGGGTAATCGCCCAATTGCCATAGAGATGTTGCAATGCGCAATGGTCCAAGGGTATGGAAATGCCGCTTATGAGTTAGGTTTTTATCAGCAAAGTGGCTATTCTGCTGAGGTGAAAGTGCGAGCGTTGAGAACCTTCCATGAGGGTGTGAAATTGGGATGTGCCAAATGCGCTAATAATCTCGCATCAGAATTCCGCGGGTTTGGGTTGATTGATGGTGAAAATTTAATTGGATATGTAGATCGGTTTCGTGCTCAACGATACAAAGTGATCGGTAATGCGCTCGAGCACTATCAAGGCCGTTTAAAGCTGCCAAATCTCGACAAAGTTTTACCGCTCCCCCCGGCACCATTGCCGAAATGGGATGGTGACGTCAAGACGCTGATCGATGGAGCCAAGGCGGTGACACCTCCTCCCGAAAAAGACCCGGCATCCAAATTGGAAGGTCGAGCCCGCATGCCTGACGGGCAGGGTGTCATGTCGCTAGCGCAAAGTCCCTATGCCGTGAGCGGTGAAAAGGTGGTGCCGGAAAGCGGCTACTGGCTCGCGCTCTACGGCTTGTCGACCATGCGTAAGGACCAACTGAAATTTGCCCGCAGTGGTCACCCCGAACGCTATCGGGCCGGCGAGCGTTTCGACCCGCCGCACGTCAACTGGCTGGAAGCCGAACAGGTGCAGTGGCATTACCTGGGCGAATCTCGACCAGTGCCGCCGAGTCGATCGGTATTTCTGGCGCAACTGCGTGATGCCGGATTTTTGCGTCAACTTGAGACGCAGCCTGAGAAGTTGTCGTGCCACGGATTGGAGCGATGCCCGCACACGGGTATTTGGGAGGCAAGCGTCGGAGTGAATCATCCGCTCGCGGCCTTGTACAACCGCTGGGATCAGCAAGCATTCGTGCTGGAGGGACAGCCGTTTCCGAAACCAGTTGATCGTCACCTGGAGATTGACCCAGTGCATGTGCAGTGGACCTTCATGGGTAGCCCCAATGCACGGACGGACGACGGTTTCCAAAGGATTTCGCTGTGAGCAAATCCGGAACGAGCGTGGTCGGGCGGAGCTTGTGCGTTGTGGTCATGAGCCTTTGCCTGTTCGCGGTCAGCGTGCAGGCGGGGCCGCTAACTACCGTGACCAACAAATTGACTGCCGCGATGTCTGACCAGCCTCGCTACGAAAAACTTCCGTTGTTCAATCCGCACCGCAAGGAATTCAAGTGCGTGTATCAGGGTCAGCACGTGCCGCCGATCGATCCACAGGCAGAGATTTGGTTCCAGCAGGCGTTGGCGCTCGACGATCCGGACGTTTACTACAAGCGGCGCGACTACGCGAAGATTTATCGACTATATGAGCAGGCGGCTGAGCGCGGTCACTGGAAGGCGATGCTCAATCTCGCGGCATTGATTCTGAGTGGCTATCCCGGCGTGCCTGAACGCAATCCGGAAGTGGCGATTCGTTGGGTAGAGACGGCGATGACGCTGGGTGTGCCGGATGCATACGATCAGATGGGTGTGTACCACCAGAGGGGGCTGGTCAAAAGCGGAAACGCCACCAGTGCTTATGCGTTCTTCCAGAGAGCAGCGGATATGGGAAGTCCGTCGGCCATGACGTTTCTGGCCAGCAAGCTAGCCGGAACGTATGACGATCCGGGGGGCGAGTTCTGGGGGAATGTGACCGTTGCGACACAGATGCTTGAGTGTGCTTTGGCACAAGGGTATGGAGACGCTGCCCATAAGCTTAGCTACATTTATGCACGATCGGAAACGCCGCCGGCCAGGCGGCGTGCGCTAGAGACATTGCATGAGGGTGTAAAGTTCGGAAGTGCAAAATGTGCAAATGCGATTTTCACTCAGTTCGATGGATTCAACTTGGTGGAGGGGCGTAATCTTGCCGGCTATATTGATGTGGCTCGTGCCGAGCGTTACAGCAAGATTGCCGATATCTTGGAGCATTATCAAGGTCGCCTGAAACTCCCGAACCTAGACAAGATCCTTCCTCTCCCCCCGACACCATTGCCGAAATGGGATGGTGATGTCAAGACGCTGATCGATGCAGCCAAGGCGGTGACACTGCCTTCGAAGAAAGAACTATCCAAATTGGAAGATCGAGCGCGCATGCCCGAGGGGCAAGGTGTCATGTCGCTCGCGCAAAGTCCCTATGCCGTGAGCGGTGAAAAGGTGGTGCCGGAAAGCGGCTACTGGCTCGCGCTCTACGGCTTGTCGACCATGCGTAAGGACCAACTGAAATTTGCCCGCAGTGGTCACCCCGAACGCTATCGGGCCGGCGAGCGTTTCGACCCGCCGCACGTAAACTGGCTGGAAGCCGAACAGGTGCAGTGGCATTACCTGGGCGAATCTCGACCAGTGCCGCCGAGTCGATCGGTATTTCTGGCGCAACTGCGTGATGCCGGATTTTTGCGTCAACTTGAGACGCAGCCTGAGAAGTTGTCGTGCCACGGATTGGAGCGATGCCCGCAAACGGGTATTTGGGAGGCAAGCGTCGGAGTGAATCATCCGCTCGCGGCCTTGTACAACCGCTGGGATCAGCAAGCATTCGTACTGGAGGGACAGCCGTTTCCGAAACCAGTTGATCGTCACCTGGAGATTGACCCAGTGCATGTGCAGTGGACCTTCATGGGTAGCCCCAATGCACGGACGGACGACGGTTTCGAAAGGATTGCGCTGTGAGCAAACCTGGAATGAGTGTGGTCGGGCGGAGCTTGTGCGTTGCGGTCATGAGCCTTTGCCTGTTCGCGGTCAGCGTGCAGGCGGGGCCGTTAACTACCGTGACCAACAAATTGACTGCCGCGATGTCTGACCAGCCTCGCTACGAAAAACTTCCGCTGTTTAATCCACACCGCAAGGAATTCAAGTGCGTGTATCAGGATCAGCACGTGCCGCCGATCGATCCACAGGCAGAGCAATGGTTCCAGCAGGCGTTGGCGCTCGACGATCCGGACGTTTACTACAAGCGGCGCGACTACGCGAAGATTTATCGACTATATGAGCAGGCGGCTGAGCGCGGTCACTGGAAGGCGATGCTCAATCTCGCGGCATTGATTCTGAGTGGCTATCCCGGCGTGCTTGAGCGCAATCCGGAAGTAGCGATTCGTTGGGTGGAGAAGGCGATGACGCTGGGTGTGCCGGATGCATACGATCAGATGGGTGTGTACCACCAGAGGGGGCTGGTCAAGGGGGGGAATGCAACCAGTGCCTATACGTTCTTCCAGAGAGCGGCAGATATGGGAAGTCCGTCGGCCATGACTTTCCTTGGCGACAAGCTGGGAGGTACCTATGATTCCCCAGATGGCGATTTTTGGGGAAATCGGCCAATCGCTATGAAAATGTTGCAGTGTGCGGTTGCGCAGGGATATGGTGATGCTGCCTATGAGTTAGGATTTTTGCAATCGAGTGGGTATTCTGACGCGTCAAAAAGACTCGCACTGAAAACATTTCATGACGGCGTAAGGGTTGGTAGTGCGAAATGTTCAAATAAACTATCTGTCGAGTTCAATGGAACGTACCTAAAGAATGGGAAAAGTCTTGCGGAACGTGTCGACAAAGACCGCGTGGAACGTTATAGCAAGATTGGCGATGCCCTGGAGCACTATCAAGGCCGCTTGAAGCTGCCAAATCTCGACAAAGTTCTACCTCTCCCCCCGGCACCATTACCGAAATGGAACGGAGACATCAAGACACTGATCGATGCGGCCAAGGCGACGACACCATCGTCCACGAAGAACGCGGTGCCGCCTCCTGACGTTCGAGGACATATATCGCGGGACGTCGACGCATTACCGTTCGATCACGGTCTTGATGCCATATCAACGATTTATGTACTTTCCGCAGTCGATCGATTTCTTGTCTCTAATTGATTTAAATGGAGAAAAACATGTCCAGGCAGATCATTGTGGTCAGTGACACGCTGGCACCTCATGGCGGCGAGATATTAACGGGAAGTAGTTCGGATAGTATTGAAGGAAAAGCCATTGCGCGTAAATTCGATCTCGTCCGTTGCGCAGAGCACGGAGTGAATCGAATCGAGGAAGGGGACGAAACTTTCCTGGTCGATGGAGTGCCGGTTGCTCTCGAAGCACATCATGCTGGTTGCGGATGTGTGCTGGTGAGTCGATTGGAAACCATATCGGTATCGTGAATTAAATAAATTCGCATTGTTATGTAAATGTTATTAAAAATCGATGTTTCTTTATGACTAACCAATCAAGCGAGGCCTTGGCGCCCCTCGTCGATCAAATGCCATCACCGGATAATCGGCAAGAAGCTCCGGGAGCCATGGCGATCCCGTTGCCGAAAAGGCTGTTGGCGGTCCAGAGCGCACAAAACCGGTTGCTTGAAGCAGCAAGTGCACTCCTGCGTGCGCAGGCGGATATGCCGGAACATCTTGAACCTGAGCAGATACTTGCATTACACATGCTCCTCGATCAGGAAGTGCGCGTATTCGAGAAACTCTGCGAACAGGCAAACATCCGGCGAGATCACATGATCGGCGCGAGCTACTGTCTGTGCACGGCACTGGACGAAGCCGCAACACAAACCGCGTGGGGCAAGAAGGGCTCGTCGGCAATCGAATGGATCCAAGGAGGGCTTGCGACCACTTTTCACGGGGACCTCAAGGGCGGCGACAAGGTCTACCTGTTGATCGGCCGCTTGCTGGAGGACCCTCACGAGCATCGTGACCTCCTGGAAGTAATTTACCGGATTCTCAGCCTCGGTTTCGAAGGTCGCTACCGAGGCGTGACCGACGGCAAGCGCAAGCACGACGCGATTCGTCAGCGGCTCTACAACGTGATCACGTCGCAGCGCGAACCGGTGCCGCTGGCGCTATCGCCTCACTGGCAATCGACCGCGAAAGGCAAGCACCTGTCATTCACCGATTTTCCGGTATGGATCACCGTCACCGTCCTGGCGGTGATCCTGCTCGGATTGTTCGGCTGGTTCAAGTACGAACTGGTCAGCCGTAGCGCGGACGTTCAGAAACAAATTGCCGACATCGCCCGCATGACGCCGCCTCCCGCGCCGCCGCAACTGCACCTCAAGCAATTGCTCCAGGATGAAATCGCCGCCGGCACCGTCAGTGTCGACGAAGACGCTCGCCACAGCGCCGTCACGTTCCGCGGAGACGCGATGTTCAAGCCCGGCGGCGCTTCGGTTCAGGCATCGATGAATCCGCTGATTGCGAAGATCGCCGCCGAGATCGCCAAGGTGCCGGGCAAGGTAACGATCATCGGCTATACGGACAGCGTGCCGATTCGCAGCCGGCATTTCGCATCGAACCTGGCGCTGTCGGAAGAGCGGGCTATCCAGATCATGCAAATGCTGCAAACCGCCGGGGTGCCGACAAACCGGCTCGAAGCCGCCGGCAAGGGCGATGCCGATCCAGTCGGCGACAACCGCACCGCGCAGGGGCGCGCGCAAAACCGCCGCGTCGAGATCGACGTCGCACGCTAAGCCAGATCCGTTTCCGGAATACCACATGAAGAAGTTCCAGTTCCTGTCGTTTCTGGCCTCGCGCCAGTTCCTCGCGTTCCTCGCACTGATCGTCGTTGCACTGGTGATCTGGTTCGTCGGCCCGTTTTTCGCGTTCGGTGGGCTCAAGCCGCTCGCTGGCGCCGGTATGCGCGTGCTGCTGATCGCGCTGTTGCTTGCCGGCGTGCTGCTCTGGCTCGTGGGCTGGTCGACGAGCGTCGTGTTCGCCGCATTGCTTTGCTTGCTGCTCTGGTACGCCGCGCCGCTGCTCTCGTTCGGTCACGTGGCGCCATTCGAGCCGGTGTCGGCCCGACTCACCGCGATCGCGCTGGTGATGGCCGTTTTCGTTCTTTTCGGGATGTTTCGCCTGTGGCGGAAAATGCGCGAAGACGATGCGTTCCTGAAGAAGATGCTGCGCATGGATCGCGGCGAGAATGAATCGCCTGCCGCACCACGCTTGCGGAAAATCGAAGCGGTCGTGACGAGCGCGCTCGCGCGCCTCAAATCGATGCGTACCGGCGCGCGCGGTCTTGGCAAGCTGTTCCAGGGCAAGCGCTATTTGTACGAGCTGCCTTGGTACATCACGCTCGGCTCGCAAGGGGCCGGCAAGACCAGCGTACTGATGAACGGCGGATTGGCGTTTCCCGTTGCCGAGCAGATGCAGCGTGCGGCCGGGGCGCCGGCCGGCGATGCTGCCGCGGTGGACTGGTGGCTGACCAATGACGCGGTGCTGATCGACACGGCCGGCTACTACACGCATCATGGCATGTCGACGGCCGAGGACGTCGATGCGCCCGTCTCGGACACGGGAAAGCCGGCCACCGGCGTTCCGGGCAAGGACGGCGCCGATGCCCAGCCGGCTGCGAAAAGCGCTGAAGACGATACGAAGCGGAATGAGGCGTCGCAATCGAAAGCCGCCGCCGTGTCGACAGCCGGCGGTCCAGTCGTTCGGCCCGGTCACGGTGCGGGCGAACGCCGACAGAAGGTCGATCGCGCGGAATGGCTTGGATTTCTGGGCATGCTGCGCCGGCATCGGCCTCGCGCGCCGATCAACGGCGCGTTGCTGACGATCGATCTTGCCACGTTGGCCGGTGCCGACGAACAGGCGCGTGTGGCTGAGGCTGCCACGTTGCGCGCGCGGCTGGCCGAACTGAGGCAGGAGCTGGGTATTCGTTTCCCTGTCTATGTAATGGTCACGAAGATGGACCGTCTGACGGGTTTCGCCGAGTATTTCGGGGGGCTGACGGCCGAGGGGAGGGCGCAGGCATGGGGCTTCACGCTTCCGTATGGTAAGGAAACGGTTGCAAAGGAAGGGCTGCGTGCCCGCTGCCACGCGGAACTTGCCGAACTCGCGCAAAGGCTTGGCGCTTCGATCGATACGCACTTGCAGGATGAGTACGATGCGCTCAAGCGCCGGTCGCTTGCGGCGCTGCCCGAGGAGTTTGCTGCGCTGCTCGGACCACTGCTCGACCTGATAGACCGGGTGTTTCTCGATTCACGGTACGACGATACCCAGCTCCATTCGACGTTGCGCGGCGTGTATTTCACGAGTGCCCGACAACGGGACAGCGAGATAGTCGTGGAGCGCGGTACAGTCGTTCAACGTCTTCTGTCGACTCAGGACCACGCCCCCGTTTCACCGGCGCGAGCCGAGGGCAACCAAGGGTTCTTCCTACACGATCTGCTGACCCGTGTCGTGTTCCCGGAAGCGCATCTGGTGAGCCCCAACCTGCGGTGGGAATACCGCTACCGACTCTTGCGCCTGATCGGCCACACATTGGCGCTGCTGTTGTTCGTGTGGCTGGCGATCGGCTTGCGCGTGAGCTTCGGCCACAACGGGGACTATCTCGCCACGATTGGCCGAAAGGTACAGGCGCTTACGGCCCGCGTCACGGAGTTGTACAAGACGCCGAAACTGCAAGCCGTGCCCGATACGCTGACAGACGCGCGTTATTTGCCGACCTTCCCGGGACTCGACCTGTCCGATCCGGACAGCGCGTGGCGCTTCGGTCTCTACACGCCGCCGGACATTGCAACCGAAAGCCACCGCACCTACGACGCACTCGAAGACAACCTGCTGTTGCCGCAGATCGTGCATCGTCTGGAGAACGTCATGTCCGGCGCGATTGCGAGCAAGGATCCGAAGGCCGCCTACGATGCGCTGCGCGTGTACCTGATGCTGTACGACAAGGCGAAGTTCAATGCCGCCGACGTCAAGGCCTGGGTGCTCGACGACTGGGCTAAGACCGATAGCGCGGCGGCTTTCGGTGGAAGGGCGTCGATGATCGACCACGTGCAACAGCTTTTCTCCGGAGAGCGCGTGGTGCAGTCTCCGGTGATCCGCAATGACGCGCTGGTGCAGCAGGCGCGCGCTTTTCTCGAGGGTAGCAATGCCACCGACCGCCTTTACCAGCGCGCAAAGGCGGCCATGCTGAAGGAAGCGCCCGACGAGTTTACGTTGCTGCGCGCGGTAGGCCCGCAAGCCGGCACGGTATTCACGCGAGCAAGCGATGCACCGTTGTCGCGCGGCGTGTCGGGGCTCTTCACGTTCGATGGCTATCGGAATCTGTTCGACAAACGGCTGCCCGAGTTCGTGCAGATCGCGCGCGACGACGACGCATGGGTGATGGGGCGCTCATACCTGGGGGAGGCTCAAAAAAAAACGGCTGAGATCGTGAGCAACGCCGCCGGCGCGGACGATGCGTTGACCGACGCGGTGCGCCGCGAATATCTGATGGAATATGCCCAGCAGTGGGACGCGTTTCTCAACGACATCCGGACGGTAAGCGGCACGAGCCTTGCGTTCAATCTGAAGGTGCTGCGCAGCTTCGCGGCACCTGATTCGCCGCTCGTGCGGCTTGTCCGCGTAGCCGTGCACGAGACGACGCTCGCGCAGCCGATGACGGTGTCGGACGGTTCGCTGCTGCAGCGGGCCGCCGACCAGATCAATCAGAAGGCGGACAAGGCGCTGGGTATCCGGGCGTCGGAGCGCGTTGAACGGGAACTCGTCGACAATCACTTTGCGGCGCTGCGCGAGGTCGTTACCGGGAGCGTGGATGCGCAATCCGATACGCAACGTGCTGCCACACAGGCGGACAAGACGGGGCTGGATGGCGTTACCAACTTGCTGAACGACTATTACACGGCGCTCACCGTTGCCGACAATGCGTTGTCGAACAACAGCATGCCACCGGCGAGCGACGTAGCTGCGAAACTGAAAATGATGGCCGACACGATGCCGGCACCGTTTCGCGCCGTATTGCTGCAGCTTGCCGCCGATGGTTCGCGAGAAGTCAATCAGGGGATCGGCCAACTGCTGTCGCGCCAGATGCAGGCGGTGGTCGGCGACGCTTGCCGGCTGACGATCGAAGGAAATTACCCGTTTTCGCCCGACAGCAAGCGCGACGTCGGTATCGACGACTTCACGCGCGTGTTTGCGCAGGGCGGCGTGATCGATGATTTCTTCGTGAAGACGCTGGCACCGTTCGTCGATACGTCCGCGAAGCCATGGCGCTATCGGACGCTGCCAGGCGCGACCGAGCCCGTACAGGGGCCGGACCTGGAGCCGTTCGAGCATGCGAAGGCAATCCGCGACATCTTTTTCAACGATCCCGGCCACAAGCAACTGACCTGGAGGGCTGACATCCGAATTCCCGAACTCGACCCGACGATCATGAGTCTGTCGCTCGACATCGATGGACAGACTACGCTCTATCAACATGGCCCGGTCGCGCCTTTCACGGTCACGTGGCCGGGACCGCGTGGCGGCGTCCACACGGAAATCACGGCCAGCCCGCGCATCCGGCCGGACACGTCGACGATTTCAACCGATGGCCCTTGGGCGTTGATGCGCCTGCTCGAGAAAGGTCGCGTGACGGAGACGGCGACGCCGGGCCGCACGCGCGTCGCGTTCAGTTTCGACGGGCGTCAAGCGGCGCTCGACGTCGCGAGCGCCGGGAGTGTCGCGAATCCGCTGACGAGCGACGTGCTGAAGACGTTCCGGTGCCCCAGCACGATGTCGGCGTTCAACCTGCCGGATAGCGGCCCGCCGCCGGGGTTGCCGCGAGGCATGTTGCCGGGGAGCGCGGGAAGCGCTTCCCGCTGAACCGGGAGGGATCGATCAAGATGACTCTTTCGACAACCGATCCGCTGGGCCACGCAGGCGCCGTGGCGTCGCCGCCTGTTGCCGCGCGGCTCACGGCCGCGGAGCAGGCGATCAACCCGCTGCTCGAAGCGTCGCGCGTTCTGTTGCAGGCATTGGCCGATACGCCCGAAATGCTCGATGCCGACGCTATTACACGGTGGCATCGATGGCTGGGGCAGGAAGTTCGTCTCTTCACCCGGATCTCCGGTGAACTCCAGCTCCGCCCCGAGCATGTCCGGCGCGCAAGCTATTGTCTGTGCTCCGCGCTCGACGAGGCGGCGATGCAGACGTCGTGGGGAAAGGGCGAAACAACCGGCGTCGAATGGCAGGACAACAGTCTGGCGAGTGTGTCGGGGCATGATCGTCAGGGCGGCGACCGTGTTTTCCAGCTGATCGACGAGGCAATGCGCGATCCGCGCGAGAACCTCGATCTGATTGAGTTGTACCAAAACGTACTCGATCTCGGGTTTCGTGGGCGATACCGATTTGAAGCAGGCGGTCACAAGCGCTTGCAGGTCATTCGCGAACACGTGCACGACGCGGTTATGACGGGTGGGCTGAGCGTGAATCGCGTCAGCGAGCCGCCGAAACGTACGCGACAGACGGTCGATCCGTGGGTACGTCCGGTGGCGGTGCGTCGATCGCGAGCGAGGTTCGTGGGAGGTCTCGCTGTTGCGTTATTGCTGGGGGCCGGGGGCTACGCCGCGGCGGACCGTTGGGTGCGCACGAAAGAGACCCCCCGGGCTTTGCCGCTTGATGCGCTCGCTCGAAACCTGGAACAGCGGCTTCGCGACGAGGTTGCCGCGGGGAATGTCGAACTGATCCGCGCTCCCGGGAGCGATACGTTGACGCTGCGGTTTGGCGGCCTGTTTGCGCCTGGTGATGCGGCGGTGGCGCCGTGGGGGGCTTCTGTCGTGGCTTCGGCCGGGCGGGAAATCGCGGTGCTGACCGGCAGTGCAACCGTGCATGTGGCGGGTTACGCGGACAGCACGTCGGCCCGTTCGACACGCCAAGCGTCTAACCAGGCGCTTTCCGAAGCGCGTGCCCGGCACGTGGCCCAGATTCTCGTTTCGGCTGGCGTATCGGCGCCGCGTATCAGTGTCGAGGGAAATGGCGAGGCCGATTCGCTGGCGGACAACGGAACCGCGGCGGGAAGGGCGAGAAATCGCCGCGTCGAAGTGACCATCACGGATTGACGTTCGATTGCGGGTAATCATCGCTGCGCGTCGTGTTCGCGCAGCCGTTGATGTTCTATCGGAATATCGCCGGCGACTGGCATCGCGATGGCACGCGCGATCACGACATCACGGAGGGCAGCAACGTACTGAACGTGCTGTTGACCTGGACGGAGGATTTCCACGACCATCAGTTGCGCCAGCTCGGCGGCAAATGGCGTCAGACGTTTCGCTGGTCTGCGGGCGATGGCGAGTATCAGCCGCGCGCTTCGAACCTGACGCAGGAATCCGACATGCAGGTATTCAACGGCGGCATCGCCATGCGGATCGGCACGGTTCTGTGATCTTTATAGTCTTCGATTACCGGGCGGATGGCGCGACGCTCGCGAATTCGTCGACGACGGCTTCGATCACCGCCTGCACACGTGCGGTCTTGTACAGATCGGCATGCGCGACGAGCCACACGTCGAAATGATTGCATCGTCGGGGCATGAGGCGCACCAGTTCCGGCTCGGTTTCGGCGCGAAAGCACGGCAGCTCCGCGATGCCGAGCCCCGCAAGTGCGGCTTCGACCAGCATCATCGTCGACGATGTCTGGAACATCACGCGGCCGCGCGACGTCGATTCGCCGCACAGGGCGTCCCACATCGTGGGCACCACCGGCTGCTGGTACATCACCAGATCGTGTCCTTCGAACGCGCTGCCCGCGGCCGGTTCGCCACGCTCGGCCAGGTAGCGGCGCGATGCGTAGATGCCCGTTTCGAGATGCCCGAGCCGCCTGACGATCAGGTCCGGTGATTCCGGCCGCAACGTGCGAATCGCGAGATCCGCTTCGCGGCGCGTGAGATTGGCGATCTCGGCCGACGTCACGCACACGACGTCGATGCCGGCATGCCTGCGCCGCAAGCTGGCGATGGCGGGAATCACGAAGCGCTTGCCGAGCGTGTCGGTCGTGGCGATTCGCACGGACCCGGCAAGCTGCTCGTCGAGGCCCATCACGCGCCGCTCGATCGTGAGCGACGCCCGTTCCATCGTTTCGGCGGGCTCGAGCAACGCTTCGCCGGCGGTCGTCAGCACATAGAGGGCCGGCGTTCGGAGAAACAGGCGGGCCGAGAGTTCGTCTTCGAGCGCGGCGATCCGACGCCCCACCGTCGCCTGATCGACGTTCAGTTGCGCCGCGGCGCCGCGCAGCGTGCCGGTGCGCGCGAGGGCCAGGAAGAAGCGGGCGTTGTCCCAGTTCATGCGGGTCGGTAGTGTCATCGGGCAGGGTGGCGGCAGACAGTGGAGATGCATATCTGCATCAGGCAAATGCGAAATTATCACTTTTCTGCATCGCGTGCCGTTTCTAGACTCCCGGCATCTGCCTGGAGGTTTCATGCCCGATTGCAATCCTGTTTCCCTTCCCGTATCCATCACGGCAGCGGGCCGCCCGACGGCCCGCGAACGCCGCTTCACGCTTGCGCTCGTCGCGATCGGAATGTTCATGGCGGTACTCGATACGACGATCGTCAACGTTGCGCTGCCAGCGATGCGCGCGAGTCTCGGTGCGACGGTCGCGGAGCTCGCGTGGATCGTCGACGCGTACACGCTCAGCTTCGCCGCGCTGATTCTCGCGGGCGGCGCGCTGTCCGACCGGTTCGGCGCCAAGCACGTCTACCTCGCGGGGCTGGCGCTGTTCGTCGCCGCATCGGCGGGATGCGGCTTCGCATCGTCCGTGGCCATTCTCGTGGCCGCGCGATTCGTGCAGGGCATGGGCGCCGCGCTCTTTTTGCCCGCGTCTCTCGCGGTCGTGCGCAGCACCTTCGACGTGCCTGCCGAGCGGGCGCGGGCGATTGCGGTATGGGCGGGCATCGCGTCGGTTGCGGTGGCCGTGGGGCCGGTGCTGGGCGGTATCCTCGTGGACGATTTCGGCTGGCGCAGCGCGTTCCTGATCAATGTGCCGACCGGCGCGGTCGCGTTTGCCGGGGCGGCCGTACTCGTCCGGGCGTCGGTCGCGCGGCAAACGCGCCACTTCGATTGGGCCGGCCAGTGTGTCGGTGCGATGGCGCTCGGCGCGCTGTGTTTCGCCGTGATCGAACTGCCGACGCGCGGCCCGGGCGCGGCGGAAGTCCGGTGCGCGCTTCTGGTCGCCGGACTCGCCGCAGCCGCGCTGGTCGTCATCGAGCGGCGTGCTCGCGATCCGATGGTTCCGCTGGCGTGGTTTCGCAATCGCACCTTCGTCGCGATGAACCTGATGGGCAGCCTCGTCTATGTCGGCTACTTCGGCTTGCTGTTCGTGCTGAGCCTGTACCTGCACGGGCGCTTCGGCATGAGCGCGCGGCAGACGGGGCTGACGCTGTTGCCGTTCGCGCTGAGCCTGTCGCTCGGCAATCTGTTGTCCGGAAAATTGCAGGGCCGGGTGCACCCGGTCCGGCTGATGGCGAACGGTCTCGGGATGGCGGCGCTGGCCATTCCGGCACTCGCGGCCGCGCTTGCGCTGCGCGCGCCGTGGCCGGTGGCCTGGACGGCGATGGCCGCATTCGGCACCGGGACCGCGCTGTCCGTGGCGCCGATGATCTCGACCGTACTCGAACAGGTGCCCGCGGACGCGGCGGGTGTGGCGTCAGGATTCCTCAATGCGGCGCGACAGGCAGGAAGCCTGTTCGGCGTGGCCATCGCCAGCGCCGCGACGATGCTGTTGCCGAATCCGACCGCCGCGCTGTGGGCGATCGCGGTGGTCGGTGGTGTCGCCTATGCGACGGCCGCCCTTGCCGCGCGGACGGCAGGCACGGCGAAAACCGCGCAGCGAAGCCGCTGACGCGCGAATCGCGTGGTCTGCACGGTGGTACGGCGGCACGCAGGCCACCGCGCAGGCACGTGCGGCCGCGCGACTGGACGCCGCACGGAATGTGGAGGACCATTTCATCGACATGCCGCGAACGCGCGTGCGTCATCGCTGCCCGTTCGTGCCGCCCCCAATCCTGCCGAACCCGTCGAGCGAAACATCATGGAACCCGATCAACAGACTGCCGAGCCGATCCTGTTGCGCGAGGTGCGCGACGGCGTCGTCATGCTGCGGCTGAACCGGCCGCAGCAGTTCAACGCGTTGTCCGAAGCGATGCTCGCGAGCCTGTACGACGCGTTCGGTGCGCTGGCGGCCGATCCGCACGTGCGCTGCGTCGTGCTGGCCGCGCAAGGCAAGGCGTTCTGCGCCGGCCACGACCTGCGGCAGATGCGCGGCAAGCCGGAACTCGACTACTACCGCTCGCTGTTCGCGCAGTGCAGCCGCGTGATGCTCGCGATGCGCGCATTGCCGGTGCCGGTGATCGCGCGTGTGCAGGGCATCGCGACGGCCGCCGGCTGCCAGCTCGTCGCCGCGTGCGACCTGGCCATCGCGGCCGACACCGCGCGCTTCGCGGTATCGGGCATCAACGTCGGGCTGTTCTGTTCGACGCCGGCCGTCGCGTTGAGCCGCAACGTCACGGCGAAGCGCGCGTTCGACATGCTCGTGACCGGGCGCTTCGTCGATGCGGCGACGGCCGCCGCGTGGGGGCTCGTCAACGAGGCCGTGCCCGAGGACGCGCTCGACGCGGCCGTCGCGCGCAAGGTCGCGGAGATCGTCGCGAAGAGCCCGGCCGCGGTGCGCTACGGCAAGCAGATGTTCTATCGCCAGCGCGAGTTGCCGCTCGACGAAGCGTATGCGTATGCGGGCGACGTGATGGCGCGCAACATGATGGAAGAGGATGCCGGCGAAGGGATCGACGCGTTCCTCGAGAAGCGGAAGCCGACGTGGCGCTCGTAGTACCTCGCCGGATCGGCCGGTCGAGCGGAGCGGAAGGGCTGTAACAAACGCGTATTCCCCGGCTCCGGTTTCCCGTCCGCCGGCACGTAAACGGACCGCCCGAGGCGGCCCGCAAGTGAAGCGGCACGCGCGGCGGCGCGGTAGTGTGCGCCGCAGCATCGACCTCGGTCAGTGCCCGTAGCTCCCGGTCCGCAGCGCCGGCTGCGCGGTCGACGCGCCGGGCGGCACGATCACGACCGGCACGCGGCGCGCGAGCGCGCACATCAGCTCGTAGCCGATCGTGCCGCTGGCTTCCGCGACATCGTCCACCTTCACCTGGTCGCCCCACAGCTCGACGCTCGATCCGATGCCCGCGTCCGGGCACGGCGTCAGGTCGACGGTCAGCATGTCCATCGACACGCGGCCGACGACGCGCGTCATCACGCCGTCCACCGCGATCGGCGTGTCGGTCGGCGCATGGCGCGGATAGCCGTCCGCGTAGCCGCACGCGACGACGCCGATCCGCATCGGCCGGTCGGCCGTGAAGCGGCGGCCGTAGCCGACGGTTTCGTCCGGCGACAGCGTCTGCACGCCGATGATCCTGCTCGTCAGCGTCATCGCGGCCATCAGCGGCGTGTCGGCGATATGCCGCGCCGAGCCGGTCGGCGACGCGCCGTACAGGATCGTGCCGGGCCGCACCCAGTCGCGGTGCGCGCGCGGATGCCACAGCACGGCCGCCGAATTCGATACCGAGCGTTCGCCCGGAATCCCGGCCGTGGTCGCGTCGAATCGATCGAGCTGCCAGTCGACCTCGCCTTCGTCCGCGTTCGCAAAATGCATCATCAGCGTGATCCTGCCGATCGACGGTGCGCTCGCCGCGCGTTCCCACGCAGCGCGGAACGCGGCGGGCCGGTAGCCGAGCCGGTTCATCCCGGAATTCATCTTGAGCTGGATGTCGATCGGCTGCTGCGGCTTCGCGGCGATCAGCAGGTCGAGCTGCTCGTCGCAGTGCACGGCCACCGTCAGCCGATGGCGATCGGCCAGTTCGATGTCGGCCGGCTCGAAGATCCCTTCGAGCAGCAGCACGGGCTTGTCCCAGCCGAGCTCGCGCACGCGCACGGCTTCGTCGAGATCGAGCAGCCCGATGCCGTCGGCGGCCGCGAGGCCCGGGTAGATCCGTTCGATGCCGTGGCCGTATGCGTTGGCCTTGATGATGGCCCACACGCGCGACTGCGCAGCGGTGCGGCGGATGAAGTCGAGGTTGTGGCGGACGGCGTCGGGGCGGATATGGGCGACGATGGGACGGGGCATGGCGATGGCTCGGGTCGGATGTCGTTCGGCGCGCGGCGGCGCGCCCGGATCGGCAGGCTGGCGCGGTTATGCGCCAAGCCAGTGTTGAGCGCTATCTTATTGGTGTTCGACCAGTTTTAATTAACGTATTTGTGGATGATTTGGTGGAAATTGGGGTGGCGGACTACGCTGACCGCAGCCGTCGGCGGCACGTGCAGCCGAGTCTCCCGTCTAGAAAACCGGTGCGTGAACAGCGTGGCGCGATGCTAAGCTCTCGACGATTTTGTCATTGAGCAATGTAATCATCATAAAGGAGGAGACTTTGATGACGACGTCCCAGCTGTGCCTGTTCATCGTGGCGCTGTTGCCGTTCCCGCTGACGTTCCTGGCCAAGGCTCGCAAGGGCTACGACAACCGTACGCCGCGCGACTACCTGGCGAAACTCGAAGGCTGGCGTGCGCGGGCGCAGGCCGCGCACCAGAACGCGTGGGAAGCGCTTGCGCTGTTCACGGCCGCGCTGGTGGTCGCGTGGCACAACGGCGCGAACGCGCATCACGTCGACCAGCTCGCGATGGGTTTCGTTGCGATCCGCATCGTCTATCCGCTGATGTACCTGCTGAACTGGGCGTCGCTGCGTTCGCTCGTGTGGTTCGCCGGGATGGCGTGCGTCGTCGCGCTGTTCTTCGCCGCGCCGTGACCGGCCGTTGAAAGGCGGTGCCGGCCTCGCGTGCCGGCGCTGTTACGCGCCGCCCGCGCCGCGCGCGTGACTGTCGTTGGATGCGGGCGCAACGATCTTGGCGACGAACGGCGGCGCATCCGCTTCGCGGCGCAGGAATGCGATCAACGGATCGAGCAGCCGGTGCCGCGTCGACGGATGGCGGCGCAGCACGAAGCGCCATGACGCGTCGCGCTGGAGGCCCGGCACCAGCGGCACCAGACGTCCGCTGCGCAGTTCGGGCTCGATGAGCGGCACGCGGCCGAGCGCGTAAGCCGATCCGCGGGTGGCAGCGATGGCGCCATCGTCATCCTGCCGCCCGCATTGCACGGGGCGGCCGTCGTGCCGGCCCGCCGCCGCCGCCGCGATCTTCCCTTCAAGTTTCCGCCTTACGCCCGTCCGCGCGGCGCGCTTCGGCCCGAGCATTCCGCGCCGCCCATCTCCTCAGTTTCCTCCGATCTATCCGGCCCGCGCGGCCCGCGTTTGTCTCGATGCATTTTTCCGTTGCGCACTTTTTTGTTGTCGTAGTATCGCCATTGACAACACATGTTGCACTACGGTCTAATTCGACATCGCATGTTGCGGTGCGGCTTGATGTCGTCGTTCCCGCCGGCCGGCTGGCCGGCTACATCGCTCAATCATGCGGAGAGAAACCATGAGTCGCCGTTCCTTCCTGAAAGCCGTCGCGGTCGTTGCCGCGCTCGGCGCAAGCCTCGCGCACGCGGATACCAGGACGCTCGTCGTCGGGACCGATACGTCGTTCATGCCGTTCGAGTTCAAGCAGGGCGACAAGTACGTCGGCTTCGATCTCGATCTGTGGGCGGAGATCGCGAAGGACCAGGGCTGGAAATACACGATCCAGCCGATGGATTTCGCGGGCCTGATCCCGGCGCTGCAGACGCAGAACATCGACGTCGCGCTGTCGGGGATGACGATCAAGGAGGAGCGCAAGAAGGCGATCGACTTCTCCGCGCCGTACTACGACAGCGGCCTCGCGGCGATGGTGCAGGTCGGCAACACGACGATCAAGTCGATCGACGACCTGAACGGCAAGGTGATCGCCGCGAAGACGGGCACCGCGACGATCGACTGGATCAAGGCGCACCTGAAGCCGAAGGAGATCCGCCAGTTCCCGAACATTGACCAGGCCTACCTCGCGCTTGAAGCCGGCCGTGTCGACGCGGCGATGCACGATACGCCGAACGTGCTGTTCTTCGTGAACAACGAAGGCAAGGGCAAGGTGCAGGTCGCGGGGCAGCCGGTCAGCGGCGACAAGTACGGGATGGGTTTTCCGAAGGGCAGCGCGCTCGTGCCGAAGGTCAACGCGTCGCTCGTGAAGATCAAGGCCGACGGCCGCTACGCGCAGATCTACAGGAAGTGGTTCGGCGCCGAGCCGCCGAAGATGTGAGCGTGACGGCGCAACAGCGCGCGGCCGTGCGGCCGCGCCGGTCTTGAATCGAACGGGGAGCGACAAGTGAATTTCGATTGGTCGGCGATCTGGGCGGCGTTGCCGGACCTGATGGACGGGGTCCGGTTGACGGTGTTCATCGCACTTTTCGGGCTGGTGGGCGGCTTCATCGTCGGGATGATCGCGGGCATGTTCCGCGCATACGGACCGAAGGCGATGAACGTGCTCGCACAGGTCTACATTGAACTGATTCGCGGCACGCCGATCGTCGTGCAGGTGATGTTCCTGTATTTCGCGCTGCCGTTGCTCGCGCACATCCGCATCGATGGCCTGACGGCCGCGATCATCGCGATCACGGTGAATTCCGGTGCGTATCTCGCGGAAGTGGTGCGCGGCGCGCTGCTGTCGATCCCGAAGGGGCTGACGGAAGCGGGGCTCGCGATGGGCTTGTCGATGCCGCGCGTGCTGCTGAAGGTGGTCGGGCCGCTGGCGTTCCGGCGGCTGATTCCGCCGCTTGGCAACCAGTGCATCGTGAGCCTGAAGGACACGTCGCTGTTCATCGTGATCGGCGTCGGCGAACTGACGCGCAAGGGGCAGGAAATCATCGCGGGCAATTTCCAGGCGGTCGAGATCTGGAGCGCGGTGGCTGTCATCTACCTGATGCTGACCGGTGCGATGACGCTGACGCTGCGGCTCGTCGAAAAGCGGATGAGGATCCTTTGAGCATGATCGAATTCCAGAACGTGTCGAAGAGCTTCGGCCACGTGCCGGTGCTGAAGCACATCGACCTGAAGATCGACGCGGGCGAGGTGGTGGTCGTGATCGGCCCGTCGGGCTCGGGCAAATCGACGATGCTGCGCTGTATCAACGCGCTCGAGAAAATCACCGGCGGCGAACTGCTCGTCGACGGCCAGAGCGTGCGCGGCAACGCGACCACGATCCGCAACATCCGGCTCGAAGCCGGCATGGTGTTCCAGCAGTTCAACCTGTTTCCGCAAATGACCGCGCTCGAGAATGTGATGTTCGGGCCGATCCAGGTGCGCGGCGCATCGCGCGCCGACGCGCGCGACCAGGCGATGGCGCTGCTCGACAAGGTCGGCCTCGAATCGCGCGCGAATCATTACCCGTCCGAGCTGTCGGGCGGCCAGCAGCAGCGCGTCGCGATCGCGCGCGCGCTCGCGATCCGGCCGCGGCTGATGCTGTTCGACGAGCCGACGTCGGCGCTCGATCCGGAATTGCGCCACGAAGTGCTGAAAGTGATGCAGGATCTTGCAACCGAAGGGATGACGATGATCGTCGTCACGCACGAGATCGGCTTCGCGAAGCGGGTCGGCACGCGCCTGCTGTTCATGGATCAGGGCGGGATTGCCGAGGACGGCCATCCGGTCGACCTGATCGACCGGCCGCCGACGCCGCGCCTGAAGGAGTTCCTGAAACACGTGTCCTGAACGAAACCGATACATTCGACATGCCGCTTTCCCTTTCCCCCGTCATCGCCGGCGCGCCGTTCGATATCGGCGTGCGCCTCGGCGAACTCGCCCGTCCCGTGTTCGATGCGTACATGCAGCAGAGCAGCGCATGGCAGGCCGTGCGCCGCTGGCGCGGCCATCCGTTCGTCGGCGCGCTGCGGCAGGCCGCGCTGGCCGCATACCCCGATCTCGTCGCGGAACTGGACGGGATCGCGGCGGGCATCGGCTGGCCGGCCGAGGACATCTTCCTCTGGAACTGCCGCGGCGAGCTGATCCACAACGCGCCGGACGGCTGCACGACGTTCGCCGCGCGCGACGCGGACGGCACGCGCTGGATCGCGCACAACGAGGACGGCGACCCGTTCCTGCGCGAGCGCTGCCTGCTCGTCGACGTGCAGCCTGCAGGCAAGCCGGGCTTCATCAGTTTCTACTACCCCGGTTCGCTGCCGGGCCATACGTTTGCCGCGAACCGCGCGGGTATCGCGCAGGCGATCAACAACCTGCGGATTCGCACGCCGGCACCGGGCGTGCCGCGGATGATCCTCGCGCGTGCCGTGCTCGACGCGACGTCGCTCGACGCGGCGGCCGACGTGCTGCGCCTGCATGCCCGCGCGAGCGGTTTTCATCACACGCTCGGCGCGACCGGCGATGCGCGGCTGCTGAGCATCGAAGCGAGTGCCGCGCGTTGTTCGGTGATCGACGTCGCACGGCTCGCGGGCCATGCGAACCATCTCGTGCATCCCGGCTGCGAAGCAGAGGCGCAGATCGTCACGCAATCGTCGGCCGACCGCCAGCGGCGCGTCGACGCGCTGACGCCCGGCATCGACGCGATCGACGAAGCCGCGCTGCTGCGCGTGCTCGGCGATCGCGCGCCGGAAGGGCTGCCGATCTACCGCGACGACCCGGCCGACCCCGACGACGAGAACACGCTCGCGACCGCGGTGTTCGCGATCGGCGCGGCGGCGATCGATTTCATCATTCACCAGCACGGCACGCAGCGCTTCGCGACGCGCATCGTGCCGTCCGGGCGCGCGCACGGCGCGTCCTGATCCATGAGGCAACGCATGACGACCGTTTTCCATCGCGCCCCGCGCGCGACCTTGCCCGTCGCCGTCGCAGGCGACGGCATCGAGATCATCGACTCGACCGGCAAACGCTATATCGACGCATGCGGCGGCGCGGCCGTCTCGTGTCTCGGCCACAGCAACCAGCGCGTGATCGACGCGATCAAGCGGCAGGCGCAGCAACTGCCGTACGCGCATACGTCGTTCTTCACGACCGACGTGGCCGAGGAACTGGCCGACCGGCTCGTCGACGCCGCGCCGGCCGGCCTCGAACACGTGTATTTCGTATCGGGCGGCTCCGAGGCGATCGAGGCCGCGCTGAAGCTCGCGCGCCAGTATTTCGTCGAGAAAGGCGAGCCGCAGCGCCGCCATTTCATCGCGCGGCGCCAGAGCTATCACGGCAACACGCTCGGCGCGCTCGCGATCGGCGGCAATGCGTGGCGGCGCGAGCCGTTTCTGCCGCTACTGATCGAAGCGCATCACGTGAGCCCGTGTTATGCGTATCGCGACCAGCAGGCGGGAGAAACCGACGAAGCGTATGCGCAGCGCCTGGCGGACGAGCTCGAGCAGAAGATCGTCGAACTCGGCGCGGAAAACGTCGCGGCATTCGTCGCGGAAACGGTGGTGGGCGCAACGGCCGGCGCGGTGCCGCCGGTACGCATGTACCTGAAGAAGATTCGCGCGGTGTGCGACAAGTACGGTGTACTGCTGATCCTCGATGAGATCATGTCGGGGATGGGGCGCACGGGCTACCTGTACGCGTGCGATGAAGACGGCGTCGCGCCCGATCTGCTGACGATCGCGAAAGGGCTCGGAGCGGGCTACCAGCCGATCGGCGCGACGCTCGTCAGCGACCGCATCTACCGGACGATCGTCGACGGGTCGGGCTTCTTCCAGCACGGTCACACGTACCTCGGCCACGCGACAGCGTGCGCGGCCGCGCTCGAGGTGCAGCGCGTGATCGCCGACGAGACGCTGCTCGACAACGTGAAGGCGCGCGGCGAGCAGTTGCGCGCATCTTTGCGCGAGCATTACGGCGCACATCCGCATATCGGCGACGTGCGCGGCCGTGGGCTGTTCGTCGGCGTCGAGCTGGTGCGCGATCGTGACAGCAAGGCGACGTTCGATCCCGCGCTGAAGCTGCATGCGGCGGTCAAGCGCGAAGCGATGCAGCGCGGCTTGATGGTGTATCCGATGGGCGGGACGATCGACGGTGTCCACGGCGATCACATCCTGATCGCGCCGCCGTTCATCTGCACCGCGCAGCAGATCGATACGATCGTCGAGCGGCTGTCGGGCGCGATCGACGCGGCGCTTGCTGCGGCCGGCGCGTGACGGCATCGATGCACTGAACCCTTACCGGAATCACCATGACAGACAGACTGCCACCCTTCGACCCTGCGTCGGCCACCGACGCACAGAAAGCCGTGCTGGCCGATATTCTCAGCGGCCCGCGCGGCAACCTGAACGGGCCGTTTCTCGGCTGGATCGCGAGCCCCGAGCTGGCCCAGCACGCGCAGAAGCTCGGCGCATTCTGCCGCTATCGCACGGGTCTGCCGCTGCGGCTGTCGGAACTCGCGATTCTCGTGACGGCCGCGCGCTGGCGCTCGCAGGCCGAGTGGCACATCCACCATCCGATCGCGCTCGACGCGGGTGTACCGGCCGCGACCGCCGATGCGATCCGGCGCGGCGTCGAACCGGCATTCGAGTCGGACGACGACGCGTTGATCCATGCGTTCGCGAGCGAGCTGTACGATACGCGGCGCGTCAGCGACGCGACGTTCGCGCGTGCGCAGGCCCGCTTCGGTCACGAAACCGTCGTGAATCTCGTCGCGCTGCTCGGCTACTACGCGCTCGTCGCGATGACGCTGAACACGTTCGGCATGCGTGCGGACGGGCAAACCGATTTGCCGTTTCCGGAGTAATCGCCGTGCAAGTGGCCGCGCATTGATCGTGCCGGAACGGCGGCCACGATACGTCTGACGATCGCGCCGCCGGCATCAATGCAACCAAATGTATTCATGCGGGATCAACGGCCGATGGCCGCGTATCATGGCTTGTTCACGTCGATATGATCGGTGAGCAAGCATGACGAGTACCCGCAAGACCTTGATGATCGCCGGAGGGCTCCTGGTAGCCGCAGCCGGCACAGCATACGTGATGCTCCTGCGCGCGGACCACCGTGCGATCGAAGACGCCGGCATCGGCGATTCGGCCGCGCCGGTTGCCACGGCGCCAGCGAACAACGATCACGCGGTGCAGGGCGCCATCGCGCCGCCGGCACCGGCTGCCGCGACGGCAGCCCATCCCGATACGGCACCGAAACAGGCGGCTGTTCCGCCGCCTCCACCCGCACCGGTGACCGCGCCGGCGCCTGCACCGGCAGCACCCGCGCGCGTCAGCGCCGCACCTGCATCTGTCCCCGCCGTTCCGGTTGTCAGCGAGAAAGCGCAGCCGGTGACGAAACCGAGCGCGCCGCCGCCGAAGGTCAACGTCGTGACGGTCGATGCGCAGGATTCGACCCCGCCGGCTGCACAGCAGGCGCAACCGGCTCAGCCGGCCGCCCCGGCGCAGGTCACGCAACGCGCGCCGCGCAAGCGCGACGGCCTCGAACGCCACGCGGCCGCTGCGCCTGCCGCAACAAAATCCGCAACGAAAGCCGAAACGCCGGAGACGGCCGAACTCGTCAGGGAATCGGCGAAGCTCGATCCGTCGTTGCCGCCGCCGCCGATGTCGTCGATGTCGTCGACTTCCGGTTCGTATCGGCAGGGCGGTTCGTCGTCGGGCGCGAATCCGGTTGCCGCCGCGATGACCGAGCAACTGGTCAGGCAGTCGAGTAGTTTGAAGTCGACGACGCCAGTGCCGGCGAACGGCGATTCAACCGCGACCAAGTAACCACGCGTTCGGCTTCCGAATAAAAAGGACCCCGCACGCCGACCAAGGCATGCGGGGCCAAGAGAGACAAACCGTTGCGACGATGCGCTGAGGTGCGTTACGCGGCGACCGCTTCCTCGGCCTGCGGCTGAGCGGCTGCCGCCGGCGTCACGTCCTGCCGGATCAGGTGGTCGAACGCGCCGAGCGATGCCTTCGCGCCTTCGCCGACCGCGATCACGATCTGCTTGAACGGCACCGTCGTCACGTCGCCGGCCGCGAACACGCCGGGCACCGACGTCGCGCCGCGCGCATCGACGACGATCTCGCCGTGCTTCGACAGTTCGACCGTGCCCTTCAACCATTCGGTGTTCGGCACGAGACCGATCTGCACGAACACGCCTTCGAGATCGATGCGCTGCGTTTCGCCCGAGCGCAGATCCTTGTAGACGAGCCCGTTCAGCTTGCTGCCGTCGCCGGTCAGCTCGGTCGTCTGCGCCTGCGTGACGATCGTCACGTTCGGCAGGCTGCGCAGCTTGCGCTGCAGCACTTCGTCCGCGCGCAGTTGCGCGCCGTATTCGATCAGCGTGACTTCCTTCACGATGCCTGCGAGGTCGATCGCGGCCTCGACGCCCGAGTTGCCGCCGCCGACCACCGCGACGCGCTTGCCCTTGAACAGCGGGCCGTCGCAGTGCGGGCAGTACGCGACACCGCGATTGCGGTATTCGCGCTCGCCCGGCACGTTGATTTCGCGCCAGCGCGCGCCGGTGGCGAGCACGATCGTCTTCGCCTTCAGCACCGCGCCGTTCGCGAGGCGGATCTGGTGCACGTCGCCCGGGATCAGCGCGTCGGCGCGCTGCACGTCCATGATGTCGACGTCGTATTGCTTCACGTGCTGCTCGAGCGCGGTCGCGAATTTCGGCCCTTCGGTTTCCTGCACCGACACGAAGTTCTCGATCGCCATCGTGTCGAGCACCTGGCCGCCGAAACGCTCGGCGACGACGCCCGTCGCGATGCCCTTGCGCGCCGAGTAGATGGCCGCGGCCGCGCCTGCCGGGCCGCCGCCGACGATCAGCGTATCGAACACCGGCTTGTTCTCGAGCGACTTCGCGGCACGCTCGCTCGCACCCGTATCGAGCTTCGCGAGGATTTCCTTCACGCTGCTGCGGCCCTGGCCGAACGATGCGCCGTTCAGGAACATGGTCGGCACCGCCATGATCTGGCGCGACTCGACTTCATTCTGGAACAGCGCGCCGTCGATCGCGACGTGACGGATGCGCGGGTTGATCAGCGACATCACGTTCAGCGCCTGCACGACTTCCGGGCAGTTCTGGCACGACAGCGAGAAATACGTCTCGAACGCGTAGTCGCCGTCGAGCGCGCGGATCTGTTCGATCACGTCGTCGTCGAGCTTGATCGGGTGGCCGCCCGTCTGCAGCAGCGCAAGCACGAGCGACGTGAATTCATGGCCCATCGGGATGCCGGCGAAGCGGATGCCGGCCGGCTTGCCGGGCTCGCCGATCGAGAACGACGGCTTGCGCTCGGCGTCGTCGCGGCGTTCGGCAACGGTCACGCGATCCGTCAGCGACGCAATCTCGTTCAGCAGCGCCAGCAGTTCCTGCGATTTCGCGCTGTCGTCGAGCGAGGCGACGAGTTCGATCGGGCGCGTGATTTTTTCGAGGTACGCTTTCAGTTGGTTCTTGAGATTGGCGTCGAGCATGGCGTTTCGGATTCCGTATTAATGATCATGGTCGGGCACGTCGTGCCGGAGGAGGGCGCGGGCCGCGCGATGCGGCGGCCCGCCGTCGCGCGCCTCGTGCGAGGCGCGCGGCGCGATCGTCAGATCTTGCCGATCAGGTCGAGCGACGGGGTCAGCGTTTCCGCACCCGGCGTCCACTTGGCCGGGCACACTTCACCCGGGTGAGCCGCGATGTATTGCGCAGCCTGCACCTTGCGCAGCAGCTCGCCCGCGTCGCGGCCGATGCCGTTGTCGTGGATCTCGCACAGCTTGATCTCGCCTTCCGGGTTGATCACGAACGTGCCGCGCAGCGCCATCCCTTCTTCCTCGATCAGCACGTCGAAGTTGCGCGACAGCGTGAGCGTCGGGTCGCCGATCATCGGGTACTTGATCTTGCCGATCGTGTCCGACGTGTCGTGCCATGCCTTGTGCGTGAAGTGCGTGTCGGTCGACACGCCGTAGATTTCGACACCCAGCTTCTGGAATTCCGCGTAGCGGTCGGCGAGGTCGCCCAGCTCGGTCGGGCAGACGAACGTGAAGTCGGCCGGGTAGAACACGACGACGGACCACTTGCCCTTGAAGTTCTCTTCGGAGACGGGCACGAACTCGCCGTTGTGGTATGCGGTTGCCTTGAACGGCTTGATTTGGGTGTTGATGATCGGCATCTGGTGGTTTCCTTTGCGTCAGTGGTGAGTGGAGTGTTGCCAGTATCCGGGTTCACCCTGATTTTGGGAAATTGCTTGTTTCAATCCGGGGCATCGGGAATTTCTATCTGCTTCCGGCCCTTGATTGGGTGGGGTGGGTGCGGGTCGGGTGCCCGCTCGGTGAGAACGTGGGGGAATGTGTCCTTCGGGTTGAATCGGCATGTTTGCCGCGGCGGTGCGGGCGGGAAGGCATCAAACGACGCATGCGATGGCGGATCGAGTCCGGGCCCGCAGATCGCCGATCGGACAGTCGGCGCTTCTTTACCACTCGGCGCGCAAGCTCTCTTGACTGGCGACCGGACGGCCCTTCCATAGACCGAACACGTCGTCGACAGATGTCCTCGCGTGCTGCGCGATATAGGCATCGATTGCGTCGCGAATGATCTCGGTTTGGGAACTGCCTTTGATCGCCGCGATGGTGGTCAACGCGGCATGCTGGTCATCCGATAGATCGACCGGAATTCTGCTCATTGCAACCTCCGTTACGTGACTCGCGCATCATGACTATCCGGTTGGGCAAGCGCAAGGTTGCGGCGTAGCCGATGCGCGTGCAGCCTCCCTGATCAGTCGACCGACGGCGCAGCGGCGGCCGGGCCCGCTCAAATCCCCGCCATCTTCCGCAACCACTCCGCCAGCCGCCGCGCCCCGTCCGGCATGTCCGCGTCCTCGCGCGTGCACAGGTAGTAGTCGCGCCCGTCGTCGAGCGCGTGATCGAACAGCTTCACGAGTTCGCCGTTCGCCAGTTCGCGCTCGACCAGCGGCGCGCGCAGCAACGCGGCGCCGAGATCCGCCCGCGCGGCGCTCAGCGTCAATTGGCCATCTTCGAACATCGGCCCCACCGCATGCGACACATGCCGCACGCCGGCGCCCTGCAGCCAGTTGACCCACGTGCTGCGATCCTCGTCGTGCACGAGCGGCGCGCGCGAGAGATCGGCCGGCGTGCGGAACGGCCCGTGGCGCTTCAGGAACGACGGGCTGCACATCGGCACCATCGCGCCCGGCAGCAGCCGCTCGCAGCGGTAGCCGGGCCAGTCGCCGGTGCCGAAGCGGATCGACAGGTCCGACGCATCGCTTCGGTAATTGCGGTGATGCGCGTACAGCACGGTCACGTCGACATCCGTGTTGTCGGCCAGGAACGAATGCAACCGCGGAATGAACCAGCCGATGCCGAGCAGCGGAATCAGGCTGACGGTGATCTGCCGCAGCGACGAACGATCGCGCACGAAGCGCGTCGCGCTGCGCAGCACCGAGAACGCGGCGCTGATCGAGCGGTAGTAGTCGCGCCCTTCGTCGGTGAGCGCGAGCAGCCGGCCCTCGCGCACCGTCAGCGGCGTCTGGATGAACGCTTCGAGCAGTTGCAGTTGATGGCTGACCGCCGACGGCGTGATGTCGAGTTCGCCCGCCGCCGCGGTGACCGACCCGAGGCGTGCAAACGCTTCGAACGCACGCACCGCGCGCAACGGCGGATCGTGCGGCAATTGTTCGATATTTTTCATGTATCGAATTTTATCGAAAAGTCAGGGTAAGCGACAACAATAAAATGTCGTGTATTTACAATGTGTTGAGTTAATGTGTCGAGAGCGGCATAAGCATCCAACAATTGGATATTTGGGGTTTGGGTGCTGAATATTTAATATTTTTCATGTTTTGATTCGAGTCACCGATCCCCGCACATGAAAATCGCCTTCCTTCACGCCAGCCTCGTTTTCTCGGCGGCCGCCCTGGTCGCATCCGTTCCCGCGTTCGCGCAGTCCGCGCCGCAGACGGTCCTGATCGGTCTCGCCGCGCCGCTCACCGGCCCGTCCGCACGTATCGGCAAGGACTTGCAGAACGGCGCGCAACTCGCGATCGACGACGCGAACGCGAAGCATCCGACCATCGGCGGCAAGCCGGTGGTCTACAAGCTCGTCGCGGCCGACGACCAGTCCGATCCGCGCACGGCCGTCGCGGTCGCGCAGCAGCTCGTCGACCAGCACGTGATCGGCGTCGTCGGTCACTGGAACACCGGCTGCAGCGTGCCGGCGTCGCGTGTCTACCGCGACGCGGGCATTCCGCAGATCGCGCCGGCTTCCACCGGCCATCAATACACGCAGCAGGGCTACGCGACGGCCTTCCGCATCATGGGTCACGACGATGCGGGCGGCAACTTCACCGGCGCGTATGCGGTGAAGACGCTGAAGGCGAAGCGCATCGCGGTGATCGACGATCGCACGTCGTTCGGCGCGGGGCTGGCCGACCAGTTCATCAAGGGCGTGCAGGCGAACGGCGGCGCGATCGTCGATCGCCAGTACGTGAACGACAAGACGACCGACTTCAGCGGCGTGCTGACCGCGATCAAGGGCAAGCGCGCGGATCTCGTGTTCTTCGGCGGCCTCGATGCGCAGGCCGCGCCGATCGCGCGCCGGATGCGCCAGCTCGGCGTGAACGCGCCGCTGCTCGGCGCGGGCGGCTTCGTGAGCCAGACCTTCCTGTCGCTCGCGGGCAAGGACGGCGACGGCGTCACGGCGCTCGAACCGGGCCTGCCGCTCGACCGGATGCCGGGCGGCAACGCGTTCGACACGCAGTATCAGGCGCGCTTCCGCGCGCCGATCGAACTGCATGCGCCGTTCGCGTACGACGCGGCGGCCACGCTGATCGCGGCCGCGCAGAAGGCCGGCACGACGCAGCCGGCGAAGCTGGTCGCGGCGGTTCGCGCGATCGACCGGCCCGGCGTGACAGGCCGGATCGCGTTCGACGGCGAAGGCAACCTGAAGGACCCGGCGTTCACGATCTACCAGGTGCGTGGCGGCAAGTGGAGCGTCGTGGACGTGCTCGGCGGCTCGCGCACCGCAACGAAATAAACGACGCAAGGAGACGACCCCATGACCGACCCGATCCAGGCATCCGCCGCCGCACCCGAGGACACGCGCCTCGGAATCCTCGCGCGGCGCCGCATCGAAGCGGAAATCATCAAGCCGATCTACGAGATCATGAAGCGCGAGTTCGGCGCCGAGCGCGCGCAGGCCGTGATCGCGGAAGCCGTGCGCGGCGCGGCCGTCGACGCGGGCCGCACGTTCGCCGCGCAGGAGCCTGGCGGCACGAGCGTGAAGTCGTTCATCGCGCTGCAGGTGCTGTGGGAGAAGGACGATGCGCTCGATGTCGAGGTGCGGCGCGCGGACGACGCGCACTACGACTACGACGTGCATCGCTGCAGCTACGCGGAGATGTATCACGCGATGGGGCTCGGCGAGATCGGCCACCTGCTGAGCTGCGCGCGCGACAGCTATTTCATCCAGGGCTATGCGCCGAACATCGCGCTGACGCGCACGAGCACGATCATGCAGGGCGGCAAGCGCTGCGATTTCCGCTACGCACTGCAGAGCGCGCCGGAGAACGGCGATGCGTGACGACAACGTGAATGCGCCGCGCGTCGACAGCGATCGCCTGTGGGCGTCGCTCGAGCGGATGGCGCAGATCGGCGCGACGCCGAAGGGCGGCGTCTGCCGTCTCGCGCTGACCGATCTCGATCGCGAGTCGCGCGACCTGTTCGTGCAGTGGGCGCGCGACGCCGGCTGCACGGTGCGCGTGGACCGGATGGGCAACGTGTTCGCGCGCCGCGCGGGCCGCAATCCCGATGCCGCGCCGGTGCTGACGGGCTCGCATGCCGATTCGCAGCCGACGGGCGGCCGCTACGACGGCATCTACGGCGTGCTCGGCGGGCTCGAGGTCGTGCGCGCGCTGAACGACGCGGGCATCGAAACCGAACGCCCGATCGACGTCGTGATCTGGACCAACGAGGAAGGTTCGCGCTTCGCGCCGGCGATGATCTCGGCCGGCGTGTTCGCGGGCGTCTATACGCTCGACTACGGGCTGTCGCGCACCGACAGCGCGGGCAGGACGATCGGCGAGGAACTGGAGCGGATCGGCTACGCGGGCGCCGAGCCCGTCGGCGGTCATCCGGTGCACGCAGCGTACGAACTGCATATCGAACAGGGCGCGATTCTCGAGCGGGCCGGCAAGACGATCGGCGTCGTGACGGCCGGGCAGGGGCAGCGCTGGTACGAGGTGACGCTCACCGGTGTCGATGCGCACGCGGGCACGACGCCGATGGAATTCCGTCGCGATGCGCTGGTCGGCGCCGCTCGGATGATCTCGTTCATCGACGTACTCGGCCGCCGTTACGCGCCGTACGCGCGCGCGACGGTCGGGATGATCGAAGCGCGGCCGAATTCGCGCAACACGGTGCCGGGCGGATGCTTCTTCACGGTCGAGTTTCGGCATCCCGACGATGCGGTGCTCGACGAGCTGGACGCGGCGCTGCGCGCGGAACTCGCCCGCGTGGCGGACGAGACCGGCCTCGGCGCGCAGATCGAGCAGATCTTCAAGTACCCGCCGATCCCGTTCGCGCCGCGCTGCATCGACGCGGTGCGTGACGCGGCCCGGGCGCTCGGGCTGTCGCACATGGATATCGTGTCCGGTGCGGGGCATGACGCGTGCTACGTCGCGCGCGTCGCGCCGACCGGGATGATCTTCGTGCCGTGCGTCGACGGGCTGAGCCACAACGAGGCCGAAGCGATTACGCCCGAATGGGCGGCGGCGGGTGCCGACGTGCTATTGCGCGCGGTGTTGCAGAGCGCTCAGGAAGCGTGAGCCTGACGAAGGCGGCCCGGCGGGCGGGTGTTCGCCGGCAGTTCGCACGCGTTCGGATCGCCGTTCGGCAGGACCGTCGCCCTGAGCGGGTGCGTCTGCGCGGCCTCGATCGATGCGATGGTGAACGGCGTGTCGCCTGACGTCATCAACTCCTTTTATTGTCCGGCCGTGCGTTACTTGCCCGCCTTGCGCCGCGCCATATACGAGAGATACGCGACGATCTGGTCGAGTTCCCGATCGCTCAACTGATCGGGCGGAAACGCCGGCATGCTTCGGCCCGGCCAGTCGCGCACCGACGCCGGGTTGCGGATGTAGCGGCGCAGCGCGGCGGGCTGGAAGTAGTCGACCGGATTCATCGGTGCGTTCAGGTCGGGGCCGGCATGGCTGCTGCCCGCACCGTCGACGCGGTGGCACGCGAGGCATTGCGTGACGAACAGGTGCTGGCCCGCGCGGGCCGGATCGCTTGCAGGCAACGCGGGATCGACGGCGAGCGACGGCCAGCGGGCGACCGGCGACGATTCGATCGTGACGCGCACGATCTGGTAAGGCCACTGCTCGCCGCGTACCGACGACGCGTCCGGCCCGAGCCACACGAGATAGAACGGCCCCGCGCTGACCTGCTTGCCGGGCAGCTTCGGCCACGGATGGGCCGAATCCTCGATCGCGAGCCATGCGACGGCGCCGGCCGGCGCGCGGCGGCGCACGAGATCGAGCGGCAGTTGCGCGGCGAAGCCGTCGGCCGCGCGCGTTTCGAGCACGCCGTCGGCCGGCAGCGGCGTGTCGCCGAGCAGCGCGGCGAACGGCACGGCGCGGAACGTCATCGGCCGGCCGTACGCGATGTCGCGCGGCACGTGGATCTCCGTCGCATCGGGGCGCGCGAGCAGCGTCTGCCGCGTCAGGGCGCGGGCCGTGCCGTCGGTATCGAGTTCGAGCGTGGGCTGGGCCGACGCAGGTTGTCCGATCAGGCAAACCGTCAGCAGCACAAGCGAAAACCACTGGCGCTTCAGCATTCGTTCTCCGGGAAGGGGCGTTCCGGCGGCGGCAGGACGCGCAAGCCGCGGCCGATGGAAGGAATCGGGCGACAGTCTATCCGGTACGCGCGGCGCTGGCGACTTCGGCGCGGGAAAGGTGGGGCGGGCATGACGGACAGGCCCGCGACAGCGTGTCCGGCTACCAGGCGGCCTGGCGTTGTCGCAGCGCGGTTCGAGCAGCGGGAAACGAAGGGCAGGGTGGCGGACACGCGCACTGCCCGCGTTCACGAGATTGCCGTTACCGGACCGCCGTCAGCGATTCGCACACGGCACTTCGTTCTTCGACAACGGCGTGTCCCGCTGCGGTTCGAAATCGGTTTCGCGCGCGCCCGACGGTGTCAGCGACACGAAATGCATCGCCGCGCCTTGCGCCGGGAAACCGGCAATGCCCGTCGTGCCCCACGGAATCGGCGAGCGCTGCGCGCCGCTCACCGAAATGTCCGCCGGCGCAAGTGCCAGCGTCAGCAGCCGCCCGTCGCGGGTCGGCACGTACGCATGCGTGCCGGAGACACCGATGCCGGATTCGCGCACCGACGCCGGCAGGCAGTCGAGCGTCGCCGTGCGGCGGCCGTTCGGGTCGATCAGCATCGCGACGCCGCGATCGTCCGCCGTCGTCGTGACGACGATGAAGCGGTCGATCGCCGGCACGTAGGCCGACGAGTACACGTAGTACCGGATCGCACCGTTCAGCGCCCCGAGCTTGTCGAGCTTCGCCGTGACCGGATCGAACATTGCGTATTCGAGCGTCGCGTCCGTGCTGCCTTCGATGAATTTCTGCCAGACGAGCAGCGCGTTGCGCGGCGAACCGGCGATCACGGGCCACCACTCGCGGCGGTGCGGCGCGACCGCGACATGGTTCAGCTCGCGCCCGGCCGCATCGTAGGTCTTCAGGTAGACGCCGTTGCCGGTGCCGAGGTTGTCGACGCCGCCGCCGTCGATCCAGTCGGCGGAATAGAACACGACGAAGCGTTCGCCCGCCGTCGCGACATGCCCCGAGTGGCCGCCCGGCTCGACGTCGTTCGGGTAGGGCTTGACGGGCTTCAGGTCGCGGCGGTAGACGCCGTAGCGCTGGCTGACTTCCTGCGGCGCGTTCCAGCCGTCCTCGAACGTGACGAAGATGTCGCCGCGCGCGTTCTGCGCGATCGACACGGGCTCCTGCGCCTCGGGGCGGCTGATGAACGGTCGGACGCGCAGCAGGTGCGGCTTGCCGGGCAGCCACTCGCCGACGTACACGTCGTGCGGCCAGTTGCCGTTGGGCATCGCGCCGCGCGGCACGATGCCCGAACTGCTGAAGAACACCCAGCGTTTGCCGTTGCCCGCATCGGCCACGCCGATGCCGTGCATGAAGCGGCGCGAGTCGCCGGTGTCTTGCGGCGCTGCCGGGCCCTGCACGGTGACCGTATGCACGACGGGCGCGGCGGCCAGCGCCGACGGCGGTGTCGCGACGACGCAGCACGCGCCGCAGAGCGCAGCCGCGACGCGGCGAGCCGCGCTCGGCCGCGTGCCCGCCTGCGCCGCGTGCGTTCGCCCCGTCATTCGACGGTCACCGATTTCGCGAGATTGCGCGGCTTGTCGACGTCGGCGCCGCGCGCGCAGCCGACGTGATACGCGAGCAGCTGCAGCGGGATCACGTTGACGATCGGCGACAGCAGGTCGCCCGAATCGCGCACGCGGATCAGGTGCGTATCGCGATCGGCGTCGATCGCGAGCTGGTTGCCGGCGAGCACGTAGAGCCGCCCGCCGCGCGCGCGCACCTCGGCCATGTTGGACTTCAGCTTCTGGAACAGGCGGTCGTCCGGCGCGATCGTGACGACCGGCATCGCGCTCGTGACAAGCGCGAGCGGACCGTGCTTCAGTTCGCCGGCCGGATAGCCTTCCGCGTGGATGTACGACACCTCCTTGAGCTTCAGTGCGCCTTCCATCGCGATCGGGAAATGAATGCCGCGCCCGAGGAACAGCGCGTTCTCGGTGCGCGCGAACTTCGCGGCCCAGCCCATGATCTGCGTTTCCAGCGCGAGCGCGTGGCCGATGCGCTCGGGCAGCGCGTGCAACTGCTTCAGGTGCGTCGCGACCTGCGCGGCGTCGAGCCGGCCGCGCAATTGCGCGAGTGTCAGCGTCAGCACGAACAGCGCGACGAGCTGCGTCGTGAACGCCTTGGTCGACGCGACGCCCAGCTCGATCCCGGCCCGCGTCAGGAACCGCAGCGGCGCGTTGCGCGCGATCGTGCTGGTCGCCACGTTGCAGATCGCCATCGACAGATCCTGGCCCATCTCGCGCGCACGCGCGATCGCGCCGATCGTGTCGGCCGTCTCGCCCGACTGCGAAATGCCGACGACGAGCGTGCGCGGATCGGCCACGGTGTCGCGGTAGCGGAATTCGCTGGCGATCTCGACCTGCGCGGGCACGCCCGCGATGCTTTCGAGCCAGTACTTCGCGGTCAGGCCCGCGTAGTAGCTGGTGCCGCAGCCGAGCAGCAGCACGCTCCGAACGCGCGACAGCAGCGCGCGCGTGCTTTCGCTCTCGTCGAACAGCGCCGGCGAGATCGTGTCGATGCCGTCGAGCGTGCTGGCGATCGCCTTCGGCTGCTCGAAGATCTCCTTCTGCATGAAGTGCTGGTACGGGCCGAGCGCGGCGTCGCCGTCGCGCGCCTTCACGTGGCACAGCGGGCGCTGCGCTTCGTGCCCGCCCGAGTCGACCACGGCGATGCGCTCCGGCGTGATCAGCGCGACGTCGCCGTCTTCCAGGTAGACGAAGCGGTCGGTCAGGTCGCCGAGCGCCGCGCAGTCCGACGCGAGGTAGTTCTGTTCGGCGCCGATGCCGATCACGAGCGGCGAGCCGGCGCGCGCGGCGACGAGGCGCTGCGGCTCGCGCGCGCTCAGCACCGCGATCGCGTACGCGCCGTGCAGCCGCTTGACGGCGCGCATGACGGCGTCGAACAGGTCGTCGCGATAGAGGCTGTGGATCAGGTGCGCGATCACCTCGGTGTCGGTTTCGCCGCGAAACGCGTATCCGCGCTGCCGCAACTCGACGCGCAGCGCGTCGTGGTTCTCGATGATGCCGTTGTGCACGACCGCGATCGTGTCGCCCGACATGATCGGATGCGCGTTCATTTCCGACGGCGCGCCGTGCGTCGCCCAGCGCGTATGCGCGATGCAGGTCTGCGCTTCGAGACCGAGCGTCAGCACGCGATCCTGCAGGTCCGTCACGCGCCGCAGCGTGCGTTCGCTGAGCAGGCGTCCGTTGCCTTGCACGGCGATGCCGCACGAATCGTAGCCGCGATACTCGAGCCGGCTCAGCGCATTGACCAGTTGCGGCACCTGATTGCCGATGCCGCTTGCTCCGACGATTCCGCACATGATTCACCTCGTCCACAAGAAGTTGCCGGCCTGCCGGCGATGCACGGCAGCGCGGCGTCAGGAGCGGCGCCGCGCTGCACGGATGCCGTCCCGTGCGCGTCGGCGCGTCTCCGCTGACCTACTCGCGGGGCGGCGGCCCCGCATGGGCTACCCATTCGATGCCGGAAATCGACCCGTTCGCGTCGTGCGACGCAACGAGAATGCGCGTCGTGCGCCGCGCGCCGCGCCGGCGGGCGCCGGCCAGCGCGGTCGGCGGCACCGCGCGCACCTTCGCGCTGGCCGAGCGCCGCAGCATCTTCGACACGCGCAGCCGGTACGCGAGCGGATGCACGACGCGCCCCGCGATCAGCCACGTGACGGTCGTGCCCGCGATGATCGCGATGCAGGTCGCGTAGAACACGATCTGTTCGATCGGCATCTCGGCCTCGTTGAACGGCAGCAGGTAGCGGTACGTGTAGATGCAGATCGATGCCCACACGGCGCCCACCAGCGCGGGCCGCACGAGGCGGAACCAGCCGACCAGCACGAGCCCGGTGATGCGGCCGCGCTCGGCGATCATTTCGCGCGGCGTGCGCAGGGAAAGGTCAATAATCGGTGCGTTCTTCATGTTGAATGCCTCGGTCGGGGCTGACCCATACGGCCCGCTTGCCGCGGCCCCGCAATAGGACGGCGGGCAGGGCGACGACGGTGGTGATCATGCTGATCAGCCAGAAGGCCACGGGATACCAGACGGTGTCCAGGAAATACATCAGGAGTTTTTCGTCGTAACGACGGTCGATCATGCTGCCGATGATCAACTGCAGGATGCAGGTGGCGACCAGCAGCATCCCGTGCCAGTGCGGCACGACCGATACGTGCCAGTCCAGCGGCAAGGGATGGAAGACATCGACGAGCGCGAGCAGCAGGATGAACGACATCGAGTAGGCCCACGCGATGCCGATCAGGTATTCGACGAACAGCGGCCACATCATCATCTGCGTCGGCCGTGCGAGCGTGCCCGCATACTTCATCAGCACCTGGATGCCGCCTTTCGCCCAGCGCAGCCGCTGCCGGTACAGCCCCTTCACCGTTTCGGGCATCAGGATCCAGCTCAGCGCGTGCGGTTCGTATACAACGCGCCAGTCGCGGCACTGCAGCTTCCAGCTGATGTCGATGTCCTCGGTCAGCATGTCCGAGCTCCAGTAGCCGACGTCGGCGAGCGCGGTCTTGCGGAACATCGTGATGACGCCCGACACCGTGAAGATGCGGCCGTACACCTGCTGCGTGCGCTTGATCAGCCCGACGATCGACGAGAATTCGCCGACCTGCATGCGGCCGAGCAGCGACGTGCGCGTGCGGATGCGCGGGTTGCCGGTCACGGCGCCGACGCCGGGATCGGTCAGGAAGTGCTCGAGCATCCAGCCGATCGCGTCGTGCGCGAGCAGCGAATCGCCGTCGATGCACAGCAGGTATTCCGCGTTCGATACGGCCGCCGCGGTCGTGAGCCCGACCGCCTTGCCTTCGTTGCGCGCGTGATGGATCACGAGCAGCCGCGGGATCTCCACGGCCAGTTCGTTGAGGATCTCGCCGGTGCGATCCTTGCTGCCGTCGTTGACCGCGATGATGTCGTAGTTCGGGTACTGCATCGCGTTCAGGTGGCCGATCACGTCGCGCGCGTTCGCGGCTTCGTTGAAGCAGGGCACGACGATCGAGATCTTCGGGATGCCGCTCGACGCGATCGTCCGCGTCGACAGCTCGCGCCCCTCTTCGAGCAGGAAGTAGTGCACGACACCGCCGATCATCCACAGATACGACATGAAGAACGGGTAGTAGAAGACGAAATCCTGCAGGCGCTGGATGATGCCGTGGGTCGTCATGGTGTCTTCGTTCCTTGCGGACGCTGCATCTGCATCAGCGCGTTGATCGACGTCGGATCGAGACGCGACTTCAGCGACATCACGTCGCGCATCGTGTCGAGATCCGGCTGGTTGTTCAGGAACTTGTCCGGGTAGTAGCCGAAGTTCACCGCGCCCTTGCTGCGCAGCCGCCGCATCTGCGCGATCAGCGCGCTGCCGGAAATGTCCTTGCGCTCGCGCCAGTCGTACGACTGCAGTTCGAACACGGTGCGCGCGAGGCCGCGCTGTTTCGCGCGGACGGCGTCGACGAGCTGGTCCATCCAGCGCTGGGGGTCCGGCGCCTGTTCCATGTACGGCATCGCCATCAGCGCGACGAAGTCGTAGGTGGCGAGGAAATCGTCGTAGTTCTGCGCGTACCATGCTTCGGACTCGGGCTTCAGTACCGGCAGCGCGAAGATGTTGCGCGCGGTCAGCACGTCGCCCGCGTTCTGGTTCGCGAGCACGATCTGCTCGAGCTGGCGCGTCAGCTCGATCAGGTAGCGCGTCTTCTGCCGCGTCCAGCGGCTCATCAGGTCCGGCGTCGCGCGGATCTTGCCGATGTCGGCCGGCAGCCCCCACTGCGAATACGTGCTCAGCGCGTGCCGGCCCGCATCCTCGTAATCGTCGAGCACGGCATCGTCGCTGAACAGGATGCCGTTGAACGACGCGTACTTGCCGAGATCCTCGTAGATCTGCTCGATCATCAGCCGCGCTTGCGGATCGAACGGGCTCAGCCGATACACGCGCGAGCCGTTTTCGCGCGCGGGCGCGCCGCTGTACGCGCTGACGGCCTCGAGCCCGCGATGCTTGTCGGCCGGCGGGCGGAACGCCAGCACCGGCATCCATGCGTACACCTGCACGTTGGCGCGCGTGTTGAGCTGCCACGCGGCGCGCGAGAACAGGTCGCCACGCATCGGCAGGTGCCGGTTCGGGAAGTACAGCGATTCCGCGACGCCCGTGCCCTTCGGATCGGCGAACGCCTGCAGGTACACCGATTTCGGCTGCATCCGGTGGATGCGCTCGATGAGCTTGCCGAGATTCGTTTCCTGCCGCCCCGGATCCGGATCGTAGACCTGGTCGAGATCGACCTGCACGACGCGCTCGGGGATATCGACGTCGCCGCGGTTGGTCGCCGGCTCGCGCATCGACCGCTCGAACCCGCCGATGTCGACGTCGTACATCATCAGGATCCGCCGCAGCCGGTCGAGCGGCACGTCCGGCGTATTCGGGCCGGCGTCGAGGCTGAACTGGATGTCCATGCCGAGCGACGTCGAAATCTTGCGCACGGGCTGGTTTTCCGCGCCGTATGGCCAGACCATCGAGCGTGCGACGATGCCGGTGCGTTCGCGAATCTGCCGCACGCATGTGTGAAGGTCGTCACGCACGCGGGCTTCGAACTCCGCATCGGTTTCATAGCGCTTCTCGTTCTGGAGGTACAGGTGCGACGTGGTGGCCGGCAACTCGTTGCCCTGCGGATTCGCGACCGCGCCGTGATGGAGGTTGTGCGTGTGGCACGCGAGCTCGACGAGATTCGACTTGCCGACCTTTTGCACCTCGTCCCACGACATGAAGTAGTCGCGCGGCATCTGGATCCTGTCGCTGATGCGGATCGGCGTATTCGGTGGTGCGTCGATCCACGCGGTGACGATGCCCATCACGGCCGGATACTTGAAGCGTTCGAGCAGCGGCAGGACTTTCGTGTAGTGGCTGCGGTAGCCGTCGTCGAACGTGAGCAGCACCGCGCGCGGCGGCAGCGGCTTGCCGCCGTGCCGCGACGCCTCGATCTGCTTGACCGTGATGGTGTGATAGTTGTTGGTCTGCAGCCACGAGAAGATGGCGGTGAGCGTACCGGTATCGACCGCGTACGGATCGACCATCGTCGACGAGGCGAACGTCGACAGCAGGTTGTCGCGCACGTCGTGCAGGCAGATCACGCGGAACGTCTTGCCGTCGACGGGATCGGACGGTGGCAGCAGGTCGATCATCCGCGCATTCGTCACGCCCGGGAACAACGAACAGGCTGCAAACGTGCCGAGGCATCCGCACATGAAGAACCGTCTGGATTGCATCGTTCGAGCTCCTTTCTAAAACGGCAGGTTGAGCGACAGGAAGCCGGTTTCGGAACGCTCGCGCTGGCCGTCGTATGCGTGGCTGCTGACCTCGACGCCGTAGGTCAGCGTGATGTCGTGCTTGAACGTCCACGTGTGCGCGAGGCGGGCGCTCCACAGCGGACTGGTGCCGAAGCCGCGCTCGTTGTACACGCCGCCGGACGCCGACAGACGCTGCTGCAACGACATGTCGCCCTTCTTCCACAGCGTCAGCTGATGCATGACGGTCGCCGCGGCCGCGTAGTCGCGGCCCGGGCTGAAGTAGGGCGCGTCCCGCCGCGTGTTGCTGTCGGTGCCGAGATTCAGCGATACGTTGACGAGCTGGTTCGCGGACGTGTACACGCGCTGCGTGCCGGTCGCGGAAATCTCCTGGTGCAGGTTCGAATCGCTGTAGCGGCTCACGCCGTAGCTCAGCTTGACTTCGCGGCGGTCGTTCTGGCGATACACGACCTCGACGTTCGCCGAGCGGCCCCAGATGTGCGCGAGATACGCCTTCCACGGCAGCGAGTTGTCGTTGGAATCGAGCGCGCCGCTGACCGTCCAGTAATCGTTGAGGTTGTACGTGATGGAGCCGCGGCCGCCCGTGCGTCCGTCGCCGCCGAACGAGCGCGTGACTTCGCCCAGGATCGTGAGCGGCCCGTGCCGGTAGTCGCCGCCGACACCCGTGCGCGTGCGGCTGACGCTGCCGGCGTCGGTTTGCGCATGGCCGAAGAACGTGTGGGAAAACACGCGCCAGTTGTCGCCGAACGGTTGCGAATACACATAGCTGTCCGACGAGAAGCTGTTGTCGGCCAGTGCGCTGTTGCCGTGCTCGAAGCTCAGGTCGGTCGTGAACAAGGGGCTGCGGTACGCGTTGTAGTCGCGCTTGAACGCGCGCACGGCGCCGCTGTCCGGGAACGTGTTGCCGACGGTCTGGTCGACGCTCTTCGCGCTCGCGTAGTCGTCGGCCGTCAACGATGCGCGGCCGAGCCCCGCGAGCATTTCCACGTTGTCCGGGTGGTCGGTCAGCGACGCGCGATACATCGCGATCGCCTGGCGCGGATGCGACTGGCCCGATACGGCGTCGGCGTGCGCGGCGCGGACCTCGGCATTGAACGGCACTTCCTTCTCGAGCTTTTCCAGCGCGGCGATCCCTTCTTCAACCCGGCCCGTGTAGATCAGGTATTGCGCCTGCAGCCGGTAGTAGCGCAGGTAGTCGTCGTTTTCCGGCCCCCAGGTCCGCACCTGGTTGGCCGGCGGCAGCGATTTGCCCATGTCGTCGAGCACCCGGCTCGCGTCAGCCGCGCGTGCCTGGTCGACGTACGACCAGAACAGTCCCTCGCGCAATTCGATCGGACGCGTGCGCGCGCCGTACAGGAAGCCGCGCGTCGCACGGTCCGTCGGCGACGCGGTCGCCTGCGTCAGCGCGCGCTGGTACACGGCGTTGGCCTTGCCCGGTTCGCTCAGGTACAGGTACGCGTCGCCGACGGCCGCCAATGCGTCGATCGAGATTTCCGCATCCGGCGGAATCGTCTCGAACGTCGCGACGGCCGTCTTCATTTCGCCGCGCGCGGCGTAGGCGATCGTCCGGTCGCCGGCGAGCGCCGTCCTGACCTGCGAATACTCGGGCGTGGCCGGCATCCGCTTGTCGAGGTCGTCCGCGGCGCGCAATGCGCTGTCGAGCCCGTCGAAGCGGTCGGCGCTCGTCATCGAGCGCGACTTGTCGCGTCCGCCGCGCACCTGCTGGCGAATCGACAGCTCCTCGAGCTGCGCGAGATCGACGGCGGAGAAGACGTCGGGGCGGGCTTTCGCTTCCTCCAGCGCCATGACCGCGCCGCCGCTCGACGCGAGCCCGAACACGTCGTTGCGGACGGTGGCCGGATCGGCGGTGCGGAGGTCGGGCATCTGCGCGTTCGGGGTTTCCGCGTCGGGGATCTGGGCGCCTGGCGGTTGGGCACTCGATGGTTGAGCACCCGGCGCCTGCGCATTCGGCATCGGCGCGCCGGGTGTCTGCGGTGTCGGCGTCTGGGCAGCGGGTGCCTGGGCGTTCGGCATCTGGGCACCCGCGGCCTGCGCGATCGGGGTCGGCGCATTCGGCGGCGGCGCGTCCGGCGCGAGCGCGCCCGGTGTCGGCGCGCCCGGCGGCTTCGGATCCGGCGCGCCGCTGGTCCCGGCGATTTCGCCGATGCTGCCCGGTTCCGTGTCGCCTTCGGCGGAGAAGCAGGGGCCGGACGCGACGAGCAGCAACACGAGCGGCGCATGCAGGAGGATCCGCCGGCTGGACGGGGCGATGGTGGTGCATTGTTGTTTACGATTGTTGGCCACGGTATGTCCTCACTTCGAAACGATCACATCGGTTGCCCCCGACGATGCGCGCCGCCGCTCGCCATGCTGCCGGACGGCGAGGGCCCGGTCATGCGGAACCGGCTCACAGACGATTGCGGATCGCCTGCCCGAGTAACGCACGCGATTCGCTGTTCGTCGGGTCGATCGCGAGCGCCCGGCTTGCGTTTTGCTCCACACAGTTCCATTCGTCGATCTGTGCGCACCAGCGCGCCTTTGCCAGCGCGCGGGCGCCTTCCAGTTCCGCGTGCGTGACGCTTGCCGTCTGCATCCGTGCCGTGTCGGTGCTGTACGACTGCGGCTTCGGCGCGAGGTCCATGCGCTTTCTCGTGCCCGCCAGCGTCTCGGTTCGCGGTGCGCGATGCGCATCGCCGAGCCGTGCGTTGGCACGGTCGTGGGCCGGCGCGGCATGCGTATTCGCCGCGAGTTTCACGGGCGGCGCGTGCGACGGTTGGCGGTGTTTCGCGGCGGCGCGGGACGCTGCCCGCGGCGCGGCTTCCGGTTCGACCGCGAGCTTGACGGGCGGCGCTGCAGCAGCGGATGGCGCCGGTGGCGCGAGCGGAGTGGCCGGTGCGATCATCGGCGCCGGCCCGGGGGCGGCCGATGTTCCGGACACGCCGGACGCACCGGTTGCGCGGGACGTCGCGGCCACGATCGCGTTGCGGTATTTCCCGACGGCGGTTGCGATCACGCCGGAGAGGTCGTGCGTCACGCTCGCATGGCGGAGCGCCGTGTCCCGCTCGGCATACGCGAAGATGCCGAAGATCGTGGCAAACGCGACGAAGCTGAGTGCGGCGTTCTTGCCGGGACCCCAGGAGGGTTTCGACTGGCGGGCCGGCGGGTCGCCCGGTCGTTCTGCGCGAGCCATTCAATGCTCCTCGATTCGATACGCTGCGGTGAATGACATTGTCGGAGCGGGTTCAGGCGGCGCTCACCATCGCAATTGCGTGGTGAGTACGCCCGTTTCGACGATCGCGAACTGCGTGGCGCCCTGATAGGTCCCTTCGACCCGGTAGCTCGCCTCGGGCACGCTGAACAGGCAGCGCGATCCCGATGCGTTGAATTCGACGAGCACGCGGCCGTGTCGCCTCAGGCGCACCTGTACGTTGGCAAGCGGTTGCCCGGTCCGGGCCGACGCGAACGACACGCCGAGGTTGTACGGACGGCCGTCGGGGGGCAGCGGCGCCGTACCGTCGATTTGTGCATCGCCGCAGATATACGAAATGACGTAGCGGCCTGAGCCGGAACCGGACGCGGGTGTCTGGGCCGTGGCATTCAGGCAGAGCGCGGATATGACGACGCTCAGGAAAGGGCGAGCATGTTGTCGAAACGAGGAAGACATTGCAACCTCCCGTCCGGAATCAATGGCAGCGCATTCATTCCGGGTCTCCGAGTCAAGTTTGCCGACGTTCTTTTTGCGACACGCTATTGATACACGATGGATTTTGAATCAACAACCGCGTGTGGCTTGAATGGAACGGCGGCGAAAGATATTATCTAAACAGGATTGCGACGGATTTGTACGCCCCGCTTACCGCTGAAGAAAGTCGATATTGCCAGATATGAATATTGCTTTCGGTACGTATGATCGAGCACGCATTGAATCAAGTCGGAGGTATCGAAATTCGTACCGAAAAATAACGACTGATAAAAGAAAGTTTTGCGCCTGTGTTCAAGGCGAATCGATGAATTTTAGACACAGATTACGCGATTTTAAATGGGGCGCGACGTCTTTTTTGATATTCGTTTCGTTACATGCAAATAGAAACTTTTTATTTGTTCTGTAACAGGGTATTTCTGATATTAAAATAAGAAGAGATATTGGAGGTCGACGCGACGAGATTAAAAGATGCGATTTTTAATCGCAAACGTTTGCATTTTATTTGATATCGATTCCAGGCCTGAAAAGTGATTTCGAGGGTTGCGGCGGGATTGCCGATTGCTGCGGGAAAGGAGGGCGCGTTCGATATGAAGCGGCGCGACCCACAGGCACGCGGACACCGCATTGCCCGGGATCGCATCCGCACCCGCGCCGTTGACGCGCACGGCGCGGACGCGAATGTCAGCGGCTGCCGCCCGCGCTTCGCCGCGCGATGCGCATCGCCGGCGCGGCCGCTTGCTCGGCAGCGCTCGCGCCTTCGGCCGCCGTGCGCGGCCGGTTCATGATGTAGGTCCACAGCTGCTCGGCCGCGAGCCCGCGCTTGCGCGCGGATCGATACAGGCGGATTTCGAGTTCGGTGATCCAGTCCCCGGAGCCCGCGCACACGAGCGTGCCCTCCGCGAGTTCCTTCTCGACGCAGCTTTCGGGCAGCCAGCCGATCCCGTGCCCGGCCACGACCATGCCCTTCAATGCCTCGGACATATGCGTCTCGAAGCATCGGTGGAGTACGTACGGCTCGGTCGCATTCAGCAGCAGCATCTCGACGATGTTCCCGAGAAACGCGCCCGACGAATACGCGAGCAGCGGCAGCGGGGCATCGGGCGTGCCCGGCAGCTGGAACACGGGCTTGCCGCGCGCGTCGGGCGTCGACACCGGCAGGATCCGCTCGACGCCGAGGCTGACGAACGGGAAGTGGTTCGGGTCGAGCACGATCGGCAACTGCGGATGGTGATAGCCGAGCAGCAGGTCGCATTCGCCTTCGACGAGCTGCTGCACGCCTTCCGGCACGTTCACCGCGTTCACGCGCGCGGTCACGTGGCCGACCTCGCCGTTGAGCTGCTTGAGCCATTCGGGAAACAGCGTGAAGACGAGCGTATGCGCGACGGCAAAACGCACGACCTGGTCGCTGGCCGCGAACTGGTCGTAGCCGTTCACGAGATTGCGCGCCGCATACATGCTGCGCAGGATGTCCGCGGCGAGCCCGCGGAACATCTGTCCGGCCGGCGTCAGCGTGATCGGGTTGATGCTCCGGTCGACCAGCTTCGCGTCCATCCAGGTTTCGAGTGCGGCGATTCGTCTGCTGAATGCAGACTGCGTCAGGTGCCGGTTACGCGCGGCACGGGAAAAGCTCTTGGTATCCGCAAGGCTCAGGAAATCTTCCAGCCACTTTGCTTCCATTTCGATCTTCGCTTTTTATAGTCGGGCGCCGGGAGGGCGGCGGCGGCGCCGCTTCGCTGCAACAATTTTCTAGCGTACCGCGCCTCGCGCCGGTCGTCCCGATGTTTTTTTTCGATGGGTGTCAGTCGAAATATGCATGGGCATTGTCGGCGGGATTACGGCTGCATAGCGTTGAGGTGCCGGACCCGGCTAACCGGTTAGTTCATCGCGTCGAACTGCCGGTGCCGCCGCAGACGGTACTTCCCCAGGGCCTGGCCGCGCGGTGCGCGTGCCGGCCCGCCTTCCCGCCCTTCGGTTCAGGCGGCCGGCGATCCGGCGGCCGGCGCTGCGGCGCTCCGGGCGGGCCGTCTTTTTGTGCAGTGCAGATTGCGCATTCATGACGCGCGGGAGAACTATGTTCGGCAGACGCGGTGCAGCATCGGGCCGTGCGCGATCGCGGCGCATCGATGCCGCCATCGGCGTCGCGCGCTGCACCGTAATGGTGCGGCAGGCCGCGCGGGCATGCCCGGCGCGGCGCAAAAGGGGGGATATCGCAAGGCACGGTCCTTGCAGAGTAGTCATTACGCCGGTCCGGCATGCGCAATGCCGGGGAAAACGATCGATGGAGAAAAGATCGATGAAGCCATTCGATGAAATGCTGCAATCCGGCGACATGGTAAGGGCGCCTTACGCGCGCCTGAAGCAATGGCTCGACACGCAGAATCCCGCGAGCCTCGCCCAGAAAGCCCACGACGCGGAGGGCGTGTTCCGCAAGACGGGCATCACGTTCGCCGTCTACGGCGACGCGGAGGCCGCCGAGCGGCTGATTCCGTTCGATATCGTCCCGCGCATCATCTCGGGTTCGGAATGGAGCCGGCTGTCGCTCGGCATCGAGCAGCGCGTGATGGCGCTCAACGCGTTCCTCGACGACATCTACCACCGCCAGGAGATCGTGCGCGCGGGCATCGTGCCGAAGCACCTGATCGCGCACAACGAAGCGTTCATTCCGGAGATGATCGACTTCCGGCCGCCCGGCAACGTTTACACGCACATCATCGGCGTCGACATCGTGCGCACCGGCGAGAACGAGTTCTACGTGCTGGAGGACAACGCGCGCACGCCGTCCGGCGTGTCGTACATGCTGGAAAACCGCGAGACGATGATGCAGCTCTTCCCCGAGCTGTTCCAGCAGGTGAAGGTGCGTCCGGTCGAGACCTATCCGCAGATGCTGCGCCAGTCGCTCGCGGCCGTGTGCCCGCCGGGCGGCAACGCCGACAACCCGACCATCGCCGTGCTGACGCCCGGCATCCACAATTCCGCGTACTACGAACATTCGTTCCTCGCCGACCAGATGGGCGTGCACCTCGTCGAGGGCAGCGACCTGCAGGTGATCGACGGCCGCGTCGCGATGCGCACGACCGAAGGCTTCCAGCCGATCGACGTGCTGTACCGGCGCGTCGACGACGCGTTCCTCGATCCGCTCACGTTCCGCCCCGATTCGGTGCTTGGCGTCGCGGGGATCATGGACGTGTACCGCGCGGGCAACATCACGATCGCGAACGCGCCCGGCACCGGCATCGCCGACGACAAGGCGATCTACTCGTACATGCCGGAGATCGTCGAGTTCTACACGGGCCGCAAGGCGCTGCTGGAGAACGTGCCGACCTGGCGCTGCGGCGATGCGGACAGCCTGAAATACGTGCTCGAGCATCTGGACGAACTGGTCGTGAAGGAAGTGCACGGCTCGGGCGGCTACGGGATGCTCGTCGGGCCGTGCGCGTCGAAGGCCGAGATCGAGGCGTTTTCCGCGAAGCTGCGCGCGCGGCCCGCGAACTACATCGCGCAACCGACGCTGGCGTTGTCCACGACGCCGATCCTGACCGAAGCCGGCCTCGCGCCGCGCCACGTCGACCTGCGCCCGTTCGTGCTGGTGTCGGACCGGATCCGCATCACGCCGGGCGGGCTCACGCGCGTCGCGCTGAAGGAGGGCTCGCTCGTCGTCAACTCGAGCCAGGGCGGCGGCACCAAGGACACCTGGGTGCTGGCCGACTGAGCCGGACACGACCGCGCGCGCCGGAGCCGGCGCGCCAACCGAACGAAGACGGAGTGGACACGAGATGCTTCTGGGACGTACTGCAAGCGGTCTCTACTGGATGTACCGCTATATCGAGCGCGCGGAGAACATCGCGCGCATCGTCGATGCCGGGCTGCGGATGGCGCTCACGCGCACGTCCGATGCGCCGGCCGAATGGTCGTCGGTGCTCGTCAGCTCGGGCGCCGACGACGGCTACCGGCAGAAATACGATGCGTATGCGGCCGATACCGTGACTGACTACCTGCTGCGCGACCGCGACAACCCGTCGAGCGTGCTGTCGTGCATCGAGGCCGCGCGCTCGAACGCGCGGATGGTGCGCACGGCGCTCACGCGCGAGGCGTGGGAGAGCGTGAACGGCGCGTGGCTCGCGCTGCGCCGCGCATTCGAGCGGCCGGTGCCGGAGAGCGAGCTGCCGGCGGTGCTCGACGCGGTGAAGCGCGAAACCGCGCTGATCCTCGGCAGCTTCTACAGCACGATGCTGCGCAACGAGATCTTCGATTTCGCGCAGATCGGCGCGTTCGTCGAGCGCGCGGACAACACCGCGCGCATCATCGACGTGAAGTACCACCTGCTGCTGCCGTCGGTGTCGCACGTGGGCACGATCCTCGACAACTACCAGTGGGAAACGATCCTGCGCTGCGTGGCCGCGCACCGTTCGTACCGCTGGGTGTACGACGTGCAGTACAAGCCGATGAACATCGCCGACTACCTGATCCTGAACGGCCGCATGCCGCGTTCGCTGCGTTATTGCTACGGGCGCGTCGTGTCGAGCCTGAACCTGCTCGCGAAGGATTACGGCGTGACACACCCATGTCACGACACGGCCGCGAAGATCCTGCAGATGCTGTCCGATACCTCGGTCGAGCGGATTTTCAAGAGCGGCCTGCACGAGTTCCTGACCGACTTCATCGGCCGCAACAACAGCCTCGGGCTCGAAATCGCCCAGGCCTACAACTTCGACTGAGGCTTGCCATGCGACTCGCCATCCGACACATTTCGCGTTATCAGTTCGACGATCAAGCCACCCATGCGCTGCAACGGCTGCGGCTGCGCCCGCAGTCCGGGCCCGGGCAGACGGTGCGCGCGTGGCAGGTCACGATCGACGGCGTCGAGCCGACGCTGTCGTACGCCGACGGGCTCGGCAACCGGATCGACCTCGTGCGTCACGACCGCGGCGCGAAGGCCGAGATCGTCGTCGTCGCGGCCGGCGTCGTCGAGACGCAAGACCGCGCGGGCATTCTCGGCAATCCCGAAGGTTATGCGCCGCCGTGGATCTTCGAGCGCGAGACCGCGCTCACGAAGGCGGGCGACACCGTGCGCGCGCTCGCGCAGGCGCTGCCGATCGAGCCGTACGGCCTCGACGCATTGCACTGGCTGATGACGGAAGTGCACGGCCGCATCGCGTACGCGCCGAACCTGGCCGCCGACGCGCCCGTCGATGCGGAAACCGCGCTGCAAAGCGGCGAGGGCACGAGCCGCGACCATGCGCACGCGTTCATCGCGGCCGCGCGCGCGCTGAAGATTCCCGCCCGCTATATCTCGGGCTACGTGCTCGCCGACAGCGCGATGCAGCGCATCGCCGACGCGAAGCAGAACGCGGGCGACGACGAAGACGAGGAAGCGCTCGCGTTGCAGAGCGGCGAGGGCATGCAGCAGGCGCTCGGCGCGTCGCATGCTGCGCAGTCGCAATCGCAGGGCCAGTCGCAGGGCCAGTCGCAGGCGGCGCTCGGCGCGCAGCCGCAAGCCGCCGCGCTGATGCAGCAGCCGGCCGGCCATGCATGGGCCGAGGCCTATGTCGAAGGGCTCGGCTGGGTCGGGTTCGATCCGTTCATGAACCGCTGCCCGGACGAGCGCTACGTGCGCATCGCGGTCGGCCTCGACTATCGCGACGCGCAGCCGGTGACGGGGCTCGGCGCGACGGCTGTCGGCGTCGAGATCAGCGTCGTGCAGACGCCCGAACTCGTCTGACCGGACGCGCGCTTTCGCCGCATCCGCCATGCCGGGCCGCCGCGTCGACAGCGACGCGGCGCGCGCGGCCGATCCAACCCGAATCGAGCTCCCATGTCCATCCACGTCGCGCTGCATCACACCACCCGCTACCGTTACGACCGGCTCGTCAACCTCGGCCCGCAGGTCGTGCGGCTGCGGCCCGCGCCGCACTGCCGGACGCCGATCCTCGCGTATTCGATGACGGTCGAGCCCGCGCAGCACTTCATCAACTGGCAGCAGGACCCGTTCTCGAACTATCTCGCGCGGCTCGTGTTTCCGGAGCGCACCGAGTACTTCGAGATCACGATCGATCTCGTCGCCGAGATGTCGGTGTACAACCCGTTCGACTTCTTCCTGGAAGCGAGCGCGGAGCAATATCCGTTCGACTATGACGACGCGCTGAAGACCGAGCTCGCGCCGTATCTCGTATGCGATCCGCAGACGAGTGCGTCGCCGCTGTTCCGCGCGTATGTCGATGGCGTCGACCGCACGCCGGCCGGCACCGTGAACTTCCTCGTCGCGCTGAACCAGCAGCTTCAGCACGACATCGGCTACCTCGTGCGGATGGAGCCGGGCGTACAGACGCCCGAACAGACGCTGAAACTCGCATCCGGCTCGTGCCGCGACAGCGCATGGCTGCTCGTGCAGCTTTGCCGCCATCTCGGCATCGCCGCGCGCTTCGTGTCGGGCTACCTGATCCAGCTCACGCCCGACGTGAAATCGCTCGACGGCCCGAGCGGCACGTCGGTCGACTTCACCGACCTGCACGCGTGGTGCGAGGTCTACCTGCCGGGCGCCGGCTGGATCGGCTTCGATCCGACGTCGGGCCTGCTTGCCGGCGAAGGGCATATCCCGCTCGCGTGCACGCCGCAGCCGACCAGCGCCGCGCCGGTCGAAGGGCTGATCGACGAATGCGAGGTGTCGTTCGAGCACGAGATGGCCGTGACGCGCGTGTACGAATCGCCGCGCGTGACGAAGCCGTATACGGAATCGCAGTGGGATGCCGTGCGCACGCTCGGCACGCAGGTCGACGGCGCGCTGGCGGCCGGCGACGTGCGGCTCACGCAGGGCGGCGAGCCGACCTTCGTGTCGATCGACGATCGCGACGGCGCCGAATGGAACACCGATGCGCTCGGCCCGACCAAGCGCGGCTATGCGACCGAGCTCGTGCAGCGGCTGCGCGCCGAATACGGCGACGGCGGCTTCCTGCATTTCGGGCAGGGCAAGTGGTATCCGGGCGAGCAACTGCCGCGCTGGGCGCTGTCGATCTTCTGGCGCGCGGACGGCCAGCCGGTATGGCACGATCCGTCGCTGTTCGCCGACGAGCGCGAGCCGTCCGCGTATACGACCGACGACGCGAAACGCTTCATCGACGCGCTGGCCGCGCGGCTGAACCTGACCGACGAATTCATCCGCCCCGGCTACGAGGACGTCTGGTATTACCTGTGGCGCGAACGCCGGCTGCCCGTCAACGTCGATCCGTTCGACTCGCGCCTCGACGACGAGCTCGAACGCGCGCGGCTGCGCAAGGTGTTCGAGCAGCAGCTCGACAGCGTGGTCGGCTACGTGCTGCCGGTCAAGCGTACGGACGACGAGCGGGGCCGCCATCGGCCGGGCCTCGACGGGCCGCGCTGGCAGACGGGCCCGTGGTTCTTCCGCGACGAGCGGATGTACCTCGTGCCCGGCGATTCGCCGATGGGCTATCGGCTGCCGCTCGATTCGCTGCCGTGGGCCGCCCGCGCCGACCATCCGTACCTGGTCGAGCGCGATCCGTTCGCGCCGCGCGCCGCGCTGCCGGAAGCCGCCGCCATCCGCGCGCGCTACGCGGGCCCGGCCGACGCGCCGCGCTACCTGTCCGGCGTGCATCGCGAAGCGTCCGCGCAGACCGTGATGCAATGGCGCGGCGACGACACGGCCAGCGGGCGGCATGCCGCGCATGCGCACGACCCGCAGCGCCGGCCCGAGCGCTTCGAATCGGCCGCGTGGATCACGCGCACCGCGCTGTGCGTCGAAGTGCGCAAAGGCATCCTGTACCTGTTCATGCCGCCGCTCGCCGCGCTCGAGGATTATCTCGAACTGCTCGGCGCGATCGAGCTGACCGCGCACGCGCTCGGCGTGAAGCTCGTGCTCGAAGGTTATCCGCCGCCGCGCGACGCACGGCTGAAGCTGCTGCAGGTGACGCCCGATCCCGGCGTGATCGAGGTGAACATCCATCCGGCCGCGAGCTTCGACGAGCTCGTCGATCACACCGAATTCCTGTACGACGCCGCATGGCAGTCGCGGCTCAGCAGCGAGAAGTTCATGGTCGACGGCCGTCACGTCGGCACGGGCGGCGGCAACCACTTCGTGCTCGGCGGCGCGACGCCGGCCGACAGCCCGTTCCTGCGCCGCCCGGACCTGCTTGCGAGCCTGATCTCGTACTGGCACAACCATCCGTCGCTGTCGTACCTGTTCTCCGGGCTTTTCATCGGGCCGACGAGCCAGGCGCCGCGCGTCGACGAGGCGCGCAACGACCAGCTCTACGAACTCGACATTGCGTTCGCCGAGATCCAGCGCAACAAGCTGCTCTACGGGCAGGACATGCCGCCGTGGCTCGTCGACCGCGTGCTGCGCAACCTGCTGATCGACGTGACGGGCAATACGCACCGCAGCGAGTTCTGCATCGACAAGCTGTATTCGCCCGATTCGTCGACCGGCCGCCTCGGCCTGCTCGAACTGCGTGCGTTCGAGATGCCGCCGCATGCGCGGATGAGCATCGTGCAGCAATTGCTGCTGCGCGCGCTGGTCGCGCGCTTCTGGGCCGCGCCGTACACGACGCCGCTTACGCGCTGGGGCACCGCGCTGCACGATCGTTTCATGCTGCCCGCATTCCTTCAGATGGATTTCGACGACGTGCTGGCCGAACTGCGCGACGCCGGTTTCGCGTTCGATCCGGCATGGTTCGCGCCGCACTTCGAATTCCGCTTCCCGCTGTTCGGCCAGATCGCGGTGAACGGGATGCAGCTGTCGCTGCGCGGCGCGCTGGAGCCGTGGCACGTGATGGGCGAGGAGGGCGCGCCCGGCGGCACGGTGCGCTACGTCGATTCGTCGGTCGAACGGCTCGAAGTGCGCGTGACGGGGCTGAACGACAACAGGCACGTCGTGACGGTCAACGGCCGCGCGCTGCCGCTGCAGCCGACCGGCACCGTCGGCGAATACGTCGCGGGCGTGCGCTACAAGGCGTGGGCGCCGCCGTCGGCGCTGCATCCGACCATCGGCGTGCACGCGCCGCTCACGTTCGACATCGTCGATACGTGGCTGCAGCGCTCGCTCGGCGGCTGTCGTTATCACGTCGCGCATCCGGGCGGGCGCAACTACGCGACGTTTCCCGTCAATGCGTACGAGGCCGAGAGCCGCCGGCTCGCGCGCTTCGTCGAGATGGGGCATACGCCGGGGCGGATGAGCGTGTCGGCTGCCGCGCCGAGCCGCGAATTCCCGTTCACGCTCGATCTGCGGCGGCCGTGACCGGCCGATGACGGGGCGGACGACGATGCGCGGTTCGCGATTTCCCGGCGCGCCGGCCGATCGCGGCCCCGCCGGAATGCTAGGATGCGGGCAGATTGCGGCCGCGCGCCGCGGCCCGCCGCCGGTGCGGCGGCGTGCATGCGCGGCCGCGCCCTGACGACGAAACGACACCGTGCAGCCCATTTACTCCGACCATCTCGCCGACCCCGACGCGATGCCCACGCTATTCGATACCGGCGCGCAGCCGGACGCCGCCGAACTGGCCGCCGCGCTTGCGGCGCCGGCGGCCGCCGGCCGTTACGACGAACTGCGCGGCAGCGCGGCCGGCCTGAACGCGCCTGCGCTCGCGCCCGCATGGCGCAGTTTCTTCACATCGATCGGCAGCGACGGCGTGGCCGACCTCGATCGCCGTGCCGACGCGCTGCACCGGCGCATGCGCGAGAACGGCCTGTTCTACCAGTTGCACGAGCAGCGCGCCGGCGACGGCGCGGCCGGCCCGTGGTCGCTCGACCTGCTGCCGCTGATCGTCACGCCCGAGGACTGGGTCGCGATCGAGCGCGGCGTGCTGCAGCGCGTGCGGCTGCTCAACGCGACGATGGCCGACCTGTACGGGCCGCAGACGATCCTGCAGCGCGGGCTGCTGCCGCCCGCGCTCGTGACCGGCCACCCGGGCTACCTGCGCGCGATGCGCGGTGCGCGCGTGCCGGGCGATACATGGCTGCACGTCGTCGCGTTCGATCTCGCGCGCGGCCCGGACGGGCAATGGAGGATCGTCGCGCAGCACACGCAGGGCGCGGCCGGGCTCGGCTATCTGCTCGAAAACCGGCTGATCGTGTCGCGGCTCTTTCCGCGCGGGTTTCGCGGGCTGCGCGTGCAGCGGCTCGCGTCCGCGTACCGCGCGCTGCTGCAGAGCATGCAGGCGCTCAGCCCGGCCGCCAGGAATTCGCGGATCGTGCTGCTGACGCCGGGGCCGCACAGCGCGACGTATTTCGAGCATGCGTATCTCGCGCGCTATCTCGGCCTCACGCTCGTCGAAGGCGGCGACCTGACCGCGCGCGACAACCGCGTATTCCTGAAGACGCTGCGCGGGCTCGAACCCGTGCACGGCATCCTGCGGCGCGTCGACGACGCGTGGCTCGATCCGCTCGAACTGCGGCCCGATTCGATGCTCGGCGTGCCGGGGCTGCTGCAGGCCGTGCGCGCGGGCAACGTGCTGCTCGCGAACGCGCCGGGCTCGGGTTTCCTCGAGTCGCCAGCCATGCTCGGCTTCATGCCGCGTCTCGCGGAAGGCCTGCTCGGCGAAACGCTGACGCTGCCGGCCGTGCATTCGTGGTGGTGCGGCGAGGCGGCCGCGTGCGACGACGCGCTGCCGCAGCTCGCGCGCGGCATCGTGAAGGCGTCGTATCCGGCCGACGTGCAGGCGGGCGGCCCGTTCGACCCGGTGATCGGCGCGCGGCTCACGCAGGCGCAGCTTGCCGACTGGCGCGCGCGGATACTCGCGCGGCCCGAACACTACACGGTGCAGGCCGACCTGCCGCTGTCGCAGGCGCCGACCTGGCCGGGGCACGGCACGCCCGACGGCAACGGCGGCGCGCGCATCGTGCCGAAGCCGCTGCTGCTGCGCGTGTTCGCGCTCGCCGACGGCGCGCAGCGCTGGCGGCTCCTGCCGGGCGGGCTGTCGCGGGTCGGCACGCGCGACACGCTGTTCAACGCGCCGATGCCGCACGGCGGCAGCACCGTCGATACGTGGGTGATGACCGAAGGCATCGTCGATTCGACGACGCTGCTGCAAACGTCCCTCGGCCCGGACGACCTCGTCGAGCGGCCGCGCGCGATCGCGAGCCGCGCGGCCGAGAACCTGTTCTGGCTCGGCCGCTACACCGAGCGCGCGACCAACCTGATGCGCCTCGCGCGCGCCGCGCTCGAACGGCTGCGCGGCGAGGACGACGTCGACAGCCCCGCGCACCTGGAACTGCTCGACACGCTGTGCCGCGACACGGGCCTGATCGCGGCCGACGCGCCGAACGCCGTCGATGCGCCGCGCGCGTTCCTGCACGCGCTCGCGACGTCGCTGACGCGCGGCGCGGATCGCACGTCGGGAATCGCGTCATGCCTGTTCGGGATGCGCGGCGCCGCCGCCGCGATTCGCGAACGGCTGTCGAGCGATCAGTGGCGGTTGATCGACGACGCGACGCAACTGTTCGCGGACAGCGCCGACCATCCGGAAGCCGACGAGCAGATCGGCAACGAGGCGCTGCAGCTGCTGGAGCGCCTCGGCCTGCTGCTCGGCGCGATCACGGGCGCGCAGACCGACCACATGACGCGCGACGACGGCTGGCGGCTGCTGTCGATCGGCCGGCAGATCGACCGGCTGGACTTTCTGTGCAGCGTGCTGAAGTTCGCGTTCGACGAAGGCGCCGTGTACCGGCAGGACGGCTTCGAGCTCGTGCTGGAGCTGTTCGACAGCACGATCACGTTCCGCTCGCGGTTCCAGCGCGGCTTCGACGTCGCGCCGCTGCTGTCGCTCGTCGTGCTCGATACCGACAACCCGCGCTCGCTCGGCTGGGTCGTGCAGGCGCTGCGCGGCCGGCTGGCGAAGGTCGAGCGCAGCGAAGGCTATGCACTGTCCGAGCTGGCCGAGACGATTCCGGACGTGCCCGCGTGGTCGCTGCACGAGCTGTGCGAAACCGCCGACGGCGGCCGGCACGACAAGCTGCTCGGCATGCTCGATGCGACGGCGAAGGCGGTCTGGGAGCTGTCGAACCGGATCGGCGAGCGTTATTTCAGCCACGTGCGCGAGGCGGGCAGGACGCTATGGTGACGACGAAAGGCACGACGAAAACGCCGCCGGGTTCCGGGAACGGACGACAGGCAGCGGCGCCGGCCGCGCCTGCTGCACCCGCCGCCATTGCGCCCGGCCGATTGCTGCGCGTCACGCACGATACCGAATACCGGTACGCGGCGCGCGTCGAATCGGCGCAGCACCAGGCGCGCCTGCAACCGCTCGCGACGCCGCGCCAGCAGGTGCTGTCGTTCTCGCTCGACATCAACCCCGCGCCGGAATCGATCTGCACGGAGATCGACGCGTTCGGCAACGCGCGCGCATCGTTCGCGCTGAACCAGCCGCACGACGCGCTGCTCGTGCGCAGCCGCAGCACGGTGCGCGTGACGCCGCCCGTGTGGTCGCTCGGTGTGCGCGGCGAGCCGCCGCCCGCGATCGCTCGTCCCGACGGAAAGCAGGCGACCGCATGGGAAGCCGTGCGCGACCGCTTGCGGTTCCGCGCGGGGCAGCCTTACGACGCGGCGAGCGAATTCGTGTTTGCTTCGCCGCACGTCGCGTGCGACGTCGAACTCGCCGCGTATGCGGCCGCGAGCTTCACGCCGCAGCGGCCGCTCGTGCAGGCCGCATGGGACCTGATGCGGCGCGTGCACGCCGATTTTGCATACACGCCGAACAGCACCGACATCACGACGTCGGCACTCGATGCGCTGCGGCTGCGCAAGGGCGTCTGCCAGGATTTCGCGCACGTGATGATTGGCGCGCTGCGCTCGCTCGGGCTGGCCGCGCGTTACGTGAGCGGTTATCTGCTCACGCAGCCGCCGCCCGGGCAGCCGCGGCTGATCGGCGCCGACGCGTCGCATGCGTGGGTCGAGGTGTATGACCCGGCGTGGCCCGAGGACAACGGCTGGCTGCAGCTCGATCCGACCAACGACCGCGCGCCGGGCGACGACTACGTGATGCTGTCGATCGGCCGCGACTATGCGGACGTGACGCCGCTGCGCGGCGTGATTCGCGGCGGCGGCGCGGATCAGGAGCTGAAGGTCGGCGTGACGGTCGAGCCGCTCGACACGCCGTGATGTCGCGCGATGCCGCCCGCCCGGGCGATTCGCCGTTTAAGTCTTCGTTAATTCTGCACGCCTAGCATGATCCTGCCGGCGAACGGATCGAGCTTCGGTCCGGCACCGGCGGCACGCGCGGGTGCGTCGACGTCACGGCGCCGCGCCGTCGCGCCTCGCCATTCCCCAGCAACGGCGGCAGATCATGATCAAGAACTTCGACTACACGCTCGGCAGCGAGACGATTGCGCTCTGCGCGAGCTTTGGCGCGGGGCCGGCGTTGCGCCGCGTGCTCGTGAGCCGCGCGGATTCGATGGAGACGCTGGTGGTGCTCGACGCGCGCGGCCTGTCGGGCCTGCTGAAGGTGGCGACCGAAGAGCCGGAAGGGCTGCTCGACGACGCGATCCGCAAGGTCGGCGACGAACAGCTCGTCGAGCGGGCGATCAGCGGCAGGACCATCGTCGAAACCGTATTTTGATCGGGCGGCGCGGCGCGTGCCGGCACGCATGGCCGCACGCGCCGCGTTGAGTGTGTCGTGTTGATTAATCGGCGAACCGGTCTGTTGCCGCGAGCAGCGCCTGCAGGATCCCCGGCTCGTTGTATGCGTGCCCGGCGCCGGGCACGATCTCGAACGTCGCGTCCGGCCACGCCTTCGACAGGTCCCATGCGGTGCGCGCGGGCGTTGCGATGTCGTAGCGGCCTTGCACGATCACGCCCGGGATGCCGGCGAGGCGATGCGCGTCGCGCAGCAACTGGCCTTCTTCGACGAAGCCCTTGTTGACGAAGTAGTGGTTTTCGATCCGCGCGAACGCGAGCGCGTAGTGGCCGTCCGCGAAGTGCGCGGCGAGCGTGGGATCGGGCAGCAGCGTGATCGTGCGGCCTTCCCAGATGCTCCATGCGCGCGCGGCTTCGAGTTTCGCGGCTTCGTCGCCGCCGGTCAGCCGGCGATGGTAGGCGGCCATCAGGTCGCCGCGCTCGGCCTCCGGAATCGGTGCAAGGAACGCTTCCCACAGGTCGGGGAACAGCCACGACGCGCCTTCCTGGTAGTACCACAGCAATTCCGCGCGCCGCATCGTGAAGATGCCGCGTACGATCAGCGCGCTCACGCGTTCGGGATGCGTTTCCGCGTACGCGAGCGACAGCGCGCTGCCCCACGAGCCGCCGAATACGAGCCATTGCTCGGCGCCGACCATCTCGCGCAGGCGTTCGATGTCGGCGACCAGATGCCACGTCGTGTTGTTCTCGAGGCTCGCATGCGGCGTCGAGCGCCCGCAGCCGCGCTGGTCGAACAGCAGGATGTCGTAGCGCTCCGGGTCGAACAGGCGGCGATGGTCGGGGCTGCAGCCCGCGCCGGGGCCGCCGTGCAGGAACACGGCGGGCTTGCCGGCCGGGTTGCCGCAGCGTTCCCAGTAAATGAGATGGCCGTCGCCGGTGTCGAGGTGGCCGTGGGCGTAGGGTTCGATCGGTGGGTACACAGACAGGCTCCGGGTGAGGGTCGACAGGAGGCGGACGAGGCGCGGGCCGGTGTGCGGGCGGGGCACGGCACGGTGGATATTGCGGCGCCGCAAAAAAACTCGTTGCGTGGGCATCGGACCGGCCGCCGCCGGACAAGGCTTGTCATTATGCCCATTCGCCGCCGCGGACGTCGGCTCGCCACGGTGTGCGCCGTCGCCGGTGTCCGCCCCGGGATTTTTGAAGTAATTTCATTCCGATATTTTTCATACAAAATCCCGGCGGCATATCGGTGTCGCCGAATCGGGGCACCGGCCTATCTCCTGCTCCTTTACCGTGCCAACGGGAACCAGCCGATGAACCATCGCGTCACGCAGTTGACCGGGTTGCGCGCCGTCGCGGTGACGATGGTTGTCGTCGGCCATGCCGAGCACATGCTGCCGGGCGGCTACACGGGCTGGTTCGCGCCGTTGCGGCTGATCGCCGACGGCCGGCTCGGCGTGCTGATCTTCTTCGTCCTCAGCGGCTTCCTGATCACCAACGTGCTGCGCGCCGAGTTCGCGCGCACGGGCGGCATCGCGCTGACGTCGTTCTACGTGCGCCGCGCGCTGCGGATCTGGCCGGCCTGCTATGTCTATCTCGCGGCGGTCGCGATCGTGGCCTTCGCCGGCTGGTTCGACGTCGATCGCCGGCAGTGGCTGTATGCCGCGCTGCACCTGTGGAATTACTCGGCGTGGTTCGGGCTGACCGGCGACAAAGCGCTGCATCCGGACGGCGCGTGGTATCTCGGCCATTTCTGGTCGCTCGCGCTCGAGGAGCAGTTCTACTGGTTCTGGCCGCTGCTGTTCGTGTACGGCGCCCGCCGCGGCGGCACGCGCTGGCTGGCCGCGCTGATCCTGATCGTGCCGCTGGTGCGCACCTTCACGTATTTCGCTGCGCCGGCGCTGCGCGGGCAGCTCGCGATGATGCTCCACACGGGCGTCGATTCGATCCTGATCGGCTGCTATGCGGCGCTCAACCGCGAACGGCTCGAAGCGTGGATCCGCTCGTGGCGCGGCGAGACTCGGATCGTGACGGCGATTGTCTTTATCGTGCTGCTCGGCATGCCGCTCGCCGAGCATCGGCTCGGCGGCTTCTGGAATGCGACGTACGGTGTGACGCTCGAAGCCGCGCTGATCGCGATCGTGATCGTCGTGCTGAATTTCCGCAGCGAGTTCTGGTGTGCGCGCTGGCTACGCGCGAGGCCGGTCGTGTTCGTCGGCACGATCTCGTTCAGCCTTTATCTGTGGCAGCAGCCGTTCGCGAACCCGGCCCTGCCGGTCGCGCATGCGTTTCCGCTTGGCATCGTGTGGGCGCTGCTGGCCGCGACGGCCAGTTATTTTCTCGTCGAAAAGCCGTTCCTGAGGTTGAAGGATCGGTATACGGCGCGCGAGGCGCGACGTGTGCGCGACGATGCGTTGCTCGGGCCGGTGGCGACGGACACGATCGGGCCGAAGGTGGTGGAGTAGGTCGACGGCGAGCAAGCGTGCAGGGCAGTGCGACGCGGCCGCTGCGTCACTTCATCGCCGAAGGCGGATACCAGAAGGTTCGGAACATGTCGATGCCATACGACTTGCCGTCGTAACGCACGACCGTGCGCGCCGTTCGCTTGCCCGTGTCCGAATATTCGCCGTCCTTGCGCTGCGTCTTCGTGATGCGGGCCGTGATCGACAAGTCCGCGAAGCCGTGGCTCGACGTTTTCTCGACGGCGATCGTCATGCGTGCGTCCTCGCTGCGCGCATCGCCGACGCCGGCGCCGCAGGCCGTGCCTTCGCTGCTGACCCAGCCGTAGAGGTTGGTGCCGAACACCGGGCGGATGCGGGTGCCTTCACGTACCCACAGCGTCAGTTCCTCGCTCGCGCTGGCATCGGGGCAACTCGGCCCGCGCGCGCTGCTCGTGAACACGACACCGAACGCGCGCACGTCGGGCGATAGCCGGTAGGGCGCCGTGTCGATCCGATAGCTGTTCTCGTCGATCTCCGTCGCCGCATCTTCCTGGACCACTGTCCGCTCGGCCGCCACGACCTTGCCGCCCTCGACCAGCGCGACGACCTGCAGCTTGGCGCTGTCGTCCGGGTTCTTGCTTTTCGGAAGCGAATCGAACGCCACGGCCGCGATCGTCGTGCCCGGCGCGTTCGGCATGACTTTGCACGCCGACGCGACGACGAGCCGGTTCGTGTCGCGCGTGGCGATGCGTGCGCTGGCGATGCCGGCCCAGCGGGCGACGGCCGTGACGGTATCGTCGCCGCAAGGCTGGCTGTCGGCGGCGTGGGCGGTGGGCGCGGCGGCGAGCGCCAGCAACGGAACGAAGCGACGGATTTTCATGGTCTCGATGGAAAAACGGGTTCTTCGCAGATTTCCTGGGAGTGCAGGGTAGGGAGTCGGTTTTCGGCCTCTACGGCCGCTCGACCAAAGCCGGAAAGGGGCAATCGAGCGTCAGCAGTACGCCTGTGACGTGACGCACAGTATGCCGCGAGCGCTACGCACCCGCCCGATCGCTGTTCGCTGCCGGGCGGAGATGCCCGCCGGTCACCTGAAACAGGCCTACACTCGTCCATGCCCTGCGTTGCATGAATACTGCCGCCACATCAGATCGACGGGCGCGGGCGGACATGTTCGTTCCTCATGGCGCCGCTCATTCGCGGCGAAGGAGAAGCCATGGAAGAGATCCCAAAAACCACGGCCTTGTTCATCGCAGGCTTTGGTCCGATTGTGATTGAAGCCCAGGCAAGCCGCGATCTCTACAGCCGGGCCTTCGGTATCCCCTTCAAGGAAGAGAGAGGCGGCTACCTCCATACGGAGAGTCTGAAAGGCGCAAACACTTTCGCCTTGTGGCCGCTCTCTCAGGCCGCTCAGTCGTGCTTCGGCACGGATTCGTGGCCTCATGACGTACCTATCCCACAAGCCTGGATTGAGTTTGATGTCGACAACGTCGAAGTGGCTACGGCAGAACTTGAATCACGAGGGTTTCGGATGCTGGTCAGGAACCGGAATGAGCCGTGGGGCCAGACCGTCAGTCGCTTCATCGGGCCGGAAGGATTGCTGGTAGGGATCACCTTTACGCCATCGATGCGGGAAGAGAAATGATGGTGGCCACAGTGGCAGTCCTGCGTGGCGATGACTGAAGACGGCGGCGGTCAACGACCAGATCCGGGCGGCGGCGACCGATGCGAACACGACGTGGATCGCGCGTGCCGATGCCGGTTCGATCGGCTCGACGGCGACGGCAACCGGCAAGAACGCGGTGGCGGTCGGCCAAGGCTCGGTTGCGGATCGCGATAATTCGTTCTCGGTCGGCGCGAAGGGCAACGAACGGCAGGTCACGAACGTGGCGGCCGGCACGGCGCCGACCGACGCGGTGAACGTGCAGCAGCTGAACGACAACCTCAATGCCGCGTCGACGCAGGCGAAGGGCTACACCGACCAGCGGATCGGACAGGTGTACAACTCGTTCAACGACCTGAAGAAGGACATGTACGGCGGCGTGGCGTCGGCGATGGCGGTGGCCGGTTTGCCGCAGCCGACGGGGGCCGGGCGCTCGATGGTGTCGGCGGCGACGTCGAACTATCACGGGCAGCAAGGCTTCGCGGCCGGATATTCGTACGTGACGGAGAGCAATCGCTGGGTCGTCAAGGCGTCGGTGACGGGCAATACGCGCTCGGACTTCGGTGCGGTGGTGGGCGCCGGCTATGAGTTCTGATGCGGCGCGACGGACGTTGAACGTCGGGTGTCGGGCATGCGGACGATGCCCGACACCGCGGGCAACGTCGATGACTGAAGGGCCCCGGGCGAGCGATGGCGACCCCGGGGCCTCGTCATTTGCCGGGCTCGGATGCGCGCCGGTCGAAGGCCACCGCCGGCTGCACGCCGCCGGCGCCCCACGCCTGCGCCGGTCGCGCGACGTGCAGCGTGTCGAGCAACTGCCCCATCCCGGCGAACACGCGGTACGCGCTCGCCACTTCCGCGTACTGGCCGCTGATGTAATCGATGCGCGCGCTGTAATACTCGTTCTCCGCGTTGAGCAGGTCGAGCAGCGAACGTTGACCGATGCCGAACTGCAACAGGTACGCTTCGCGCGTCGATGCGCTGGAATCGACGTACTGCTTGAGCACGACCAACCGGTCGCGTGCGGTGACGTACGCGTTGTAGGCGTGCGATTCGCCTTCCGCGATCTCCAGGCGCGTGCGGTTGCGGTCTTCCTCGGCCTCCCGGATCTGCGCATGCGCTTCGCCGATATGCGCCTTGTCGGCGCCGCCCTGAAACAGGTTGTAGCGCAACCGCAGCATCACGCGGCGGTCGTTCGTCGGACCGAGCACGCCGTCGCGGTCATGGCTCGCGCTCAGCTCCAGATCGATGCGCGGCCAGAGTGCGGCCTTCGCCGCGTCGTAGTGCGCATTGGCCTGCGCGACGTCCGCCTCGGCCGCCGCGAGGGACGGGTGGTTCGCCAGCGCCGTATCCAGCGCGAATCGTTCCGTCGGCGGCAGCGCGGCTTCCGGCGCGACCGGCTTGACGAGCCCGTTCGGCGGCACGCCCACCAGCCGCGCGTAGGCCACTTCGGCGTCTTTCAGGTTGCTTTGCTCGGAGCGCAAGTTGTCCTGCGCGAGCGCCAGCCGGCTTTCCGCCTGGTAAAGGTCGGCGCGCCGGCCGACGCCGCGGTCGCTGCGCAGCTTGATCTGATCGTGGATCCGGCGGTGGGATTCCAGGTTGTCGGTGGCGGCGGCGACCGTTTCCTGGCGACGCAGGACTTCCAGGTACGCGCCCACCACGCGTAGCGCCACGTCCTCCGAGGTTGACGCGACGCGATTCGCGGACGAGTCGATGCGTGCCCGTTGCCGCGCCACTTCGCTCCTGACCGCGAAACCGTCGAACAGCATTTGCGACAACGTCACGCTGGCCGTCCGGTGCGTGAACGTCGTGCGGTTCAGGCCGAGCAGACGCGTTTCGACATCGTCGCGCTGCTCCTTGCCGATCGCCGCGTCGACGTCCACACGGGGCAGGTAGCCGGCTCGCGCCTGTTTCAGGCCTTGATCCGCCGCTTCCCTGTTGTATGTCGTGGCAAGGACCTCGGGGTTGGTCCGGATCGCCTGCTCGACCGCTTCCTGCAGGCTTTGCGCGGCGGCGGGCGCGGCGGTGCCCGCGAGCGCTGACGCGAATGCGAGCACGGCAAGCAGAGGGCAGTTCTTGTTCATCGACTGTTTCCTGTCGCCCGACGGTTGTATGCAGCCAGCCCTGGGCACGATCAAACATTGCGCGATGTCGGCGATCATGCGACCGGCCATCGCGACAGATACATCATACACACTGCCGCGAACGACGATCCGGAAGAGAGTGCGTCCGTCGGACGTCGGTCACGGGGTATTCCGAACGGCTCAAACCTCCTGAACGTGCGGCAGCGGCGGCGGCACGTAAGTGACCACGGTGCCGCTGCCCTGATCGTGCGAGAGCTGGAAGCTGCCGCCCGACAGATTGCCTTGAAGCGCGACCTGCGCGGTGTGGGCGCCGTCGCTGACCGTGAGCGTGCCGCCCGTTCCCGTGTCGTTGGCCGTGAAGCTCAGCGTCGTGTGGTCGCCGAACAGCACGTCGGTCAGGTCGAGCGAGTCGCCGGCGCCGAAGCCGCTGACCGTGCCGGTGAAACCGGCGGACTGATCCAGCTTGAGCGTGCCCGCGGCGCCATCGGCGAACGTCGTGTTTTCCGCGGACGCGCCGCCGAACTCGAGCGTTGCGCTGCCGCTGATCGTCGCGCTGCCGGCGCCCGTCACGTCGCCGTGGATCGTCAGGTTGCCGTTGTTGGCCCACAGGTTGCCCGTGTTGTTCACCGCGCTTTCGATCACGAGGCCGCCGCTGCCCGTCGCCTCGAGCGTGCCGGCGTTGGCGACCGCGTGCGTGCCCGTGTCGATCACGAGCGCGTTGGCGCCGTCGGCGACGATCGTTCCTTCGTTGACGAGCGTCAGCTGGCCGGCGCCGATCTGGCCGGCACCCGTGATCGTGTTGTCGACGTTCACGAGCGTGGCATCCGGCGTGCTGCCGAACACGACGTTGTGGCCGTCGTCGGACAGCGTCACGTGCCCGCCGCCTTCCAGCGTCGCGCTCTTCGGGAGGATCTCGAAGCGGGTGATGTCGCCGGTCGAACCGAGTGCGATCGTGCCCGTGTTCTCCACGGTCCCGCCGATCGGCAGCATCGCGCCGTCGCTCACCGTCATGGTGCCGGCGTTCTGTACGACCGGTTCCTGGTCGAACACGAAGTTGTCGCCGGTGAGGTCGGCCGAATGCACGCCCGTTACCGTGATGGTGGCGCCGTCGCCCAGCGTGATCACCGCATTGCCGTTCGCGTCGTCTGCCAGATGCGCCTGGACGTCGCTGAAGCTTGCGATGCCCGTGAAGCCCACGAGATCGATCTTGTCGGCGGCGAGGTCGAACGTGTGCAGCGTGTCGTTGCCGATCGGCTGCGAGAAGACGAACAGGTCGTGGCCGGCGGACCCCGTCAGTTGGTCGTCGCCCGACCATGCGAAGATCGGCGCGTTGGCCGCGTACGCTTCGACGTTGTCCGCGATCGTGGCGGCCGCATGGCTGCCGTCCGCGGCCGTCCAGGTTTCGGTCACCGTGAGCACGGTGGCGCCGGTGAAGGATGCGGCCGGCGTGATGGTGAGCGCGCCGAGGTCGCCTGTCGGCACCAGCCATGCGCCGTTACCGAGGTCGGTGCCGGCGTTCAGCGTCCAGCCGGACGGGATGCCGGCGATCGTCACCGCGAGGTCGGGCGCGTGGCCGGACGGATCGGCGAGCGCCAGGTTGATCGCCGAGCCGGCGACCCCGGCGGGCGCCGCATGCGTGGACGACAGCGAGTTGCCCGCCGTGTCCCATTCCGTCACGGTGACGGAGTCCTTGTTGAGATTGAGGCTCTGTTGCGAGTAGGTCCAGGTTCCGGCGGTTTGCTGCGTCGCGGTGTAATCGGCGTTGGTCGTGTTGTCGTGGATCAGGACTTTCCAGACATCGGACGTGTCGGTGTTGGCCGTCACCGCGTGGCCAGCGAATTGCCAAGACAGCGTCGACGGGGCGGCGGTGTCGAGCGTGAAGCTGAAGCTCGTGGTATTCGAGATGTTGCCCGCGACATCGATCTCGCGAACCTGGACGTTGTTCACGCCTTGGACGGCGCTGAAGCTCGTGTTCCAGTGCGCGCCGTTGTCGACGCTGTATTGAACCGTGGCGCCGGTTTCGGTGCCAGTGACGTTCAGCGTGCCGATGTTGGTGATGTGGTCGGTGGCGCTACTGCCGGAATCGGTGGTCAGCGCAACGCCGGGCGCGGCAGCCGAGGTATCGAGCGTGAAACTGAACGACGTGGCCGACGACGTGTTGCCCGCGATGTCGATCTGTCGAACCTGCACATTGTTCACGCCTTCGAGGGCACCGAAACTCGTACTCCAATGCGCACCGTTATCGATGCTGTACTGAACGGTTGCGCCGGTTTCGATGCCTGAGAGATTCAACGTACCAATGTTGGTGATGTGGTCAGTGGCGCTGCTGCCGGAGTCGGTGGTCAGAGCGACACCAGGCGCGGCGGCCGAGGTATCGAGCGTGAAACTGAACGACGTGGCCGACGACGTGTTGCCCGCGATGTCGATCTCTCG